>CAZHEY010000013.1:0-76411 GCA_964532025.1 uncultured Alistipes sp. | reverse complement strand
TCCACTGAACTATTTCTTATCGAATTTCATCACCCCAAATGTCCACCCTGCCGGTATTCTCGATCCTCGAGCTTGTCGAGAGGTCGCAAGGGGGGGGGCTTTTCGATCCTCGAGCATCGTCGAGATGTTGCAAAGGGGCGTTTTTCGATCCTCGAGCTTGTCGAGAGGTCGCAGGGGGGGGGCTTTTCGATCCTCGAGCATCGTCGAGAGGTCGTAAAGGGTTGTTTTTCGATCCTCGAGCTTGTCGAGAGGTCGCAAACTATTTCTACCAAAGCAAATTGCCCTTTTCAGTCAGCAGCTCGCGGAGGCGGCTATGCAGCAACGCGAAATAGCAGTCCTCCGCAGGGCGGAGCTGCGGACTGCCGGCTTGCTATGCAAGCCGAAAATAACTCAACCAAGATCTTTTACGACATTCTTTACGACCTCTCGACAGGCTCGAGGATCGAGAACGACTTCATAGTGAACTGCTCCTCGCAGCGCAGACTCCACAACGAAGACAAAAAAGTCGCATCGACACAAATCGATGAGACTTTCTAATACGGAAAAGGTGACGCGAAAAATTACAAGCAAGCCTCCAAAATCCGGCGTGCCATTGCACCGTCGACATTATTAGCCTCACCGTAATGGACACCCAAAGTCGTAAAACGACGCTCGATCTCGGCAATCGTAGCCTCGCCAATCCCCTCTTCGGATAGGTGGGTCGAAAGCCCCAACGAGCGGAAGAACTCCTCGGTTGCAGCCAGCGTTCGGTCGATACGCTCCTCCTCTGTGCCGTCGGTGATACCCCAGATCCGTGCGCCATACTGCAACAGTTTTCCGCGTTTCTGCTCACGCAAGACACGCATCGTGCCATTCATCACGATCGACAACGTCGCGCCGTGGGTCAGGCCATGAAGTGCCGTCAGCTCGTGGCCGATCATGTGCGTCGCCCAGTCCTGCGACACGCCCATCTGGATCATGGTATTCAGAGCCAACGTGGCCGAAAGCATGTACTCCGACATGAGCGCATAGTCCTGCTGATTCGCCCGAATTTTCGGTGCAATCTCCACAACCGTATGCAACACACCTTCCGCCCAGCGATCCATCAATCGCGACTGGCCGGTCGTAGTCAAATACTGTTCGAGGACATGCACAAACGTATCGGCCAGTCCGCAAGCCACTTGACGCGGAGGCAGGGAATAGAGCACCTCGGGATCGAGAATCGAGAAGACGGGGAAGTTGCCATAAAATGCAAATTTCTCCTTGGTCTCGTAACGCGAGATCACCGCCCCGGCGTTCATCTCCGAACCGGTTGCAGCGAGTGTCAGCACCGAAGCTAATGGCACGGTATTTTTTGCATGACCTTTCAACACAATCTCCCACGGATCGCCGTCGTAAAGCAATCCGGCGGCAATGAGCTTCGTGCCGTCGATCACCGAACCGCCGCCGACAGCCAACAGGAAGTCGACCCGATGCTCCTTGCCCAAGGCAATGGCTTCGCGCAGGGTTTCAACCGAGGGATTCGGCTCAATGCCCCAAAATTCGATGTAATTATGCCCCTCCAATGCCTTGACGACCTGATCGTAAACGCCATTGCGTTTGACGCTGCCGCCGCCGAAAGTTACAAGGATTCGTTTTTCAACGGGAATCAGCTCTTTAAGTTTAGCAATTTGACCGCGCCCGAACACCAGTTCGGTCGGGTTGTGATAAATGAAGTTTTCCATAGAGTTAAGTGTTTACAGTGCGAAGATAACAAAAAGAACGCCGAAATATTTCGGCGTTCTCTAAAAAACTAAATGAATTCTGCGGTGTGACTAAAAATATTTGCCGCGCAAATCCTGAATCTTGGCCATTTGCTGAATTGCCTGAAGGGCAAACTGCTGTGCCATACCCTCAGCCATAGCCTGCGCACGCACCTTTTCGCCTTCAGCAGTCTGCTTGTCGGCCGTCTGCACATCGTCCACTTGGAAGAGGTAGACACCCGAGAAACCTTTGACAGGAGCAGAAACCACCCCTTTGTCAGCCGAAGCAATCGCTCCGATCATGCGCGGTTCAACACCCACGCCGTCGATATAATAAGCACCGAAGTTCACATTCGAGAAATCGGCAACCTCCGAACCGAGACTTGCAGCTTTCTCTGCCAGCATCGTGCCCTTGAGTTCATTGACGATGTAATCGTACTTTTTGTCGCGCAACAACTGTGCACGAATTTGTGCCGAAACCTTCTCCAGCGGAGCATACTCCTCGTCGTCGATCTCGGTCAGCGTAGCGATCACGTAGTTACCGCCGACAGGGAAAATTTCCGAAACGTCGCCTTTTTCAGCTCCATAAGCCCAACGAGCTACCTCGCGAGAATCTTCCAGACCGCGGATCACACGCTCACCCTGTCCCAAAGAAGCGACACGCGGCGTGATGGCTGCGGTTTGTGCTGCGTCGACAAAAGCGTCAGCAGCTGCCTTGGCGTTCACCGAGAATGTACCGGCCTGACTGTGAATATCACGACGCGTAGCAGCCGAAGCCTCTACGGGATAGGTAATCGTAGCAATCTGCACCTGCTTCGATCTGTTGTCGGCACGATAGACCTGCATCAGCTGAATGGCATCGCCAGAAGCGATCTTGACGATATCGCCCTTCTTGGCAGTAGCCAACGCCGCAGCAAATTCGCCGGTGAATGCCGAGAAAGGCATCACACCCACTTCGCCACCGTTTGCAGCCGTAGCCTCGTAAACCGAGTATTGAGCCGCCGTCTGGGCGAAATCAGCACCACCGCGCAGTGCCGTTAACAAGCTGTCAGCCAACGCCTCCTGCGTGTAAGGTAAAACAATATGGCGAATACCGAGCGAATCGGAAACAACCTTCGAATCGAGCACGCGAGCCATTGTCCACTCGTTGTTCTTCAGCACCGGGCCATAGGTCTGACCGGCCATGAGTGCTGCGGCTTCATCAGCCGGAAGCTGCGCTGCCGAAACATAGGACTCGGCGATTTTGCCGTTGCGGTTTGCGCGAACAAACGATTTGAGTTCGGTCGTAGCGGCAAATTCAGCTCCGACTTCGCGCACGCTTTTCTCCAATGCAAGCAGGTCCGCATCGGTCGGCATAACCTCGAATACGACGTAGTTGATCGTGCGCGAGGGTGCTTGCTTGAACATGTTTTTGTGACTCTTATAATATGCCTTCTGCTCGGAAGCCGAGATCGTGAAGAGCGAATCGGCAACTTCCGTGAATTTCTTACCTGTCCATTTACCGGCAAAGGTATCGTTCGCAGCCTTTACACCGTTGGCCACCTCGAGCGCATTCACATAGACACCGCCCTTGACCAGACCGAGGTATTTCTGCATCTGGCGTTCGAAACGAGCCTGCTCGTTGAGTTGTGTCCAAGCCATAGCGGCCTGCGGGTTGGTCTCGGCCTGAGCCAGAAAATCAGCGACAGCCTGCGCATTGAACGCACCGGTACGCGGATCGCCGAAAGCCTGATAGAACGCCTGCGACATCTGCTGACCGCTGGCCATTGCCAGACGCTCCTGCTCGGTCACACGAAGACCCAATTTCTCGAAACCGGGAGTCATCGCGTACTTGGCTACCAAAGCCTGCCAAGCTGCATTGGAGATCATCGCAGCCTGCTGTTCGTCGCCTTCCTGTGCTCCGCTCTGGTTCTTAACCTGCTCGTACTGATCGTAGTACTCCGAGTAGTTGATCTTTTCGCCGTTGATAATTCCGACACGCGGATCGTTGCCGGAGAAGCCCATTTCGGTCTTCAAAGAGAGAATAAATGCCAAGAGCGCGAGTGCGATAATGATTGACAGCACGATGCCGAACTTGGTACGTAAAGTGTTTAAGCTTGCCATATAAATTGTTAATTATTCGTATTGTTTCGTTAGATCAGCCAAAGGTAGTAAAATATTTGGAATAGACCTATATATATTCTGTTTTTTTCACCCTTGCCAGCTCGATCCGCGATCGCGTAGTACGCAGAATACGCAGTTGCAGCCGGCCAATGGTCACCGTCTCGCCCGCAGCGGGAATTCCTTCGTAGTGGTAGATGATGAATCCGGCCAGCGTATCGTACTCCTTGCTCTCCTCGATCCCAAGGTCATATTTTTCGTTGAGATACTTCACCTCAAGACGGCACGAGAGGACATACTCATCGGGGGCAACCTGTTTCTCGGTCAGATCGGGCACGTCGTGTTCGTCCTCGATCTCGCCGAAAATCTGCTCCAGCACGTCTTCGAGTGAGATCACACCGGCCGTACCGCCGAACTCGTCGATCACCACCGCGATGTTGTTGCGGTGTTTGATGAAATTCTCCAACATGCGCTGCAAGGGCATGGCTTCGGGAACGAAATTGACCTTCATCATCACGTCGGCAATGTGCTTCGGACGCGTGAATAAGCTCTTCGAACCGACATAGCCGACGATGTTGTCGATACTCTTCCGCCAGACGAAGATGCGCGAATATTTCGTATCGACAAAGCGCGCCGTGAGCTGTTCGACCGAACAATCGTCGAGATCCACCGCCTCGACATCGACACGCGGAACCATGCAATCGCGCACGCGCAGGTCGGCAAAATCGAGGGCATTCTGAAAAATTTTCAGTTCGTTGTCGGGATCGGGTCGCGAATCGGAGCTGTTGGCATCGAGCAGTGCCGAGAGATCCTCGCGACTGAAGGTCTGAGCAAGGTGCTTCGCCTCGATTCGTCGCCCCACCAGCCGCAGCATACCATGCGAAAGCAACGTCGTCAGGCGTGCGATCGGATAGAGCAGCAGGTAGAAAACGTAGATTACGGGCGCAAAAATGCGGTAATAGAAGTTGGGGTTGTTGCGAAAAATAGACTTCGGCAGAAACTCCGCAAAAAAGATAATGATGAGGGTCGAAACGGCCGTGTCGATCGCCACCGAAGCGTTATCGAGTGAGTGCCAGCCGGCCGCCCGATAGATTTCGTGCAGCAAGAGCGACATGGAGAGCGAATAGACCACCAGCGCGATGTTGTTTCCGACCAGAATCGTCGTGATATACTGTCCCGGACGTCGGGCGAAGATCGCAGCAATGCGGTCAAACACCCGGCTTTGCTTGCGGTCAATCTCCAGTTTCAGGCGGTTTTTGCTCGTGAAAGCAATCTCCATTCCCGAAAAGAAGGCCGACAGCAACAGCATCACGGCGATCAGTATGACGGTAGTCAACATCTGGGCACTATTTTTCGATCGGTTCGGACGACAATTCTTTCACCGGCTCGTGCTGAGACTGGATCGGCGAGGGTTGCAAACGTCGTTTCGGAACGGGGCGTGGGCGCATCGGCTCGGATGAACTGGGCGCACGCGGCGTTACGGGTCGAGGCTTGGGCGCAATCGCAGGTTGCTCGGCGAGCGAATCGACAGCAGTCGAATCGGCATTGGGACGCATCTCAACCTCCATACGCACTTTATTCTTACGGAATCGCCAGTCGCTGAACTCCTCGTCGGACTCGAAGCCCTCGCCGAAAAGCTCCTCGCGGCTACCCTCGCGCACGATTTTCGCATCAACGTTGGTATAAATCCGCTTCGTGCGGGCGTTCCAAAAGAGCTGCTGGGTATAGAGTGTGCGGCCGTCGGCACGTGTCACCACGACATTTCCCTTGGCCTCCCACAATTCGCGTTTTTCGTATTTGATCGCATAATTTGCCGTCAGCGTAGTGTTCACCGTGGTCAGCGAGTCGTCCTTGTAGGTCGTAATTTTCACCCCTTTGCGGAACTCACGGTAGGGTTCGCGCCCCGCGGTATAACCCTCGACCAGCGGTGCAACGAAGTGATAAGAGCGACGTCCGTTCTGCGACATGACGACCGAAAGAGCTTCGCTGTACTCGGTCATCATCACCTCGTCCGACTCCGTTTCGGCCTCCGACTCGGCATCACACGAGAATAGCAAGATAGCACTCCCCATCAAGGAGAGTGCTACCAAAGCAGATCTGAACAGGATTCTTCCCATCAATATCGGTTATCTTGCAATTTTTAGCGCGTGCGCACCGTGGTCGCAATACCGGCTGCCGTACCGCAGGTCACCGTATAGCGAGCACCTTCTTTCAACTCATTGAAGAAGCACTCCTCGGCACTGGGGAAGCGGCTGCGATATGCTGACAGCGAGTTTTTGGCATGCTGCAAGTATTCCGAGTCGCTCGGCAACAATTCGATTGCCTTTGCCATCGTATCGTATGCGGCCCAGAAAGCCGTTTGGCCGACAAAGCCACCGCAGCCAGCAGCCGAAGAGCCGTAGCACTGCGCCAATACGAAGTAGGCGATACCGTCCTCGGGGTTGATGTCGCGTGCCTGACGGGCAGCAGCAGCAGCACCGGCAATTTCGTTTGCCATCAACTTAACCAACGAGATACGGATCAAGAGCTTATGACGCTCGGCCGGATCTTGTTCGGAAGCAAGTGCCTCGTTCAGGTATTTGGTAGCCTTCACCAGGTCGCCCTGATTCTGGAATGCCTGCGCAAGGAACATGGCGGTCTCCGACGAAGGTTTCACAACGTAGTATTTCTCGGCAATCGAGAAGTAGAAATCACCGTCGCATTTCGCACGCGACATCAGTGCTACGGCCTGCGACAAGAGAGCTTCATCGTCGGGAGCTGCGGCCAATTTGGCTTTGAAGAGCTTCTCGAGGTTCTCGCAGCTTGCTGCGCCACTCAAACCGAATGCAGCATCAAACTGACCCTTATATTCTCCGGCATCGAGGTTGTTGGCAAAGAACGGCGTCAGACGATCGTACTCGGCGATGATCTCTTCGGGCATCACCTCGTCGGTATTTTTGTAGTCCTCGCAGAGATTCGAGAAGTAAACAACAACGGTTTCGGGAGCGGCATTCTCACCACCGGCCTCAATCGCCTCGCGGAACACCTTGCGGATACCGGCACGGTCGTTAGGACGGTAGAGCAGGTACTGGCGAGCCTTCTGATCGAGGATGTATGCCGTACCGCGCTTGGGATGATCGCCGAAATACTCGTTACGCATATCATACATGAGCAACAAGGAATCAATGTAGACATTCTTCTCGGCCACGCTCTTGGCGCGGTTGATTTTCGACTGATAAATCAAAGCACCACGCTGATAGATCGACTCTTGAGCACCCGGGCAGTTGGTCAACATCTCCTTCAGGAAGTGAGCTGCCTGATTGTAATCGCGATTGTCGACTGCATCTTTCAGAAAATTGCTGTTGAGCACATTCTGCTCGCGCTCTTGAACAGTAGCGCCAAATTTTGCATACTTCGGATCGCTGAGATCTTGCTGAGCCACTGCTGCGGTTACAAAAAGAGCGCAGACCGCCGTAAGCATAGTTTTTACGTTTTTCATGGGTTGGATTTAATTTATGATGTTTTCAATGTTTTAATTCGAATTTTTTCGCGCGCCGGCAACGGCTTGCGTTGCGATGCCACAACCGGTTAATCGTACTTCGGACGCATGAACCAGTACTCCGAGTTTTCAGCACCCGCGAAGAGCGTGAACCCTACGGCAAACTTGAAATATTGTTGGCGCACCAAACCGACTCGTTCGGCGACATTGTAGCCGCGGCGACCATACTCTACGCCCACATCAATGGCCGAGACAGCCCACAGTTTCACCGGGATACCGACACCCGCCGTAACGGCCATCTGCCCCAATTTGTGGTTGTCGAAGGACTGGTTGTGCGTTCCGTAGCGGAAACCGGCACGGTACGACCAGCGTTTGAATAGGTGGCGAATATCGTAGCGGTTGGGGGTATACTCCACGCCAAACTTAATCGTATGGGTGTTGGTATAAGCGACTTTATAGGCCGATTTCGTTGCGCCCGTACCGGTCGTGCCGGTCATTTCGGTCTGCGTATTGCGACCGGCCCAATTCTGGTAGACGTAATCCACTCCGAGCGACCACTTGGATGTCTGATAATAGACTCCGGCGGTCAACTGACGCGGCAGCACCAACTTGAGGTGTGTCGTATCGCCCTTGACCGTGGTATTATAGAGGTCACCGATGTAGAGGCTACTGCTCGAACGGGGTTTGAGGTCGCCGCCGAAGTCGTAGGCGACACCCAGCGTCAGAATCCGTTTTTGGGTAAGCAGCGGACTCCACTGCACACCGACCTGTCCTTTGATGCTCGAGATGCTGTAATTGTCGACTCCGATCGTCGAGTTGAACGTCCCTTCGCCGGTGATCGACGTCGGGGTCATCACGAACGTACGGTCGATATCGCCCCAATAGTATTGAGCAGCCAGACCGATCGAGAAGTTTTTGAATACCTCCCAGCCCATGCCGACCTTCACCTCGGTCACATCGCCCTCACCCTGATAGGTATAGCGGATATGGCCGACATTCGCGAAGATCGGATCTTCGGCATCGAACGGGTGGTCGTAGTTGGTACGGTAACCCACCGAGCTATACGGTGTCAGGCTGAATCCCAGACCCAATTTCTTGGCGATAGGAATCTGGAACGCGATGTCGTGAAAATTGAACGTATTGTAGGCGGTGCTTTTCGATTCACCGCTCACCTTCTGGGAGTTGTAGTAGTTCTGTCCCTCCAGTCCGAAGTTGAAAAGGAAGGTTTTCTGCGGCGCGGCACTGTATGCGGCCGGGTTGAGCAGGTTGATAACGCCTGTCGAACGCATAGCTACGCCGACCCCACCCATGGAGCGCATCGGCAACGTACCGGGCGTATTCTGCTCGCCGATGCCATACATCGTATAGGGAGAAAAAGCGTTTATACTGCTTGTCTGGGCCGCAACAGCAACCGGGAGCATCGCCGCAACCGCGACAATCAGTTTAATCAAGGTGTTCTTCACTTGCATTATACTCTAATATTCTATCCAATCCGCAAAAGACGAGATTACAATTTGCAAATATCGTATTTTTAATTCGTTTCACAAAGTATTTTGCATCTCCTCCGGTAAAAATTACGCACAAATCTTCAAATTCGCGCTTCATCCGGGCAATATAGCCCTCGATTTCGAAGGTTAGCCCGTTCATCACACCGCATTCGATCGCCTGCGCAGTCGTCAGCCCCCGCAACTCCTCCGACTCAGTCGGAGCGCAGAGCGGCAACTTGGCCGTATAATCGTGTAGCGAGCGGAAACGCGTATGCACCCCGGGGGAGATACATCCGCCACGGTAGCCGGTCTGGCCGCTCACCAGATCAATCGTCACCGCCGTACCGAAATCCACGATCAGCACATCGCGGCCGGGGTAAAGGGTAGCAGCACCCACGGCGGCAGCCAACCGATCGCGACCGAGGGTCTCGGGGGTCTGGTAGGCATTTCCGATCGGAACGCGCGTCTGCGAGGTGAACTCCAGCAGGTAATCGGCATAAGGGCGGATGATCGCCAACTGCTCGTCGATCTCGCCGCGTGTCGAAGCGACGATCGTCTTTTCGGCACGCCGCCCGTCGAGCAGCTCATCGATCATCGAGGGTAAAAGCCGCTCCACACAGCGTTGGGCAACGATTTGCCCCTGCTTCATGACAGCCACCTTGACCAGCGTATTTCCTATGTCGACAATCAGATTCATCTTCTTCGTTGAGCACCCCGCTACAACTCGCGGAGGGTTTTGTATGCGTCTTCGACGTCTTTGACATTTCTAACGGTCATCGCCAACCGATTATTGTGCTGTTTCAAAACAAATCGGTCGGGATGTTGCGTGACTTTTCGCAGCAAATCCATGAAAACATCGCTCTTATAAAATAGCGACTGCTCCTCACCCACGAAGTGGACGATCATCAGTCCGTTTTTAACCTTCACGCGCTCCATACCCAGCCGGATCGCCTCCCAGCGCAGGCGCACGACGTTCAGCAGCTCATGTGCCGCACGCGGCAGCGGGCCGAAACGGTCGACCAGACGGGTTTCGAACTCCACCAGAGCCGCCTCGTCCTTGGTTGAGTCGAGTTCGCGGTAGAGTTTCAGACGCTCGGCCTGCTGGGCGACATAGGCATCGGGAAGGCCGGCTTCGACCTCGATCTCGATATGCGAATCGTCGATGAAGTGCATCTGCCCGACCACCTCCTGCTCTTCGGTACTCAGCCCGGCGACCTGCAACCCTTCGGCACGCAGCTCGGCGATCGCCTCGTTCATGATCTTCTGGTAGGTCTCGAAACCGATGTCGGCGATGAAGCCGCTCTGCTCGGCACCAAGCAGGTTTCCCGCGCCACGAATATCGAGATCCTGCATGGCGATATTGAATCCCGAACCCAGATCCGAGAACTCCTCAATGGCGCGCAACCGTCGGCGCGCATCCGACGAGAGCATCTCCTCGGGCGGCGAAAGCAGGTAGCAATAGGCTTTCTGGTTGCTTCGACCGACGCGGCCACGCAGCTGGTGCAGGTCGCTCAAGCCGAAGTGTTGCGCATTGTTGATGATGATCGTATTGGCGTTGGGGATGTCAATGCCGTTTTCGACGATCGTCGTGGCAACCAGCACATCAAACTCCCCGTAGATAAAGTCCATAATCAGCTTTTCAAGCTGCTCGGCGGGCATCTTCCCATGTCCCACGGCAACCCTCGCCTTCGGGCAAAGGCGCGTAATCATGCCTTGCAACTGGAGCAGGTCGTCGACGCGGTTGTGGACGAAATAGACCTGTCCGCCGCGGGCGAGTTCGGCCTCGATCGCATCGCGGATGATCTCCTCCGAGAAGAGATGCGACTCGGTGATGATCGGCTGACGGTTGGGTGGCGGGGTCGAGATGATCGACAGGTCGCGAGAACCCATGACCGAGAATTGCAGCGTGCGCGGAATCGGGGTGGCCGTAAGCGTCAGCGTATCAACCGCCACGGCCATCTGCGTCAGCTTCTCCTTGGCCGCCACGCCGAATTTCTGCTCTTCGTCGATAATCAGCAGTCCCAGATCGCGAAAGCGAATCTGCTTGCCGAGCATCTTGTGCGTGCCGATCAGGATGTCGATCTTCCCCGAAGCCAAATCCTCACGGATCTGGGCCACATCCTTGGCCGACTTGGTGCGGTTGAGATACTCGACTCGCACCGGAAAATCGCGCAGCCGCTCGGCAAAGGTGCGGTAGTGTTGCAGGGCAAGGATGGTCGTCGGCACAAGAATCGCCGCCTGCTTTCCGTCGACCGCCGCCTTGAATGCCGCACGAATCGCCACCTCGGTCTTGCCGAAGCCGACATCGCCGCACACCAGCCGATCCATCGGCTGATCCGACTCCATATCTTTCTTCACGGCCGCCGTAGCACTCTGCTGATCGGGCGTATCCTCCCATTTGAACGAGGCTTCCAGCTCGTGTTGCAGGTAGCTGTCGGGCGAGAAGGCGAACCCCTTCGAAGCCTTGCGTTTGGCGTAGAGTGCAATCAACTCGCGCGAAATATCCTTAACGGCCTTCTTGGTTGCATTTTTCAGCTTCTGCCAAGCTCCGTTGCCCAATTTGTAGACCTTCGGCGGCTCGCCGTCGCCCGATTTGTAGCGCGCGATGCGGTGCAGCGAATGGACATTGACAAACAGAACGTCGCCGTCCTTGTAGACCAGCTTGATCGCCTCGTGCATCTTGCCGTTCTCGTTGATCTTGACCAACCCGTCGAAGCGGCCTACGCCGTGGTCGATGTGCACCACATAGTCTCCCGGGCGCAGCTGGTTCAGCTCGGCAACGGTCATCTGTTCGTCGCGGCGGATCTCGCCGTTGATGCGGTAACGCTGGTAGCGATCGAAAATCTGGTGATCGGTATAAAGACAGATTTTCAGCTCGTTATCGACAAATCCCTCGTGCAGGATCGCCGGCACGGAGCGCACCACGGCCTGACCGCGTCCGATCTGGTGGAAGATATTTTCCAGACGCTCCACCTGCGCCTTGTTCTCCGATAAAATATAGGTCGCATATCCGCGCAAAGCGTTGCGGATCATGTCGTCGGCCAGCATCTCAAAATTCTTGTTGAACTTGGGCTGGGGAGCTGTCGAGAAGCGCACCACGGTATCGGCCGGACGCTCCTTGAGGTTGTCGCGCAGGGTGAAAATCCGACTCTGCTCGAAGTCAGATAGCAGGCCGTTGCGGCTGGTCAGCAACGAATCGATCAGCGAGGGATCCTCCATGTCCGAAAGCGTCTTGCGGCGCACATCGTTCACGCGGCGCAGCACAAAGTCAGCATCGTAGAACCAATACGACGCACCGCCGCCGATGAACTGCGCCAGCGAGATGCGTGCCGTAGTCGTACCCCGATTGAGGTCGGGGATGATCTCGATGCGGTCGAGTTTATCGGCCGAGAGCTGGCTGGAGATGTTGAAACGGCGGATCGAGTCGACCTCATCGCCAAAGAAATCAATACGATAGGGCTTACTCTCGGAATAAGAGAAGACATCAACAATGCCGCCGCGCAGGGAGTATTGCCCCGGCTCATAGACAAAATCGACACGCGTGAATCCGGCATCGACCACCGCCTGCTCCAAGACTTCGATTGAGATCGTATCGCCGACCTGCACCGCAATCAGCCCGCGGCGCAACGCGTCGGCATCGGCGACCCGTTCGGCCAACGCCTCGGGGTAGGTACAGATCACCAGATACTCCTCCGCATGCAGACTGCGCACGGCATTGAGGGTTGTGGTACGTTGTACGACCCCCTGCGCATCCTCCGCGCCATAGGCTGCCGAGCGTTTATAGGCCGAGGGGAAGAAGTGCACCCGGCTTTCGTCGAGCAAGTTATAGAAATCGTTGAGCAGATAGGCCGCCGCATCGCGATCTTCGGCCACGAAGAGGTGCACGCCGCCCGTTTTGGCGATCATTGCCGCCGCATAAAACGACAAAGCCCCGCCGACCAACTCTTCGAGATGGACGGTGGAGCATTGATTCTTATAGTTATCGCACAGTTTGGCAAGGCTTTTCGACCCCTCGGCAAACTGTGCTAACTGTTCGCGGACAGCCATATTTCCAAACTACTCAAATAAATCATGCCAGTGCAACGTAGAGCACTCCACATCCGCCGACACGCGACGGACTGGGGAGATCGAGCATGATATTAATTATTTATTTATCAGGTCGTTATCGTTTTTATCGCGATAGATGATCTCCACGATACCGACACTCTGATCCTCAACTATTTGCAACCGCACCTTGTGTTTCCACTCCCAGCGGCGGCGCAGCGACCACAAACCCCGCTTGAGGAATGACCCGACATAAGGGCTGACAACCAGCTTAATAAACTTCTGGCCGCGATCCTGTGTCAGGAACGAGATCTGATTTTCGATCTTCTTGTCAAGCAGAATTGTCGGTTCAATCTTACCCGTACCGTTGCAGGTCGGGCAGAGATCCGAAACATCGTCGATCGGCACAGGGCGCACCCGTTGGCGCGTGATCTGCATCAAGCCGAACTTGGTGAGTGGCAATACGGTATGCTTGGCCTTATCGGTCGACATGAGTTGTACCATTTCGTCGAACAGAGCCTGTTTGTTGGGGGCTTTGTGCAGGTCGATGAAGTCGATCATGACGATGCCACCCAAATCGCGAAGTCGCATCTGGCGGGCAATCTCCTTGGCCGCAGCCAGATTGACATCCATCGCCGTCTGCTCCTGACTGTCCTCGGCCTTGGTACGGTTGCCCGAATTGACGTCGATGACATTCATCGCCTCGGTATGCTCGATGATCAGGTAAGCTCCGCGCTTGAGCGATACGTACTTGGCAAAGAGCGACTTGATCTGCTTCGAGATGTCGAAATTATCGAAAATGGGCACTGTGCCGCGGTAGAGCTTCACGATCTTCTCCTTCTCCGGCTCGATCTGGCGGATGTAGTTGCGGATCTCGTTATACATCGCCTCGTCGTCGACGGCAATCTGCGAGAACGAC
The DNA here is from genome assembly GCA_964532025.1 of uncultured Alistipes sp. Lineage (GTDB taxonomy): Bacteria > Bacteroidota > Bacteroidia > Bacteroidales > Rikenellaceae > Alistipes. Next base: position 62,662 of record CAZHEY010000013.1, on the reverse strand, counting down.
CCGTTGAGCGAGTCGCGGATGATCGTATTGGCACGGCTCATCTCGCTCATCAGCTGGGCCGGAGCGGGTGCTTTGCGAATCGACGCGCTGGTCTTACGCCACCGTTCGATCTGCGTCTGGATGTCGTGTTCGATATCCTCGTCCTTGGCCTCGATGGCCGCTGTGCGGATGATGACGCCGAAGTTTTTGGGCAGTACCGCTGCCGCAATCCGCTTCAGGCGTTTCTTCTCGTCGTTCGAGCGGATCTTCTGCGACAGAAACACCTTCGACGAAAAGGGAACAAGCACCACATTGCGTCCCGCCAGCGAGATGTCAGCGGTCAGGCGCGGCCCTTTGGTCGAAATCGCCTCCTTGGCGATCTGCACCATGATCTGCTGTCCGACCTGAAGGTATTCGGTGATTTTTCCGTTTTTCTCGACGGGATTTTCCAGCTTCATGGCCTCGATGCGCAGGCCGCGTTTGCCGGGCTGCTGCGAGTCGACCACTTTCTGTAACGACGCGAATTGCGTTCCCAGATCGAGGTAGTGGATAAAGGCGTCTTTTTCGTGTCCTATATTGACGAAGGCAGCATTCAGACCGGGCATGATCTTGCGTACCTTACCGAGGTAGATGTCTCCCACCGCAAAACCCGTCTGACACTGTTCTTTGTTCAGTTCGACGAGCACTTTATCTTCGCACATGGCGATTGATATTTCGGCAGGGCTGACGTTTACGATTAATTCTCTGTTCATGTATGTTGTATGTGCGGCCCGGATAAGCCGGGCGCTGTATATTGGGGGTAAAAAACCAGAAGTCGCCTGTTGATCTGGAGGAGCGACAAACTCCAATGGGAGTGCGGCAATGAGTCCGCAAGAGACGGCAGAATTCGAAATCCACCGAAAACAGGTAAAGCTAAAAGAGCATTGGGCTCCTTTAGCTTTATCTATCGTTTAGCACAAGGGTGCTACCCTACTTTTTTTTATGACGGTTCTTACGAAGACGTTTCTTCCGCTTGTGGGTAGCCATCTTATGACGCTTATGCTTCTTTCCGTTTGGCATGGTCCTTTGATTTTAGAGGTTCTTTGTTTATCTACGATTATTTCACCTTTGCTGCAAAGCTCTTTGCGGGCTTGAACGCAGGAATGTTATGTTCGGGAATCGTGATAGTCGTATTCTTCGAGATGTTGCGAGCAACCTTTTGCGCACGCTTCTTAACGATGAAGCTGCCAAATCCGCGAAGATAGACATTGTTGTTCTGGATCATCGACGCTTTGATGCTCTCCATGAAAGCCTCGACGATAGTCTGCACTTGTACTTTTTCAACGCCAGTGCCTTTAGCGATCTCGCTTACGATATCTGCCTTTGTCATATCAATAAAGTATTATTAATTAAGTTCGTTCCTTCTGTTTCGGACTGCAAATATACGTTTTATTTACATATCCTCAAACAAACAGCTGTTTTTTTTCATTTTTTTATTTTTGCTCCTTATTTCCACATGCACAACATGATAACAAATACCAAGCAAAAAGCATGCGAAAATTAAAATATTCAGCATCAGCCGATTATTAAATAGGTATACGCGCAAAAGGCTAAATATGTCAACGCATTAAGCAACAACTAATTGACCCCATAACAGCCAAAATCTGCGCCGAAAAATAATCCTACGCTAATAAAACGTCCGGTTATTGCGTTTATTATTTATAATCATTAATTTTGCAACGCTAAAACCGAAACCGGTATGGTCAAAATACTTTGGGTCGACGACGAAGTCGAACTTTTGAAACCCCACGTACTCTTTCTGCGACAGAAAGGCTATGAGGTAGATACATGCAACAATGGCTACGATGCCATAGACATGGCAAGCGAAGAGGCTTATGATCTGATCATCCTCGACGAGATGATGCCGGGCATGACCGGTCTGGAGACCCTGCCCAAGATCAAAGAGATCCGCCCGACCACCCCTATCATCATGGTCACCAAGAGCGAGGAGGAGAACATCATGGACAAGGCCGTCGGCTCGAAGATCGCCGACTACCTGATCAAACCGGTCAACCCCAATCAGGTGCTCCTGTCGATCAAGAAGAACGTACACTCCCAGCAGCTGGTCACCGAGCAGACCACGGCCGACTACCGGTCGGAGTTCGGACGCATCTCCTCGTCGCTGCAAATGGCCGACAACTTCGCCGACTGGTGCTCGCTCTACCGCAAGATCACCAACTGGGAGATCGAGCTGGCCGAGTCCAGCGATCAGAGCATCCGCGAGGTGCTGACCTACCAGAAGAACGAGGCCAATCAGGAGTTCTGCAAATTCGTGCGCCGCAACTACTACAACTGGATCAACAAACGCACCGACGACACGCCCGTGATGTCGCACACGCTCATGCGCACCAACATCTTCCCCGTGGCCGAAGAGCATTCGAAGACCACGCTGCTGCTCATCGACAACTTCCGCTACGACCAATGGCGGTCGATCTCCTCGCTGCTGCGCGGCTACTACGACGTGGCGCAGGATGACTTCTATTGCGCCATTCTGCCCACCGCCACACAATATGCACGCAACGCGATCTTCGCTGGACTGATGCCGCTGGCCATCGACAAGCTGATGCCTCAACGCTGGCTCAACGACAACGAAGAGGGGGGCAAAAACCAATACGAAGAGGAGTTTTTGAAGCGTCTGATGAACCAGAACGGCAAGAATTGGAAGTTCTCGTTCGACAAACTTGTGCGCCCCGAGCAGGGACGGCGGTTGGTCGACAATATACAAAAGGTATACGATGCCGATTTTTCGGTCATCATCTACAATTTTTTGGACATTCTCTCGCATGCCCGTACCGAAACCGATATCATCCGCGAGCTGACCGAGGACGAAGCGTCGTTCCGCTCACTGACCCGTTCGTGGTTCGAGCACTCCGACCTATTCACGATCCTCAAGCTGCTCTCCGAACGCGGCCATACGGTGGTCATCACCTCCGACCACGGCACGATTCGCGTCGACAACCCGGTCAAGGTCACCGGCGACCGCGAGACCTCGGCCAACCTGCGCTATAAAACCGGGCGCAATCTGGCTTACAACTCGCGCGAGGTCTACGAGGTGCTGAAGCCCGAAGACATCCAGCTGCCGTCGAGCAACCTCACTTCGAGCTACATCTTCGCCTACAACACCGATTTTCTGGTCTACAACAACGATGCAAACCGCCACATCCGCTACTACCGCAACACGTTCCAGCACGGCGGCATCTCCATGGAGGAGATGATCGTACCCTATATCGTCTTAAAACCGAAAAAATAAATGAGAACCATTCACATCACCTCTCCGGACGAGCTGCCCGAAATTGCACAAGCCGTGATCGCGGAGTTAGGCCGCCGCACGGTCGTCATTTTTCGCGGCGAAATGGGTGCCGGGAAAACCACGCTGATCCGCGAAATTGTCGCCGCACTGGGTGCTACCGACACGGTGACCAGCCCGACCTTTGCCATCGTCAACCAATATAAGGGCGAGGGCAACCGCCGCATCTACCACTTTGATTTCTACCGCATCAACGACATCCGCGAAGCCTACGACTTCGGCTATGAGGAGTATTTCTACTCGGGCGATCTGTGTCTGGTCGAATGGCCCGAGAAGATCGAGCCGCTCGTTCCCGAAAACGTCATGACCGTCCGCATCACCGTCGACGGCGACTCGGGGCGCACCTTCGAGATCGGCTAAACACCCCGAACAGGGCGTTTGTGGCTCACAAACAACACTACTTCGAAATAAAATCCGTATCTTTGAAAGGTAAAAACCTTACGCCATGAAGAAACCCCTGAAAATTGCAGGCATCACGCTGCTATCACTCCTTGCGCTGTTGCTGCTCGGAGTGCTGTTGACTCGCTTCGTAATCCGCGACCAAATAGCCAGCTACCAACACAAACTCACCCAAGAAGCGCGTTGTGAGCTGCTTCGCGCAGCAGGGGATTACGCCAGCGATCCCAAGGCCGACTTCCGATTCACCTACCTTCAGGACACCGTCCGTGCGCGGGAACTGCGCACCTATTTCCGCCTCGACACGCTGATAAACCCTGCGGCTTCGACGTGGTATAACACCCTGACCTTGGCAACCTTCGTGGCACGCAATATCCCCCACGCCAACCAAAGCATACAACCCACCAAGCGCAACGCCGTCGCACTGTGGGAGTATCACCTCCAGACAGAACCGGCCTTCAACTGCCGTCTGCACTCGATCCTACTCCACGAGCTGCTGCTCGCCTCGGGCATCACCAACCGCTTCGTGACGTGTCTTCCGGTCGATTCGCTCGACACGGACTGCCACGTGGTGAACATCGTCTGGCTGCCCGAACAGCAGAAATGGGCGATGATCGACTCGGACATGCAAGCCTTCATCACCTCTCCCGAGGGTGATCCGCTCTCGCTCGAAGAGATGCGCGCACGCTACATCGCCGACGAGCCGATGGTTGTCCACCAACTCCTCGACCAGAGCAATACCGATTATTACGTAAGCTACTGGGCCAAGAACCTCTACTGGTTCGAGTGCTGGGAACAGACCGGATACGACAAAGAACCTCACGGCAAAGGCCGCAGCATCGCGCTGCTCCCCCCGGGATTCGCAGGGTTCGAGCTGAACGACCCCTGTGTGCGGACATCTGATGCCGCCCGTTTCTGGGCTGCACCCGACAACGACACCACATTTTAACAACATAAACATCATCATGCAGGAATACACATCCCAACAACACCAGATTCTACGACCGGCCGAACAGATTTTCGCCGCCATTAGTCGCTTCGACAACCTCACACCGGCCGTGGCCGACAAAGTCGAGGAGTGGCAAGCCACCGAGGACACCTGTTCGTTCAAAGCCAAAGGATTCACCGTGCGCCTGCTCATCGACGAGAAGGTCGAGCCGAAGCAAGTGAAGATCATCGGCGACGGCGTGCCGCTGGATTTCGCCTTCTGGATCCAACTGCAAAAGGTCGGCGACTGCGATACGCGCCTGCGTCTGGTGCTGCACATCGAGCTGAACATGATGATGAAGATGATGATCGGCAACAAGTTACAAGCCGGCCTTGACCAGATCGCCGAGGGCATCGCCAAGGCGATGAACAGCCAAATGTAACCGCGGCGGGTGCTTTTTGCGAATCGGAAACTGTTTTCGTCACCGCTTTTCGGTTAACTTTGCTTATCGTCCAGTAGAAAAGCCTATGAAACCGACTGCATACATAACCGCATTTTTCGACCGCACCGTTCCGACACAAGGCGAAGCTGCGGCGTATAACTTCGATCGGATAAGTAGCTATTTCTATCATACTTCGGCGGAAGAGACTTGTTTTCAAATCATTGATGCAGAAACGATTACGGATCTGGATCTAAACGTTGTATTCGAACGAATCGACCGGACTACCTCGCGCGTCGGGCAACAGCAACTCTACGCCCGGCTGTGCATGCTGCGCGGAGAGAGCGATACGCAACGCTTCGTCCAACGCACTGAACATTTCAGCAAAAATCCGGAACTCAGCGCACAATGTATCAAGCACTTGACCCTGTTGACCGACGATGATGCGTATGAATTGCAAAACCTCATCTTCGACACCCCAGCGCAAATCCGCAACATCGGCCTGATCTACCTGCTCACCGGCTGCTCGACGCTGTCGTTACTACTCAGCCCGTTCTATCCGCCGTTGCTCCTGTTCTTTCTGGGGATTTTCGTCGCCAACCTCTACTTCCATTACAGCAACAAACTCAACATCTCACTTTACAGCTCGGCTGTCGGGCAGCGCTCAAAGTCGCCCGCAGGCTCGCTGCGGAGGACGTTCCCGGCTCTGCCGATGCCGCGGAGGCGATCCGTCAGGTCGGCAAGGTCGAGCATCGCAGTCGCGTAATCAGCACGCAGGGCGACGGCGGCAACGAACTTCTGGCCATCGTCTGGCTCTTGTTCGAGTTGATAAAGGTCACTTTCAACATCGAAATAATCCTCTTTCACCGCTTCACAGGCAGTATCTCGGCACACCGCAAGGCGATCCACGAACTGTTTGGTTTCGTGGGTGAAACAGACGCAGCCATTTCGGTCGCCCGGCTACGCAAAGAGAGCCCAACCTGCCGTCCGGAATTCGTCGACGGCAAATACCTGCAAGCCACACAAGTCGTACATCCGCTAATCGACGATTGCGTGCCCAACACGCTGGAACTGGACGGTACGGGGTTGTTAATCACGGGATCTAACATGTCGGGCAAAACCACCTTTATCCGCACGCTGGTCATCAACGCCTTGTTGGGACAAACGCTCGGCATCTGCTTCGCCGCGGCTTACAAAGCCCCGTACATGAAGCTCCACAGCTCGATCCGCATCGCAGACAACGTAACCGAAGGAATCAGCTACTATTTACAGGAAGTGCTGACGGTCAAAGGATTTCTCGACGCAGCCCACCAACCGACCCCGTGTCTGTTTGCCCTCGACGAGTTATTCAAAGGGACGAATACCACCGAGCGCATATCGGCCGGGAAAGCCGTATTGGCACACCTCAACCAAGGGCCGCACTTGGTGCTGGTCTCGACACACGACATCGAGCTGGCCGAGCTGCTCAATGACGATAGCTACGAGCTGCACCACTTCCGCGAAGAGGTAGCAAATGGAGAGCTGGTTTTCGACTACCAATTACACACCGGGCCACTCACGACCCGCAATGCAATCCGCATTTTAGAGTTATACGACTATCCGCCCGAATTGATTGCCGAAGCCTACCGAACACAGGAAGCATTATTGGAAAAAGCAAACTGAACGGCCAAATAGACCCGCGGCGGGTGCTTTTGCCAACTCTTTCAGTTAATGAGCCATTGCCCGACGAGCGATTTATCCCGAAATTTGCAGGTAAAAAAGAATAAAACGCAATAGTTATGAAAAAGTTGGATGTAATCATCATCGGATTCGGGAAAGCCGGAAAGACCCTTGCCGCCGAGCAGGCCGCAAACGGGCGTCGTGTCGCCATCATCGAACGCTCGGACAAGATGTACGGCGGAACGTGCATCAACATCGGGTGTATCCCGACCAAAGCACTCGTCCACCAAGCCGCATCAGCTCCGACGACCGCCGATTTCAGCCTTCGCAAAGCCTATTATGCCGCGGCGATCGCAGCCAAAGAGCAGCTGACCGCCACCCTGCGCAATACCAACTACCACAAACTCGCCGACAATCCGCTCATCGAGGTTTACACGGGAGAAGGGCATTTCATCGCCCCCAAGGTGGTGGCTGTGGAGCAAGGGGCTGAGACCACGCAGCTCACAGCACCGATCATCGTCATCAACACGGGAGCCGAAACCGTCATTCCGCCGATCCGGGGCATCGAGCACAATCCGCACGTCTTCACCAGCACCTCGATTCTGGAGATGAGCGAACTGCCGCGACGGCTGACTATTGTCGGCGGTGGATATATCGGGCTTGAATTTGCGTCGATCTATGCCGCATTTGGATCGCAGGTGACCGTGTTGGAGGGGTTCTCGGAACTCATTCCGCGCGAAGATCGCGATGTTGCCGATGCGGTGCGCCAGACCCTCGAACAGCGAGGAGTAGCCTTCCGACTCAACGCGCACGTCGATGCGATCGAAGGCGGCACGGTGCAGGTCACCGATGCACAAAACGGGTCGCACTACACAATCGCCTCCGACGCCGTACTGTTGGCCACCGGCCGGCGTCCGGCTGTCGAAGGGTTGGGATTGGAGACGGCCGGCGTGGCTCTGACCGAGCGCGGCGCAATCCGCGTCGACGAGCGGCTGCGCACCAATGTCGAGGGGATTTACGCCGCAGGCGACGTGACGGGCGGACTCCAGTTCACCTACATATCGCTCGACGACTCCCGCATCCTGCGCGATGAATTGTCGGGCAACGGCTCGCGCACGACCGCCAATCGCGGGAATGTGCCCTACGCCGTGTTCATCACCCCTCCGCTGGCACACGTCGGGCTGCACGAGGCCGAAGCGATCCGATCGGGGCTTGACATCCGAGTCAACCGCATCCCGATGAAGAGCGTTCCGCGCGCCCACACGTTACAGCAGACGACCGGATTTTTCAAAGCGATCATCGAAAACGGCAGCGACCGCATCGTCGGCTGCACCTTGTACGGTGCTGAGTCGAGCGAGCTGATCAACCTCGTGACGCTGGCTATGAATCAGCAGATTCCGGCACACACACTCCGGCAAGCGATCTACACCCACCCCAGCATGAGCGAGGTGTTCAACGACCTGTTCGCATAGATCGCACAACCGCAAATAAACAATCGGTCGAAATCCACTATCCGGATTTCGACCGATTTTCATTTCATCCGTCCAAACAGTCGGCGGGAGTTCGTTCTCGATCCTCGAGCTTGTCGAGAGGTCGTAAACTATTCATATAGGTGTATGGCTGTTTTTCAGTCGGCAGCTCGCGGAGGCGACTATTGAGCAGCGCGAAATAGCAGTCCTCCGCAAGGCGGAGCTGCGGACTGCCAGCTTGCTGCGCAAGCCGAAAACATTTTGCTCGAAATCTTTTATCAGACAACCTTCGCGACCTCTCGACAAAGCTCGAGGATCGAGAACAAACTCATTCTTCACATAAAAGTTAAGGATTCATACCTTTTATGATAACGATAAAATAAATAATGTGGAATATTAAATTAAAATTATTATCTTTGTAAACAAACCTATCATCCTAAAAACAAACAAAGCCCAAATCAGCCAAATAATATATTCAAAAATCAGAAATAGATCTTAAAAATTTCGGGAATATTAGAAATAGGGTATTACAAAGAACCACCCGTAATACAATGCAAACCATTAACCTTAAACTCTATTATCATGAAAAAACTATTCCTTATTTTATGCATCTCAGCATTTGGTTTGACATCTTGCTCAACAATCTACAAATCAGCATCAAACCAAAATGTAAACGCCTCCTTGGTAGCTGTTACAATTAGTGACCTTGACGTTTCAAATCAAAAAATCACATACACTTTTACACCAACGAAGAATATTCGTAGAGGTGGGCTCGCCAATTGCGTTAACACAGCAATTAGCGAAGCACTCGCAAACAATGGCGGAGGTGATATACTAATTGAGACCCAAGATGTTATTGTAAAGAGAAGCGGTTTCTTTGGAAAAAAGATCAAATCCGTTACGGTAACTGGCTACCCCGCGAAATACAAAAATTTCAGATCCGCCGATGATGAAACCATCAAAACGGGGATGATCAATGGCACACTCGTAAAACACGTAATTAAAAGAAAATAAAACCTCATAAATATCCCGAAATTTGACCAGACTTGCACAAAAGAATTTAAATACGCTTTTGCGCAAGTTTGCTCTTTTTATATTTTTCGGCTTGCACCGCAAGCCGGCAGTCTGCAGCTCCGCCCAAACCGTCGGCGGGAATTCGTTCTCGATCCTCGAGCTTGTCGAGAGGTCGCAAAGGATTGTCTGATAAAAGATTCTGGGCGAGGGGTTTTCGGCTTGCTGTGCAAGCCGGCAGTCCGCAGCTCCGCACTGCGGAGGACTGCATTTCGCGTTGCTCAATAGCCACCTCCGCGAGCTGCCGACTGAAAATGAACGAACACGCTTGGGTGGAAATAGGTTGCGACCTCTCGACAAGTTCGAGGATCGAGAACAACCCGATAGCTTATTTCATCTTCGCCACCACGCAACGCACCGTCGGGAAGGCCGTGAGCAGGTGCTTTTCGGCTGTTGCAGGCGAATACCACCCCGCCGTTTCGATCCCCTCTTCGGTCTGGGGAGTCAGCGGGTCACACGAAGCCGTGCGCAGGCTGAACCAATGGGTCGTTTTCAGCTCCCAGCGTGCCGTCTTCGGGAAATAGTAGGCGTGCTGCGTGTCGCACAACGGGCGCACCACCTCGGCCGCAACACCCGTCTCCTCGCAAATTTCGCGCGCAGCGCATTCGGCCAAGGTCTCGCCCGCTTCCAGATGACCTTTGGGCAGATCCCAGCGGCCGTTGCGGTGGATCAGCAACCAATCACCACACGCATTAACCACCACCCCTCCGGCCGCCTCAACAGCCGTGAAGTCAGCAGCAAAACGGGCGAATATCGCGTCGGGATCGACAGAAACTACCACCACGGTATTGTGTTTTTCGAGATTTTTCACTACCTTGTCGCGAGATATGCCGTCGTCGGCAGCCGTCACGACGTGCCACGACGAATCGGGGGCTGCGGTGGCAAACAGCACGGTTTGGTCGGCGAAATAGACGGTATGATTCATAGTCAGGGAGATTAAGAAAAGACAAAAATAGAAATAAATTCAACGAAAATGAAAAAAATCATTCTGATGATTGCTCTTGCAGCTGTGGGGATGAGCGGATGCGAAACCCGTCCGCAGCATCTCAAAATCGACAACGTGCTGACAGCCGAGCAGATCGCTGCCGCACGGCTTACGCCCGAAGTGATGTGGAAGATGAGCCGCGCCGGTTCGTCGTCACTCTCGCCCGACGGAGCGACGCTCCTCTATGCACAAACCGACTACAACGTGGACGAGAACCGCGGTGTCACCACACTCTGGACGGAGGATTTGGTGACCAAAGCCACCCAGCAGCTCACCGACCACACGTCGAACAACACCAGTCCGGCATGGAGTGCCGACGGCCAGAAGATCTACTTCCTCTCCGACCGCAGCGGCTCGATGCAGCTCTGGGAGATCGCAGCCGACGGCACACAGCCGCGCCAGCTCTCGACATTCGACAAAGACATCGAGGGTTTCGGAATCAGCCCGGCGGGGAACAAAGTCTGGTATGTACAACGCACGCAGATCGCCGACCGCCGCTCGTCGGACATCTACAAGGATATGCCCAAATCGAAAGCCCGCATCTACGACGACCTGATGGCACGCCATTGGGACTACTGGGACGAGGGCGAGCACCTGCACATTTTCGTGGGCGACTTCTCGTCGGCCGGCATCCAGCCCGGTGTGGACATCATCGGTGACGAATCGGCGTGGGATACGCCGTTAGCTCCCTACTTCGACATGGCGGAGATCGCGTGGAATCACGCCGGAAGCGAGCTGGCCTACACGAGCAAGCCCCTGACGGGAGTCAACTATGCCGTGTCGACCGACTCGGACATCTTCGTCTACAACTTGGGCACGGGCAAAACCGTGAATATCTGCAAAGAATTGCAGGACAAGATCCGTTACAACGCCTTGGTTAAGCCCATGGCCGCCATGCCCGGATATGACAAATACCCCGTCTGGTCGCCCGACGACAGCAAGATCGCCTTCCGCTCGATGCGCCGCGCTGGCAACGAGTCGGACAAAGAGCGGCTGGTTGTCTACGACTGCCAGACCTCCCAGATGAAGGATCTGACCGCCGATTTCGACTACAACGCAATGAATGTCGTCTGGGAAAATAACCAGAGTCTGCTGTTTATCGCGCCGATCGAAGCGACCCACCAGATCTGCCGCGTGAAGTTGGACGACAGCCCTGTTGCCGTAATCACGGCCGGCGATCACGACATCAATGCGTTCACCCTCGCCGCAGACCGAATTGCCGCCGAGGTCTGCACGATCTCCATGGCCACGGAGTTCTTCCAGATCGACCCCACGGAGGGCACGATGACCCAGATTTCGGCAATCAACCAACCCATTTACGAGCACATCAAAATGGGCGAGGTGCAGAAACGCTGGATCAAGACCACCGACGGCAAGCAGATGCTGACGTGGGTGATCCTACCGCCCGACTTCGATGCCACGAAGCAATATCCCGTGCTGCTCTACTGCCAAGGCGGCCCGCAGAGCGTCGTTTCGCAGGCGTGGAGCTACCGCTGGAACTTCCAGCTGATGGCTGCACAGGGCTACATCGTCGTCGCTCCCAACCGTCGCGGCCTGCCCTCGTTCGGGCAAGAGTGGCTCGACCAGATCTCGGGGGACTACTCGGGACAGAACATCCGCGACTACCTCTCGGCAATCGACGAGGTGGCCAAAGAGCCGTGGGCCGACCAGACGCGCATGGGCTGTGTGGGAGCATCTTATGGCGGTTATTCGGTCTACTTCCTCGCCGGATGCCACCAGAAACGCTTCAAGGCATTCATCTCCCATTGCGGCATCTTCGACTTCGATTCGATGTACGGCCAGACCGAGGAGCTGTGGTTTGTCAACAACGACTACGGAGGCGCTTATTGGGACAAGCAAAACGCCACGGCACAACGCTCCTACGCCAATTCGCCCCACAAATTTGTCGATAAGTGGGATACGCCGATCCTGATCATCACGGGCGAAAATGATTTCCGCATCCCCTACACGCAGTCGCTCGAAGCCTTCACCGCAGCCCGCGTGCGCGGAATCCCGGCTCGCCTCGTGGAGTTCGAGAACGAGGCGCACCAAGTCTTCAAGCCCCAGAATTCGCTGGTCTGGAATCGCGAGTTCTTCGGCTGGCTCGACCGCTACGTCAAGCAGAGCGAATAGAAGATCCTGAAATCAATGAAAGGCCGTTTTTGTGGAAAAACGGCCTTTTTGTATAGGCTCTATTCGCTTTCCAGGGAGACGTTTCCGCCCAAAACCGACCGATTCATGATGAAAAAGTGGCCGTTCATTGAATTTATTTTCACGGGCGCGGTGTTGTGCGTATTTTTGCATAGGTTTAGAAAAAGAGAATTCACCTCATGCAAACAAACATTCGAATCGCCCTACTTCTCTTCACGCTGGCAATAGCCTCGTGCTCGAGAAGTCAAGACGAAGAATCAGCTCCGGCACGAACGATCCAAGTGGCGATCGGTTCTGGCCCACGCATCGACATTGCACCCGAAAGTCGTACGGCTCTGGGCGACGACGGCGTATCGGTCAAATGGAATCCGACCGATCGGATTGCACTCTGGGCGGAAAACTCCGCAGGCACGATGCAGCTTTCGGCGCATCGTTTCTCGTTGTGGCACTACAACGAAGCATACAACGCCGCACAATTTTCGGCCACGATCCCCGAGATGCCGACCGACACCTATATATATTATGCGACATCCCCCATGCCGGAATCGGTGTCGGGGACAACGGCCTCTTACACCATTCCTTCGACGCAGGACGGCGCATTCAACGGCAACTACGACATCATGGTCGCCACTCCCGTCACGGGCAGTGCGCTTCAAGAGGGAGATAACTCGCAGTCGGTCAACCTCAACTTCAGCCATAAGGTTCACATTCTCAAGATCCGCATTCCGTCGAATAACCTCGGCGAGGAGATCTCGGCCATACGGCTCGACTTCCCGGTTGCCGTCACCGGCAAATTCGCCGTCGATGCCACCGACCCCACAGCAGCCCCAGTCATCACCAATGGCAGCAACTCGTTGTTGCTCGAATTCGCCACCCCCAAAAAGGCAGGCGATGTGGTTTATGCCATGATCGCACCCGTAACGCTGACCGGAGAGCAGAGTTTTACGATTACGGCGATCGGTACCAACTATGAATCGGAAACCAATACAATCGCAGGTAAAGATTTTTCGGCAGGTCATACAACACCGATTGCATATAACATTCCCTCCGCCAAAGGTATCACATTGCGCATCTATTTGGCAAATACGGGAGAAAATACTTTGGGTGAAAAAATCAATTCGATTATTCTGAATGCCCCTGCGGGATCCACATTCGACAACGGCTCCAACGTACGATCCATTGCCGTAACATCGGCCGGTTACTATACAATCGCCATTGAAAAATTCAAAGATCAACTTTCCGGAAAAACGATCACAGCCAACTTCGATTCAGACAATGCATTATTGAGTCAAACGTTTACCGTACCAAAACTCAAAATTGGAGAAACTAATGATATTGCGACATTGAGCGTGCCGTATCTGCTGGAAGAGAATTTCGACTCCGTGCAAACCTATTCGAACAACGAAAACACGACGGGCATCAACGATCCGGCTGCAATCTGGATTCCCGGATTATCGGGATGGACGGCTGCACGCACCGGCGGATCAGCCGGTCAAAGCGTCCGGATTGTCGGTCACCGCGAAGGGGCTGCGTGGGTTCCAGCCGATTACGAAGGGCGCATGGACTCCGCACCGATGAGCGGAATCAAAAGCGGAAAGAGCGTAACCGTCAAAATCAGTTTCAATTACAGCGGAGGAACGAACAAAGGAGCGCCGAAATTCAGATACGGAACATCTACGGCTGCCGGACTTATCAACGGAGCGAACAACTCCGTCGAACAAGAGGCAGGAAACATCAGCGCGAACACCAGCGGTTCATACGCAAATGTCAACCAAGCGATCACGCCTTTCACAGCATCATCGGCAACACCTGAAACCCGAATCGCATGGGTGGCCTACGGTAATGATGGTGTTTCATTTACAATGTCCTATTACTACTATTATATCTACATCGACAATATCAAAGTAAGCATAAGCAAATAAGTATGAAACGAAAAATCATCTACCTTCTCGCATCGGCCGCACTGCTGGCCGGAGGATGTACCGCCACGGATGAATATACCGCCGACGGAACGGGACGTATCCGTATGGGTGGCCAGATCGACGCCTCGATCGAAACCCGCGCGGCAACCACACCCACACCGACTATTGACCAATTCAAGCTCACGATCGTGGGCGATGGCGTCAACTCCTCGTGGGCAAATATCGACGCCTACACAGCCGAAGATCCGCTCTTCAAAGCCGGCAACTACACGGCGAGCATCAGCTACGGCGATCCCGAAACCGAAGGCGTCGACAAACCCTACTACACCGCCTCGCAAGCCGTTACGGTCGTAGCTCGCAAGACCGCGAACGCAACGCTCACCGCCAAGGTGGCCAATTCGCAGGCTTTCATTCGTGCCACAGAGCAATTTCTGCGCTATTTCCACGATGCGACATTCACGCTGAAGACCGGATCGAACAACTCGTTCACCTTTACACCGTCGGCCACATCGACCGATGTTCCCGTCTGGGTGAAGGCCGGAACGAAACTCACCGTAACCGGCACAGCCAAACGCCAAGGTTCGACGGCGCAGGATGACGGAGCAACGGTAAACTTCATCGAGCAGACACTCGCTGCAACCAAAGCCGCTACGTGCCACATCTTTACGTTCAACGCCTCGGACGCCGGCAGTGCCACGCTGACCATTGTGCTTGACGACGGCACGACCCTCACGCAAGATGTCGACATCGAGCTGAACGACGGTGCAATCCTATAACGAAGATAAAAAAATAGCAAGATATGAAAAGCATTTCCAAAATTCTGGCCTCCGTAGCAACGCTCGCGCTGCTCGCAACGGGTTGTGTCAACGAAGATCCGGCCTACAAGAAAAATGAGAATTCCGGAGGATCGACTTCGGGGAGCAACGGGTTTCTCGCTCTGGGCGACACCTCGTTCCGCGTGATTTACGATGCCGACACCGACGCCAAAGACGAAAATACGGGCGCAGAGAGCCAAGCAACACGCGCAACGACACCCGATGTCGAGACGTTCCTCGTCGAGATCATCCGCCTGTCGGACAACTCGACAATCGTGAAAAAGAGCTACGCCGAGTTGAAAACCCAGCTGTCCACGCCACTGGAACTCGAAGTCGGCAGCTACCGCATCAACGTGCGCTCGGAAGAGGTTGCAGCGACTCCGGCCGTAGAGTGGGAACACCCCGTATACGGTGCGACACGCGATTTCGCGATCACCAAAGGCCAAACGACCACGATCGACGAGATCGTCTGCACCTTGCAGAACATCAAAGTGACGCTTCTCTGCTCGATCGACCTGATCGAGAGCCTGACGACGACCTCGACCACGACGATCTCGCTCGGGGAGACCGCCAAGGAGTTTGCGCTCAACGAGAGCCGCGCGGCCTTCTTCATGCCGATCGCCGAGCTGAACACCCTGAACTTCAAGTTGCAGGGAGCATTCAAAGACATGCCCGATAAAGCGGTGAGCTTCAGCAAGTCGATCCCGAACGTGAAAGCCGGACAATGGCGCAAGATCACCCTCGTGATCACCCACGCCAACAACGGCGGCATCTCATTCGACATCAAAGTCGAGAACTTCGTACTCGACGAGGAGATCACTGTCAACGGTTCGACCGGACTTTGGGAACAGATTATCGACGAAGAGCCCGAATTTGACCCGACCGCCCCGACGATCGTTTGGGCAGATCACGACATGAGCCAGACCTTCCAGCTCAAGTCGACGATGTTCTCAACCAACGAAACCGGAAACACCGTCTGCACCGAGCCGTTCAAGTTCAATCTCACCTCGCCCAACGGAGTCAAATCGTTCAAGATCACCATTAGCTCGGACAACACCGACTTCACGTCTTCACTTGGCAGCATGGGTCTGGGCGAAACATTCGACCTCTGCGCAATGCCGACCTCAGTACCGGCCTACTCGGTCTTCAAACTATTCGGCTTCCCGATGAACGAAAACCTTCGCGACCAGACCGCCAAGAGTTTCGATATCGGCGGTGCGATGCCGATGCTCTATTTGGATCCCGGATTCAACGGCACACACACCTTTACGTTCGAAATCACCGACAAGAACGGATTGGCAACGACTGAGAGCCTCAAACTGTTGGTCGACAAGGACAACGAATCGGGAGAGGTCACACCTGCCCCGACAATCGTCTGGACGGGGTACGACATCGACAAGCAATATACGGTCACCTCGGATATGACCTTGGAGATCGTAGCTTCCGCTCCCGGTGGCATCAAGTCCATGGTGGTGAACATCATATCGGACGCACTGAACGCCAAAGAGCTTGCCGGTGTAGGCATTCCCGCAAAATTTGACCTCTGCAACGTAGAGGGACTCGACTTCGAAGACCCCAATGAGCCCGACAAGACCCCCGAAGAGGTTGCTGCCAACCTCAAAGCACTCGGATTCCCGGTCAACGACGAGATCAAGGGAAAGACCGATCCGGTAACATTCAACATCACGCAGTTCAGAGACATGCTGTTAATGGTCGCCAAGGGCAATAACAACTTCGAATTGACGGTGACAGATCTCAAGGGACAGACCCTGACCAAAACGTTAAAACTTTTCGTACCGACACCGGAGGAATAAGCCATGAAAAAACAGATCAAATATATAGCCACACTGCTCAGCACCACGTTGTTGCTGGCAGCTTGCTCGAAAGAGAGCGAGACAATCAACCTCGGCGAAAAGGGCGTGTTGAAGATCAACATCGCCGACACGCGTGCCGAGGGTGACGGAACTTACAACCCCATGGACAAACTGCTTGTCCGCATCTACAACGACAAGGGGCTGATCCGCCGCTACAAAGCGCAGTCGGAGATTCCGTCGAGTCTTGAGCTGCTGGCCGGATCGTATACGGTCAAGGTCGAGGCCGGAGATAAAGCTGATGCTTCGTTCGAGAAGCGGTTCTACGTAGGTGAGCAACCGTTTGACATCACGGCCGGGACAACCACGCCCGTCGAGGTGAAATGCAAGATGCAGAACGTAGCGGCACAGGTGAAATTCGATGCCACGGTGGCCACCACCTTCGGTTCGCAATTCCACGCATGGGTCGTAGCGGCCGATGCCTACAATGCCGATGACGCAACTGCGGGAACTGTTCCGGCACTTCAATACACGGCCGACGCCACGGGTTATTTCACGCTGCCCGAAGGGGTCACCACGCTGGCATGGCACTTCGAGGGGACACCCGCTGCCGGAGGTGCGGCAATAGTCAAAGAGGGTGTGATGACCAACATCGCTGGCGGCAACCGCTACCAGATGACCTTCAAGTATTCGAAAGACCTGCCCGGATTCATCGAGCTGTTCATCGTCAAGGTCGACACCTCGACCGACGACTTCGACGACACGATTATCTTCAGTCCCGATCCGACGATCGAGGGCAGCGGGTTCGACATCACCGAAGCGCAGGACTACATCGCAGGGACTACCGGTGATAAAGTCTACAAAATCGGTACGATGGCCGCAATTAAGGGGATCAGTATGGCGATCGACAATGCCACACGCGTCGACCTGTTGACCGCTGCACCGGCCGGTGTCACAGTCGAGAAAACAGACAACTACAACGTAACAGTGACCCTTTCCGCCGCGGCCTTTGCCGGGTTGTCGGGCGGTGAGCACAACGTCAGCTTCCGCGTAACCGATGCCGATGGCGCAGATGTCATTAAGAACTCGCCCTACCGCATGCAGGGTCTTCTGCCGGTCGAGAGCGGCGATTACGACCTCTGGACGAACACCGTCACCCTGAAAGCCTTGGTGCTCGACACGACAGTCGGAAGCGTCGACTTCGGGTTGCGCGTTACCGACGGAGAGTGGCAAACAGCAACTGGTGTGGCTGCCGGAAACAACATCTACACCGCTTCGTTCACGGCCGCTTGGACTGAGTCGACCAACGAAAAGAAATTGACGATCTACACGCCGAACCCGACCACCGGTGTCTTTGCCGGACGCAGTTACGAGGGACGTGCAATTATGGGTTCTGCAACCTCTACCGCCTCGTTCGCCACCGACGGCAAACAGGTGATTCCCGACGGCGACATGGAATCGGGTTCGCTGCCGTGCTTCAGCTCAAACAGTACCTCATCGCCATTCTGGGCCAGCGGAAATGCTGCAACGGGCGGACTCTGCTCACAGGGAACAAAAACCGGAATGGGCGGCAGTCACTGCGCCTACCTGAAAGCACAGAAAACATTCGGCATGTTGGCCGCGGGTAACCTCTTCTCGGCAACGTTCGTATTCGCAAGTCTGAAGGGAACTGTAAGTTTCGGTGTTCCTTACGATTGGCAGGCACGTCCTACGGCAATCCGCCTGAAGATGCACGCCACGGTAGGGAAAGTTGACTACGGTTCGATCGGCACCCACGAGTACATTCAGGACGGGCAAGACCGTTCGCGTATCTACGCGGTAATCACCGACTGGAGTAGCCGCCACGAAACTTCCTCTGGCATGGGCGATCCGGCCGGAGTCTGGGATCCCGTGGCAACAACTTCCACCGCCGAAGGTAATATCATCGGCTACGGTTCGTTGCTCATCAAGGATTCAACCCCCGGCGACGAGATGGTCACAGTCGACATTCCGATCCAATACTACGACAAGACAACGCGTCCTTCGAAAGCCTATTCGCTCGTCATTTCATGCGCCACAAGTGCCTACGGTGACTACAAAGTCGGCTGTTTGGCCAATGCCATGTACGTCGACGACTTCGAATGGATCTATTAAAAAAATAAACGCTACTCCATGCGCAAATTACGAATTATGTTGCTCACACTCCTGCTCGGCCTTTCGGGGACGGCGCAGGAGTTGTGCGCACAACAGCCCACCAACGATTCGACGACACGAGCGTCGGTTGCCGAACGGCCGAAAACAATCAACGAAATCCGCAAGGAACGAGGTCTGACCGATGTCCGCAATCTCTTTGTCCCCAAAGGGCAATGGATCTTCGGCGGCACGGCATCCTACTCGACTCACACCAACGAAGGCTACCGATTTTTGATCGTCGAGGGCATCAACTCCAAAGGCTACACATTCCGCGTCAGCCCGATGGTTGCCTATGCCCTCCACGACAACATGGCCGTAGGAGCGCGTTTTGCCTACTCGCGCACGTTGCTCAAGCTGGACGGGGCGACGCTCAAATTCGGAGACGAGGATTCGGGAACGACGATCGTGGCAAAGGACTACTACGCCTTGAAACACAGCTACACAACGGCATTTATCTGGCGGCAGTACATCCCTCTGGGCAACAACAAACGATTTGCGCTATTCAATGAGATGTCGCTCGCAGGCGGAGCTACACAGGCTCGATTCGCCAACGATGCGCCCGTGAAAGGCACTTACGAAACCGGGTATACCCTCTCGTTGGGTATCTCGCCGGGTATCGTCGCCTTCGCCACGAACAACATGGCTATCGAGGTGAATGTCGGCGTGATGGGTATCACCTACAACCACACGAAGCAGGTGCACAACCAAGTCACCGTCGGCAAAAAGAACACCAGCATGATGAACTTCAAGGTCAACATCTTCTCGATTGGCCTCGGTATGGCATTTTATCTCTAATACGGCACGCACATGAAAAGCTATCTACTGATACTCGTTTCGCTGATTTTCGCGCTCCCGGCCGTAGCAGCAACACCCACAGAGAGTCTCGAGGCGGCCATAGCGGCCGATACCTTGCAAGGCGGACGCGAGAAAATCACCGCACTCAAGGCGACCGAGGCCAATTCGCCCTTCCGCAACAAGCGTCATTTTCTGCCGACGCGCCGCCGCATGGATCGTGAGATCAACAAAATCAAATTTGCCTACAAAGGCGAAGTCATGATGGGGCTTACGGCCTCCTACGGCACACTCTCAAGCGACAACACGGACATCATGCTCATCGTCGACAACATCAATGCCGACGGATCTATCGCTACGATCAAGCCCTTCATCGGCTATTTCTACCACGACAACCGCTGTCTGGGTGTCCGCTTCGGCTACACGCACATGGGCGGCACGCTCGACAAAGGGGCACGCTACGATTTCGGCGAAAGCAACGATACGTCGGGTGAGATTCCCTACGTCGACCTGCGAAGCGACAACTATTCGTTCGGACTGTTTCACCGCTCCTATGCCGGATTAGATCCCAAGGGCCGATTCGGACTCTTTGCCGAGGTCGAACTCTCGGTATCGACCGGCTCATCGAAATTCGCCTACGAGACGGGCGGTGTCATAAAACAGACCTTTAGCGACAACACACAGGTCAAACTCGCCTTCAACCCGGGAGCTGCGGTCTACATCTTCCCCAACGTCTGCGCCACGCTCTCGTTCGGGCTGGGCGGTATCCAGTATACCTCGGTGACGCAGCACGACGAGAACGGCCAGAAAATCGGGTCGCGCAAAGCCTCGAACATGCGTTTTCGGCTCAACATCGCGGCGATCAACATCGGCATGACCATTCACCTATGGGATAAGAAAAAGAAGTAAGCTATGAGAAAAATCCACAAAATACTTCTCCTCACTGTAGCCGCGACAACCGCGCTGCTTGCAGGGTCGTGTATCAAAAACGACATTCCCTATCCGACCGTCGAACTCAGCATAGCCAGCGTCACGGGCGAGGGATTCACCCTCTCGGAGATCGACGTATCGAAACGCAACATCACCCTCACGCTCGACGAGGGCACCGACATACAACATGTTCGGATCGATCAGGTGACCTACGATGCCACCGTGCACAGCATCACCCTCGATAAGGAAAAGCTGCTCAAGCAGGTGCGCTCATCGGCGGTGCTGACCGGCGAATTTGACCTGCGCTCACCAATCTACACGACGCTATCGCTCTACCAAGACTATGCTTGGACGATCCGCGCCGAGCAGCAGATCGCGCGACGCTTCTCGGTTGCCGGGCAGGTGGGCGCAACGGTTTTCGATTACAGAAACCGCACGGCCACAGCCTACGTTGCCAAGAAAACGGATTTGAGCCAGATCTCCGTCACGGAGCTGAAACTCAATGCCGCCGACATTACGACCTACTCACCCACAGCCGCCGAGCTTTCCGAGCTGGGCTTTGCAACGGTGCGGTTTGTCGATGTCACCTGCCACGGACGCACCGAGCGGTGGATACTCCACGTGCTTCCGACCGACAAGACGGTCGAATTGACACGGGTCGATGCGTGGTCGAAAGTCCTGTGGCTCTACGGCGAAGGCGTTGAAGGACAGCCCATGGGCTTCCGCTACCGCAAGCAGGGTGCTACGGACTGGACGGATGTCAAAGCAGTGGTCACGGGCGGCAGTTTCTCGGCCGAAGTGGCCGCCGATCCGCAGACCGCCTACGAGGTGGTAGCCTATTGCGGCGAGGAGGTTACCGACCTGCAACAGATCACCACCGACCCGGTACAAGCACTGACCAACGGCGGATTTGAGGCTTGGAGCACGATCAAAGACATCGTCTATCCCTACAACGAAACCGACACGCCCTACTGGGGCACGGGTAACAAAGGAGCTGCCGTGGCCGGCGAAACGCTGACCAAGGAGGGCGCACCGCGTCCCGGATCGACCGGAAAATACAGTGCCAACCTCAAATCGGTCTTCGCCAATGTAGCCGGAATCGGCAAATTTGCCGCCGGAAATCTCTTCGTCGGGGAGTATGTCCGCAACGAGGGTACGAACGGCGTGCTGACCTTCGGACGCTCGTTCACACTTCGTCCAAAGGCGTTGCGCATCTGGGTGAAATACAACCGCGGCGTGATCGACAAAGTCAAGACGCGGCCGGCCGGATCGACGATCAAGATCGGCGATCCCGACAACGGCATTGTCTACATCGCGCTGGGCACGTGGACAGCAGCCGAATACGGAAAAGATTCGAAGGGTAATCTGACCGGCACGGCCGACTCACCGATCTGCGTCGACACGCGCGACGTGGGTACGTTCTTCAAGTCAAACGGCAAGGACGTGGTCGGCTACGGTGAATATGTGATGGAGGAGAGCGTCGAAACGTGGAAACAGGTGACCATTCCGATCACCTACACGGCCACGAATATCCGCCCGACGCATCTGATGATCGTCTGCTCGGCTTCGCGCTGGGGCGACTACTTCACCGGAAGCACGACCAGCGAGATGTGGGTTGACGACTTCGAGCTGGTCTACGAGTAACCGATTTCCAACGAACGGGGCGCACCACCGATTTTCAGCAGGCCCTGTTCCTGGCGCAAGAGTTGAGTTCGTCGAACGAATTGCAACTCCTCTCCTCTCCGCCACCTTCATACGCACAAACGACAAAAGCCGCAGATTTTCTGCGGCTTTTGTCGTTTGTGTCAATACGTGGTTGGTGATTAGCGGTTTGCCTTGCGGATTTTCACCGGCGAAACGCCCTCGAAGGTGATCTTCACGGGGAGGATCTGACCGTTGGCATCGAATTCGAGCCGGTCGATGCAGGTGGCACGGTGGTGCGGATTGTCGTCACCCAGCGGACGACGGTGGTAGACGATATACCATTCATCCTTGCCCGGAACTTGAATCATCGAGTGGTGACCCGCGCCCATAGCCACCTCGGGATCAGCCTGCAAGATCTTACCGATGCGTTTGAACGGGCCAAACGGCGAGTCGGCGATAGCGTATGCCACGCTGTAATCAGAGCCCATCCAAGCACCTTCAGACCACATGAAGTAGTATTTGCCGTTGCGTTTGAACATGAAAGGCCCTTCGACATAGTTCTCGGGGGTGACGGACTTGAAGGTCTCACCGTCGTCGAACGGCACAACGCGCAGCAAATCATCGCTCAATTTGACCATATTGCAATGACTCCAGCCGCCGTAGTACATGTAATGCTGGCCGTCGTCGTCGCGAAAGACGAATTGGTCGATAGGCTGCGCTCCGTTGATGATCTTGTCGATCAGCGGCTTGCCCAGTGCATCCTTGTACGGGCCTTCGGGTCGATCGGCCACAGCCACGCCGATGCCGCCATACTGCTGTTCGTTCTGGATGTCGTTTCCACCGAAAAAGAGGTAGTATTTCCCATTGGCACAGATCACCGACGGTGCCCAAAGGGAGTACTCGAGCCAAGCGACATTATCCACCGAGAGTATCCGCGGATGCTTCGTCCAATGTACCAGATCGCGCGACGAGAAGGCGTCCATGTAGGTCTGGATGTTGTAATGCGCTTGAATGGCGTTGGTCTTCTTGGTGGGATACTCCGGCATGGGTTCGCCCGGGGCGGCATAATAGTCCGAAAGGGTCGGGAAAATCCAATACTCCTTGCCGAAGACCGCAGCCTCGGGGTCGGCATACCAGCCCGGGAATACCGGGTTTCCGGCGGTGGATTTCTGTACTTTTTGTGTGCTGCTGCAAGCCCCTGCGAACAGAAGCAGGGCGGCTGCGAAGTAAATTATCTTTTTCATTTTCAGGATTGTTTCTTATATGGTATTCGCAATATAGTCAATGAATTGGCATCGCAGCTGATCGGAATTTCGCGTCCTGCGACCTGCCATTCGGAACTTTGAGCCGCGATTTTCTCGGGCGACTCGAAGCTATTCTCTTCGTCGGCGCTCTTTGCGCCGAGTACGATCCGCTCGCCGGTCTTGCCGAGCGTGCCGCGCCCAGTCAGACGAAGCGTGGTTTTCCACGGTTCGGAGCGTCCGTTGACCAGCTTCACGACCAACTCTTTGCGCGTCTGGTCGTACCCCGCCACGGCATAATGCTTGTTGACGATGCGGTAGTCGTAGGCGTATTTGAGCTTTCCGTCCATGTAGCACTCCCAATGGTTACCACGGATGACGATGCGGATGTCATACCATTGGTTCACCTCCACAGGCTCTTGGTTACGGTAGTCGAAGAGCGACACCCAACCCCGATCGCCCACCTCGCGGAAGAGAACCGACTCGTTGGAGTGGCTGCCCATGTCGGCCATGAAGTAGTGGTTCGCATCGCGTCCGCCGAAGATCACGCGGAATCCCTGATGTCCAGCGGTCTTCTTGGCCTTCAACGTAATGGTGCAGTCGCCCACCTCGATGCCTTTGAGACGGATCATAGCAGCACCCGATGCCGCAGCCTGCGTCAGCATGCCGTTTTCGGCCTTCCATTGACCGTGCAGCGGCTCCCACGCTTGCGAGAAATCGCTCCAGTCGGTTGCATAAAGGGTCTTGCCGTGCTGCTCGATACGCAGATCTTTGAACTGGGCAGCACTGCTTTCCGTCCCCAGACCGATAAATCCTTCGGGAGCAAAGGGCACGGCGAGATCCTTCTCGCGAATCTGCGCCGAGACATTGTAGTCGGGGCGATTCTCCGATAAGAGTTTGACGATGTGGTAGTTGCTGCGTCCGTAGACCGCATCGTTCTTGAGTACGATCAAGTGGTTCTGCCCATAGGACGCATTTTCAAGCAGCGGAGCATACGACGTGAGCTGCACTTTGTCGGCATTGCGCTCGATGCCCATGAGGTAAGCCGCTTCGGCCAACGAGGCATAGAGCGACGGTCGACCGACGGCGGCATATTCGCCGACGTAGATCTTGTAGGGCAAGCGTTTGGGGAGTTTGTCGTAGACATCGGCATTGTCGTAGAACCAGTCGGGGGTCTCATAGTAGTGGGGGTCGATCACCTCCACCTTGTCCAGCCGCTCGACATCCTTGCTGAACATCAGGGCAGTAAGGATCGTGAGCTGGGGATATTTGGCCTTGATCGCCTTGTGAAAGCGATTGTAGTTTTCGGCATAACGCGCAAAAACATTCTCGTTTCCGATCTCGATGTATTTGAGCGGGAAGGGCGCGGGATGACCGTTCTCGACACGCTTGCGACTCCATTCGGTCGTGCCGTCGCCCAGCGCATAGTCGATGGCATCGAGTGCCTCCTGAATCAGCGGTTCAAGAGCTTCGCCCTGCACGAAATCGCCATTGCGGAACAGGCACGACATGCCCGCATTGCAGACGAACATGCCGTCGGCGTCGATGTCCTCACAGTATTGGAGGAACTCATGGTAACCCAGTCCATAGCTGCTGCGGTAGCCCCACAGGTTGTATTCGCCCGGACGCAAGACCGGATCGCCGATCGTCTCCTTCCAACGCACGCGATTCTCCAAGGTGAGTCCTTCGACGATGCAGCCGCCCGGCCAGCGGATGAAATCGGGTTTGAGGTCGGCAATCATCTGCGCCACATCCCGCCGCAGCCCGTTGGGGCGGTCGCGGAAGGTTTTGCGCGGGAAGAGCGATACGTGATCCACCCAAACGCTCCCCTTTGCCGGAAAAGCGAGAGTAAATTCGAAGTCGTTGCCCGTCATTTCGCCTGTCAGCTCCACATCGTAGCGATGCCACTTCCCGTCGGCCGTAAGCTGGAGATCGTGCGTGGCCGCCGTGCGACCGGATGCACCGATCACCACCCGACAACGAGGCGTGCGGTCGGCGCGGAGGTAGAAGGTGAGGTCGTATTTCTCGCCCTGCTGCACCGCCACGCCACGGTAACCGGTGTTGACCACCAACACCTCTGCGCGCGCTTTATCCAGCTCGAGATGCAGCGAATGAGGCGTGGCATCGTTGAGCGGATTTTCAGCGACGATACGCGATGTCGCAGCCGAGCCGTCGGCATAGACTGTCCGCCAGCCCTTCATCCACAAGTCATCGCTCCAGCGGATGCGGAAGCGGTTGATCGAATCGTTCGAGTAGCAGGGCAACTCCGCGGCGCAGGCATAGCCGTCGCGAAGCGTTGTGCCGCGCGGCAACACCCCCTCCTCGAAGCCCCGGTTGGGAAGCATTTCGGCATAGAGTCCGCCGTCGCCCGATCCGGTGATCTCCTCGAAGAAGACGCCGTAGAGCGACTGCGGAATCGCCGCCCCTTTTTTATCGGTGTTGATCTCAATGCTGCTCTGCGCCACGGCCGCACAGGTCAGCAGGCAGAGTGCGGTAGTCGATAAAAATGTTTTCATAGTGGGTTGTTTAGGTTTTATGCCGCACCGACGGTTCGAATCGGATGGATATTGAATCTTGCAGCAAGACAAAGATAGGAAGAAAAATCGTGTTTTATGCGATATGATATTCGCAGAAGCTTGTGCTATTTTGACTATGGGCGCACACAATGGTGTGTTTAGGCGTTGCAGACCCACACACGGAGGGCTTGAATAGGAACTATTAGTGTGATCTTTGCAGCATCACAGCGAGGATGCAAGCCCAACTCGCAGGAATCTTTGTTGGCGAATTTCTTTTTAAGAGAAAATCGTTTGTTCTCGGGCCGCAGCTCGCGGGGACGGCTCGAAGCGCAGCGAAGAGCAGGCCTCCGCGTGGCGGAGCTGCGGCCTGCCGCCTTGCTGCGCAAGCCGAAAACAGCCACCAAAAAATCTTCGACTAATCTCTCGACCTAATCCCAAATGGGGATACCAACAAAGATTACCGCTTGATCTAAAATGCTCCACAGCTAATCCGCAGAGCTTTTGGGGCAGTACACAAAAAAGCGTCCCAACCAGAAAAGGTCGGGACGCTTGGAAGTATTCGGATTCCGGAAATTAACCCAAGTAGGACTTCAGCAATTTGCTGCGCGACGAATGACGCAGGCGGCGGATCGCCTTCTCTTTGATCTGGCGCACACGTTCACGCGTCAGGTCGAACTTCTCGCCGATCTCCTCCAAGGTCATCTCCGAGCCGCCGATTCCGAAGAAATACTTGATGATATCGCGTTCGCGGTCGGTCAAGGTCTCCAGCGCACGATCCACCTCGGTCGAAAGCGACTCGTTGATTAGGCCGCGGTCGGCATTGGGCGAGTCGGCGTTAACCAGCACATCCAAGAGCGAATTGTCCTCACCGTCGGCAAACGGAGCATCCACAGAGACATGACGACCTGCCACACGCAGCGTATCGGTCACCTTCTCCTTCGGCAACTCCAGCTCGGTCGCCAACTCTTCGGGTGACGGCGTGCGTTCGTGTTCCTGCTCGAAGCGGGCAAAAGCCTTGTTGATCTTATTGAGCGAGCCGACCTGATTCAACGGCAGGCGGACAATACGCGACTGCTCGGCCAGAGCCTGAAGAATCGATTGGCGAATCCACCAAACGGCATAGGAGATAAACTTAAAACCGCGGGTTTCATCGAATTTCTCGGCCGCCTTGATCAATCCGAGGTTTCCCTCATTGATCAGGTCGGGAAGGCTTAAACCTTGATTCTGATATTGTTTGGCAACGGATACCACAAAGCGCAGATTGGCTTTAGTCAGCTTCTCGAGTGCTTCTTGATCTCCTTTTTTGATACGTTGGGCGAGTTCCACTTCCTCCTCCACGGTGATGAGCTCCTCCTTGCCGATCTCCTGCAAGTATTTGTCCAGCGAGGCGCTCTCGCGGTTGGTTATGGACTTTGTAATCTTTAATTGACGCATATTTTCTATTTATTCCTAAAATTTCATACTCTAAAACTCGCCCGCAATTTGCTCTATTCCACCAGCGTATAGCTTGCCGCACGACCGTTGGGATAAACCCCGTCAATCGAGCGCACCTTCTCGGTCATTCGCTGCAAATCGGCGACCGTCGAAATCGAACGATCGTTGATATGCGTAATCACAAATCCCTGCTTTACGCGGGCACGAGCCAGAATTCCGTCGGACTTGATGTCTACCACCTGCACGCCGCCTCTGATATCAAGCTCGCGGCAAAGTTTCGCACCCGCATCGGCGAATTTACCTCCGAGAACCTCGACTACATCGACATCCTCTTTGGTTATTAATTCCGTTTTACCAGCTTTATTACGTAAAGTAACCTCGAATTGTTTCACTTTACCCTCTCTTTTTACCGATAATTTTATTTTGTCGTTGGGGCGGTGGCGCGCAATCTGCTCACGCAGTGTCGCATCGTCGTTAACTTTCACCCCGTCGATGTCGAAGAGAATGTCCCCTTTGCGGATGCCTGCTTCGGAGGCAGCACCACCCTCCTGCACCGTACCAACATAGACACCGCCGATCTGGTCGATGCCCAGCTCCTTGCCTTTTTCATCGAGGAAGTCTTGGTCGATCGGAATAAATCCGATGCCCAGCATGGCACGCTGCACGATGCCGTACTCCTTGATATCCATGACGACCTTGCGCACAATCGACTCGGGAATAGCGAACGAATAGCCGATGTAGCTACCCGTTTGCGATTTGATCAACGTATTGATACCCACCAGTTCGCCGTGTGTATTGACCAGTGCGCCGCCCGAGTTACCGGGGTTGACCGCCGCGTCGGTCTGGATAAACGACTCGATGCGGAACTCGTTGGGCACAACGCCGAGCGAACGCGCCTTGGCACTCACGATACCGGCCGTAATGGTCGACTGGAGGTCGAAGGGCGAACCGATCGCCAGCACCCACTCGCCCAGACGCAGCGCATCGGACGAGCCGAAAGCCACCGTCGGCAGTTCCGAGCTCTCGATCTTCAGCAGAGCCAGATCCGTAGCCGAATCCTTGCCGATGAGTTTTGCATCGAATGTGCGGCCGTCGTTGAGTTTCACACGAAGTTTGTCCGCGCCGTCGACCACGTGGTTGTTGGTGACGATATAACCGTCGGGCGAGATGATCACGCCCGATCCGCCGGCGCGCTGCTCACGGTACTGCGGGCGTTCGTCACCGCGCTCCTGATACCCTTGCGGGATACCGAAAAACTCCAGAAACGGATCGTAGCCCCGGCTGCGCTGGCGCATTTCGATCTGTTGAATCGCCTCGATATTCACCACGGCCTTCACCGCATTTTCGGCGGCATAGGTCAAATCGGGGTATTGTTCGGATTGATAAGAGGTAAATTGAGTGCCCAACGCCGGGGTACGCTCCACTTTGCGTTCGACAAATTCCACAGATCCGGGTTGCATCCGTGCGACAGCCCAAGCTGTCAAACCGCCGGCTATGGCCGAAACAGTTGTAAATCCTAAAATAATAAATGCCTTTCTCATAATAAATTAAGGTGTTAAAATTGGTTCATTAATCAGAGGCAAAATGCTACATAGTACACGTATTTTTAAGTTCATATCGTCAGTCAAACGCACGAATACGCCCTATTAGTATGTCAATTCCGAACAAAAATCGGAGTGCCCGTTGCAGGCACTCCGATCGAAAATATTCGGCACTTGCGGACACATGCCGCATGCGTCTATTTTAGAGTCCGAATTCGCGTTTGATCGAATCGACGGCATCGAGTTTCTCCCAACCGAAAAATTCGATTTCGCGCTGCTGCTCAACACCATTCACCCACACCTGCTCGGTACGCGTATAGGGACGGTTGCCGAAATGACCGTAGGAAGCCGTGGCCTCGAAGATCGGGTTTTTCAAGCCGAAACGTTTGACAATCGCCGCCGGACGCAGATCAAAAAGCTTGCCAATACGACGCGCGATTTCGCCGTCGGTCATGCCCTCGAGTGCCTTGCACTTCGAGCCGTAGGTCTCGACATAGATCGAAAGCGGCTCAGCAATGCCGATCGCATAGGACAACTCGACCAGAATCTGATCGGCAACACCTGCCGCCACCAGATTCTTGGCGATATGACGCGCCGCATAAGCCGCCGAACGGTCGACTTTCGACGAGTCTTTGCCCGAGAAAGCGCCGCCGCCATGTGCTCCGCGACCGCCATAGGTATCGACGATGATCTTACGGCCGGTCAGACCAGTATCTCCGTGAGGGCCACCGATCACAAACTTGCCCGTGGGGTTCACGTGCAGGATATATTCGCCTTCGATCAGCTCGGCCAACTTGTCGCCAGCACGCTCCAGACGCGCCTTGACGCGCGGAATGAGGATCGTGCGCACATCCTCCTTGATCTTGGCCTGCATCTGCTCCTCGGCCTGTTTTTCGGTAAGGTTACCGCCTGCCGAGATGAATTCGTCGTGCTGCGTCGAAACGACGATCGTATGGACACACAGGGGTTTGTTGCTCTTCTCGTCGTATTCGATCGTCACCTGCGACTTCGAATCGGGACGCAGGTAGGTCATCACCTCACCTTCGCGACGAATCACGGCCAACTCCTTGAGGATCACGTGTGAGAGGATCAGCGTTGCCGGCATGAATTCGCGCGTCTCATTGCACGCATATCCGAACATGATACCCTGATCGCCAGCTCCCTGCTCCTCTTCGGCAGCACGCACAACGCCCTGATTGATATCCGACGACTGTTCGTGGATTGCCGACAGGATGCCGCACGAATTTCCGTCGAACTGATACTCGCTCTTGGTGTAGCCGATGCGGTTAATCACGCGGCGCGCTACGCCCTGCACGTCGACATAAGCCTCCGAGCGCACCTCGCCAGCCACAACGACAAGCCCTGTCGTACAGAGCGTTTCGCAAGCGACCTTCGAGTTGGCATCATGGCGCAGGAATTCATCAAGAATTGCGTCGGAAATCTGATCTGAAACTTTGTCGGGATGTCCCTCGGACACCGACTCCGATGTAAATAAAAAGCCCATTTTCATACATTTTTAATGGTTAAACGTATAAAATGGGAAAAATTGGCTGTTGAAAATAAAAAAAGATGCTGTTTTAGCGCTTTTTTATTGTGGTTTGCAATCAGTCAAATCTTTCCACATTTTCCCGCTTGACAGACGGGACTGCAAAGGTACGATTCAATTTTTGGATTTCAAAGCAGATTCGAAACTTTTTATGTGGAGGGCGGGAGTATGCGCGATCCTCAAGCACGGCCCGGAGGTCGCAAGGGCTTGTCAGTTTTCGATCCTCGAGCCCTGTCGAGAGGTCGCAAAGTTACGCCCTCGAACCTTGTGCCTACCCCAGAAGTCGCACCTATTTTTATGAATAGAAGTCGGCAACTCGCGGGGGACGGCAAATTCGCGTTGCTCATTTGCCGTCCTCCGCAGGGCGGAGCTGCGGACTGCCGACTTGCACAGCAAGTCGAAAACAACTCGATGTGTCTAACCCTTGCGACCTCTCGACAAGGCTCGAGGATCGAAAACTGACAGCCCTTGCGACCTCTCGACAGGGCTCGAGGATCGAGAAAGAATTCAACGAGCGACCGACAAAAAAAAGGCGGCTACCCAAAAGTGGATAGCCGCCAGATTGACTTGGACAGTAGTAACTACTTGCCCAGCAGTTGTTTCACCTCGGCAGCAACAGTTGCCCCGTTGTAGCCGAACTTCTCGTCGAGCACGGTATAGGGAGCTGAATAGCCGAAATGGTCAAGACCGTGGATCATGCCGTTCTCGCCGACGAGTCCCAGCAAGTTAACGGGCAGTCCCGAGGTCATACCATAGCGCACGATGCCGGCAGGCAGAACACTCTCCTGATACGACCGGGGTTGGTCGCGGAAGAGCCCTTCGCTCGGCACGTTAACCACGCGCACGGCGATGCCCTCGGTAGCAAGCTGCTCTGCCCCCTCAACGAGCGTCGCCACCTCCGAACCGGTAGCCACCAGCACGGCAGCAGGCTTGGCGGCATCGACCACCACGTAGCCGCCCTTGGCGATCTGCGCAGCCTCGTCGCGACGAGAGCCGCCCAGCGCAGGCAGATTTTTGATATTCTGACGCGACAGGATCAACGCCACCGGACGCTGCTCCTCGAGAGCCAGCTTCCACGCCTGCGTAGTCTCCTCGCCGTCAGCCGGACGCAGGACTACCATCGAACGCTCGCCCTGATGATTTTTGAGGTGCTCCATGAGCCGGATCTGTGCCTCGTGCTCAATAGGTTGGTGCGTCGGGCCATCCTCGCCCACGCGGAACGAGTCGTGTGTCCAGACATAGACGACATGCAGGCGCATCAACGCCGACAGACGCACCGCCGGCTTCATGTAGTCGGAGAAGACGAAGAACGTGCCGCAGGCCGGAATCACACCGCCATGCAGTGCCATACCGTTTGCCACGCAGGCCATGGTCAGCTCCGAAACACCGGCCTGAAAGAACTTGCCGCTGAAGTCGCCCTTCGTAAATGCCTTTGTTTTCTTGAGGAATCCGTCGGTTTTATCCGAGTTCGAGAGGTCGGCCGAAGCCACAATCATGTTATCGACCTTCTCGGCATAGATACCCAAAATCGTCGACGATGCGGCACGCGTAGCCACGCCGGCCTTCATCTCGATAGATTTATAGTCGATCTGCGGCAGCTTACCCGACAGGAACTGATCGAGTTTCTGCGCCAGATCCCGGTGCTCCGCCCGCCACGACTTTTCGACTTTGGCCTGCTCGGCAGCCCATGCACGCAGCACTTCGCGACGTTCGGCGAAGACCTCGCGGCTCTGGTCGAACACCGCAAACGGATGCTCGGCATCACCGCCCAGATTGCGAATCGTCGCAGCGATATCCGCTCCGGCAGCCGTCAGCGGCTGGCCGTGCGTCGAAACCTGATCCTCGAAGCTCGAACCGTCGGCCTTCACTGCGCCCTTGCCCATGACGGTACGCCCGATGATGAGCGTCGGACGCTCCGATTCGCTCTCGGCAGCCACCAATGCCTCGCGGATCTCGTTGATATTGTGACCGTCGATCGACAGGACGTTCCAGCCCCATGCCTCGTATTTCATCGCCACATTCTCCGTATCCACCTCGTCGACTTTGGTCGAAAGCTGGACGTTGTTGGCATCGTAATACATAATCAGGTTGCTCAGGCCAAGGTGTCCGGCGATGCGGCCGACACCCTGCGAGATCTCCTCCTCGACTGCACCGTCGGAGATGTAGGCATAGGTTTTATGCGCCATCCACTCGCCGAAACGAGCGACCATGAAGCGTTCGGCAATAGCAGCACCCAGTGCCATAGCGTGACCCTGTCCCAGCGGGCCGGAGGTATTCTCCACACCGCGCATGACATCGACTTCGGGGTGACCGGGTGTCACACTACCCCACTGACGCAGCGATTGCAGATCCTCGGTCGAATAGTATCCGGCCAGCGAAAGGGTTGCATAGAGCATCGGCGACATGTGACCGGGATCGAGGAAGAAACGATCGCGATAGGGGTAGTTCATCCGGTCGGGATCATAACGCAGGAACTCGGTATAGAGCACCGTGATAAAATCGGCTCCACCCATAGCACCGCCGGGGTGTCCCGATTTTGATTTTTCAACCATGGACGCGGCCAGAATGCGGATATTATCGGCTACACGTACCAATTTCGAGTTTGTAGAAGACATGTTAGTATTTATTTAAGTTGTAAGTTTCGTAAACAGGCGTTCACTATCCGACTTGTTTGAGTTCGGTGATATTCGCCTTGTCGATCTTCTTCTTGGCATAAGGAAGCGTCACGACGAATTTGCGCGCACCGCTCGACGGAATGTCGAACATCGTATCGATCATGATCGCCTCGCAGATCGACCGCAAGCCGCGCGCACCGAGCTTGAACTCGACGGCCTTGTCGACGATGTAGTCGAGCACTTCCTTGTCGAAGGTCAGCTTCACATCGTCCATCTCGAACAGCCGCTGGTACTGCTTGACAATCGCGTTTTTGGGTTCGGTGAGAATCGAGCGCAGGGCCTCTTTCGAGAGCGGCTGCATGTAGGTCAGCACCGGCAAGCGTCCAACCAGCTCGGGAATCAGCCCGAACGACTTGATATCCTGCGGAGTGATGTATTGCATCAGGTTGCCGCGATCAATCGGATCGGCATTGAGCCGTCCGTATCCCATGGCGCGGGTGTTGAGCCGCTGGGCGATCTTCTTTTCGATGCCGTCGAATGCTCCGCCGCAGATAAAGAGGATGTTGCGCGTATTGACCTGCACGAATTTCTGGTCGGGATGCTTACGGCCGCCTTGGGGCGGAACGTTGACCACCGTACCCTCCAGAATCTTCAGCAGGGCCTGCTGCACGCCCTCGCCCGAGACATCGCGCGTGATGGAGGGGTTGTCGCCTTTCCGGGCGATTTTGTCGATCTCGTCGATGAAGACGATGCCGCGTTCGGCCTGCTCGACATGGTAGTCGGCCACCTGCAACAACCGCGACAGGATGCTCTCGACATCCTCGCCGACATAGCCCGCCTCGGTCAGCACCGTGGCATCGACAATCGTGAAGGGCACTTTGAGCAGTTTGGCGATCGTGCGAGCCAGCAGCGTTTTACCCGTTCCGGTAGGGCCTACCAGCACGATGTTCGACTTGTCGATCTCCACATCGTCCTCCTTGGGCGCATACAACAGCCGTTTGTAGTGGTTGTAGACAGCCACCGACATATAGCGTTTGGCGGCATCCTGCCCAATGACATACTGATCGAGGAAATCCTTGATCTGCGCCGGTTTGAGCAACTCCTCGAACTTCAGAGGGGCTTGCGCAGCAGATTTTGTTCCGCCACCCGTCGCCACGTCGTTGTCGAGCATGATCTTATAGCCGTTCTCGATACATTTGTTGCAGATATTCGCGCCGTCGCTCCCTTGGAACATGATCTCGACATCGGCACGCTTCGCACCACAGAACGAGCAGCAATCGCCCCCGTTCCGGTTATTTCCGTTATTTTTGTTTTGAGCCATCGAATCTACTTCACACGTTTAGTAAGCACCTCATCAATCAGTCCGTAGGACTTTGCCTCGGCAGCCGTCAGCCAATAATCGCGATCGGCATCCTTCTCGATCTTCTTGACCGATACGCCTGCATGGTCGGCCAGAATCTCGTAGAGTTCACGCTTGGTTTTCAGGATCTCACGCGCCGTGATCTCGATATCCGACGCCTGTCCCTGCGCACCACCCAGCGGCTGGTGGATCATCACCCGCGAATGGGGCAACGCCGAGCGTTTGCCCTTTGCTCCGGCCGTCAACAGCACAGCGGCCATCGACGCAGCAAGCCCCGTACAGATCGTCGCCACATCGGAGTTGACCAGTTGCATGGTGTCGTAGATACCCAATCCGGCAGAAACCGATCCGCCGGGAGAGTTGATATAGATCTGAATATCCTTTTCGGGATCTGCCGATTCCAGAAACAGCAACTGTGCCTGAATGATGTTAGCCGCATCGTCGTAGATCGGCGCACCGAGGAAGATGATGCGATCCATCATCAAGCGTGAGAATACGTCCATAGTGGCGACATTCAACTGGCGTTCCTCGATGATCGTCGGCGACACATAAGCTCCGCTCACCGACTGAAAATCATGCAGTTTCAGCGAGCTGATACCGCAATGTTTCAACGCGTATTTTTCAAATTCTGACATAAAAAAGTGTTCTGTTATTTTTCATTTTCCGTTGCTGCCGCCCTTCCAACGGAAGTTTTGGCGGCCCTATCCTAAAAAAAGGACTTTGCAAACATCACGCCTGCAAAGTCCAAAGATAGGTAAAATTCGCGGAATATTAAAGTGCCTTGGCCATTTTAGCGA
This sequence comes from uncultured Alistipes sp., assembly GCA_964532025.1. Classification (GTDB taxonomy): domain Bacteria; phylum Bacteroidota; class Bacteroidia; order Bacteroidales; family Rikenellaceae; genus Alistipes. The sequence continues at coordinate 27,103 of CAZHEY010000013.1, read as the reverse complement.
AATCATCGGTAGATACGGCTTTTTCCGTCACCTTGATCTTCGATTTCACATCCTCGACAACCTTTACCTCATAGAGTTTCTCGTAAATCTTCTGACCCTGCTCCTTGTCGGCGAGAATCTTCTCGACGTAACCGGCCAGCATCTCGTCGGGAGCCGACGGCATGCCATATTGGGCAAACTGGGCAGCAGCCAGAGCTTTAGCCTCGGCAGCAGCCTCCTCTTTCGACACGCTCAGGCTGTCGGCCTTGATGAAGTGCTTCTGGAGGTAGTTCCACGTAAACATCGTGAGGAACTGCTCGAAGTCCTTGTTGATATCCTCCATCGAGAACTTGCCTTCGTTGATCGTGTAGAGCCAACGTTTGAGGAACTCCTCCGGCATCTTCAGGTCGGCCTTCTTCACCAGATAGTCACGCAGTTGCAGCGTAAAGAGGTAGTCGCTCTCGCGGCGCAACTCGGCATCGATCCGGCTGTCGATAAAGGCATCCAGACCGGCTTCGTCCTTGACTTCGCCGCCGGGGAATGCCATTTTGAAGAACTCCTCGTTCAACTCCGGCTCGGCAAACTTGCGGATCTTGGTGATCTCCAGTTCGAATTCGGGGTTGATGCCCTCCAACTCGGCCTCTTTCACCTGAAGGCAAGCAGCACGCTGTGCGGGATTCTTGTAGAGTTCGTTGATATTGACTTTGGTTTTATAGCCCACCTTCTTGCCGATGAAGGGCTTGCGCTCCTCCTCCGAAAGGGAGATCAGGCCGACATACGCCTCTTCAACCTTCATCTCGGTGTTGTCGAGCGTCACCGTCAGTGCCTCGTCCGAGGAGACCTTCTCGGCATCGACCAGACGGCCGTACTGACGCAGGTAGTTGGCACGGTAGTCGTCGTGCATCTTCTTGTCGATCTTAATCTTGCTGTAAGTCAGCTTGTCCTTTTCAGACAGGTCGAGTTTCACCTCGGGAGCTTCGCCGATTTCGAACACGAAGTCGAATTCGGTGTTGTTTTCGAAGTCGAATTCGCCCTGCTCCTCCGACGGAATGATGTCGCCGAGGTAGTCGATCTTCTCTTTCTGGAGGTACTCGAACACAGCGTTCGAGGCCGTGCGGTAGGATTGCTCGGCTACTACGCCCTTGCCGAACATCTTCTTCACGACACCCATGGGAACCATTCCGGGGCGGAATCCGGGGATATTGGCCTTACGTTTGTAGTCGCGCAGTGCCTTCTCGACCTCCTGACCATAGTCAGCCTCGCCGACGGTCACTTTAATCAGCGAGTTGTTCTCCCCGCGTTGTTCTCTTACGATCTTCATAGTGAATGTGTTATATTTGTTATTCTTTACTTTTATTCCGAGAATCGGGAGGCAAATATACGATTTTTTTTATACTCGGACAAAACAATCATATATAATATGGTCAAATTATGATTTTCGATTTCCTTTTTCTACCTTTGTAAGCTATTTCGGCTTATAGAATTCGATGAAAACAACAGCAACCATTCTGATTTCCATACTTCTGCTGGCAGCATGCGGCGGCAATGCAGCGCGTGCCAAGCGGCAGGCTGCACCGCAACCGGCTGCCAACCAAGTAGAACCGACGCTCTACACCTACCGCATCATCGCCACGCATCCCCACGCAACGACCTCCTACACACAAGGATTGCAGTTTGTCGACGGACAGATGTGGGAGGGCACAGGCGAACACGGCCGCTCGGTGGTACAGCGAATCGACCTGAACACCGGCAAGAGCGACGTGCGCTTTCGCCTGCCCGATTCGGAGTTCGGCGAGGGAATCACCATTTTGCGCGACACGCTCTATCAGCTCACGTGGCAATCGAATACGGCACACGTCTACGACCTGCGATCGGGGAAAAAGATCCGCGACCACCGCTATCCGGGCGAAGGTTGGGGGCTGACCACCGACGGGCAGAAGCTCTACCAGTCAGACGGCTCGGCGACGATCCGCACGCTCGACCCAACGACTTTTCGCCGCGAAAGACACATCACGGTGACCTACAAAGGCGTACCGGTCGACTACCTCAACGAACTGGAGTGGATCGACGGCAAGATCTGGGCTAATGTCTACACGACCGACCAGATCGTGATAATCGACCCCACGACAGGGCGCGTCGAGGGGATAATCGACCTCACGGGATTGCTCCCCGAGGCCGACCGCACCCCGAAGACCGACGTACTGAACGGAATTGCTTACGACGCGGCCACGAAGCGGATCTTCGTGACGGGCAAGAACTGGAACAAACTTTTTGAAATTGAAATTTTACCGCAATAAATAGATGAGTACTAATTTATACAGCGCACTTGAAACCCGCATCCTGCTGCTCGACGGCGGATTCGGCACGATGGTGCAACAATACGGACTGGACGAACAGCAGTACCGCGGCGAACGTTTTGCCGCGTGGACGACCCAACTCAAGGGCTGTAACGACCTGCTGGTGCTGACCCGTCCCGATGTCGTGCGCGAAATCCACCGGAAATACCTGCAAGCCGGAGCGGATATCATCGAGACCGACTCCTTCAACGCCAACGCCATTTCGCTGGCCGACTACAAGTTGGAGGCTTTTGCCTACGAAATGGCGAAAGCCGCCGCCGCGGTAGCCCGCAGTGCGGCCGACGAATTCACACAACGCAATCCGCTCAAACCGCGCTTCGTAGCCGGTTCGATGGGGCCGACCAACCGCACCTCGTCCATGTCGGCCGACGTGGCCAATCCGGCCGCGCGCGAGGTGACATTCCGCCAGCTGGTCGATGCCTACACCGAGCAGGCTCGCGGTCTGCTCGACGGCGGAGCGGACATCCTGCTGATCGAGACCGTCTTCGACACGCTCAACGCCAAGGCTGCGCTCTACGCGATCGACACCTTGTGCGGACAACTTGGGCGCGCCGTACCGATCATGGTATCGGGAACACTGGCCGATGCCAGCGGCCGCACCTTGTCGGGACAGACCGTCGAAGCGTTCTGCGCGTCGATGTCGCATGCCGACCTGTTCTCGATCGGATTCAACTGTGCCTACGGGGCTAAGCAGCTGCTGCCCTATCTGGAACGGCTGGCGGCGGTGGCCGAAACACGCATCTCGGCACACCCCAACGCCGGACTGCCCAACGTCATGGGCGGCTACGACGAGACCCCGCAGATGTTCGCCGAGGACGTAGGAGAGTACCTGCGCCGCGGCGTGGTCAACATCGTCGGCGGATGCTGCGGCACGACCCCCGAACACATCTTCGAGCTGTCGAAGATCGTCGCGAACTATTCGCCGCGCCCCCTGCCGTCACGCCGCCACACCACCGTATTGAGTGGTCTGGAACCGCTGCGCATCCTGCCCGAAGCCAACTTCATCAACATCGGCGAGCGCACGAATGTTGCCGGATCGGCCAAGTTCGCCCGGCTGATCCGCGAGCACAACTACGAGGAGGCTCTCTCGGTCGCCCGCGCACAGGTCGATGCCGGAGCGCAGGTGGTCGATGTCTGCATGGACGACGGGCTTATCGACGGAGTGGATGCCATGCGCACGTTCCTCAACCTGATGGCCGCCGAGCCGGAGATCGCACGCGTCCCGACGATGATCGACTCCTCGAATTGGGAGGTGCTCGTAGCCGGGCTGGAGGTCACCCAAGGCAAAGCCGTCGTCAACTCAATTTCGCTCAAAGAGGGCGAGGCCGAGTTCCTGCGTCATGCCCGCGAGATCCACCGCTTCGGGGCAGCGGCCGTAGTGATGCTCTTCGATGAGCGCGGACAAGCCGATACGTTCGAGCGCAAGATCGAGGTGGCCGAACGCGCCTACAAGCAACTCACCGAGAACGGATTTCCGGCCGAAGACATCATCTTCGACCCCAACATATTAGCCGTCGCCACCGGCATTGCCGAGCACGACAGCTATGCCAAAGCCTTCATCGACGCCACGCGCTGGATCAAGGCCAACCTACCCCATGCGAAGATCTCGGGCGGAGTGTCGAACCTCTCGTTCGCCTTCCGCGGCAACAACGCCGTGCGCGAGGCGATGCACTCGGCATTCCTCTACCACGCCATTGCCGCCGGCATGGACATGGGAATTGTCAATCCGCAGATGCTTCGCGTATACAGCGACATCGAACCGGAGTTGCTGTTGCGCGTCGAGGATGTGATCCTCTGCCGCCGAGCCGATGCCGCCGAGCGGCTCTCGGAGTATGCACAGCAGGTGAAAAACACGATCGAAAGCCAGCCGCAAGCTCCCGACGCATGGCGCAGCGGCACGCTCACCGAGCGAATCGACTACGCCATGTTGAAAGGAATCTCCGACTTCATCGAAGCCGACGCGCTGGAGGGATACCACCAGACCGGCTCACCGATGCAGGTCATCGACACGCTGCTCATGCCCGCTATGGAGCGGGTCGGCACACTCTTCGGCGAGGGAAAGATGTTCCTGCCGCAGGTGGTAAAGACCGCCCGCGTGATGAAACGCGCGGTGGCGGCACTGACCCCCTACATCGAGCAGGGCACAGCCTCGAGCAACCGCGCCGGGAAGGTGCTGATCGCCACGGTCAAGGGCGACGTGCACGACATCGGCAAGAATATCGTGGCGGTGGTCATGGCCTGCAACGGCTATGAAATCAAGGATTTGGGTGTTATGGTCGAATCCGATCGCATCGTCGACGAAGCGGTTATCTGGGGCGCACAGTGCATCTGCCTGAGCGGTCTGATTACGCCGTCGCTCGACGAAATGGCACACGTCTGCAAGGAGTTGGAGCGGCGCAAGCTGCAAATTCCCGTCATCATCGGCGGAGCGACCACCTCCGACCTGCATACGGCCGTCAAGATCGCCCCGGCCTACTCGGGTGCGGTTATCCACTCGCCCAACGCCAGCCGCAACAGCCAGATCCTCGGACAGCTGCTCGGTGCAGACGGCGCACTTTACATCGACAAGATCAAGGCCGACCAGCAAGCACTGCGCACCGACTACGAAAAACGCGAACGCACACGCAAACTCATCCCGATCGTCGAGGTGCGCAAGGCACACTCCGACCGACCGGCACATCAACCCGTCGAGCCGCTGCACGCAGGGCGCATGGTCTTCCCCGACTTCGATGTCGCCGATGCCGAACCCTACATCGACTGGAACTTCTTCTTCCCGGCGTGGGGGCTGAAGGGACGTTATCCCGAAATTCTCGACCACCCCGAACGGGGCGAGGAGGCTCGCAAGCTCTTCGCCGATGCACAGGCGTTGCTCACCCGGATCAAGGAGGAGCGGTTGCTGACGCTGCAAGCCACCGTCGGACTTTTCCCAGCGCACAGCGAGGGGGACGACATCGTGGTCACCGATGCCAAGGGCGGCACATGCCGGCTGGCCATGCTGCGCAACCAGACCCGCGGCGAGCAGAATTGCTCACTATCCGACTACATCGCCCCTGCGGGAGATTGGATCGGCGGCTTTGCCGTGACGGCCGGAATCGGGCTGAAGGAGTTGACCGAAACATTCCGCAAAGCGGGCGACGACTATTCGGCAATCATGGCCAAGTTGCTGGCCGACCGGCTGACCGAAGCCTTTGCCGAGGCGGTACACAGTTTTGTGCGCCGTCAGATGTGGGGCTACGAGAGCGGTTCGCCCCTCTCGCCCGAGGCCATCATCCGTGGCGACTACCGCGGCCGTCGCATGGCCTTCGGTTATCCGGCCTCGCCCGACCACTCGCTCAAGAAGGAGCTGTTCGAATTGCTCGCCGCCGAGAAAACCACCGGCATGCGGCTCACAGAGAACTACATGATTGACCCCGGAGAGGCTCTCTGCGGATTGCTCTTTGCCGATGCCGACTATTTTTCGGTCGGCACGATCGACACCAAACAACTCTTGGACTATGCCCGCCGCCGCCACATGGAGGTGGAGGAGATTAAAAAAATTATACCGAACAATATCTGATTCCGACCATGAACGTCATCGACATCATCAACCGCGCAATCGCCGAACACAAGCCCCGGTTTGCCTTCGAACTGCTGCCCCCGCTCAAAGGCGACGGCATGCAGAAAATATTCGACGCGATCGACCCGCTGATGCCCTACGACCCGGCCTACATCAACATCACCTTCCACCGCGAGGGGATCAAGGAGAGCGAGCAGGCGGACGGCAGCATCGAATGGCACGTCGTGCGCCGACGTCCCGGCACGGTGGGAATCTCGGCCGCAATACAACACAAATATGGCGTAGAAGTTGTTCCGCACCTGATTTGCGGAGGACTCTCGAAATACGACATCGAGGACACGCTCATCGACATGGATTTTCTGGGGCTGCACAACGTGCTGGCACTCCGCGGCGACAAGTCGCAGAACGAACGGCGTTTCATGCCGCATCCGCAGGGACACGCCCATGCGATTGATCTGGTGCGGCAGGTGGCTGCGATGAACCGCGGCGAATTCGTCGACGGCGAGGTCGAGGAGTGCCACCACTCGAAGTTCTCGATCGGCGTGGCCGGTTATCCCGAAGTGCATTTCGAAGCGCACGACCTGACCAGCGACATCCGACACCTCAAAGAGAAGGTCGATGCCGGAGCGGGGTATGTAATCACGCAGATGTTCTTCGACAACCGCCACTATTTCGACTTTGTGCGCCGCTGCCGCGAAGCCGGGATCACCGTACCGATCATCCCCGGCATCAAGCCGCTTTCGACGCTGCGCCATCTGGAGGTACTGCCCGAGACATTCAGCGTCGAGATTCCCGAGGCACTTGCAAGCGAAGTCCGAGCGCATCCCGACCACGTGCGCGACATCGGCACAGAGTGGGCAATCGCCCAGAGCCGCGAGCTGATCGCAGCCGGCGTTCCCATCATGCACTACTACACCATGAGTCGAACCACCAATATCCAGAAGATTGCAAAAGCAATTTTCTGACACACTATTAAACATTCATGTTATGAATCCCATAGAATTCCGTCGCCACCTGCATACACATCCCGAACTCTCGTTCCGCGAACACGAGACCGCTGCTTTCATCTCGCAGCAACTCACCGAAGCGGGGATCGAACACCGTCCGGTTGCCACAACGGGAATTCTGGCTACGATCCGCGGCTCAAAGACCACGACCGACGACCGGCACGCCGTCGTGTTGCGCGCGGACATCGACGCCCTGCCGATCGAGGAGCAAAACCCCGTCGAATGGCGGTCGCAGCGCGCGGGTGTGATGCACGCCTGCGGACACGACATGCACGCCGCCATTCTCTACGGAGTTGCCCGAAAACTCGCCGAAGCCCCCGATTTCCGGGGCACGGTTCTCTGTCTGTTTCAGCCCGGCGAGGAGTGCAACCCCGGCGGAGCTTCGCTCGTGCTGGCCGAAAAACCGTTTGAGGAGTACCAGATCCGCGCGGTCATCGGCGAACACGTAGAACCGCAGCTGGAGGTCGGCACATTCGGCTTCCGCGCCGGGAAGTATATGGCTGCCAGCGACGAGCTACGCTTCCGCATCCACGGATCGGGCGGCCACGGAGCTTTGCGCAACCAACTCAAAGACCCCGTAGCGGCAAGTGCCGAACTGGTGACGCGCCTGATCGGACTCAACAGCGAAGATTGCGTGCTGTCGATCGGACACCTCGAGGCAGCCGGAGCGACGAACATCGTTCCCGACGAAGCCTACATGGAGGGGACGCTGCGCACATTCGACGAACACGAACGTAAGATCATCCACCAGCGCATCGCGATCATCGCGGCCGAGATCGACAAACGGATCGGCGTGAAAACCGACATCGACATCAGCCGCGGCTATCCGTGTGTGATGAACAACGAGATCGTCGTCAAGCAGGCCGTGGCGCTGGCCAAAGAACTCAAATTGAAGGTCGAAATGCTTCCGCTGCGCACCACAGCCGAGGATTTCGGATTCTACTGCAAATATTATCCGTCGCTGTTTTACCGACTGGGCGTAGGCTCGGCCGCAGGACACCCCCACACGGCGACGTTTTCACCCGACGAGGGGGCTATCGACGTGGGCATCGGCTTCATGAGCCGTCTTGCCCTGCAAATACTGAAGAAATAATGGAGAAACAAAGACAAAGACGCCCCGAACGAGGCGCAAAGAAGCCCGATCGGGCTGCGGTGATTCTCAATCTATTCCGCGAATTCCCCAACAATAAATATTCGCTCAAATACTTGGCCTCGGTCTCCGGCGGAGCAACCAAAGAGGGACGGCGCGAGACACTCGAAGTCGTCACACGGCTCTTCAACGAAGGGGTGATCGAGGAGTGTGCCCGCGAGAAATATCGGCTCACGCCCAACCACCTGCCCCACTACGAGGGTGTCGCCGACATGACCTCGGGCGGATCGGTCTATGTCAAGGTCGAAGAGTTGGAGGAGGACATCTACGTCAACCAGCGCAACTCCTCGAATGCCCTCGACAGCGACCGCGTGGAAGTTGTGGTCACCCACCGCGGACGCGACGGGAAGATGGAGGGCGAAATCTCGCGCGTAATCGAGCGCAGCCGCAAGCCCTATATCGGTGTGGCGGAGGTCGGGATTCACCAGATCTTCGTGCGTGCCGATTCGCGCAAAATGCCGATGGACATCTACCTCTCGAAGCGCACCTACCCCGATGTGAAGGACGGCGAGAAGGTCGTTGTGCGCATCGCCGACTGGCAGGCCGGAAGCAAAAGCCCGTCGGGTGAGCTGATCGAGCGGTTAGGCATGGCCGGCGACAACGACACCGAGATGCACGCCATACTGGCCGAATACGAACTGCCCTACCACTTCGATCCCTCGATCGAGCAGGCTGCCGAGTCACTCGACAGTCGCGTCACCGAGCAGGAGATCGCCTCACGCCGCGACTTCCGCGACACGGTGACCTTCACGGTCGACCCGGCAGATGCCAAGGATTTCGACGACGCGCTGTCGGTCAAGAAGCTCCGCGACGGAGTCTGGGAGATCGGCGTACACATCGCCGACGTGACCCACTACGTGCGTCCCCACTCGACGATCGACGACGAGGCGATCGAACGCGGAACGTCGGTCTATCTGGTCGACCGCACCGTACCGATGCTGCCCGAACGCCTGTCGAACGAACTCTGCTCGCTGCGTCCCAACGAAACGAGTCTCTGCTTCTCGGCAGTCTTCACGCTCAACGAAAATCTCGACCTTCTCGAAGAATGGTTTGGTCGCACGGTGATCCACTCCGACCGCAGATTCTCCTACGCCGAGGCGCAGGAGGTGATCGAAACCGGCAAGGGCGACTATGCCGAGGAGGTGACCACACTCAATAGGCTGGCACAGGCTCTGCGTGCCAAACGATTCAAGGACGGAGCGATCAGCTTCGACCGCGAGGAGGTGCGCTTCCAGCTCGACGAGAGCGGCAAGCCGATCGGCGTCTACTTCAAGGAGCAGAAAGAGTCGAACCAGATGATCGAGGAGTTCATGCTGCTGGCCAACCGCCGCGTAGCCGAATTCTGCGGCCAGCGCAAGAGCGAATCGGGTCGTCCGGTGGAACGCACGATGATCTACCGCGTCCACGATGTGCCGAGCGAGGAGAAACTCGAACGTTTCCGCCAGTTCATCGTGCGCTTCGGCCACGCCTTCAAGGCGACCAAAGGGCGCGCAATCGCCAAGGAGATGAACAAGCTCTTCAAGGAGATCAAAGGCACAAGCGAGGAGAACGCCGTGTCGACCATGGCCGTGCGCTCCATGGCCAAGGCTTTCTACACGACCGACAACATCGGCCACTACGGATTGGCATTTCCCTACTACACCCACTTCACATCGCCCATTCGCCGCTATCCCGACATGATGGTACACCGGCTTCTGGCGCGCTACCTTGCCGGTGGTAAATCGGCCGACAAGGCCGAGTTAGAGGAGCAGTGCGCCCACGCGTCGGAACGCGAGGTGGTGGCTGCCGAAGCCGAACGCGCCTCGATCAAATACAAGATGGTCGAGTTTATGAAAGAGCATATCGGTGATGAGTTTATGGGACATGTTTCGGGGCTTACCGAGTGGGGCATTTACGTCGAACTCGACGAAACGCACATTGAGGGCATGTCTTTCCTGCGCGATATACAAGGCGATCTGTTTCAATTCTTCGAGGATCAGTACGAGGTCATCGGCCGGTCGACCGGCATCCGCATGACGTTGGGAAGTCCCGTGCGCATCCGCGTCAAGCGCGCCGACCTCCAGAAGCGACAGCTCGATTTCGAGGTACTCATAGAGGGAGTCACCCCACGCAGCATCGACGACGCGGCAAACGCCTCGCAAGGCGGCAAACCGCGCGGCTACCGCACACGCCGCAAAGGCAGATAGCCGGGGCTGCGGGCTGGGCGTTGGTTCGGGGCTGACTCGATCTTGACTGGGCTTCGGCCTTTTCGGGCGTCGGCTCGGGCGTCGGCTCGGCACAGGAGACTCAAAGAAAACAGGTTGTGAGAATTTCTCACAACCTGTTTTTTGTTATCAGGAACAACAGTCCTTGCGACCTCTCGACAAAGCTCGAGGATCGAGAATGATTACATTGAGTCCTTGCGACCTCTCGACAGGCTCGAGGATCGAGAACAGAACACAGCGACCTCTCGACAGAGATCGAGGATCGGGAATGATTACATTGAGTCCTTGCGACCTCTCGACAAAGCTCGAGGATCGAGAATGATTGCATTGAGTCCTTGCGACCTCTCGACAGAGCTCGAGGATCGAGAACAGAACACAGCGACCTCTCGACAAAGTTCGAGGATCGAGGACAAAGTTCCACCCACTTCTTAACACAAGAGATGCCGACGCTTAAACACTTACGCCAAAGACGGTTTTTCTCGATTCTCGAGCCTGTCGAGAGGTCGCAAAGGGTTTCGATTCTCGATCCTCGAGCCTGTCGAGAGGTCGCAAAGTTTTTATCTGACAAGCTGTTTTTCGGCTTGCAGAGCAAGCCGGCAGTCCGCAGCTCCGCCCTGCGGAGGACTGCTATTTGCTTCGCTGCATAGCCGCCTCCGCGAGCTGCAGACTGAAAACATAGACACAAAGCAATAGTCTGCGACCTCTCGACAAGCTCGAGGATCGAGAACAGAACACAGCGACCTCTCGACAGAGCTCGAGGATCGAGAGCAGAACACAGCGACCTCTCGACAGAGCTCGAGGATCGAGAGCAGAACACAGCGACCTCTCGACAGAGCTCGAGGATCGAGAACAGAACACAGCGACCTCCGAGGCAGGCTCGAGGATCGAGAACAGAAACCCTTTGCGACCTCTCGACAGAGCTCGAGGATCGAGAACAGCTCCCGTTCCAATCGGGCACTAAAAAAGTGCAACCGACACACACTTGGTGGTCGGTTGCACGAAAACTATTACAAATATAAATTACATGCGTTACTTGTACTGTATTGTAGTACTCGAATTCTTTAATACCTCTGGTGATTGCCCTGTTTTCAACACTAAAACAGCAGGGTTCTTAATCTTTGTACAATCAATTTTGCCCAACCCAGAGCATTCGGAAACATCAATGTATGACAAAGAACTATTATACGACACGTCAATTTCCCGTATCTTAGCCCCAACAATTGTCAATGAATTCGACGTAACATAATTTGGATTACGCAGACCGATAATCTCAAGTTTTTCCAACGGAGCCTCATCATCCACAATGACTTTTGCCAAATTATTACCATAACATTTCAACATAGTCAACTTCTTACACCCCGTTAAATCCAAATTCTCTATATAGTTATTGTTTACATCGACTTTTGTCAAGTTGACAAATGCTCCTATACCGGTCAAATCGGACAATTCAGCACGAGAAAGAGTAAACTCGGTCAACGCAAGTCCTTTCTCGGTAATCTCACAATTAGCACCATCCACAACAAGGACATAACCGTTATTGGAGAGCCAGTTTCTAAACTTAGTATCAGGAATTATAAGCGGCGGAGCCGGTCGTCCTGCCTGTTTAATAGTGGCAACTACATCTAACTTGCGATTACGCGAAACGAAATGAATCTCGGCTACGCGAGCGGCATCTTCAGCGGCTGCAATCGTAAACGTTTTTTCCGAATCCAGCAAAGCGCGTGTCTGGCTACCCGGCGCAGGTTCTTTTAAGGTCACCCATTTTTCAGCACCGTCGGGAATCTCTACCGTATAATCGACATTCGCCTGCACCTTAACCGTAATTTCACCACCATTTTCGTCTATCTCGTAGATATTCGACGGATCCTTATCGAAAATAATAGCATCGTTTTGAGGTTGCTTAAACGTAAGCAGATCCTCCAACCCGTCACCATAGGTGAATTTCACGGTTGCCATCTTATCTCCATAGGATTTATTTGCAGCAAATCTAAACCGCAAGAACGAAAATGCCCCGTCGGCAGTAGGAGGCGTCATAGTAACGTCGGTAATCCACTTTTTGCCCTCTTCCGAGATTTTATATGCAATCGGAACGGTTGCTTTGATCTTCACCGAAATATCTTCACCTGCGGCTGAAACTTTGTAATCCTTTTGAGGTATAATCAGCAAATTATTGCCTTTCTGAGAAATCGTCACCTTGAAGACCGAACGGCCACATACGAACGAGAATTGTTGCGAACGCTCCTCCTCGCTTAGATTACGGCCGGCCTGGAACGTAACAACATCGCCGTTCTTTCCGGCTTCAACAGAGGGCAGACACCAAGTTTTAAGCCCAAGGACTCGCCAATTCGCACTACTGTTAACCGTGACGTCGATAGCACCTCCCGTCACATCGAATGCTACCTTATCCGTATTAACGTCTATGGTCTGAGTTGTGAAATCTTCCTTGTCCGCATCATTTTCGCTACAACCAACAAACAGCGATACGAACATTAATAAATATAATATTTTTTTCATGGGTTTCAATCTTTTAATACGATTAGACATTAATAATCTTTGGGATGTTTAACGCCGCTAAACTCGCATTCTTCATCATAAAGAATACGGGTCATTCTACTCATAGTCGGATGATACGAATCAGCATGTTTCAGTTGGTAGTTGTAAAGCATATTAACTCCATATTCATCACGAACGGCCTGCATGAAACTGGAATTAAAGGCAAACCCGTCAGCGATTTTTCGAGAATAGGGCGCATTCTGTTTCTTCGACATTCCTTTATAAGAAGACCAGATAGAAAAGTTAGGATACCCATAAAATGCCTCGTAGGTATAGTCCACAAAATCCCCCGGATTCACGCCTTCGATCGAATTTCTAAAGCCAGCAGCTCCAAAGTGATATACACCGACAATTTTATCGGGCATCAGCATCTTGCATTCATAGCAAAGCCGTGCATAGGCATCCGACGATGGAGAAGCTCCGATAAATCCGGGTATGCCCGCCGCTGCCGTATAATTTGAATATTCATCGTCGAACTCAATACCGTCAAGTCCATAGGCATCAAGCGTGGCTTTTATCTCTTGAGCAAAAGCCTTGCAAGTTGCAGGGGCGAGGTTGGCGACACCGGCCGCATCGTGATTTCCAAGTACCGACAGGGTTACTTTGATTCCCTTATCTTGCAACGGCTTTATGTAGTGTTCTTTATGATTTAAGATAGCCGAAACGTTCTCGTTAAGACTCAAATAGACACGGCCTTGCTCTGCATTGTAGTTGATATTGGCAGCGAAAATACAAACAACGTCTGCCATAGGCTTACGGCTGTCTTTCAAAGTCCACTCGCCTGCATTAAGCGGGTTTGTATCATTGACCTCAAAATACATAACCGTCACAATACCGCTATCCTTGGCTGCTTCTTGGCGGTCGCCTTTGATCTTGACAACGTAGAAGTAGTTCTGCTTGTCGGCACGAACTTTCACGCCTTGTGTCGATGCCGTCATGGAGATCGGCAGCAGGTAACTTTTGCCCTCCAAGCCTGCAATCTGCGATGACGGAATCGGTTCTACGGTCATGTTGACAGTAAAAGACTCCGTGTCACCCGGGGCAACCGAGACAAAGCCGTCGTTCTCGAACTTGACCAGTTCCGCAGGATATGCCTCGAAATCAGTTCCATTTTTGGCATTGTATTCTGCAACCAACGCCGCATCGAAAGCCAACTTGCAGTCGATGATTTCATTGGCAGCACGTGTGAGCAGGATGTTGACGGGTGTCGACACCTCCTTATCGGTGTAAATATCAAGATTCTGGAATGCCCGTGGGGTAGTGATATTGTTCAATGCCACGTAGACGCCATTCACAGGCTCTAATTTACCGGAATCAGCACGTCCCAAGTCGATGTTGTCTTCGCACGAAGAGAGACCTCCGCACAGAAGAGCCATTGCTGAGGCAAACAGAGCTGTTTTCAAATATTTTGTATAGTTCATAATCAGTTTAGTTTTTCTGTTACCCTATTATTTTCCAGACTCAGGCAAGGAAACCGTAGTCCATTTCATCGGAGATTTGGCCATCGCGTTGTTGACGTTCGACGTATAGTCCTTGACAAAAGAACCTGCGCCTTCGTCGAATTTCCAGTACGACACCAGCCCCGGCGTTGCAGGATCGACGAAATAAATATTATTTGCAATCTGTTCCTTGGTACGCGCTACATTCCAGATTCTCACCTCCGACATCTCGCCCGCCCAACTACGGTTGTTATCATACGATTTACCGATATAAAAATCATTTACACCGAGGTTGACACTGCCCAAGTTCTTAGTACCCTCCGACTGCAATTTGCCGTCAATATAGATCTTCATCGCGCCATTGCTGTAAGTAAATGCCACATGCACCCACTTGTTAGTCGGCAACGCTTTCGTAGGATCGGCATCCGGCCAATTGCCTTCCGAGGTTGCCACCTGCAATTGTCCAGCAGGGAAGCCCATATCGCCGAAACGCAGCAGAAATTCGCCCTCAATGCCGCAGAAGGTGCTAATCATCTTATCGAAGTTGCGTGCACGCAGCAATCCTTCGATCGTGAACGTACGGAGGTTATTAACCACAGCTTTGTTTTTCCAATTGATAGTCAGGAAGTTTTCGTCCACATCGCCCACGACATTGATCAACGCCGAGCCTTTGAAGACAAAATACTGACGGCGAGCCGACTCCAACACATCAGCACCCTCGATGCTGGCGATCGTCACAGGCAAAACATAGTGAGTTTCGCGGTCGAGTTGGTCAAGTGCCTTGAAGTTGACGTCCACGGCTGTCGACTGCGACGAATTGGCCGACATCACAGCCTCCACAACCGGCATCTCGTAGTTCTCGGCAGGCAACAGGACAGCATTGTCGTAATAAGCACGGTTATACGTATCGACCAAAGTCTCGTCGATCTGAAATTTTATGGTCACCTGCTTGGTGACGAGTTTTGCCGATTCGACCTGCAACGAACGTGTCAGATCGGACATTCCCTTCTTCACAAGAACCGTCGACACGCGCTGAGTCGAGGAGAGGTAGACCTTGCTGTCGAAGTCGGCGGCGTAGATGTCGTCGTTCTTGCAACCCGAAAGAGCCGTAACGCAGACAGCCGCAGCAATGATATATAATTTATTGAGTTTCATTTCGAATACGTTGTTTAGTTCATGATTGCGATAGCCTCGCGTGTGTATTTATACAGCAAGGTCGTATTGTAAAAATCGTTCTGCACATCGAAAATGGCTATGCCAGCCTTCTGCAAACCCGATTCGGGCGTGCTGATCCAGTATGCGGTCTCAGTCAGCGCACGCTGCGAGCCGAAATAGCCGGTCTTGGTATCACTCTTATCCAGCGACGTGGTCAGCACCGCGGTAACAAAACGATCGGCCGGAACGCCCTCGACAAGCGACTTGCGCAACTCAAACGACAAGGATGCCGTCGAGGTGAGGTATTGCGTCGGCACGATGATGTGCTCGAACTGCTGAACCAGCTCCTTGTTCAAGATGTTGTAGGCGCGTCCCATCAACACAAGCATCTTGCCGGTATTTGCCTTCTGCCACTCGGCGATCGGATTGAGGAACGCCTCCTGCTCGGCCGTGTATTGTGCAATCTGCTCGGGTGTCGAGTGTGTCAACTCCTTGCCGTTGTAGCTCACCACGATGCCGTCGTAGTTGTATTTCGCGCAAAGATCAATCTGTGCAGGCATGTATTCGGCCGTGAACTCCGCAAGGGTCTTGGCTACCTCGGGCGTCGTATCGTCACCCTCTTCGTCGCTCGTAGGCTGGGGGGGGGTTGCAGCATCGAACGCTTCGCGGTAAGCCTTATAAGCCTCAGTCAGGGCATCGTATGAGATGTTGTAGATCACGCGTGTCCCTTTCTGGCGCACCTTATTCATCTCGTTCAACTCGCGTTCAACGAGGTTATCGGCGTACATCAACGTGATGACATCAACGCTGTCGGGGAGCGTGGTGATATGGTGAGCACGCGTTACGGTGTTCTTCAGCGAGTTGTCAAACCACGCGTAAACCACTTTGTGACCGGCACGCTGCTTGTACTCGCGAAGTGCCGCAAGGTACTGCGCATAGAGTTCCGGGTTATCCTGTTCGAGGTTCGGTTCTTTGATCTCGACATTCTCCGGATCTGTCCAATCGTTGCACGAGGTGAACGAGAGCGCGAATGTCACGACCAAAAGCGATATTGTGAATTTATTGATTAGTCTGTTTTTCATAGTCGACGGTTATTTTTTGTTTTTACAATCCCACCAAGTGTGTGTTGCCATGTTGTCGGGGCCTCCCAACAGTTGCACGGCAGCCGATACGTTAGTACCATTCTGCTGGTACTCCTTCGGAGGATAGGGAATGCGACGTGCGCCCTCCAGATCGTTCACCACACCACCACTCTTGTTGATTACGCTCTTCATCAGATAGGGATAGCCCGTGCGGCGATGCTCGGCCCATGCTTCATGTCCAAGCGGATAGTTTGCAATCCACTTCTGGGTGATGATGCGCTCCAACATCTTTTCGAATGGTGCCGCATCGTCCCATGCCACGGTAATGTCGCTCGGTGTTCCGTCGTTGTTGTTGATCCCCTTCGGGTCTTTGTACGACTCAGGCATGCGTTGCGAATTGGCAAGGTATGCCGCAGCACTACCGGCCTCCCACTGCTCGAACGAGAGTTGAACGCCCTGCTCGTAGTAGGATCGTGCCGTGCCGCCACCCATATTCCAGCCACGAATCGCGCCCTCGGCTTTGAGGAATGCCGCCTCGGCAGCATACATCACCGGAAGACCACGCTTGGTGAGCATCGTGATATTGACACTTGAGTACTGCATCGCCTGTTCCATGTCCAACCCGTTGTAACCCACGCGATAGCCGTGGTAGCCATTGGTAATCGAAGAACTGGAGAATGTGGACTCCGCCATATATTGTCCTCGTCGCGGGTCGGCATATCCGTTCATGTACGAACTAACGTCAGCCGATACACGCGAATTACCCCATTCGGAAATAATCGTCGTCAACGGGTTTACCGTAACCTTCAGGAAGGCATTGTCATCGTTGGCAGTCATGGTTCCCACCTCGTGCGTTGCCGCCTCGACAGCCATCTGCTCGGCCAGTGCAGCGTCGGCATAGGAGATACGCATTGCCATACGCAATTTGAGGGTATTGGCAAATTTGATCCACTTCTCGACCTTGCCGCCGAAGATGATGTCGGCATTAGGACTGAACGCTCCCGTGCGATTGGCCGTAAGTTGTTCAAGAGCCGAATTCAACTCGGTGAACATCTTGGTATAGATCTCTTTCTGCGAATCATAGGGCGTGCTGGTATTGCCGTCGTCACCGATTTTAGAGTAGGGAATCGGCCCATACATATCGGCAAGGCGCACCATGGCTGCCAAGCGAACCACATCGTTTATGGCAAGCAGCACTGGATCGGTGGTGGTGTTGCGCAACAACTTCTGGTTCTTATAGATGTTGACAATGGTCTCCATGGGTTTGTTCTTCCAGTCGTCCGAAGGGTTGAACAAGGCAAACGAATCGCTCCACGGTTTGGCATCGGCAAAATATCCGCCGTAGGTATCACCGCACAGCACGTCGATAAATTGATAAAGGTGCACTTGGGTCGCCATGATGCTGCCCTGCATACCCGTCAGAGCGGCAGCAGCCTTCTTGTCGTCGGCATTCATCTGGTCGTCGGTCACCTCCGAAGGGTTCGTATTATACTCCTCATAGTTCGAAAGGCACGAAGTCGACAAGAAAACTCCGGCACAGGCGAGGGTCGTTATTATTAGTTTGTTCATAGTTGGGATTGGTTAGAATTTAAGTCTTACGTTGAAACCGATGTTGCGCGTGCCGGGCATCATGAAGTTATCGATACCTTGGTAGTAGTTACCCGTTGTGGCAACCGATTCGGGGTCGAACGGATCTTTGTTATAGATCATCAGCAGGTTGCGGCCGACGATCGAAAAGGTCATCTCGACAATGTTGCCCAACTTCTGCTTGGGGATCGTATAGCCGATGCTTGCCTCCTGAAGGCGCACATTGGTCGCAGAGTAGGTGTAGAAGATCGGAATACCCGTATCCTGACCACCGATAGCCGAGAAATACTTATAGGGGTCGATCATGTCGTTGTCGTTGAGCAGGACACCTCCGGCATCACGTGCCGCAGCCGAGACCTCCGACACACCGTGGTAGTCGAGAGCAGCCTGTGTTGCCGAATAGACGATACCGCCGATACGAGCCGAAACCATGAAGCCGAAATTGAAGTTACCCCAATCGAAGTCGTTACGCCAAGCCATATTTGCCTTGGGGAAGACGCTTCCCATTTTGATCGGTACAACACCCTCCGATGCCACCGAGACACCACCGTTCTCGTCGACATAGATCCGGCCGTCGCTATCGCGGCGCAGGTCGCTGTACGAGTAGAGGTCGCCCAGCGAACCACCCTTCCGAAGGATGAAGTGCGCACGCCCCAGACCGCCGACATCGAAGTTCTCGATCGTCATCAGCTCACCGCTGATCGGATTGGGATAGTTCTCCACAAGCTCGGTAATCTCGTTGCGGTTGGCACTAAGCGTGAAGTTCGAACGCCACGAGAATTTGTTCCACGTGTTTTTGTAGCCCACCGACAGCTCAAGACCTTGGTTGCGGACATTACCCGTCTGGATATACATCTTGTCGTAACCCGACGAAGCATTGAGTTCAGGGCCGAAGGTCTGGTTTTTCGTATTGGTGCGGTAAAGACTGAAGTCCAAATCGAAGTGGCGCAGGAAACGAGCCGTCAAGCCGATCTCATAGGAATCGGTCTTCTCCGGCTTCAGCTCGCCCATCGGGAAGTGCGAAACGGTCTCCCACTGTTTGATGTCGTTATTCCACTTATAGGTCACATTGGCCAAGAATCGCGAGAAGGGAAGACCCACCGAAGCATACGACGCACGCAACTTGAGGTAGGAGATCTGCTTGGGCATGTTGATGATCTCGGAGAAGACAACCGAAGCTCCGACCGAAGGGTAGAAGAACGATTTCTTGACGGAGTGAGGGCCCGAGAGCTGCGACGGCCAGTCGTTACGAGCCGTCAGAGTGAGGTAGTAAGCCCCTTTGTAGCCCACCTCGAAAGAGCCGAATGCCGATTGAGTCTGGTCGTGCCAGCTATTCTGGATGCGCTCGGTTTTCGTATCGTCGAGGTGCATCACGTTGAAGACATTGGCAAGACCCGACTCGATAATCGGGCCACGATTCTGGAACTCCGACCACCGCATATCCGAGAACGAACCTCCGACGTTGGCCTGCAACGACCAATCCTCACCGAAGGTCTTGTTGATGTTGAGCAACAAGTCGCCGTAAGCCTGCTTCTCCTTGCTATCGGTGACACCATAGAGGCCGTTGTTCGAACCTTCGATGAGCGTAGCATTTGAGGTAGCAAAGAGTTTTTCGGTAAACGTACCCGTCGCATTGTCGATACGAAGACGACCCGAAACACTCAACCAGTCCAGAATCTGGTAGTTGACGTTAGCATTCATCATATAGCGGTCGCGCTTGGTCTCACGCAAGTTGCGGTAGTTGATCCAATAGGGGTTCTGACCGTTCAGCTCATCGAATTTCTGGGGAAAATACTGCACAGGAATCTTGCGCGTAGGATCGTAATGCTCGTACATCTTGATGGCATTCCAATCGTCGCCACGAGGGAAAAGATAGGCCGTAACCAACGGGTTGCTATACGTACCTTGGTTGATCATATTGCGGTCGTACTGATTGATATAGCTACCGCCGATGTCCAACGTCATCTTGTCGTGGAGCATCGTAGTCGTATTGCGGAATGTGAAGTTATAACGGCTATAACCGTTGTTGGGCACGATACCGCGCGAATTGACGGCACTGGCCGAGACGTAGGTCTGGTTGCGCTCCGAACCGGTCGAGAGTGCGACCGTCTCCGTGCCGACAACTCCGGTCTGGAAATAGTCGTTCGAAGGTTTGTAGCCCACATAATTATCGGAATTGAGCCGCTCACCCCAGCTCTTGTGGGTCACCGGCGTATCCGAGCCGAGAACGCCTGTACCGTAACGCGTCTGGAATTTGGGCATTACGAAGGGAGACATCACCTCCGTATTGCTCGACACGGTGATCGTGGTCTGACCGGCCTTACCTTTCTTGGTCGTGATAACGATCGCACCGTTCGAGGCGTTGTTACCATAGAGAGCGGCCGCAGCAGCACCCGTCAGCACAGACAGGGATTCGATATCTTCGGGGTTGAGATCGGCGATAGCCTCGGTAGAACCCTCCGAGCCAAACTCCGTGCTGGCTTCTTTCGAATAGTTGAACATCGGCACTCCGTCGATAACATAGAGCGTATTGCTGCTCTGCGAGATACTCTTCGTACCACGCATGATGACCTTCGACGCACCGCCGACACCCGACGAACTGCTGTTGATCGTCACACCGGCAACCTTACCCGAGAGCGAGTTGACGAAGTTCACGTCCTTGACCTTGGTCAAAGCGTCGTTGCCGACCTTCTGGACGTTGTAGCTCAATGCCTTCTCCGAGCGTTTGATGCCCATGGCCGTAACCACGACATTATCAATCAGCTGGTTGTCCTCCTCCAGCGTCACATCGAACGAGGTGCGCACGCCGACGGCCATGGTCTGCGTCGTATAGCCCAGACTGGCAAATTCCAGAACGGCCGACGACGACACCTTGGGTAACGTAAAATTACCGTCGACATCGGTCGAAGCACCGGTCGTAGTACCTTGGATGATGATTGTTGCCCCGATAATCGGGTTGCCGGCCTTGTCGACGACGCGGCCAGACACCGGTCGCTCCTGCGAAGAGGTTGCCTGCGACTGCTTGTCGACAAGATAGATTTTCTTATCCTTGATCTCGTAACCCACACCGTCTTCGCTGAAGAGCTGCGTCAGTACACTTTTAAGCTCCGCATCTTTGACATTGATGCTGACAATCTTGTCGGGATTGACCGTCGGGCGCGTGTAGTAAAATACATAGCCCGTATGCTTGGCAATACCGTCAAGCACCACCTCCAACGTTTTGTTTTGGAGATTCAAGGTTACTTTTTGTGCCGACACCGAGAGGGTGATACCCAAAAATGCCGCCAACAAGAAAAGTAGTTTCGCTTGTTTCATTTTATAAAATTTAGGTTAATTAGTAGGTTTGATATTCAATCGTTGCATAAAAAAATATCCGCTTGCATATCTACATAGTAGACACACAAGCGAACGAAAAGTATGATACAAAAATCAAATATTATTTCACGACCACTTCGAGAACATCTTCGTTCTTGACGAACGACACAGGCGAGATACGCTCAATCTCCTGTAAGATAGTATCCAAGGGGGCATTCTCCGAAGTAAACGTATAGAAATATTTGCATGCCGCCTGATTCTTAATCTCGAATTTCACATCATACCACCGGCTCAACACGCGCGTGACTTCGGTCAGCGAGGCATCGCGAAACGAGAGCACGTTGTGCTTCCAGAGCGAGGTCTCCCTCGAATCGTTGGCCTTGACGAGTCGGCCGCGGCGGGTCGCCTTGTCGTAGATGAGTCGTTCGGAGGGGGCTAACTCGTACAGCTGTTGGGTGTCCTCCATATTCACCTTGCCCTCGTCGAGCGTCACCGTGATGAGGTTGTCGGCGCGGTGGGCATCGACATTGAATTTCGTGCCGAGCACATGGATCTTGGCCTGGTCGAGTTCGACCGTGAAGGGACGCTGCGTGTTGTGAGCCACCTCGAAATAAGCCTCTCCGTCCAGCTCGACAACCCGTCGGTCGAGGCCGAACTTCTTGGGGTAACGAATCCGGCTCTCGGAGTTGATGTAGACGTGCGTGCCGTCCTGAAACATCATCTGCATACGCTCCCCGCGCGGGACGTAAACTTCGGCATATTCCATGGGCGTGAAAAGCCCGCCGACTTGGCGATCCAACTTATAGCCGATCCCCAGAACCAAGGCGCAAGGCAGGAGGATCGCCGCCACGCGGTAGAGAATCCGCAGCTTGCGTTTCCGGTTAAAATGGCGCATAAGACGTTGGTACATCTCCTCGGAGGGGACGTCTTCGACAAGTGGCAACTCGCCGCGTTCGATACGCGAAATATCTTCGGAGATACGATCCGAGAGGCGGCGTTGTCCTTCGATTGTTGAAAACCACTTGGCAACCATTCGCGCCTCATCTCGCGATGCGCTGTTATCCAACACGCGCTCTATGGTTTCATTGCTCGGAACATTCATTGTTAATCGGGTTCTATTTTGAGTTCTACTATTCGTTAAAAAATGCCAGCAGCACAAGAATCGTCGGCAAAGAGTCGATAATCGGCCTCAAACTATCCTTCAACATCTTAACACACTGTTGATAATGAGTCTTCACCGTATTGATCGAAATATTCATTTTGTCGGCAATCTCTTGGTTTGTCAGCCCTTCGCGTTTGAGCATCACGACCATTCGTTTCTGCTCGGGCAACTTCTCAATGGCTTGATTGAGCAGTTCATACATCTCTTTGCGCTCAAGAAGCGTCAGCAGGTCGTCGTCGTAGCTCGCTCCGCTTTGCGCCATCTCATAGTTCTTGACCAGCGCGTTATTCTTATTGCGCACGTAGTTGAGCACATAATTTTTGGTCATCGTATAGAGGTAGTTGCGCAGACTGATGCTCACCGTGATGTCGAAGCGGTTCTCCCAGAGTTTCGCAAAAACGTGCTGCACAACATTTTCCGCCGCAAAATCGTTCTTCAACAGACGGATCGACAGCGTATAAAGCATCTTGTTGTACCTCACGTAGATCTGCTCAAAAGCCTGCATGTCGCCACGTTGCAACAACACGAAGAGCACATCATCGCTTTGCTGTGTGCCCTCTATCAACCCTTTATGTTCGTTTCTATCCAGACCAGTAATATCTAACTCCGTTTTTCGATTCCGTAAAGGTAGACAATTTTTCGGACTACGCAACAATCTCTCTATATACCATATAGACACCCACCTGCGCCAAAAGGATGAGTAAATCTCGAGAAAATGCAAAAAAAGATTGACATCAAACCCCAAAAACACGCCGGCCGCAGGGCCACCGACTGGAAAAATGAGATATAAAGAGTTTGCGACCTCTCGGCAAGCTCGAGGATCGAAAACAAACTGCCACCTACTTCTTGACACAAGAGATGCTGACGCTTAACACTTGCGCCAAAGAAGGTTTTATTCTCGAGCCTCGAGCCTGTCGAGAGGTCGCAAAGGGTTATCTAACAAGCTGTTTTTCGACTTGCTGTGCAAGTCGGCAGTCCGCAGCTCCGCCCTGCGGAGGACTGCTATTTCGCTGCGCTCATAGCCGCCTCCGCGAGCTGCTGACTGAAAAGGACGGACGCAAGGCAAGAGTTTGCGACCTCTCGACAGGCTCGAGGATCGAGGGCGGGCTCATTTCGCAATAGCCTGCGACCTCTCGACAGGCTCGAGGATCGAGGGCAACCACACCCACACCCCCCATACACACACCAAGGGCCTCAACCGATTTGGTCGAGGCCCTTGGGAGTGTTGTGTGAAAGCCGATTAGCGAACGATGTTGGCGATCAGGAATGTTGCAGCGACCGTCAAAATTGCATACAGCTCGGGGAATGCAGCCAAAATCAGCGTCTTACCCATGACGTCGTGACCGTTACCGATTGCAGCGATACCGCTTGCGCAGACCTTGCCCTGATAGATAGCGGCAGCCAGATTGACGATGCCGACCAAGATACCAGCACCCAAGACGGCAGCAGCCTGCACCATCGAAGGATCGGCCAAAAAGCCCTGCACCATGAAGAAGCAGACAAAACCGTAGAGACCCTGCGAACCCGGAAGAGCCGAAAGAATCATGTAGCTACCAAATGCGCTGCCATTCTTTTTCATTGCGCCCACGGCAGCCTGACCGCAGATCGACGTACCGATAGCAGATGCGATACCTGCCATACCTACCATCAAGGCCACACCGATGTAGGCCATTACTAATGCTGTTGTTTCCATAATTGAGTTTAGTTTTTGTTTGTTATTATTTATCTGTTTTTTCCATTTTGCGAATCGGCTCGAAGTAGCGCGTAGCCATTTCGAAACCGGCATTCTTATAAAACTCGACGAACGTCAAACGCATCGGGTGGACGAACGACGAGATCGTAGACATAAAGAGGTTGATACCGTGACCGATCAGCAGGATCGGCAGCATGATCAGAATGCGCACCACGATATTCGCCCCCTCGGGCACAAATCCGTCAGCCAAAGAGTTGAACACCACAGCTAACACACCGCCCGACAGACCGATAGCGAACAATCGGATGTACGACAGCACGTCGCTCAACAATCCGGTCAGGTTGTTATAGAAGTTCCAAACGCCTGCGCCGAGATTGAGCAACGGATTGCGTCCCGGAGTATTGAACAGGAACATCAACACCGCACCAACACCCGCCACCGCATAGAATGCCACGGAAGAGGTGGTGAACCAAGGTATCACCCACGCCGGATTGAGCATTTGAAGACCTCCGGCCACCGATGCCGCCACGAGGATGATAAACCACCCCATGACACCCAGCGAATAGCCGATGCCAAATGACCTTGCCGTCATCCAGATGTTAAGCAGCATACCGAAGAGAATCTGCACCATGCCGATAGCCAATGCGATCGAGAAGAACTGTCCTTGGAAATCGAAGAACGGAATTGTCGGGAAATACGTCCCCAGACTGATACCGAAGAACGAGCCGCAAAAAAGACCGACCGCGACCGTAGCCACAGCACACATCGTTGCAAACCACGCCGCGCGGTGCATCATGCCGGTCGGATTCTTGCGCAGCAGCCACAAACCTAACCCCAACAGGATCAAGCCATAGCCGGCATCATTGAGGCAGATACCGAAGAAGAGCATGTAGAACGGCGCAAAGAATGGCGTCAGGTCGAGCGTGCCGTATTTCGGACGCGCATACATGTCGCCCACCAACTCGAAGATTCGCGAGAACCAGCCGTTGTTGAGTTTCACCGGCGTATTGTCGTCGGGTGTCGGATCTCCTTTGAGGTAGACCACATTGGGGTACTTCTCCAGCAGAGCATCGACCTGTTTCGAGGTGGACTTTTCGGCCCAGCCCTCCATGACGATCAGCTGTCCGTCGGCGGCCTGACGTGCCGTAGCGGTCACCTGCACCCCCTGCAACTGTTCGCGAAGCTGGGCGGCATGTGCCGTCAGCAGCGATTCGGACGCAGCGACGCGCGCGAATTCGGCATCCAGCTCGTGGAGCTTCACCTCGGCCTCGGCATGCTGGCGTTCCGCCTCGCGGATGTCCATCGTCGGTGCTTTCATCTCCTGTGCATCGAGCGAAATCTCCTCTCCGGGGGCTGCAACGACCACAAAATAGGCCGTAGACTCGCCGCGTCGGATCAGCGAAAGGGTGTACTGCTCCGACCACGCAGCCGACATTTTGTCGAAGCTGTTGACCGGAGTCGAGAAGTAGCGCAGCAGAATCCCTTTCTCGGCCAGTGCCGCCGTACTCGACACATCGAATTCGCCCCACGGGCGCAATTCGTCGGCCGCCTTCTCCAATCGGGTGATCTCGGTATTCAACGCCGTAGCCTGCTGCTGGGCAGCCGCATAGCGGTGATAAGCCTCCTCACCCGAAGCAAAGGGTTTCGCTCCGGCATCAATCCGCCCCTCCTGCGCACGAAGTGCATTCACGCACTCCAACGCTTTGGTGTGGCCTTCGATGTCGAGCATCAGCTGCCGATCCTCCTCCGAGGGTTCCCAGCCGGTGGTAGTAATATCGACCAGTCCGAGTTCGCGCAGCTTTTCGATGAAATCATCGCTCTGTGCGGCGAAAAGCACAAAGCCGTATTTCGACATTTTTGCTATCATAACATGGCGCCCTCCCCGGCCTGTTGTTGTTTGGTTTTCACGATCTTCTGGGCAGACTTCGAGAGATTCTCCTCGTCCTCCATGAAGCGTTTGATTTTACGTATAGCGTCCTCGTATCCGGGTATCTGTACCTTTTCATACAAGTTCACCTTTTGAGTAGTTTTACGGCGCGCATAGTCCAGAAGTTCCATTTTGCGATTGAATGCCTCGAATTCGAGCCCCAGTTGCGCCATGCGCTTGAGGATATCGACTCCGGCGGCAAACCACACGGGGGACGAGAACAGATCGTAGGGCTTCTCGTCGAAAGAGACCCCTTGGAGCACGGGGATGCGAACACCCGCGATCTTCTGCGTCGATAAATCGACGTCGGCAATGCGCACAAGGTCACAATCAAACTCTCCCCAGAGCGACACCATGTAGTCGTACTCGGCCTTCAGAGCGTCGAGTCGACGGCGGTAGTCGATTGCGGAGTCCTTCGCCTTCTTGACTTCGGAACGCAGTGCCGACTCCTTACTTTTGATCGTAGGGAGTGCCTTCTGCCGCATTTTCAGCTGTTTGCCGAGGTCGCCGAGCGAGGTCTTGTTATATTGAAATTTGATTGCCATTGCGTATTAGGCTTTCCAGTATTTAGCCACGAGTTCGGACTTGATCGCCACCTCCTCTTTCGAGAAGTATTCGGCGAAAAGCCCCCACGCCGTGTCGAGCATCTCGGTGATGTCGATGTTCACGTCGATTGCCAGCAGCTTTTCGGAGTAGTCGTGTGCGAATTTGAGTGTACGTTCGTCGTAGTCCGACAGGTCGAAACCATTCTCCAACTTGGTCTTGGCATTGGCCGCATCGGCATAAAGACGCACGCAGGCATTCATCACCTGCGGGTGGTCTTCGCGGGTCTTCTTCCCGATCACCAACTGTTTCAGACGCGACAACGAACGGAACGGGTCGACGATGACCTTACCCGTATCGGAGTCGTTACGCAGGAACAACTGACCCTCGGTGA
>CAZHEY010000012.1:75511-76436 GCA_964532025.1 uncultured Alistipes sp. | reverse complement strand
TCGAGAGGTCGCAAAGACTATTCTCGATCCTCGAGCCTGTCGAGAGGTCGCAAAGGTTGTCGTCGACAGGTTTTCGACTTGCAGAGCAAGTCGGCAGTCCGCAGCTCCGCCCTGCGGAGGACTGCTATTTCGCGTTGCTCAATAGCCGCCCACCGCGAGCTGCTGACTGACAAGGCAAAGGTGCGGCAAGGGCAATAGTATGCGACCTCTCGACATGCTCGAGGATCGAAAACCGACAGCCATGCGCGACCTCTCGACGTAGCTCGAGGATCGAGACTTAACAAGCAACCCAATCGAGCAGAAAAACGTGCAAATAACGCTTACAAAAGCTTCTGCCGCAACGCTTCGCACGAAGCTGCCGGATCGGCATGGTCGAACACGAAGCCGTGAATCCCGAACTTTTCGGCGGCAACGATGTTGGCAGCCCGGTCGTCGATAAACAGCGTTTCTGCCGGGTCGAGTGCATAGCGGTCGAGCAGAATCTCATAAATCCGAGGTTCGGGCTTCACCGTCCGCTCTTCGCAAGAGACCACCTCGCCGTCGAAAAGCGCATAGACCGGAAACTGCCGCAGAAAATCAATGAATTCGCGCGACATATTCGAGAGCACATAGAGCCGATAGCCCACCGCCTTCAACGCCTCGATCAACTCCTCGGTCGGCTTGCGCGTCTCCTGCCGCGAAATCGCCTGTCGCAGGTACTCTTCGCATTGCTCACGGGAGCACCCATTCAACCGGCACAAGGTCTCGGTGACCTCCTCGAGCGTCGAAGTTCCCCGGTCGTACTCTTCCCAAAATCGCGGCATCTTTTCAGCGCGCACGAAGCTGAAAAAGTCGATAAAATCCTGCGTACATTTATTTTTATCTCGGGCGAAAAGTACGCCACCCAGATCGAAAACAATATTTTTCATGGGTACAAAGATAGTGC
>CAZHEY010000012.1:0-75411 GCA_964532025.1 uncultured Alistipes sp. | reverse complement strand
AAGCCGAGGGCAAAAGCAAGCGTGCTTGTATTTTGCCGAGGCGCAGCCTATCTAAGACGCAGTCAAAATAGTGCAAGCCGAGGGCAAAAGCAAGCGTGCTTGTATTTTGCCGAGGCGCAGCCTATCTAATTGGCGGTGCTGCGGCCTACCGACTTGCTGCGTAAGCCGAAAACAACTCGCCAAAAAATTCTCAACCTAACCCCAAACGGAAGCACCAACAAGAACGACTGCTTGCTCCCAAAAAAACGAATCGAGCCACGCTTTCGCATGGCCCGATTTGTTTTTACGGAGCACCCGCAGGATGCTATTTCGCCCCCTTCGGAACGCTAAACTCCATCACTATCGGACGGTGATCCGAAGCCTTATCCGTGAAATAATCCCGGATCGTCACAGCAGACTGCAAGCCGTCGTAAATCGCATCCGTGCAATAGATAAAATCAATACGCGCCCAGCCGCCAATGGTCGAAGATTCGAATTTCCCGGCATACGCATCGCCAATCACATCGTGGGGATAAGCCTTGCGAACGAGGTTGTGCACTTCGTAGTTCTGCTTTCCGTGATACTCCTTGTCGAGCGGCGTCTGCGCGTTGAAATCACCCATCATCATCCAATGTTTCTCCTTGGCAAATTTCGGGTTGAGGATCGTAGCATCGAGAATGCGCTGCATCTCCTCGGCACGGAACGCGTCGCCCTTGTTGTTCGAACGCGTTTTGTCGCCACGCGAATAGCTATGCGGCCAGAGGTGAAGCACCACGTAGTTGATTCCCTTGATCTTCACATGCAGCGCGCCGTGCGAGAGCCCCTCGCCGATACGCTGAACGAGTTTGATCGGATATTTGGAGGTAAATGCCACCGGATAATTATCCTGATAAGGCCCAACAACCGAGTAGGAGTGACCCCAACGCTTAGCCAGCAAATCGAGGCTATCGGGCAAGTAGCGAGGCATCTGCTCCTTGCTTACCGTCTTGCGGTGTTCGTTCCAGTGGGTTGCGGCTTCGCAGATAGCAAAGACATCGGGATTCTGGTCATTGACCCACTTCACAAAACGGTCGTAGTTGCCGTATTGGTCATACCACATGCCGTCGGCAATGTTGTAGTCCATCAAGCGAATGGTCTTCACTTTCTTCTTTTCTCGACGACCGGCCAATGCCGTTGGCGTTGCGGCAAACAAGCCGACCAACACAAGTAAGAGGGTTAATTTCAGGTTTCGTTTCATCATTTTATTTGTTTTTAATTAAAGAATTGGTTCTGCATTATCGGAAAGTTCGGTGATGCCGATCAGCTGCACCTGCTGGTCGAAATCGCCACGATCAATCAGCGCATGCCGCTGGGTAAACGAACGGTAGTTGTAGACGGTACGCACCGAGCAATGAAGCAACGCGGCGATCGTCGTCGTATCGGTGATACCCAGCCGAATCAGCGCATAGATGCGCAGCACGGTGGTCAACTCCCCTTTGCGCCCCACCGTGCGAGCCTCTTCGGTCAGCAGGTTGTTCAACGCGTCGATAAACGAGGGAAAAAGTCCCAAGAAGGTCTTATCGAAAAGAGCATAAAACTCTTTCAGCTCTTCGTTGCGGACATCGCTCCGCGCATACTCACGCCGCAACTCCGCAATTCGGTCGTCGCGCAGCATCTTGTTGACGTATTGATACGTTCCGGATAGTTTGTTGATATACTCCGAAATGATTTGCAGGAAGCCGCCGATATAGAACTCCTTGATTCGGTTCGCATCGGCAATTCGGATATTCTGGCTGGATAGGCAAGCATTCGTCTCCCGCAAGCTGTGGGTCAACTCGTTCAGCTTCTCGTTCGATTCTTGCAGAATCTGCTGTACGGTGTAGAGCCGCCGGTTTTGCGACAACACATAGAGCCCCACGCCAACGGCCGAAACGAAGAAGAGCAGAACGATCACGATCAGCACGATATACATCGTATGTAATCGGGTATTCCGCTCACTATAAGCCGATTCGATCTGTGGCAGGATCGCCATGTCGCGCCACGAACGGCTGGGAGAGTTGAAAAAACGGGTGTCGTTGATCGCAATTCGGATGTAATACATGGCGCGTTGCACATCTCCGCGGTCGAACAATACACTTGAAATTGCGCACAGCGAACCGTGGTCACGCACGGCCGACTGAATATCGGCCATCGCCGAACGCAAATACCACGCAAGTTCCTCGTCCGCATGGCCGGCACGCCGCTCCAGCAGTGCTTTGTGGTTGGCCGCCTTGGCATATTCGTGCGAGTCGGGAGGAACGCATGCCAGCAGGCTGTCGCACAAGATCGTGGCTTGCGTCCAATCCTTGCGGATGATCGGCTCCATATAACCATAATACAACCGCGTGAAGTCGTTATCGCTGATCGCAGCGGCACGCTGGGCATAGTAAAGTTCCCGACGGCGAAATGCGTCGCGACGCTCCCCAGGTTCTGTCCGATAGGCAAGTTCCCGGTTTTTGCGGTGTTGCGCGACATAAAAGGTCAACAGCGTCCGACGGCTGACATGGATCGAATCGGTGATGCGATCGAGGATCTCCTCGGCCTCGAAGAACCGCCCGCCAAGGCTATAACACAATACGATCGACGACCTTGCCCGCACAATCAGGTCGTTATCGCCGATCTGGTCGGCTATGGCAAGGCTCTGACGCAGGTAAAACAACGAAGAGTCGCTCTGGTAAGAGCTGTAATTTTCGGCAAGCTGCTCGGTCAGGTCAAACCGAGTTCGCAGGGTGAGCCCGTCGTTATTCAACTCCCGCTTCAGCGAATCGAGACAAGCCTCGCGCCGAGCTGTATATTCGTCGCGATGCGCAATCACATGGTCTAACTCGCCGAATAGCGATTCCAAATCGCTCGGTTCTCCACCGAAAACCGGAGAGGCACAAAGAGCGAAAAACAGGACAAAGAGCGTCGAAGCTGGTTTCATATCGGGTTGCTATTTGATACAAATATAACTCATTAATTGCACAAAAGCAAATCATAAGAAAGTAAATATATGTTACAAACTGGTTAAAAAGTAAAATAGCACGCTTTAGCTATTTACATAATGCATGTACACAAAAAATGTTATAATATTAATTACCAATAGATTAATATCGAAAACTATTTACATTTTACAGCCACTATGTTTTTGCATATTCATAAAGGGCTATCTTTGTAATAGAAAATTTTTCAAACGCGACTTCTTTTTGTCGAAAAAATTAATTAACTTTATTATTAACCCAACCTAAAAACTATTTATGAGAACAGAAATTACGCGAAAGATTCCCCAACGGAGTCTTGCATCGCTTCTGGCTGGTCTACTGCTGGTGGCTACGGCCTGCCTAAGCACGGCCTGTGAGGACGACAAGGACTATTCCCGCAGGGAGCACATCGAATGGTCAAACACACCGGAGTTTGACAAAAAGATTACTGCGCTGCGTGTGCATGTCAGGAAAAGCAGCACGTCGGCATCCCAAGAGTCCTACTTCGGCGAGATCTACATCAAGGCCAATGTGGAATACAAGGCCTTCTTCGAAACCGACATTGAGGAAGAGAAGGACGAGAAAGATCCCAACTGGATTCGTATCGACAACATCCGACACGACGATCAGCTGGGTCTGGACGTAATCACCATCGAAATTCAACCGCATCCGCGTGCTTATGAAGAGCGCAGCGGATGTATTTCGTTGATTACCGAAACCGAGTACCTGAATAGTTTCATCCCAATCATTCAAGGTTATCCCGCACGCACGGGAAGCGACTACGATTGGCTGAAATACGGTTCGGAGAACCCGCTGGAGACCAAAGGTGAGGTCTTGATCAGCGACTGGACTACCGTACAAAAAGACGAAGGCTGGGAGTCGCTTCCGAGCACAGAAGAGGGCCCGGTATACTGCTACGGCAAAAACGGTTACCTCCGGTTGGGCGACGACGCCGGTCACCGGTCGAATCTGCTCACTCCCTATGCCCCGACTCTACGGTCGGACACGGCCGCTTTGGTGCGCTTCAACGCCATCGCCTATGCAGCTCCCGACGGCACGAAAGACGATAACAAGCTCACGATAAAGATAATCGGCGGCGGCGAATTTTTCGACGGAACAACTTCTAAACAACTCACGTTGAACCACTTCGACGCAAATGCCGAAGAGCTTTCGACTGCTATGTGGGACAACTCGCAGCAGGAATTCCTGATTGTGTCGAATCCGAAGAATCC
Organism: uncultured Alistipes sp.; assembly: GCA_964532025.1. Taxonomy (GTDB): domain Bacteria; phylum Bacteroidota; class Bacteroidia; order Bacteroidales; family Rikenellaceae; genus Alistipes. Next base: position 71,222 of record CAZHEY010000012.1, on the reverse strand, counting down.
CTTCACGAGTGATACTCGCGTCGCGCTCATGAGCGACGACACCGAACTCACGACAGGGAATTCGCGCATCTTTATCGACAACTTCTATATTTTCCGACTCACGTGGAGAGACTACGACTTCTTCTTCGAGAAATTTCCGTGGGAGACAGACGAAGACCAACCTGCGCAATAACATAACTACAACAGACCATGAAAAACTACAAAATAATGCCCTCGGTTCTTATCTGGGTCTTTGCAATTACTGCCCTACTTTGTGGGGGGGGGTGCACAGAAGATGAGACAGAACCTGAAATCGGAATAAAAGGTACAAGTCGCGCGGTTTACATAGCCAGTGAATCGGGAATGCGCACCATAAAAATCGAAAGTAACTCCGCATGGACGCTGCGTCTTTCGCCCGACACCAAATCTTGGGCGGCGATTGAGGGCGCAGAGAGCGGTGAACAGGCCGGATCGGTCGCTATTCGCTACAAGACCAACAACAGCTTCCCCCGAAAAGGAACGTTGCTCGTTGCCTCGGGCGCACAGCAGGTGATCGACACGATCTACCTGATGCAATACGGTTCTGAACCGCTGCTGCAAGTGCTTGATGCCGATTATACTTTTTCATCGGTATCCGATTCGGGTAGCTGCCGCATCGACACCAACATCTCGGCAGCGCACACCGAAGAGATCGAAATCGACATCACCGACGACACGTCGGCTACGCCTAATTGGATCGACAGCATCTACCTGAGCGAGGATCTGCGCGATCTTCATTTCCGCGTAACCGACAACCTCGCATTCGAGACTCGCAGTGCGAATATCAACCTCCATTTCACCGACGCTTGGGGCAAAGAGTACCAGACAGCCTGCACCATTACACAGGGAATACCGGGTGGTACATCGGAAACGCGCGAGGTGACATTCGCCGAATTGCGCGGTTTGATCGCAGAGAGCGAAGGTGAGCTTGTAATCGAGAACGACATCGCAATCGACGGTGTGGTCATCAGCGATTGCGACTCGAAGAATACGGCGTCCAATTCGATGGTCAAAGCCGGCAACCGGCCGGATCGCACGATCAGCGATCGCACCGTATATATGCAGACTCCCGACGCCTCGATGGGTCTTGCGCTTCTGACCACAGAGGTCGATCAAAACGCAATGCGACGCTACGACAAACTGAAGCTCTGGTGTAAGGGGCTGACCTTGGTGAAACGCAGCAACCCGGAACGGTATCAGCTGACCGGTGTGACGCGAGATCACATTGTCACCAAGTCGGCCGGTACGGCAGAGGATGTTCCCGTCAAGCGTCGTTTCATCGACCAACTGACCGATACCGATCTGTATACGTTCGTCACGCTCAAACGCTGCCAGATTGCCCTTCGCGCAGGTCGCTTCATGCCCATCTATGAGAACTATCGGGTTTTCCACGACCACTACCCGACGGCTGTGATCGACAAACATGGCGACCAGATCTATCTGATGACGAATTTCGATTGCGACTATCATTTCGACGAGATGCCCGACGGCGAAGGAACAATTTCGGGAATCATCGTACACGAGAAATACACCCACTTCGAGAAAGGCGGCAACATCGGCGCATACCAGATCCGCAACGTGACGCGCGAGGACATTGCCCTTAACGAAAGCATCGACAACGGATTCTCGGCCGTTGCTGTCGAGTGGTGTCCCGACGGCACGAACTCCGGATTCGGAAATGCTCGCGACTACTGCTACCCACAATTCCCTTACCCGAGCAATTCCGAGGGCAAGGCACACGGTATGGCTGCAAAAATAGGTACGGGCTACTCCTTCCACAGCAGCTACGGTTGGCTGGCATGGGGATTCACCTACCGCAAACCCGGCGGCGGAGACTTCAACGGAGCATGGGGTCACACTAAATGGTGGGATGACAGCTCGAAAACGTGGCAGTCGATGATGTTCGAGTTCTCGACCAAAGGGCTCTCATCCGACAAATGCTTCTTCACCTTCGCAGGACGTAATTACACAGGGCAAGGCGGCCTGCGCTATTGGGCAGCCGAATACTCGATCGACGGTGACAACTGGGTGAAATTCGCCGATTTCACCATTCCCGACCAAGGAAACTGGGGATCGATGCAGCTCGAACAGCTCACAGGTGATAAATACATCTGCTTGAGTGCTCCGACAGAAATCCTCGGCCACGACGTGGCATGGATTCGTCTGCGTCCGACACAAAACAAGATCGGCACATCGACAACCTACGACAGCGGAGTTCTGGCCTCATCGGGTTACACAAACAAAGCATTCGTCGTGTCGTATGCAGCTATCCGTTACAACAAATAAAACGTCATTGAGATGAAAATACATTTTATTAAACCGATCGCTTTTGCGGCGATATTGCTAACCACGACAGCACTATTCTCTGCCTGCGAAGACGATCCCGCGATTCCGGACGAAACGTTGACAACCGATCCCGGAACGGACGCAAAACCCGAAACGCTGCGTTTAATCAGCTACAATATTCTGGAGGGAATGAAGGAGGACAAAGAGGCCAACTTCGACAACTTCGTTGCGTGGGTCAAGGAGAAGAACCCGGACATGATGGCTCTCGAGGAGTGCAACTACTTCACCGAGGAGTCGCTCGCTGCCTTGAGTACCCGCTGGGGACACCCCTACGCCGTGATCTGCAAGGAGACCGGCTACCCCGTGGCACTCACCTCGAAATACCCCATTGAATTGCGCAATCGCCTGCTTGATAACGTACCTCTTTGGCACGGAGCAATTCACACCCGGATCAAGGATATCAACGTGGTGGTTTTGCACCTCTATCCCTTCGGAGACGACCGCTATGACATTCCCAGCGGCGACAAATACCGCACAAACGAGATCAAGTGCATTCTCGACAGCACGATCCGCCGCTATCCGATCGAACCGCTGTGGGTGATGTGTGGCGACTTCAACTCCTACTCGTCCAAAGACAAAGACGTCATGGGAGACGACGAGTACTACGAAACGCACACCACGGTGCTTCAAAGCGGCTATTTCGATGTTCTTCGCGATCGGCACAATCAGTTCTTCCCGACTATCCCGACAGAGAAGCACCGCTCGAGTGGCAGCGTAGATCGTCGACTCGACTACATCTATGTATCGCAGCCGGTAATGCGCGAGATGATCTATTCGGGAGTCATTTACGACGACTTCACCGACAAGTACTCGGATCACTATCCGGTGATGATCGAATTCCGGCATTACCCTTCCGGGAAACAACTATCAGGAGTTGCATCTAAAAAATAATACGCATGAAACACTATATCATATTACTCATTCTTTTGATATCTGGCGCACTGACTTCGGTTCCCGCCATTGCACAAAAGAGCACAAAGAGCCAGACGGTGACCGGTAAAGTCACCGACGAAAACGGCGATGCGCTCATTGGCGCCACGGTATTGGTTACGGGTACGACCCAAGGAGTCAGCACCAACCATACCGGAGCCTATTCGATTCCGGTTCCGGCCGGCGGCTCATTGACGTTCCAATATATCGGCTACGAGTCCAAGACCGAAAAGGTCGGGACACGCACCCAGCTCAACGTGACGTTGCAGCAAGACAAACAAGCGATCGACGAAGTTGTCGTGATCGGCTACGGTTCGGTGAAGAAAACCGACCTCACGGGTTCGGTTACCAACGTCAAGATGGGCGACATCAAGGACGTCCCGGTTGTATCGGTCGACCAAGCTCTTCAAGGCCGTATCGCCGGTGCAGACATCATGTCGACAACCGGAGAACCGGGAGCTACGACCTCGATCCGTATTCGCGGAACGCGTTCGATCTCGGCATCGAATGAGCCGCTGATCGTGGTCGACGGTATCATCGACGGTATCCACGACCTGAACGACATCAACTCTTCGGATATCGAGTCGATCTCGGTACTCAAGGACGCCTCTTCGACGGCAATCTACGGAGCGCGCGGTTCGAACGGTGTGATCGTCATCACCACCAAGCAGGGTCGTGGTGACTCGGGCAAGCCCAGCATCACATTCAAAACCGACTTGGGTTTCTCGCAACTTCCGCGACAGCTCGACATCATGAACGCCGAAGAGTTTGCCCGTTTCCGTAACGACTACGCCTATTTCTACTCCGCAGCCGACGGCGACGACGAGATCAAACCCGAAACGCCCATCTCGAAATACCCCTACCCCGACCTCGGAACATACGGCAAGGGAACGAACTGGGTCGAAGAGATTACCCGAACGGCTATGTACCAGAATTACGACATCTCGATTTCGGGTGCAGGCAAGAAAAGCTCCTACTTTGCTTCGGCAAGCTACAACCAGACGCAGGGTATCATCGACAACAGCGGTCTGAAACGTTATTCGGTGCGATTCAAAGGCGACCGCGAATTCGCCAAGTGGATCAAGGCCGGAATCAACTTGAGCTACACCTATCGCGACCAAGACGAGAATCTGGCCTCGATCGGCGGCACTTCGTGGTGGGGATCGGCCATATACCTCAACCCGTTCCTCAAACCCAACTCCAGCGTCAATGACCTGTGGTACTCGGGTCAGAAGTACAACTCACCGCGCGTGATGATCGACAACTGTATCGACAACGCACGTCGCATCTCGCTAAACAACAGTGGATTTGTCGAGGTAAGACCCGTCAAAGGACTGAAGTTGCGCAGCCAACTCACCTACTATGCTTATCAACGTCACGGCCGTTACTACGAGCCGGGATACCTGCCTGCAAAAAAGGAGAATGAGGGTGGTTACGCATCGCGCGACGAGTACGACGATACGAACCTGTTGAGCGAGAATACGATTTATTACGAGCTGCGCCCCAAAAGCGGACACAACTTCGACGCACTGGCCGGCTACACCGCACAGATTCGCTACGACAACAACGTGAGTCTGACCGGTCGCGGATATACGCTCGACGAACTCACATGGAATAACATGGGCGCAATCCCCGACAAGCAGAACACCTCGATCAGCTCGAACCATACGGATTGGACTAAAATGGCATTCATCGGCCGTCTGAACTACAACTACAAGGAGCGTTACTACATCACCGCTTCGGCTCGCTACGACGGTGCATCGAACTTCGCCGCCAACAAGAAATGGGGATTCTTCCCGTCGACGGCTGTCAAATGGAATATCCACAACGAGAAGTTCATGAAGCAGGCAAAATGGGTCGATGAGTTGGCTCTCCGCTTCAGTGCCGGACGCACCGGAAACGATGCAATTTCGGCCTATCGTTCGCTGGCTTCCGTGGGCAACTCGACATGGGGTTACCTCTTAGGCGGCAAGCAGCAACTCTCATCCTACCCGTCGCGTCTGGCATCGCCCGACCTGACGTGGGAGACCACCGACATGTACAACCTCGCACTCGACGCCTCGCTGTTCAACGGCCGGCTCAACATCACCGCCGAGGGATACATCGTCAAGACCCGCGACCTGCTGCTCACCATCCAAATGGCATCGCAGACGGGTTACACCTCCTATTTTGCCAATGCCGGCCGCACCAACAACAAGGGATTCGAGGTGTCGATCGAGAGTCGCAACATCGTCCGCCCCAAATTCCAGTGGACGACCAGCTTCACCCTCTCGCGCAACAAGCAGATGGTGGACGACATCGCTTCGGAGGACTTCGTAACCGCCTATTCATCGCCTTCGGTTGCCGGAACATCCTACATGATGTACGGATATAAAGAGGGTTACACGCTCAACGCACTGTGGGGATTCCGCTACGGAGGCGTATGGCACAACGACGAGGAGGTCGCTCGTAACAAAGTCACCAAAGCCTATGTCTCGCCGGGTACAGGTAGCTACGAACCGGGATATGCCCGTTATCAGGACATCAACCACGACGGCGTGTTGAACAACGACGACTTGGTCTATCTCGGATCGGCCGACCCGGACATCTACGGTGGTATTCAGAATACGTTCAACATCCACAACTTCACGCTGGGCGTCTTCTTCAACTACTCGATCGGTGGTAAGATCTACAACATCTCGGAGATCTGGATGGGTAACGGTTCGTCCTACACCAACCAATACCGCTACATGCAGAACTCGTGGCATCCGGTTCGTAATCCCAACTCGAACCTGCCCAAGGCCGGTAGCAACGACGCCATTCCGAGCGACCGCATGGTACACGACGCCTCGTATTTGCGTTTGAAGAACATCTCGCTGAGCTACACGTTCGACCTGCGGAAAGTCTCCAAGGGCCGCCTGCGCGATCTGCGACTGAGTGCCAGCGGTGAGAACCTCTATCTGTGGAAAAACTACAACGGATTCGACCCCGACGTATCGTCGACTTCCCGATCGAATTCTACCTTGCGACGCGTTGACATCGGCGCATATCCCAAACCGCGAACCATTATTTTCAGTCTTCAGATAAGATACTAACACAGCCAAAGCTATGAAAACATACAGTTTCCTGAAAAAACCCCTGTTGCTGTTGACGGCCACGACCGCCCTACTCTTCAGCGCATGTGATCTGGACGAGCACCCCACCTCATTCGTCGGCCCTAAAAATTACTACAAGACCGAAGCGCAATGTATCACGGGACTCAACGCCTGCTACATGCCGATTAAAAACATGTACGACTACACCCTTTTGATTATGACCGAAGGGGTCACCGACCTGATGTACATTGCATCGGGTACGAAGGATGCCCAGCTCGACATTTCGCCCGCCAAACCGCTCAACGGCGCATATATGTGGAGGGCATGCTACGAAGGCGTCATGTATTGCAACTCCGTAATGGCAGCTATCGAACGCTCGCCGCTGACCAACATCGAGAAACCGACGATCAAAGACAAACTCCCGCTGCTGGCAGAAGGGGCCGTGATTCGCTCGTACTACTATTGGTTGCTGACCTGCATCTTCGGTGATGTACCGTTCTACACCAAAGAGGTCTCCGACAACAAGGTGATGGCCGAAATCGCCAGTCTGGGTCGCATGCCGGCCAAGGATACGCGCGACTACCTGATCGACGAATTGATGGAGTACGTTCCCCACATGGATCAGATTCGCTCGTCGGAGGTCAAAGACAACCGCATGGGAGCAGCGATGGGCTGGATGATGATCGCCAAATTGGCACAATGGAATCACCGTTGGGCAGATGCGCTGACCGCACTTAAAAATCTGGAGAAAATCTACGGAGATCTCCAGCAATATCCGCTCGAAGACATCCTGTTCCGCAACAAGAATACGCCGGAATCGATCTTCGAAATTCAGCACACCTACACCCCCGGCGGTTTGGCTGTGACCACCAACGTAGCTTGTATCTGCACGCCCTATCATTATGGCAAAGGCGTTTACGACGGAGTTGAGATTCCCGAGTTGGGTACGGGTATGACCACATGGACTTCGATGCGCCCCAACAGCTATTTCTTCGAGGCTCTTCAGACCAAAAAAGGCAACGACAAGCGTAAGGATCTGAATCTGGCGTGGAAGTACAACAACAAGCCCTTCTCCAACGTAGGTTCGCGTCCGTGGCTCGGCCCGAAATTCTGGTGCCCGGGAATGCAGAACACCGCCGATTCGAACAACCAAAAGATCTTCCGGTATGCCGATGCGATTCTGATGATCTCCGAATGCTACGCCGAATTGAACAACAGCGACGAGTCGGTACGCTACCTGAACATGGTTCGACAACGAGCCGGAACGACGCCCTATGTCTTCAAGAACATGGATTCGCTGATCGAGGAGATTCAGAAAGAACGAGGCCGCGAATTGTTGGGCGAATTCCAGCGCAAGTTCGACTTGGTACGTTGGGGAATCTGGTATCAGGCAACCTCCGACTACACCGACTACCCCACCTTGAAAGAAAACATGCTTCCCTGCCACGAATACTATCCAATTCCCGATAAGGAGGTTGTCTATTCGGGCGGAGCACTCGACAACAAGGCATACAACGCTTATGGCATGTAAGCCACACGCAACGAAAAAATAGTACAACAATGAAAAATAACCACATATACAGTATCCACAAAACGTGGCTTTCGGGCATCATGCCCCTGCTGATTGCGCTGCTTTTGATGACCGGATGCGAGATGAATTCGGATATGGATCTTCCGCTGAATGTAAATTCAAACGAATATACGCTGACTTCGAGTTCGGGCATCACCAGCATTCCGATCTATTCTAACGGTGAATGGTCGGCTCGGCTATCGGAAAACGTAAACTGGGCGACAATCAATCGGTTGGGCGGCACAAGCAACGGATTGATCGAATTCAAATACGCAGCAAACTACGGCGTAGCACGTGCCGTGGAGTTGATTGTCACCAAAGGCGGACAAGAGCAGATCATCCGTCTGACACAGGAAGGTAAAGGCGTTATCTTGGCCTTATCGGAGAGTCAGATCAATCTTTTCAGCAATCCGTGGAACTTGCGCGTAGGTCTGGAGAACAACATCCGTGAGGATTACAAACAGATCAAGGATTCGATCGCCTACTCGGTGATTCCTACCGAGGACGAAGACCAAGCTCCCGAACCGGATGAAGAGTGGATCGAGAATCTGAAAATCACGACCGACACGATCAGCCTCGACACCAAACCGAATCTCTCGACACACAGCCGTCAGGCCGTAATCACGTTGACCTACATCGACGCATGGGAGAAATCGCACAAAGTGACCCTGACGATCACGCAATCGACCGACGCGGCCTACATGACCTTCGCACCCGATCGCGCCAAGACCACACGCAAAGCCACGACCTTCAAGTCGGAGGTGAAGCACAACTTAGGTTCGCTGCTCACTCGGGTGAAATGCGTTCCCAGCTACACCGGGACTTCGGTCGATTGGATCGAGAACATCCGATTCGAAGAGAATATCCTCCTCTTCGACATCAAGGAGAACGATTCGGAATCGCCGCGCAATGCAAGCATCAGCTTCGTGTTGCCCAACGGCGTACACGGCGACCTCACGCCCGCCGAGCCTTACCTTGTCGAGCAGACCTATGAGGCCGATTACCGCACCTTGATCAAAGCCGAGAGCGGAGCGATTACGATCAACGACCCCAATGCATTCTTCGAGGGTATCGTAATCAGCGACAAGGCAAACGGCAACGTGGCAACCACGCCCAACTCGAGACCCAACGCAACCGACTATACGGTCAACGCAAAGACGGCTTACGTTCAGATGCTCAATGGCAGCTACGGATTCCGACTGCTGATGAATAGCGAAAACGACAACCAACTCACCCGCTACTCGCAGGTCAAGATCTCGCTCAACGGATTGACCCTCACCAAAGAGGCTAATCCCGAACGCTACACCCTCAGCGGGCTGACGGCAGCAAACATCGTCGAGAATACCCCCGGAGCGGCAGCCAACGTGATCCGCAAGGAGAAGTCGATCGGCCAGCTTACCGACGAGGATATCTATACCTTTGTTTCGCTGAAAGACGTAGAATTTGTCCTCCCCGACGGCAGCTACACGAACGTGAATGAGGGCTATTTCGGAACGTCGAACCACACCAGCTGCGTACCGCGCGCACTCTACGACAAGAACGGCAACACGATCTACATGCCGATCAACAACAAGACTTCGTGGCGTCGCGACGGCAGCGGCATGCCCAAAGGCAAGGGTACGGTCAGCGGCGTGATTGTCTACGACCTGCTTCCTCGCTCGGGATACACCAACGAGGGTTACATCGGTCGCTATGCAATTCGCGTCCTCGAGAAAGAGGATATCGAGTTGGCTGCTTCGGAGTCGCGTTCCAACCGCAAGACGCTCGTAGAGTGGAACTGGAACGACGCGAAACTCAAAAAGAACTCCGACGGAACGATCGCTCCGGATAAAGGCAGCGGCTCGCTCTGGTGTACAGATCAGGAGGCAACCTGCGCGCTGGACCACGAATACAACGGGCTTAATACCAGCGAGGCCATGATGAAAGAACAGGGGGTGAAGTTCGATGACTCCTACTGGTGGAATTTCAACGACAACGAGGGCTATGCCATTGCGCTGAAACTATCGACGCAGGGGGCTGGAGAACACCTCTCGCTCAACTTCACCAACTCGCAGGGCAATGCCGGCGGTACGCGCATCTATGGCCCGGTTTACTGGCAGGTAGAGTACTCGACCGACGGGAAGAACTTCACCACCCTGCCCGAGTCGACCTTCTGTGTGCGTCCGTTCGTTTTCTGGTCGAGCACGATGACCTACTGCGCAACTCCGGGCTTTGCCGATCGGATCTTCTTCCTGCCCGATGCACTGCGCAACAAGTCGGAGGTAACGTTGTTGATCAAGGCCAAAACCGCACAATGTATCGCTTCGAACACGGCGACTGTCGAAGAGGGTGACACCGGAACGATCACCTCCTCGATGGATGCCGGCAACCGTTCGCCGATGCGCTTCGGTACAATCGCCGTAAAGAGTAACAAATAAAAGAGATAAAAAACCATGAAACAGATAAAATCATTGCACCGCACGCTGCTACTCCTACTGACAGGAAGCGCGTTCTTCACGGCCTGCGAAATAGATAATGGCGAAGAGACTCGCGTTTCCGAATTCGGGCCTGAAAAGACCGAATACATCTTCGATTGGAAACAAGGCAGCCAGTCTGTTGGCGTTTTGGCCAATCAGCCCTACGACATCGCCCTGCTCGATCCGGAAAACGGATGGCTCGAGATCGACACCGAGGGGCGCGGAACTCATTTCACGGGTGACGACAAATTTCAGGTGACCTTCAAGGCCAATGACGGATTTCCGCGTATGGAGGGATTGCGCATCTGGACAGACTCACGTGCCGATACGGTCTACTTCAAGCAAAAAGGATTCATCGAACCGGAGTTGACCTTCTCGACCAAAAGTATCACCGTACTCGGTGACGGCGGTCGGGCAATGGCCCAGCTGACAACCAACATCGAGCTGGAAGAGTTGCAGCAGACGATCAAATACACCAGCGAAGATGCAGAAGAGTGGATCTCGGATCTCGACATCAGCAACGGCTTCCTAATCATGCAGACCCAAGCGAATGCCGATCCCGAAGCGTTGCGCAATGCACGTGTGACCTTGACATATCAGAATGGCTGGAAGCAGACCATCACCTCGACGGTCTACATCACGCAGGCGAATGCCAAAAACGAATTCGGCCACGAGGTATCGTTCGGCGAGCTTCGCGATATGATCGGTACGATCAACAAAGACATCTACATCGAGGGGCGCGTGATCAGCGACATGGGCAACGGCAACAACGGTGAGAATCTGATGAAGACCCAAACGCAGATCGACTACACCGGAACATACCGCACGGCCTACATTCAGAGTCTGGACGGAAGTCAAGGCTTCATGATCAAGACGGTAACCGAGGAGGATAACATCTTCGAGCGTTATAGCAAGGTACGTATTCTGCTCAAGGGTGCGCAACTGAAGGCGGAGGTGAATCCCAATCGCTACATCATCGAGAAGGTCACTTCGGCAATGGTCATGTCCTCGATCACCGGTACGGCATCGGATATTCCGAAGAAAGAGAAGTACTACAACCAGCTCACCGATGACGATATCTACACGTGGGTGACGCTACTCTCCTGCGAGCTGCCGGTACGCAAAGGCAGTCTGACTCCGATCAACGAGGGTTATGCCCGCAACTGCGGTACAAACCGCGAGAGCAAATACCCGATGCTGGTACGCGACCGGAATGGCGATAGCTTCTACATGTACACCAACACCACTTGCGGATACCGTCGCGACGGAAGCATGCTGCCCTATGGATCGGGAAATATTTCGGGCGTGCTGGTTCATGAGAAACACGACCGCTTCGTCTGGGAAGGCGAGCAGAACAGCGGAACAATCGGTACTTATCAGATTCGCCACTTGGAGAAGTCGGACATTGCTTTGGATCCCGATTTCGAAAATAGCTTCTCGGCCTTGCTGACCGAATACCGATATGGAAAACTCGAGAGCCACCAGTTCCGGCCGACGACCGGCGACAACGGCTATCTGACGCATACTGCTCCCGACGAGGAGTCGGGCGATGCAGGCTGGGCGACGGGCGATTCAAGCTACTTAGGCCCAATCGGCGACAGATGGAACGAAGATACGGAAGGCCCGCTGGCCGGCATCCACAAAGGCAACACAAACGGCAATGGCGTGGTTGAAAACGGAAAGCAGATGTGTACGAGCAAGGATACGAACGACAACGGTAAGGGCAATGTGGTCAGCGCGGACTACTCGGCTTGGATCAACGAGGGCCAATGGTGGAATACGGAGACCGACCGCAGTGAGGCTTGGTTGCTGCATGTCTCAACCGAGGGCATCTCGACCGACGTGCTCTCGATGCAGGTAGCCATGCAAAACCGCGTTGCAGGCGGTGGCCCACGCTACTTCAAAGTGGACTGGTCGGAACACGGCGACAACAACCGCGACGACTGGCACGAGATCACCGTATTCCAGCTGCCCGACGTGACGAACTGGTCATTGACGCAATTCTGGCAATGTGCTGGTTACAAATACGTCAACATTCCTCTCCCGCTGGACATGCTGGGTCTTGACGATGTCTGCATTCGGTTCTCTGCGGCCAACCGCAAGGCCGGTAGCACGGAAGAGTTTGACTCGGACAAAGTCACCGTCGGTGCTGTCGCATTCTCGTATATCGGCATACGCTACAACAAATAATCAGTAGAAAGCGTCCGTCTGTAAAACAATTACAGACGGATGCTTTTCATTCCTTAAATTTCCAAAAGAAACTGTGAAATCCATTTTAGCACTCATTCTGGCAGTCCTGCTACTGCCCCACGTTGCCACCGGCAACAACCAGATTCTGATCGTGCCACGTCCTGTCTCCGCAGAGGCACAGAAAGGCGAATTCCGATTGAAGGCAAACACTCCGCTTGTCGTGACCGACGAGAGCTTACTCGGTGTAGCCAATGTCTTTACGCAGGCCGTAAAGACGCTCACGGGAGCTGCCCCGGAGATCGTGCGCGAGAAAGCCAAGCGCGCCATCACGCTGCAACTTCAGCCCGGCACATTCGAACCCGAAGAGTATCTGTTGCAGGTTACCCCCAAAGAGATCACGCTCTCGGGGTCGACACCGCAGGGAATCCTGCATGGACTTCGAAGCCTTCAGCAGCTGATCGGCAAGGGCGAGATCCCGGCCTGCATCGTCCGCGACAAACCCTGCTTCTCCTACCGCGGTGCGATGCTCGACGTCTGCCGCCACTTTTTCTCGGTCGCAGATGTAAAAACCTATATTGACATCCTCTCGTTGCACAAGATCAATAAATTTCATTGGCATCTGACCGACGATCAGGGGTGGCGCATCGAGATCAAGAAGTATCCGCTGCTTACGCAGATCGGCTCGAACCGAAAAGAGACATTGGTAGGCCGCAACCACAGTGATCGCAGCAAAAACACCTACGACAACACGCCCTACGGCGGATTCTACACACAGGACGACATTCGCGAGATCGTCCGTTATGCCACCGAACGATTCATCGACGTAATCCCCGAGATCGAAATGCCCGGACACGGATTAGCGGCACTCTCGGCCTATCCGTGGCTGGGATGTACGGGCGGTCCATACAGCGTCTGGACACATTGGGGCATCAGCGAGGATGTCTACTGCGCCGGAAAAGAGAGCTCGTTCGAATTCGTCGAAAATGTACTCACCGAGGTTCTCGACCTCTTCCCGTCGAAACAGATCCACATCGGCGGCGACGAGTGCCCGAAGGGACGTTGGAAAGAGTGTCCGCTTTGCCAAAAGCGCATCCGCGAGGAGGGGCTGAAAGACGAATACGAGTTGCAAAGCTACTTCATCCACCGGATCGAACGGTGGGTACACGCACGCGGCCGTGAGATCATCGGCTGGGACGAGATTCAGCAAGGCGGCATCTCGAAAAGCGCAATCATCATGACATGGCGCGGGCAGGAGTATGGTATCAAGGCGGCACGACAGGGAAATCCGGTCATCATGACCCCGAAATGGTACTGCTACTTCGATTACAGCCAGACCTCGGACCCCGAACGTTATGAGCCGCTGTGCAACAATCGCTATGTCTCCGTACAGCAAGTGTATCGTCTTGATCCGTGCGACCAGTTGGCAGTTCCCGATCGGAAGCAGATCAAGGGCGTGCAATGCAACCTCTGGACGGAGTACATCGCCGATATCAAGCACGCACAGCACATGGTGTTGCCCCGTATCGCAGCCCTCGCCGAGGTCGGCTGGGCATACAACCGCAAAGATTACAACGACTTTGTACGGCGCGTCGTGACGCTGCTCCCCATCTACGAAGCCGAGGGCTACCGCTACGCCCACTACCTGTTCGACGGCATCGAATAGCAAGTCGATAGCGACAAAGGGTCGCTTCATACGAACACCCGCAAGATCTTGTCAATCTTGCGGGTGTTTTGTTTGGGATTGGATGCCCCGCGAGATGCCGACAGGGAAAGACACTCTAACATAAAAATAGGTTGCTATTTTCGGGCTGGATCGAGAACAGACCTTTGCGACCTCTCAACAGGCTCGAGAATCGAGAACAGCCTTTGCGACCTCCGAGGTAGGCTCGAGGATCGAGCAACTTACGGCATTTGCGACCTCTCGACTGGCTCGGGGATCGAACAATCCACCTCGTAAGATATTTGCAACAGGGTTTCGGCTTGCGCAGCAAGCCGGCAGTCCGCAGCTCCGCCTTGCGGAGGACTGCTATTTCGCGTTGCGTCATAGCCGCCTCCGCAAGCTGCTGACTGAAAAGAGAGGAGAATGATAGTTTGCGACCTCTCGACAAGCTCGAGGATCGAAAACAGACCTTTGCGACCTCCGAGGCAAGCTCGAGGATCGAGAACCAGCGACTTTTGCGACCTCCGAGGCAGGATCGGGGTAAGGCCGCGCCCCACACGATAGCACGATAGCAATAGATGCAATCTGCCCCGAATGAAGCGCATTTGCAAACTTCATTCGGGGCAGACAAAGCAGATCGAGAACTTCTGCCGGATCGAATTACTATCCGCCGAAGTTGTCGTAGAGAATATTCTCCGGTGGAACGCCGAGGTTGTCGAGCATCTTGACAACCGACGAAATCATCATCGGAGGGCCACACATGAGGTAGATACATCCTTCAGGATCTTCGTGATTCTTGAGGTAATTCTCAAAGAGCACGTTGTGTACGAACCCGGCCGTATACTTCACACCAGCTGCATCCGCCTCGGGATCGGGACGGTCGAGTGCCAGATTGAACGAGAAGTTGGGGAAGTCGCGTTCGATCTCATGATATTCTTGTACGTAAGGGGCTTCCTTCAATGCACGAGCACCATACCAGAACGATACGGGACGCTTGGTCTTTTCGGTTTTGAAAAGGTGCATCAGGTGGCTGCGCATGGGTGCCATACCAGCTCCACCGCCGATGAAGATCAGCTCCTGCGTATCGGGCAGGTTATCGGGCAGGAAGAACTCTCCGTAAGGGCCAGAAACCGTCACCTTGTCACCCGGTTTGCGCGAGAAGATATACGACGAGCAGATACCCGGGTTCACCTTCATAAATGCACCGGCAGCACGATCGAACGGCGGCGTAGCGATACGGATATTCAGCATGATGATGTTTCCCTCGGCCGGGTGGTTAGCCATCGAATAGGCACGATAGGTCGGGTCGGGATTGGTTGTCACCAGATCCCACATCTTCATCTTATCCCAATCGGCGCGGAACGTTTCGTCGATATCCATATCCGAGAATTTGATCTGATCGTATTTCGGAATGTCGATCTGGATGTAACCGCCACTGCGGAAATTGAGGTGTTCGCCCTCGGGCAACTTGACGACGAATTCCTTAAGGAAGGTCGAGATGTTGCGGTTGGAAACCACCGTGCACTCCCACTTCTTGACACCAAGCACCGATTCGGGGACATGAATCTTCATGCTCTCCTTCACCTTCACCTGGCAGCCGAGCCGCCAGTGGTCTTTGGCCAATTTGCGCGAAATGAAACCGGTTTCGGTAGGCAAAATATCGCCGCCACCCTCGAGAACCTGACACTTGCACATACCGCAAGCACCACCGCCACCGCAGGCAGAAGGCAGGAATACTTTGTTTTCAGACAACGTCGCCAGCAGCGTCGAACCGCTCTCGGTTGTCAGCACCTTTTCGCCGTTGTTGATGTCGATCGTCACAGCTCCCGATGAAGTCAGTTTCGCCTTTGCATAGAGAAGCAGCGCGACCAACACAAGGGTAATCACCAAAAAGGCGGCGATCGCAATTAAAATCGTTGTAGGCATTTTTACGAATCTCTTTTAAGGTTAGAACTGAATACCGGAGAAGATCATGAAGGCAATGCCCATCAGACCGGTAATGATGAATGCAATACCGGGGCCTTTCAGTGCCGCAGGTATATGCGAATAGGCAGTCTTCTCGCGAATTGCAGCCATCATGACGATAGCCAGCCACCAACCCAGACCCGAGCCTAAACCGTAGGCGATAGTCTGCACCAGCGAGTTAAGCTCACCGCCGTCGACCTTCTGCTGCATGAACAGCGAGCCGCCCATGATGGCGCAGTTCACGGCGATCAGCGGCAGGAAGATACCCAGCTGACCGTAGAGAGCCGGAGAGAATTTCTCGACCACCATCTCGACCAACTGCGTGAATGCCGCGATCGTAGCGATGAAAATGATGAAGGCCAGAAAGCTCAGATCGACACCCGCAATGAGTGCATCGGCCTTCAGGACATATTCATACAAAAGGTAGTTCAGCGGCACGGTCATCACCATGACGAATGTCACGGCAGCACCGAGTCCGAGTGCCGTCTTTACGCTCTTCGATACGGCGATGTAGGAACACATGCCGAAGAAGAAAGCGAAGACCATGTTGTCGATAAAAATCGACCGGATAAAGATATTTAATGTTTCCATACGCTATCTCCTATTTTTCCTGTAAATCCTTATTGCGAGAACGATGCACCCAGATAATGCAGCCGACGATAATCAGTGCCATAGGCGGGAAGAGCATCAATCCGCAATTGGAGTAAAAACCACCCTCGGCCATGTACCAGCTTTCGGGAATGATGCGGAAGCCCAGCAGGCTGCCCGACCCCAGCAATTCGCGGAAGAAAGCCACGACAACCAGAATCAAGCCGTAGCCCAGACCGTTACCGATACCGTCGAGGAATGCCGGCCAAGGTTTGTTGCCCAAGGCAAAAGCCTCGACACGTCCCATGACGATACAGTTGGTGATAATCAGACCCACATAAACCGACAACTGCTTCGACACCTCATATACATAGGCTTTCAAAACCTGATCGACGAGGATCACCAGCGCGGCGATGACGACCAGCTGCACGATGATGCGGATACGCGCCGGAACGCCGTTGCGCAGCAGCGACATCACGAGGTTGGAGAATGCCGTCACGACCGTCACCGAAAGTGCCATGACGATAGCCGGCTTGAGCTGCACGGTGACAGCCAGAGCCGAGCAGATACCCAAGATCTGCACGATGACCGGGTTGTTCGCCGAGAACGGGCCGATCAGATACTTTCTGTTTTTAGCCGAAAACAAAGGCTCTTTTTCTGTCTTACTC
This sequence comes from uncultured Alistipes sp., assembly GCA_964532025.1. Classification (GTDB taxonomy): domain Bacteria; phylum Bacteroidota; class Bacteroidia; order Bacteroidales; family Rikenellaceae; genus Alistipes. The sequence goes on along the minus strand of CAZHEY010000012.1, from coordinate 53,757 downwards.
ATTGTTTTCTACATTTTCTACGTTAGACTCATCGGTCGATGCTGCCGCCTCGGGAGTCGAAGTCGACGCCTTACGACCCGCTTCGATCCAAGGCAGGTAGTTCTTCAGGCTGTTGGCGAGCATGAGGGTCACACCGTCGGAGGTTTTCGTACCGCCCGAGATTGCATCCACCTCGTGTTCTACATCTTGCGCGCCACCCTTACGCAGGGTAATCGACACAAATTCGTCGCCTTTGAATATCTTTTTGCCGACAAAATTCGCTTGGTATTTCGCCGTTGCGATCTCTGCACCCAAACCCGGAGTTTCACCCTTGTGGTCGAGAATCGTACCGACGACGGTATTCAAGTCCTTATCAAGTGCTACATAGCCCCAGATCGGCCCCCACAGACCTGTTCCGGTCACGGGGATAACGACACGTCCGTCGGCCGCTTCGAAAACGGGGAATTTACCCTCTTCAAATGCGGTTTTCAGATCCTTGAGCAGTGTAAATACATCCTCACCCTCGATTTTGTTGCCTTGGGCATCAATCACGTAGGCGTTGATATACTGATCGTAGTTTTCACCTTCAGCCGAGAGCGAAGTCAGGATTGCCTGCTTCTTCTCGTTCAGCTCGTTGGCGCATTGACGTTTCTGGAGCGACATCGCAGCCACAGCCAACAGAGCTGCCACGATAACGACCATAACCGTCGAATAGAGAATAATATAAGCGTTGCTGTTCTTGTCGCAGAACAGACCTTTTTTCTCCACCAGCTCCGTAAACTCCGATGCCGGAGCTTTACATACGGGGCAGATTTCGGGTGCGGCGTTACCCTCGTGGATATAGCCGCAGACGTTGCATCTAAATTTTTTCGTTGCCATAATTTATCGTCCCCCTATTTTACCAGTTTAACACGTTTGCGACGGCGAGCGATATTGGCTTCGACCACATAGTAGTCTACCAGCGGAGCCAGCGCGTTCATGAAGATAATGGCGAGCATCATGCCTTCGGGATAAGCCGGATTGACCACACGGATCATCACAGCCAGCGCACCGGTCATAAAACCGACGATGTATTTACCCGTATTGGTCTGCGACGAAGTAACCGGATCGGTAGCCATGAAGACCGCACCGAATGCAAATCCGCCGATGATCAGGTGATACCAAGCCGGATAGGTCGTTACGCCAAGACCCTCGAAGAGGTAGCCCATAGCCAGACCTCCGACAAATACGGAGATCATCGTGCGCCACGAAGCGATGCCCGTGAAGAGCAACACCGCCGCGCCGATCAGGATTGCCAGCGTCGAAGTTTCACCGATACAGCCCGGGATGAATCCCAAGAAAGCATCCATCGGCGAGTAGTTCATCGCCCCACTTGTCGAGAGTTGCTCGAGAGCCGTAGCACCCGAGATCACATCCGTCCCGGCCGTCTGTGCATACCATACCGTAGCACCCGAAATCGAGGGCGTATAGGCGAAGAAGATGAAGGCTCGAGCCAACAAGGCGGGGTTGAAGACATTCATACCCGTACCGCCGAAGACCTCCTTGCCGAACACTACCGCAAAAGCCGTAGCCACAGCAACCATCCACAACGGAATATCCACGGGCATAATCATCGGGATCAGCATACCCGTCACCAAGAAGCCCTCGTTGACTTCGTGGCCGCGAGCCTGTGCAAATCCGAATTCGATCGCCAGACCGACGACATACGACACCACGATGATCGGCAGCACCCGAAGGAAACCGAACCACATGGCATCCCAGCCGGTCAGACCGACCTGATAACCCGTATTGTAAAAGCCGAAGAACAGTGCCGGCATCAAAGCGGCTACCACAACGATCATCGTGCGCTTCATATCGTTGCAATCGCGGATATGTGCGCCCTTGACCGTAGTCGTATTCGGCACGAAGAGGAACGTTTCGAAAGCATCGAACGTCGATTCCAAGAAACTCAGCTTGCCCCCTTTGGCAAACACCGGTTTCATCTTATCTACCATATTACGTATTGCGCTCATCGTTATGCCTCCTTAATCATTAAGTTAATACCGTCGCGGATAATCTGCTGAATCTCGATCTTCGAAGGATCGACAAACTCGCAGAGGGCGAAATCCTCCTCCACAACCTCGTAGATACCCAAGTTCTCCATCTTGTCGATGTCACCGGCAAGGCAAGCCTTCAACAGGTACATCGGATAGATGTCCATGGGCAAATAGCGCTCGTAAAGTCCCGTAACGACGAACGGACGTTCGCCACCATTGAGATTGGTATCGAGATTGTAAGCCTTCTTGGGACATATCCACGAGAAGTAAGCACGCGACACCGAGAACTTCGAGAAGCGCGGCAAAGCCCAACCCAGCATCTCGAATTTATCGCCTTCGGGGATCACGGTCAGCTGGTTTGCGTAGAAACCGACATAACCGTCGGCAGCCGTCTTCGTACCGGTCAGCACGTTACCCGAGATGATACGCACCGAATCGCCGGCGGCTTGCGCCTTGACGTTCTTGGAGAGAATCGAATCGACCTTCGCTCCGACCACCATGCGGCAGTAAGCGGGCTTTTCGATTTCCGAGCCGGTAACCGCGATGATCTTGGTCATGTCGACATGTCCCGTGAGGATCAGACGGCCGATAATAGCCAGATCCTGCACGTTCACCGTCCAAACCTTCTCGCCCTTGTTGATCGGGGCGATGTGGTGGATCTGAACGCCGACATTACCCACGGGGTGTTTGCCTGCGAATGTGTGCAGTTCGACACCGGTAAAGGCGGACATTTTTCCCTCGGCCTTTGCGCGCATCGAAAGATGCACTTTGCCGGAGGTCAATTTGCGCAGTGCGTCCAGACCGGCCTGCAAGTTCTTCTGCTCCTCGCGAAGCACGAAGTTGTAATCAGGAGCCAACGGCGCAGAGTCGAAAGCCGAGATAAAGATCGCTTTCGGTGTGTCGTTGGGGTCGGCGATGATGCCGTAGGGTCGCTGCATAATCATCGGCCAGAGGCCCGATTTCAGCAGCAGTTCAACAATCTGCTCGCGCGAAGCCGACTTTAGGTCGGTCGTTGCGAACTCCTCATACGTGGTTGTAGCGTCGGGCGTAACCGTCACCGAGAGAACCTTGCGCTTCTCTCCGCGATTGACGGCTGCGACCACTCCGCTGACGGGCGAGGTAAAGAGGACACGTTCGTTGGCCTTGTTGAAGAACAACGGCGTACCGGCTTTTACCCGATCACCTGCCTTAACCAGTAGTTTGGGAGTCACACCCTCGAAATCGAGGGGCGAGATGGCATACTCCGAAGCTTGCGGTGCAACCGTAAGCGACTCGTGAGCCTTACCCACCAGATTGATGTCTAAACCCTTGCGTAGAGTAATGATTTTCGACATGGTTAAAAAGTTTGAGTGTTATTTATAAAATTTATGAGTCAATTGTTAGTCTGCTAACAGATTAATCGCGTGCGAAATTACAAAATTTTTCCTAAAAAACAGATAGTATAATCTATTATTTCTTAAATTTACTTAAAATTACTAATTTTGTCTTCGTGAAACTACCCTACGTCAACATACACACCCACCGATTCACAGGTCGGGGAATCGAATTACGCACAGCCGGAGTTCACCCTTGGCATGCTGATTCCGAGTCAGTTGAGCAGTCGTTGTCGCATCTCGAAGGGGTGCAGGCGATCGGTGAAATCGGGTTGGATTTTGCGTGCGGAGTAAACCGCGACAAACAAATGGAGATATTCCAGATTCAGTTGCAGGCGGCCGAGAGGCTACAACTCCCGGTGGTGCTCCATTGCGTCAAGGCATTCGAACCGACGATGCGGCTGCTATCCAAATACCGACTCGCCGGGGTGGTGTTCCACGGCTTCATCGGCTCTCCGGAGCAGGCTCGGCAGGCTCTGGCGAAGGGCTACCACCTCTCGTTCGGCGAACGGACATTCGCCTCGCCGCGGACGCTGGCGGCTCTGCGCATCACGCCACTCGGGCAACTGTTTGTCGAAACCGACCAAAGCGACCTTCCGATCGAGGAGATCTATACCCGGATCGCTGCGGCACGCGGCGAGGAGGTGGCTCTCTTGCAGCGCAACACACTTCACAATTACGAACATCTTTTCGAACATCAAAATGGATAACTGGTTAGAACGCACCGAACTGTTGCTCGGGCAGGAGAAACTCGAGCTGCTTACGCGCGCGCATGTATTGATTGTAGGTCTGGGAGGGGTCGGGGCATACGCCGCCGAGATGATCGCCCGCGCCGGCGTGGGACGGCTGACAATCGCCGATGCCGACACGGTAGGCACGACCAACATCAACCGCCAACTGGTGGCGTTGCATTCGACCGTCGGGCGGCAAAAGGCCGAGGTGCTGGCCGATCGGTTGCGCGACATCAACCCCGAGATTCACCTGACGATCGTCAACAAATACATCCGCGACGAGGAGACCGACCGGCTGCTCGATGCCGCACAATACGACTACGTGGTCGACGCGATCGACACGCTATCGCCCAAATTGGCACTGATCAAAGGGGCATTAGACCGTTCGATTCCGCTCGTCAGCTCGATGGGAGCAGGGGCAAAAACCGACCCCACGCAGCTTGAGATTGCCGACATCGGCAAGACCCACCACTGTCCGCTGGCACACATGCTGCGCAAGCGGCTGCACAAGCTGGGGGTATACAACGGATTTCGGGCGGTGTTTTCGCCGGAGCCGATGCGCGAAGGGGCGATGATCCTCTGCGAAGAGCAGAACAAAAAGTCGAATGTCGGCACGATTTCCTACATTCCGGCCCTGTTCGGCATCGGATGTGCCTCGGTCGTCATACGCGATTTGATCCACGAAATGGACTAAAAATAGAAAAGAGATGACTCCAAAAATTGTATTTCTCGACGAATATAGCGTCAGCGGCGTAAACCTCGATGCGATCCGCGCACTGGGCGAGTACACCGGTTACGAATACACCACTCCCGAGCAGGTCACCGAGCGGTGTCACAACGCCACGGTCGTCATCACCAACAAGGTCGTTCTCGACCGCGAGGTGATGCAGAACCTGCACCGGCTGCAACTGATCTGCGTAGCAGCAACCGGGATGAACAACATCGACCTCGACGCAGCGACCGAGCTGGGAATCGCCGTCCGCAATGCCGCCGGATACTCGACGCACTCCGTAGCCGAGACGACGCTCGGGGCGGCCATTGCCTTGCTGCGCCACACCGTCTACTACGACCGTTACGTCAAATTCGGCGACTACTCGGCCTCCGGCCGCCAATATCATTTCCGCTATGCCAACCACCAACTCGCCGGCTCGCACTGGGGCGTTATCGGTCTGGGGACAATCGGACGCGAGGTGGCTCGGCTGGCTTCGGCATTCGGCTGCGAGGTAACCTACGCTTCGACCTCGGGCGTAGTGCGCGAGGAGGCTTATCCGGAAAAGACGCTGGACGAGTTGTTGGCATGGGCCGATGTGGTGTCAATTCATGCCCCGCTGAACAAGCAGACGCGCGGCATGGTCGGCTTAGCGCAGATGAAACGAATGAAAAATTCGGCGATTCTGATCAACGTTGCCCGCGGTGGCATCGTCGACGAAAAGGAGTTGGCCGAAGCACTCGACACCGACGAGATCGCCGGCGCGGCACTCGACGTCTTCACCCAAGAGCCGCTCGCCGCCGGCAGTCCCCTGCTGCATTTGCGCCAGCCCGACCGCCTGCTGCTCTCGCCGCACAACGCATGGTCGCCAGTCGAAGCGGTCGAAGTATTGGTAGGCTGCATCGAACGGAACATCCGCGATTTTTTTCACTCTATAAAATAATCTAATGACTACAACACCACGGTTGACCGTTGTCATCCCAACCTACAACATGTCACGGTTTCTGGCGAAGTGCATCGAAAGCATCCTTGCACAAACATTCACCGATTTCGAACTTCTGGTCGTCGACGACGGCTCGACTGACAACTCCGCACAAATTGCAGATCGCTATGCCCAGCAGGATGCCCGCGTCCGCGTTTTGCGGTGCAAGCACGCCGGAATATCGACAACCCGCAATCAGGGCATCGACCACGCCGCGGGGCGTTATCTCTGCTACATCGACGCGGATGACTGGGTTGAGCCGGAGTTTCTGGCCGAATTCTTCCGAGCTCAGTTGGCCGACGGATACTATCTATATGCCCAACGCGTTGCGATCGATTATTCGGAATTCACGGGGGCTATACCCGACACGAAGCTGCTTTTCGAATCGGGCGACGACCTCATCCGACCGCAGGAGAGCGAAAAAGCCGTCCGATACAAATTGCTCCAGATCGGAGCTGCACCCGGAAAAATGTATGACATGGAGTTGATACGCCGCCATGCGCTACGGTATCACGACGGATTGACGACATGGGATGACACGACTTTCATCTTCGAATACCTGCTGCATATCGACGCTGTGGCGCTCTCGTCGGGCGAATATTACCATTACATGCGGCGTGGCGACGGAAATTCGCTCTCCGAGAAACTCCACTCGGCGGTTCAGACATTGCGCGCCGTAAAGCTATTCGATGCTCTTATTCCGCCCCTGTTGCAACGATATCGGATCACCGACAGGCAGGCTCTCGAGTGTCTCTACACGGATTGCATACTGCTGCCGCTCATGCGCGCCGCACAGGTCATGACGATCGGGAATCACAGGCAGGTGATGCGCGCGATTGCATCGCACAAAGCGGTGTTTGAAGCTCTGAAGTTCACTCCGCCCAGCGACTTCTACCTCTCGAAAAAAGCACTCCGATGGCTATTTCGCCTCCCCGCGGCACTCTATCTGATTCCCTTTTCACTCACCCGCATCCGCAAATACAAACGACAACGCAAACAGTAACCCATGGAACGTCGCGAAATAGTCTTTGACTTTCTCAACAGCCACCACATCGCATACACCTACTACGAACATCCCGAAGCCCCGACCATCGAAATCGCGCGGCAGTATTGGCACAACGACGGTTCGAAGCATTGCAAGAATCTGTTTTTCCGCAACCACAAAGGCGACCGGCACTATCTGGTCTGCTTCGACTGCGAGCAAAACATCGCAATCCACGACCTCGAGCACCGGCTGCATCAAGGCAAATTATCGTTCGCTTCGGAGCAACGCATGGAACGCTGGCTCGGATTGCGCCCGGGATCGGTATCGCCCTTCGGATTGATCAACGACCCGGAAAACCACGTACATCTGTTTCTCGACACCCACCTGCGCGACTGGCCGGCCTACTCGTTTCATCCCAACGACAACCGCGCCACGGTCGTCATCACGCAAGCAGAGTTCCTGCGTTATCTCACCGCCGTAGGAAACACCTACGAATTCACCGAACTCTATTAAACCAACGAACCCTCGGCCTTACGGTCGAGGGTTCGTTGCTAATCGGGACTCCTTATTTCAATTCAACAAGCGGCTTGCCGGTCATATCGGCAGGCTGCCCGATGCCCATAAGTTTCAGAACCGTAGGGGCTACATCGGCCAAGATGCCGTTCTCGACCGATTTGACACGATCCGAGACCACCACCACAGGCACGGGGTTGAGCGAGTGAGCCGTATTGGGCGTACCGTCGGCATTGACGGCGTTGTCGGCATTGCCGTGATCGGCAATCATAACCACCTCGTATCCGTTCTGCTTGGCAGCTTCCACCACCTTCGAAACGCATACGTCAACGGTACGAACCGCCTTTTCGATCGCCTCGTAAACGCCCGTATGGCCAACCATATCGCCATTGGCAAAGTTCAGGCAGATGAAATCAAACTTCTGCTCATTGAGCGCAGCGACCAACTTATCCGCAACCTCCGGAGCACTCATCTCGGGCTGCAAATCGTAGGTTGCCACCTTGGGCGAGGAGACCAAGATCCGCTCCTCACCTTCGAATTTATCCTCACGGCCACCATTGAGGAAGAAGGTCACGTGGGCATATTTTTCGGTTTCGGCAATGCGCAACTGCTTCAGCCCCTGCTTCGAGACCCACTCACCGATCGTATCGGGGACATTGGCCTTGTCGAAGAGAATGTGCAGACCCGTGAATTTGGCATCGTAGGGGGTCATGCAGCAATAGTAGAGCGGCATGGTGTGCATGCCCTGCTCGGGCATATTCTCCTGCGTCAGGGCGATAGTCAGCTCCTTGGCGCGGTCGTTTCGGTAGTTGAAGAAGATCACCAAGTCGTTCGGACGGATCATGCCGATCGGGCTGCCGTTCTCATCAATTCGCACGTAAGGCTTGATGAACTCATCGGTAACCTCCTCGTCGTAGGACTTCTGCATCGCCTCTACCATATCCGACGAGTGTTCGCCGATGCCGTTGACCAGCGCATCGTAGGCGATTTTCACCCGTTCCCAACGCTTGTCGCGATCCATGGCGTAATAGCGGCCGATCACCGTAGCAATCCGTCCCGTCGATGCGGCCATATGCTTCTCCAGATCGGCGATAAATCCCTTGCCGCTCCGCGGGTCGGTATCGCGACCGTCCATGAAGCAATGCACAAACGTGTTTTCGATTTTATACTCGGCAGCGATGTCACACAATTTGAAGAGGTGCTCCAGCGACGAGTGCACCCCACCGTCGGAAACCAGCCCCATGAAGTGAACATTCACGCCGTTTTTCTTGGCATATTCGAAGGCGTTGACAATCTCCTGATTTTTGAAAATCGAATTATCGCGGCAGGCGCGGTTGATCTTCACCAGATCCTGATAAACCACGCGGCCTGCGCCGATATTGAGGTGACCGACCTCCGAATTACCCATCTGACCGTCGGGCAGACCGACGTTTTCGCCGTCGGTGCGCAACTCGGCATGGGGGTATTTCTCGGTCATAGCCGAAATATAGGCCGGATGAACCGTCGAGATCACATCGGCTTTGTCGTGATGACCGTTTCCCCAGCCATCCAAGATCATTAAAAGAACCTTATTGCTCATAGTTGTAATTTTTGAATTCTCAATTAATTTGACTTTTAATCAGTTCGACGGCCTTGTCGATCGCAGCCTGCATACCGTCGGGATTCTTACCGCCGGCAGTTGCGAAGAAGTTCTGGCCGCCACCGCCGCCCTGTATGAATTTGGCCGCCTCGCGTACAACCGCTCCGGCATGGATGCCTTGTGCCGTAATTTCGTCGCCAAGGGTCACGGTCAGCATCGGCTTACCCTCGAAAATCGAGCCGACAACAAACACCAACTTCGGAGAACGGCTACGCAAATTATAAGCCAAATCCTTCACGAAATCCGGACGACGATCGGTCTGTATTGCAAACAGCTGCATGCCGTCACGCAGAGGCGTCGAGGCCACGATCTTCTCCGCCCACTGAGCCACCTGCTCACGGCGCATCGCATCGACCTCTTTCGAGAGTGTCTCGTTGCTTTCGAGCATCTTCTTCACGGCCAGAACGACCTGCGCGTTATTGAGGTATTCGCCCACATTGCGCAACGTATCTTCGGCAGCGTAGATCACCTTTTCGGCCTGCGCGCCCGTCACGGCTTCGATACGCCGAACTCCGGCCGAAATCGCGCTTTCGCTCAAGATCTTGAAGAATCCGATATTACCCGTGGCACTCGTATGCGTACCACCGCACAACTCAACCGAGTCGCCGAATTTGACCATACGCACCTTGTCGCCATATTTCTCGCCGAAGAGCATCATCGCTCCGCATTGGCGCGCCTGCTCCTGTGTCGCATTGCGGTTCTCCTCCAGCGGACTGTTGGCGCGGATTGCCGCGTTGACCAGCTGTTCGACCTCACGCAACTGCTCCGTGGTCACTTTCTGGAAATGCGAGAAGTCGAAACGCAGAATCTCGGGAGTAACCAGCGAACCCTTCTGCTCGACATGCTCACCCAATACCTTGCGCAGAGCGGCGTGCATGAGGTGGGTTGCCGAGTGGTTGTTGGCTGCCGACTGACGCTTTTCGGCATCGACAACGGCCGTAAATTCGGCAGCAGGATTCTCCGGCAGCTCATTGACAATATGGATTATCAGACCATTTTCCTTTTCGGTAGATACCACGTCGATCCGCTCGTTCGCACTCGCGATGTAGCCGATATCACCGATCTGACCGCCCGAATTTCCGTAGAACGGCGTGCGGTCGAACACCAGTTGATAGGATGTCTTTCCTTTGGAGGTAACCCGGCGGTAGCGCGCAATCTTCACCTGCTCGGTCAGCGTATCGTAACCCGTAAAGAGGCTCTCCTTGATCGGGAACAGCTCAACCCAGTCGTCGGTATCAACCACGGCGGCGTTGCGCGAACGCGTTTTCTGCGCCTGCAACTCCTGCTCGAAGGAGTCGAGATCGACCCCAACACCCTGCTCGCGGGCGATCAACTCCGTAAGGTCGATCGGGAAACCGAATGTATCGTAGAGTTCAAAGGCATCTTTGCCCGAGATCAACGTCCGGCCTTCGTTGCGCGTCTTTTCGATCACGCCGTCCAGCAGGTTGATACCCGTAGCCAAGGTGCGCAGGAACGAGGCTTCCTCCTCCTCGATCACCTTTTCGATCAGTGCCTGCTGAGCCTTCAGTTCCGGGAACTGTGCGCCCATCTGTGCGACCAGTCCGGCAACCAACTTGCAAAGCGTCGGTTCGGTGAAGCCAAGGTAGGTGTAGCCGTAACGCACGGCACGGCGCAGGATGCGGCGAATGACATAACCGGCCTTGACGTTCGACGGCAGTTGGCCGTCGGCGATCGAGAAGGCGATTGCACGCAGGTGATCGGCGATCACACGCATCGCAACGTCGCATTTCTGATCCTCGCCATATTTCTTGCCCGACAATGCGGCTATGCGGCCGATCGTCGGCTGGAATACATCGGTATCGTAATTCGATTTCTTGCCTTGGAGTGCCATGCACAAGCGTTCGAAGCCCATACCCGTATCGACATTACGCGCGGGCAGCTCCTCGAGCGATCCATTGGCCTTGCGGTTGAACTGCATGAAGACCAGATTCCAGATCTCGATCACCAGCGGGTGGCTCTCGTTGACCAGATCGCGACCGGGCGTTTGGGCGATTTCCGCCTCTTCGCGCAGGTCGAAATGGATCTCCGAGCAGGGGCCGCAGGGGCCTGTTTCGCCCATTTCCCAAAAGTTGTCGTGCTTGTTGCCGCGAATGATATGATCCTCGGGCAGGAACTGACGCCAATAGTCGAAAGCCTCCTGATCGAAGGGAACTCCGTCCTCGGCCGAGCCTTCGAAGACGGTGGCATACATCCGCTCCGCAGGCAATTTATAGACATCGTGCAGCAGCTCCCAAGCCCACTCAATCGCCTCTTTCTTGAAGTAGTCACCATAAGACCAGTTGCCGAGCATCTCGAACATCGTGTGGTGGTAGGTATCGTGACCCACCTCCTCCAAGTCGTTGTGCTTGCCCGATACACGCAGACACTTCTGAGTGTCGGCCGCACGCGGAGATTTGCGCGGTGCATTGCCCAGAAAAATGTCCTTAAATTGATTCATGCCGGCATTGGTGAACATCAGCGTCGGATCGCCTTTAATCACCATAGGAGCCGAAGGCACAATCACATGACCCTTGCTCTCGAAGAAGTCGAGAAAAGCCTGACGAATTTTACTTGATTCCATATATAAGATTTTTCAATTTTACACGTTTTTGCTTCTGGGTTGCAAAATTACACAATAAAAACTAAATTTGCATCCTATTAAGAAGAGTTTTTTCGGTAATGGCGCAAAAAGGACATACATTCGACACACTGGCTCTCACCCGCGAAGCACAGACCCTGACACACGATGTCGTGACTGCCCCATTCCGGTTGCGCACCTATCGGCTGATCCGTAAAATCCTCATCGGATTCATCCTCGTATCAATCGCTAACGTCGTTTTCTCCTATTTCTTCTATACCCCCAAGATGTACCGCATCTTGCGCGACAACCACGAGTTGACAATCAAATATAGAATTCTCCAAGACCGCATCCGCACCTCGCAAAAGCGCGTTGACGAGATCCGCCACCGCGACAGCTACGTCTACCGCGCGCTCTTCTCAACCGACACGCTCTCAATCCCGGGCATCTGGCAGCCCTACCCCGATCAGAAATACGCCGAGATCGCCGACGACAACTATGCCTCGCTCATGGTCGGCACATGGCAACAACTCGATGCGCTGGCGCGGACACTCTACCTCGAATCGGTATCATTCGACGAGTTGCAATACCTTTCGAAGAACAAAGAGCAGCTTTCGACAGCCGTGCCTGCAATCTGGCCGATCGACCGCAAGCGACTAAAGAACAACCATATCGGCGCATTCAACCCGCGCCGTATGCACCCTGTGCTCCACTACATACGCCCCCACAACGGAATCGACCTCGGAGGAAAGATCGGCGATCCGGTATTTGCAACGGGCAACGCCCGAGTCGAAATGACCGAGAGTGCCCGCGGCGGATACGGCAAGCAGATTCTACTCAACCACGAATTCGGCTACAAGACCCGCTATGCCCACCTGAGCCAGATTCTGGTGAAACCGGGCGACAAGGTCGAGCGCGGGCAGCTGATCGGATATGTCGGCAATACGGGAATCTCGACCGGAGCACACCTCCACTACGAGGTGATCCACAAGGGCACGCCCGTGAATCCGATCAATTATTTCAACCGCAACATGTCGGCCGAAGAGTACGAAAAACTCATGGCTGAGATGCACGAAACCACATTCGAACAGTTGTAACATGGCAGGTAAAAAAGATCTGGAGCGCCTGCGCAGGCGCAAGCGTCGCAAGCAGCGCATCATTCGTGCAACGGTTCATCTCTTTGTGTGGGTCGGCATGGCGATACTCTATTACATCGGCTTTTCGATCTTTTTCGACACCCCGCTGGAGTACCAACTCAAGCACTCGACCGACCGACTAAAACGAGAATACACGGCACTCAACGAGCGTTACGACTCCCTGAAAATCGTGCTCGACAACCTTGCAGACCGCGACCAGAATGTGTTCCGCATCCTGTTCGAGTCGAATCCCTACGACTTCGACTCGGAATACGAGCGTAAGCAGGCAGCCACCTACGAGAGAATCTTCAGCCGTTCGACACGCAAGCTCAAGGGCGAGCTGCGAACGCGCATTCAACAGATGGAGACGCAGCTTGAGCAGCTCAATGCGACCTACTTGAGTTTACAGGGACGCATCGACTCGGTGGGGCGCACATGCAACAACATCCCGTCGATCCAGCCGGTCATCAACAAGCAGCTGACCCTGCTCACGGCATCATACGGCATGCGTTATCATCCGTTTTTCAAGACCTTGCAATCGCACCAAGGGGTAGACTATACGATTCCCGAGGGGTCGAGCGTCTTTGCAACGGCCGACGGCGTGGTCAAAGACGTAGCCGAACGCAACTCCACATCAGGACAGACGGTGACCATCGACCACGGCAACGGCTACGAGACCTCCTATGCCCACCTCTCGACTATCAATGTCCGCAGAGGGCAGCAGGTACGCCGCGGCGACATCATCGCCCTGTCGGGTGATACGGGTCTTTCGCTTGCGCCGCACCTGCACTACGAGATACGCCACAACGGCATGCGGGTCGATCCGATCCACTACTTCTTCGTCGAGCTGTCCCCCACGGAATACCAGCGAATGATCCGCATTGCACAATCGGGCATGCAGTCCTTCGATTAAAACGACACCCATGACCAAATCGCAGATCAAACTGCTCCTACTCGATTTCGACGGCACGCTGGCCGACACGCGACGTGCCAATACGCTTGCCTATGTCGCTACGTTACGCGAGGTGGGCTACGACTTGACCGAAGAGGAGTACGCGGCCTCTTATTTCGGAATGCGGTGCAATGAATTTCTGACGCGGATCGGCATCGGCGACCCTGCCGAGCGTGAGCGGCTGCGACTGCGGAAGATCGCCCTCTACCCCACTTTTTTCGAGACACTACGGCTCAATGAACCTCTCTGGAACTTCTGCCGCCAGTTTCAATCGCAGGGCGGGCGCATCTGGGTCGTATCGACCGGAAGCCGCGCCAACATCGACCACGCAATGCGTTATCTGGGCATTGCCGGGCAGGTTGACGGCGTCTTGTCGGGCGAGGATATCGAGCGAAGCAAGCCCGCCCCGGACTGTTTTCTGGAGGTCATGCGGCGCGAGGGATGCACACCGCACGAAACGCTGATCTTCGAAGATTCGCAGATCGGGCTGGAAGCCGCCGAAAAGAGCGGCGCGGCATACTTCAAGGTCTCGTTGTAAGCATCAACGCTTGCAAATGACATTGAAATCGCAGAACGTACAGCTATCCACATCGGCACACTGGCCAAACGGGATTTCGGGATCATACATCTCGACCAGCGTTTGACGAAGCAACTCTTCGAAACGGGGTTGGTAGTAGGAGTAGCGCGCACCGGTCACACCGTCCCCCTCGTCGCGAAGCTGCGGAGAGTAATCGGGACGATTCATCGCACGCACATAGTAGAGTGCCGGTTCGACATCGCGGCCGCGCGTATGGTAGAGCATCATGGCATAAAGCAAGGTTTGCAGCACATTCGACAGCCGCTCCTTACCCTTCCCTTGAAATAAAGCGTCCAACCCTTTGAAGTCCAGATGCGGCGTACCGGTTTTGTAGTCCACCACGCGCAAACTGCCGTCGTCGAGCGAATCGATGCGGTCGGCAATGCCGGCCAATTTCAACCGGCGCAACTCCCCGCCCTGCTCGAACTCGAAAGAATAGGCGACCGACTCTTCCAGCCCGGTGACGGCGAAGGCGTCGTGTGCTGCATCGTAGGGCATGACGCCACCGCGCAGGTAACGCGTCACAATATCCCGAACCAGCAGCAGGTTGCCCGTATAATCGGCAGTCGTCGCATGCTGATCGCGCAGGTAGTTTTCGTTGATTGCCGTTTCAACCGCCCGTTCCACCTCGCCCGTCCGCAGCAAGCGTTGCAGGATTTCGGCAGGATGCGCTTCATCCTTGATTCGGGCATAGAGGTGCTGAATTGCCCCGTGGAGGATCGTTCCGAACATCGGGGCGTCGATCTCCTCGGAGATATCATCTTCGACCTTCAGCCGAGCCACCGAGTGGAAATAGAAGCGCAGGGGGCAGGCAACATAACGGAACAAGGCGGTCGGCGAGAGTGTAGCTTCGCTCTCGGCATCGGTGAAACGGGAGAGGCGGCGCATGATGTCTTCGGTTTTCGCCACCTCGATCGGTGCGGTTTCCGCCAGATTGACATCGACGCCAACCTCGACCTTGCGCACCGAAAAATCGCTTTCGTAATCCAACTGGTAGATGTAGCGGCTTGGCTCACCGGTCGATTTGTCGTCGGCATGGGAGCAATAGAGCATCCAAACCTGCTCGGCACGCTGGATCAGGCGATAGAAGTAATAGGCATAGACACCCTCGTGGTGCTCGGGTGTCGGCAGATCGAACGCCGAACGCAGGCTATAAGGGATAAACGAAGCCTGCGCCATGTGGTTGCCGGGAAAATTATCGTCATTCATCGAGAGGAGAATGACATTCTTGAAATCGAGGTTACGCGTCTCGAGGATTCCCATCACCTGAATTCCCTCGAGCGGCTCACCCTCAAAGGGGATTCGCAAGGTTTGCAGGTGGCGACGCAACAGCGAAGCGTAGACCTCGGTAGTGATTTCAATATCACAGATGTCCAACGAATTGCGCAGTTTGTTGATCTCCTCGGCAATGACCGCCAAAAATTCGACACGCTGCCGGGCATCGTCACCCTCGTAGGGTTGTTGGGCTACGGCCGAAACCACATCGAGCAGCCACGTCGAGAGGTCGCGCCAAGTCGCGACCGAAGCGAATAGTCTCGAGAGCAATTCGTTGCGCGTCAGTAGCTTCGAGTCGATCGTAATGCGGCGTTCGCGAACTATTTCGTCCTGCATGGTTTGCGTCAGCCGCGGATCGCATTCGGACACATAGGGATGCGCCAAGATTCCGGTTACATCGGCATGGTAGAAACTCACGCCCTCGCCTTTGGTACGACAATGTGCCTGCAACTCGACCAGCCGTTCGACAAATGTGTAGGCAAGACTCTGTCGCAACGGATAGCCCATGGTCACATTGACGCGACCGATATCCTCGGGCAGGGCATAGAGCAGCGGCAAGAGCAGATTTTCATCCGTCAGCACAATGGCCGTCTGCTTGTCGAGGGTTTCGGTTTTGGCGAGTTCGCGCAGAATCGCAGCCGCCTGTTTGCATTGCACGGCATTGGAGACCGTCGCCACGGCACTGATCAACTTGGGCTGCTGCATGTGATCGTGCGAGAGGGTCGTGCAGGGTGGAAATTGCACCACATTTTGACGGACAAACATCCCGGCCTCCTGCTCGGGGTGATCCTTATAATAGGTGTCGTAATCCCAATAGAAGTCGGTTTCAGCAGCAGTTGAAAGGAACTTAAAAAGCCGCTTCTCACACTCCGAAAGCGCGTTGAATCCGGCGACGACATAGCGTCGCGATTCGGGGAAGGTGAATTCCCCGGCCACGATGCGGTCGACGGCCGCCCGCTGCACCATGCCGTTATAGGCAATTCCCAGCCGGGTCAACCGCTCTTTGTACTGGGTATAAATCGCTCCGAGTGTCCGCCAGATAGCCAAAAAGCGTTGCTTCTCCTTCGAGAGGTCGGACTCCTCGCCCAGCGTCGACCAATAGCGAATGATGCGCAGCTGCTCCTGGGTCAGGTAGGAGATATCGGCCTCGATCTCCTTGATATCCGTGATATTACGGAACAGCTGG
Source organism: uncultured Alistipes sp. (assembly GCA_964532025.1). Classification (GTDB taxonomy): domain Bacteria; phylum Bacteroidota; class Bacteroidia; order Bacteroidales; family Rikenellaceae; genus Alistipes. The sequence goes on along the minus strand of CAZHEY010000012.1, from coordinate 37,106 downwards.
GTCGCATCGACCCGGTATTTATCAATCGTATCGAAGTCATTGAGGAGCATATCGCCCCAGAAATAGAATTTATCGAAGGGTTCGCTGTGATAGTGGGAGTAGACCTTGTAAAGCTCGGTGATCAGACGCAGCCGATCCCCGGCGACCAAGCCCGAAATCTCGGTCATCAGGTCGTCGATCGTCACCCAACGCGGCTGCCAGATCGGCCGCTGGACGATACGCGTCAGTGCATCGACAAAAAACAGCCGGGCACGACGCGACGGGAAGAGCATCGCCCGATCGGCAAGCCCCTCACCATAACGCGTATAGAGATCTTCGGCGACCTCGGTCAGAAAACCCTTCATCGCCCGATCAATTCACATGCGTGATCTCGCCACCCATAAATTTCGATCCGGTGATCACGATCTCCGGTGTCCCTTTGTAGTTAATCGCCCCACCCGTGGTCGTCTTGCCGTCGAAACGGTCGGTGACCCAGAGCGACGCCGAACCCGAGCTGGCCGCACTCACCGTCGCCGACATCGACTCCAGCCCCAGCGCATCGACCTTGCCCGTGGAGACGAACAGCGACAGGTAGCGCGCCTTGCCGGTGAGCGTGGCAAGGCTCTTGCCCGTAAGCTCCATTTGCAAGTCCTTGACATCGAGCGATGCGGTGAGTGTAGCGCGTGCGCCGACCGTCAGACGGAACATCGGGGTAGTCACCGGCTGTTCGAATTGAGCCGTAGCATCGACGATAGAGCATGCGGCTAAATCGTTATAATAGAGCGTAACGACTGTTCGTTCGGGACGGCGCGTGTCCACCTTTTCGGTAATGGTGAGCACCTTGTCTTTCACTTCTGCGCGAAATTTCGTCGTATAAGCACCTTTGGTATCGTAGACGATCCGTGGGGCCTCCGTATCGGGAACTTTAACCAGCCGGATATCGAGTGCCGCGGCAATCGAGACCGAATTGAAAGTCGGTAACCACTCGCTGCGTTCGGTAGATGCAGCGGGCTGCTGTGCACGGCCAAGTGCCGTCATAGTCAGCAACAAGGCGCATAGAATCAGTTTCTTCATAATCATAAAGTGCTTTTTACATCCGCTAAAATACAAAATAATTACGAAGTTCGGGATTTGTTTTGTACTTTTACTTCATATAAACGACTTTTTGAATAGTGAGAGCGAAGATTCTGAATGCAAGTGCCGGGTCGGGAAAAACCTACCAGCTGGCCTATAAATACGTCCACGACGTGATCGATCAGCCCAGTCTGTACCGGCACATCCTCGCCGTGACCTTCACCAACAAGGCCACCGAGGAGATGAAGAGCCGCATACTCAAGGAGATTCATGCGCTGGCCTCGGGCGAGGAGAGCTCTTACATGACGACGCTCTGCAACGAACTTGCGCTCGACGCACAGACCGTCCGCAAGCGGGCAACCGAGGTACAATCGAAAATCCTGCACGACTACTCGCGGTTCACGGTGCTAACGATCGACACCTTTTTCCAGCGCATTTTGCGCGCTTTCATCAAAGAATTGGGCATTGATCTCAACTACAACGTCGAGATCGAAACCGCTTCGGTGCTGGCCAAAAGTGCCGAATCGCTGATCGAGCAGATCACCGTCGATCAAGACCTCCAACGCTGGCTCACGGCATTTGTGCAGGAGCGGATCGACGAGGGCAAGAAGTGGGATATCCGCGACGGAATACTGTCGTTGGGCGGCGAGCTGTTCAAGGAGAAGAACAAAGAGGCACTCGCCATGGCCCATTCGAAGGAGGAGCTGACGCAAATTCTCGCACAAGCCTCGGCACATGCCGAAGCGACCAAGACCCAGATGCGCCAGACGGCACAGCGCGCCATGGAGATACTCGGAGCGGCCAACTGCACGACCGCCGATTTCTCGGGCAAAAGCCGCAGCTTCGCCAATTACTTCCAAGCCGTAGCCAATGGGGAGTTGAAGCCATACAGTGCCACGGTGGCCAAGATGTGTGCCACGACCGAGGGCTGGTGCGCAAAGGGATCGCCGGCACAGCCGCTCGTTGCGACGCTGCAACCGTTGCTTCTCGAAATATGTACGCTCTACGACCAGAATATTCGTTCGTGGAATACGTGCGACCTGCTGCGCGAAAACTACCGCAGCTTTGCGCTGCTCGCCGACCTATATATGCGCGTGCAGGAGCTGTGCTACCAGCAAAACGTCATGCTGCTGTCGGAGACCAAATACGTGCTTTCGGAATTTATCGAGCACAACGACGCTCCGTTTATCTACGAGAAGGTCGGAAACCGATTCGATCGTTTCATGATCGACGAGTTTCAAGACACCTCGGTCAAGGAGTGGGAGAACTTTCTGCCGCTGCTGAAAAATGCCATGGCACAGTCGCAAAAGACCTCGGTGCTGATCGTGGGCGACATCAAGCAGTCGATCTATCGTTGGCGCGGCGGTGACTGGAAGATCCTGCATCATGGGGCACAAGATGCGCTGGAGGAGGACACCGAGGTGATCAACCTCAAGGAGAACTACCGCAGCCTGCCCGCGGTCGTTGATTTCAACAACCGCATCATCGAGCGCATCGTGGCGACCGACAACCGCACGCTGAACAGCCTGCTTGACAAGGCGGCGGAATGCGGCGACATGCAGCCCTCCGAGGCCGAAGCGTTGCACGACACGCTGGCCAACGCCTATCGCGAGCATGCCCAAATCGCCCGCCGGCAGAAGGAGCATCCCGGATATGTAGCGATCACGACCTTCGACGAAAAACCGCCCGTCGTGCCCTGCATTTGCGCCCTGATCGACAAGGGTTTTCGCCCATGCGACATCATGGTGCTGGTGCGTTCGAAGACCGAGGGCGAACGGATCGCCGCCGAATTACTCGATTTCAAACGGCAGAACGAACTGGAGTGCTATCGGTTCGACGTCATGACCCAAGAGGCTCTGATCGTGGGGAATGCCCCGGTTAGCTCATTCATTGCAGCAGCATTGCGGCTGGCATTGAATCCCGACGATTCGCTGAATCGCGCGGTGTACAACCACTTCTTACATCGGGAATTCGACACGCAGCTATCCGGCGACGAACGCACATTCTTCCGCTCGATTCGCCTGCTCTCGCCCGAAGAGGCATTCGAACGCATCGTAATCCGTCACGAATTACAGGTCGACAAGTTGCAGACGGCCTATTTGCAGGCCATTCACGAGCAGATCATCTCGTTCTGCACCAATAAAATAGCCGACATCTCGCTATTTTTGCAATGGTGGGACGAAAAGGGATGCAGCCGCTCGTTGAGTGTGGAGCAGAGCGAGACCTCTATTGAAATCACCACCATACACAAAGCAAAGGGACTTGAAAAGCGTGCCGTGATAATCCCCTACTGCTCATGGGAATTAGACCCCAAGGCAAGCGGTCATACGCCCAATATCGTCTGGGCCGAATCACACGGCACGGAGGCCGATGCGATCGGCCGCTTCCCGGTGAAGTACAAGAAGAGCATGGCCGAATCGGGCTTCTCCGAGGAGTACTACCGCGAGCGGATCTACACGCACGTAGACAACATCAACCTGCTCTACGTTGCGCTGACGCGTGCCGCGGAATCCCTGCACATATTCGTTCCGCAGCAGGCCAAGGGAAATCACGTCGGCAACTTGCTACTTCAGAGCATAGAAATCGACGGCGACCAAGCTCTATTGGGTGACACGACGGGGCGATATAGTGCCGGGGACAGACAGGAGCAATTTGAATTCGGGGAGTTTGCCGCTCCGGTATCGAGTGGCAAAAAAGAGTCCGAAACCGAACACATCACCTTGGAAGATTATCCGACCGCCCAAGCTGATTTGCGGCTGAGATTGCCTTCGCAACGCTACTTCGAGCAGGCCGACGAAGTGGAACTTTCACCCCGCAACTTCGGAATTTTGATGCATAAAGCCTTCGAGAATGCCGACAACACGGAGCAGATTGATTTAGCAATCAGGCAGATGCAGGATGCAGGAACACTTTCGGCCGAAGAGACCGAACGACTCCGCCGCATGATCGACAAGGCATTTACCGACCCAATGGCACGTCATTGGTTCAGCGGCGAATGGCAGCACGTTCGCAACGAAAATGAGATCATCATACCCGGAAGCAACACCTCGCGCCGTCCCGACCGCGTAATGATCGACGGCACGCATGCCGTTGTGGTCGACTATAAATTCGGCGAGCGCGATGCCGAACGATACCGGCGGCAGATCAGCGAATACCTTCGTCTGCTCGGCGAAATGGGCTACACCCAGACCGAGGGCTATCTGTGGTACGTGAAGTTAGGCAAAATCGAGCGCGTGGGATAGGAATCGCCCGGGCAAAGGGGCGGGAACAGTTCCGGTTCTCGATCCTCGAGCTGGTCGAGAGGTCGCAAAGTCCTGTTCTCGATCCTCGAACTTCGTCGAGAGGTCGCAAAGTTTTTGCTCTGTTCACGCTCCTCGAGCTGGTCGAGAGGTCGCAAAGTTCTGTTGTCGATCCTCGAGCTGGTCGAGAGGTCGCGAAGGCTGGTTCTCGATCCTCGAGCCTGTCGAGAGGTCGTAAATTACAACCGCCCGTCCTTCAGTCAGCAGCTCGCGGAGGCGGCTATGCAGCAACGCAAATAGCAGTCCTCCGCAGGGCGGAGCTGCGGACTGCCGGCTTGCACAGCAAGCCGAAAACATCACGTTATACAACCTTTCCGACCTCTCGGCGAAGCTCGAGGATCGACAACAGAACAAAACCCCTGCGACCTCTCGACCAGCTCGAGGAGCGAGAACGTGCGCGGCGACCTCTCGACAGGCTCGGGGATCGAGGACAACTATCGCCTCACCTTTGCGACCTCTCGACGGGTCGATGATAGAAGACAGGCCACCACACCAAACAAAAAAAAGCAGAATCCGCAATGGATTCTGCTTTTTTCGAATTTGGATCAGGATTATTCGCCCAGCGCAAAACGCTTGTAAGCGACAACCGTAGCCTCTTTGCTTGCCTTGTGGATGTACTCGGCGATCGTCTCCTTCTCACCAACTACAATCTGATTGAGCAACGTATTCTCCTCGAAGAACTTGCGCATCTTACCTTCGGCGATCTTTTCAAGGATTGCATCAGGCTTGTTGGCGTTCTTGGGGTCTTGCTTCATCGCTTCAACAGCGATCTGGCGCTCGTGAGCAACCGTCTCTGCCGGGCAATCGGTCTCGTTGATCGAGATCGGCGCCATAGCCGTAGCCTGCATAGCTACCGTATGAGCAACCTCGGCCGGAACTTCCTGGTTGAAGCCCAGAATCGTACCCAGTTTCTTGTTGAAGTGAACATAAGCAGCGCAGTAAGCAGCTTCGATACGTGCATAGTAAGCCAGCTCGATCTTCTCGCCGGTCTGTCCCGATTTCTCGGTAACCATCTCTTCGACGGTGTGACCTTCGGCATTCTTTGCAGCCAGCAACGTATCGCGGTCAGCGGCGTCAGCGGCCACAGCAACCTCCAGAATAGCCTCGGCGGAAGCCGAATAACCGGCATTCTGGGCTACGAAGTCGGTTTCGCATGCAAGGCAGAGAATATAAGCCTTCGTGCCAACGATCTTGGTCACAACGACACCTTCGGTGGCGGTGCGATCGGCGCGTTTGGCAACAACCAGCTTACCTTTCTCGCGGATAATGTCCTGAGCACGAGCGTAATCACCTTCTGCTTCGATGAGGGCTTTTTTGCAATCCATCATACCAGCACCGGTCATCTTGCGGAGCTTCATGACATCAGCAGCTTTGATTTCCATAGTCTTAATTTTTAATCGTTTGTAATTTACGTTCGGGTAGCAATTACTCTGCCTTTTCTTCTTCGGCAGCGGGGGCAGCAGCTTCTTCAGCAACAGCGGCGGGTTCTGCAACAGCTGCAAGAACCTCGGCTACGGTAGCCTCTTCGGCATCAACCGAAGCCTTCACGGCTTTCTTGATGCGGGGCTTACCCTCTTTCTTCGGAGCGGCATCGGTATTTGCCTCGCCCTCCAGAGCCTCTTTTTCCTTCTCCAGCTTGCGCTCTTCAGTTCCTTCGGCGATAGCTGTGCACATTGCGTCGAGGATGACGGCAATCGACTTCGAAGCATCGTCATTTGCAGGTATAACGTAATCAATGTCGGTCGGATCACAACAAGTGTCTACCATTGCAAATACAGGGATGCTCAGTCGTTTAGCCTCTTTCACCGCATTCGACTCCTTCTGTACGTCAACGACGAACAAGGCAGCCGGCAGACGGGTCAGGTCAGCAATAGAACCGAGGTTTTTCTCCAATTTCGCACGTTGACGCGAAATCTGAAGTTTCTCACGCTTGGAGAAATTATCGAACGTACCGTCGACGGTCATCTTATCGATGGTGGTCATCTTCTTGACGGCCTTACGTATTGTAGGGAAGTTTGTCAGCATACCGCCGGCCCAACGCTCTGTAACGTAAGGCATACCAACGGCAGCCACCTTTTCGGCAACTACGTCTTTAGCTTGTTTTTTGGTTGCTACGAACAACACGCGGCGACCGCTCTTTGCGATCTGCTTGATTGCTGCTGCAGCTTCATCGACTTTGATCACAGTTTTGTGCAAATCGATGATATGGATGCCGTTCTTCTCCATAAAGATATAAGGAGCCATTTTGGGGTTCCACTTGCGCTTCAGGTGACCGAAGTGCGCACCGGCTTCCAATAATGTATTAAAATCTGTACGTGACATTTTAATTCAGTTTGTTTAATTTTAATTCTCTTTTCTTCAACTCGCCGAGTAGCAGCCTTGCTGGTCTCGAGGAGTTTTCCGCGGCGCGGCAATCAAGCGGTAATACATATATATAAATAGGTAGTCCGTATGATTTGAAAAAACCGACGCCGTGCGTTGCCGAATTTCCGGTCGTATTAACGCTTGCTGAACTGGAACTTGCGACGTGCTCCGGGCTGACCGGGCTTCTTACGCTCAACCTCGCGGGGATCACGCGTGAGGAATCCGGCTTTTTTCAGTGCCGGACGCATCTCAGCGTCGATTTCGCACAAAGCACGTGCGATTCCCAGACGAGCAGCTTCAGCCTGTCCCTTGATACCACCACCATCGAGGTTGATGGTAATGTCGTAATTCTCAACGGTATTGGTAGCCAAAAGAGGCTGCTTTACCTGAAATTGGAGAATTTCGAGCGGGAAATAGACTGCAAGCTCTTTGCGGTTGATTGTAATCTGACCCTTACCCTGCTTCACGTATACGCGAGCCACAGCGGCCTTACGACGACCTACGGTGTTTACAACTTCCATAACTCTTACTTAATCTCGTTTAACTTAATAATCTTCGGGTTCTGTGCGGTGTGAGGATGCTCCTCGCCGGCATAGACCTTCAGGTTCATGAGCAGTTTGTCACCCAGACGGGTTTTGGGCAGCATGCCCTTTACTGCTTTTTCGACGATGAACGTCGGTTTCTTGACCAGATACTCGGCAGGCGTCGTGAAACGCTGTCCGCCGGGATAGCCGGTGTGGCGTGTGTAGACCTTTTCGGTCATTTTGTTGCCCGTGAGCTTCACTTTTTCCGCGTTGATTACGATGACGTAGTCACCACAATCCACGTGGGGTGTGTAGCTGGGCTTGTTCTTGCCTCGGAGGATCTTCGCGATCTGCGATGCAAGACGTCCCAATACCTCGTTCGTAGCGTCAATCACCACCCATTCCTTGGTGACGGTCGCAGCATTAGCCGAGATAGTCTTGTAGCTTAATGAATCCACTGTGTTTTACGTTTAAATTTAACTTGTTGTAATCCTTACCCCGCATTATACGGGTGCGCAAAGGTACGAAAAGTTTCCGTTATACAAAACAAATTAAATCAAAAATGCCGTTTTTGAATGCTTCGATCTACATTCCAGCGAAAAATTCGGCGAGAGAAATGTTGAAATAACAGCAAATTGCCTTAAGTGTACTGACTGAAATATTCACTTTTGCCGTTTCTATACGTGCTATATGTATCTGCGTGTCAATATACATAACCTCCTGAGAAATTTTTTGGATTTCCCGTAATTGCTTTATTCTCAAAGCAATTTTTAGAAGTAATTCATGATCACGCACCTGTTTCATTCTGCAAAGAGAACGAAAAAGAAGATTTTTCTCGCTGACATATTTGTCATTATTATTTTTTTATTTTATATTTGCACAACAAACGGAACAAATCCGCAAGAAATCAATCACTTCTAAAAATTAAAAATTATGGCAGAAAGTCAAACTAATGTAATTATTACTCGCAGTCCTAAAAGTCAGGGCATCGGCTGCATCCTCACCTTTTTATTCGGTTCACTCGGACTGTTTTACGCATCGACGATAGGCGGATTCATAATGATACTCATTGAGGTCGTCGTTGGTGTACTTACTTTGGGAATCGGGCTGATTGCCACACATATCGTGTGTATTATCTGGAGTCTTATCGCCGTCGGCAACTACAACAAGAAACTCTACGCCGGCAAAAATTAGACCATAATGGACGAACAATATCGCCTTACGGTTCTGAAGCACTCGATCACTATCAACGAGATGTATTTTCTGATTGACGAAATACGCAACGTGGAGGTTATCGAACAGGAGACGCCGATTATTCGGCGTCTCCTTGGTATCAGCATCGGTGCAAATCTATTGCTCGGCTTGCTATTCGCAGCCTTCGAAGTAGTAGCAGGGGCTGCATTCTTTTTTCTTATAGCGGGTATCGAAGCAATCGTGGTATTCAGAATTAAAAAAAGGTATGCGTTGCGTATTGTACAAAGTTTGGGTTCAACAAAGGCAATAATCACAACCGGTAAATCCGCCCTCGAGCAGCTGCGAAGCCAAATTTTGGATGCAATAAGCAAAATAAGAGACGACGAGGAATAATGCTTCACCATGAAATCATAAGCAATGATTCAGCGCAAGAATGGGTCGTTTTCATTCACGGGGCAGGGGGCAGTTCAAATGTATGGTACAGACAAATACGCGCCTTTGCTCCGAGATATAATCTACTGCTTGTCGACCTACGCGGACACGGGCTTTCGGCAATGAACCACAAGCAGTCAAACGATGCAAAGAGAGAATATACGTTTCAGAGTCTGGCGCAAGATGTAACTGAAATTCTCGATCGTTACAGACTGGAGCAGTGCCATTTTATCGGGCTATCGCTCGGAACAATTATCATTCGCGAAATTGCGGAGATCGACCAGCGATACATTCGGTCGATGATACTCGCCGGCGCCATTATAAAGCTCGATATGCGCACACGTATTCTTTCACGAATAGCAGATCGAATAAAACGCTATGTTCCGTATATGTCGCTATATAAATTCTACGCTTATTTGATTATGCCCAAACCGGCACACCACAAATCACGCATGCTATTTATCAGCAACGCCATAAAGGTCACCCACGATGAATTCTTCAACTGGATGGAATTGAACAAGGGGCTGGATAAGATGCTCAACTGCTATTGCAGCAACGAACCGGCGATTCCTACACTCTATGTGATGGGCGAAAATGATTACGTTTTTCTATCGCAAGTACAAATTCAACTTCACAAATCACATGCAAATTCATGGTTGCACGTCCTCCCAAAAGCCGGACACATCTGCAATATAGATCGCAGCGAAGCATTCAACGCCGTCGCGTCCTCATTTCTACTCGATATTCGAGCATAGAAATAACGCAAAAATATAGGCCGGATCACTCCGGCCTATATCAAATATTAGAAATACTCAAACCTACCCAAGGAACGACAGCAGGATACCGGCTGCGACAGCCGAACCCACCACGCCGGCCACATTCGGCCCCATGGCGTGCATGAGCAGGAAGTTCGAAGGATCGGCCTTCTGGCCCTCCGACTGCGAAACTCGAGCCGCCATCGGCACAGCCGACACGCCGGCCGAACCGATCAACGGGTTGATCTTGTTACCCTCTTTGGCAAAGACATTGAGCAGTTTGGCGAGCAAGACACCTCCGGCAGAACCCATGGCAAAAGCCACGATACCCAGAACGAGGATGCCCAGCGTGCGGAAATTGAGGAACGCCTCGGCCGTAGCCGTAGCACCTACTGTCAAACCGAGGAAGATCACGACGATATTCATCAGTTCGTTTTGCACGGTTTTACTCAACCGATCGACCACGCCGCACTCCTTCATCAGGTTACCGAACATCAAGCAACCGATCAACGGCGCAGCACTCGGCAACAGCAATGCAATAATCAGAGCGATAATCAGCGGGAAGAGGATCTTCTCGGTCTTCGACACCGGACGCAGCTGGCGCATCTTGATCTTACGCTCCTTGGCGGTAGTCAGCGCGCGCATGATCGGCGGCTGAATCACCGGCACAAGAGCCATATAGGAGTATGCCGCCACAGCGATCGGGCCTAACAGTTCGGGCGCGAGCAAGGAGGTGAGGTAGATAGCCGTCGGGCCGTCAGCACCGCCGATGATACCGATCGAACCGGCCTCATTGGGTGCAAAGCCGAGGGCATACGCCCCCAAGAACGTCACGAAGATACCGATCTGCGCCGCAGCACCCAGAAGGAAGCTCTTCGGGTTGGCAATCAACGGGCCAAAATCGGTCATAGCACCCACGCCGACGAAAATCAAGCAGGGGTAAATACCGAGTTTAACACCCAAATAGAGGTAGTCGAGCAGGCCAGCTCCGTCCACGAATTCGCCCCAATGGACATGTCCGCCGGCAAAAAGAGCCGTATGGAACATATTCGCACCCGGTAGATTCGAGAGCAGCATACCGAAAGCGATGGTCAGCAGCAAAAGCGGCTCAAATTTGTGTTTGATCGCCAAATAGAGCAGCAGGAACGCAACGCAGATCATGGCTACATTTCCCCAACCCATATCCGTAAACAGGGCTGCTATACCGGTCGATTCAGCAAACGTTTCCAGACTCTCCCACAAAAAAGAGCCGGAAGTCAAAAAATTCCACATAGCCTATTCGATAACGATTAAGGTATCCCCTTCCATGACTGTCGCGCCCTGTTGTACCAGAACCTGTTTCACAACACCTGCCCGATCGGCGTCGATGTTGTTCTCCATCTTCATGGCCTCGAGAATCACGAGTGTCTGACCAGCCGATACTTTATCGCCGACAGCGACTTTGAGTGCGATCACCGTTCCCGGGAGCGGACACTTAATGCTTACGCCCGACGTCGGAGCAGCGGCAGCAACGCGCGGTGAAGGCGCAGCCGTTGCAGGGGTAATCATGGCACTATTTGCCGATTTCGGAGCAGGAGCTACTTGGGGTTTCGACACTTTGGTCGTCTTCGAGCCTTCGATTTCTACTTCGTAAGTCTCGCCGTTGACAGCCACGTGCATCACAGTCGAATCTTCATTCGCATTGTCGATCTGCACGTTGTAGTTATGGCCGTTGATTTTCAGTGAATAATCTTTCATTTCTATTCAGTTCTATTTTCTATCAGGGAGTTGGGTTAAACCATGAATTTTGGAGTTCCAAGGCGAATAGGCTCGCTTGATGTTGAGAATTGTCAGCACCTCCGACTCTTTGTCGTGGATTGCTCCGCGATAGAGTTTGAGTGCAGCGGCAATCGCAGCAATCTCCTCGTCACTAATCATGGGCTGGGGAGCGGGGGTTACCGTCTTGCTATTGGTGTTCGTCTTACGCGAAATCGTAAAGCAAGCTCCAAAAGCCTTCATGATTCCGACAAGTCCGAACAACAGCGTCACCACCAGCACGAAACCGATGAGTGCGATCCACAGCATTTCCGACCAGCCCCATTGTCCCTCGATATTCTCGGCAACTTGCGAGATCTCTTCGACCTGCGCAAACTGCACAAACAAATACGTTGTCATCATTTTTTAATGGGTTACAAAGGAATGTTCGAATGTTTCTTGGCTGGATTCTGCAAACGCTTGGTAGCCAACGACTGTAAAGCTCGAATCACGCGGAAACGCGTATTACGCGGTTCGATCACATCGTCGATGTAACCATAACGAGCCGCATTGTAGGGATTCGAGAACTTTTCATTGTATTCGAGCTCCTTCTCGGCCACGAGTTTTGCTCTTTCCTCCGGCGATTCGATCTTCGAAAGTTCCTTTCCGTAGAGCACTTCAACCGCACCGCTTGCGCCCATCACAGCGATCTCGGCTGTTGGCCATGCGTAGTTGATATCGCCACGGATGTGCTTCGACGACATCACGATGTAAGCACCACCGTATGCCTTACGCAGCGTCACGGTCACCTTGGGGACAGTCGCCTCGCAGTAGGCGAACAGCAACTTCGCGCCGTGGGTAATCACGCCTCCGTACTCCTGCGTCGTTCCCGGCAGGAAGCCCGGCACGTCGACCAACGTCACGATCGGCAGGTTGAAAGCATCGCAGAAACGGACAAAACGTGCGGCCTTGCGGCTGGCATTGATGTCGAGCACACCGGCCATGAATTTAGGCTGGTTGGCGATGATACCGACCGACTGCCCATTGAAGCGGGCAAAGCAGGTGATGATATTTTTGGCATATCCGGCAGCCGACTCCAAATATTCACCGTCGTCGACAATCGCGCGGATCACCTCGGTCATATCGTAGGGCTTGTTGGCGTTGTCGGGAATGATTTCGTTGAGCGAATCCTCCAAACGGGTGATCTTGTCGGTGCAGACCTTCAGCGGAGCATCCTCCATGTTGTTCTGCGGCATATACGAGATCAGGTTGCGGATCAACGAAATACCCTCCTCTTCGGTATCGACGGCAAACTGTGCCACGCCCGACTTGGTGGTATGCATCACCGCACCGCCCAACTGCTCCTGCGTCACATCCTCACCGGTGACCGTCTTCACGACTTTCGGGCCTGTAAGGAACATGTTCGAGGTCTCCTTCTTCATGATGATGAAGTCGGTCAGGGCCGGCGAATAGACAGCACCTCCGGCGCAAGGGCCGAAGATAGCCGAGATCTGCGGCACAACACCCGAAGCCATGACGTTACGCTGGAAAATATTGGCATAGCCTGCCAATGCGTTGACACCCTCCTGAATACGAGCACCACCCGAATCGTTCACGCCGATGCAGGGTGCGCCGTTGCGCATGGCCATATCCATGACCTTGCAGATCTTGTCGGACATCGACAGCGACAGCGAACCGGCCGTCACCGTGAAATCCTGTGCAAAAACGTAGACCAGACGGCCGTCGATCGTACCGTAACCGGTTACCACGCCATCTCCGAACGCATGGCTCTTGTCCATGCCGAAGTCGTAGCAACGGTGTGTAACAAACATGTCGAACTCCTCAAAGCTACCTTCGTCGAGCAACATCTGGATACGCTCGCGCGCCGTGTATTTACCTTTGGCATGCTGGGCGTCAATTCGTTTCTGACCGCCACCGAGACGCGCTGTTTCGCGATTCTCGATCAGCTTGCTGATTTTATTCTTAATTTCGCTCATAATTACGATATGTGGATTATTTGTTTTTGTTCTCGCACAGTTCCGTCAAGATACCCTGCGTCGACTTCGGGTGCAGGAACGCGATCGTCAGACCCTCGGCGCCCTTGCGCGGAGTTTTGTCGATCAGACGAATTCCCTGAGCCTCGGCATCGGCCAGCTGCTCCTCGATGTTCTCGCAAGCAAGTGCCATGTGGTGGATACCCACGCCGCGATTCTCGATGTACTTGGCGATAGTCGACTCCTCGGAGGTCGGCTCCAAAAGTTCGATTTTGGTCTGACCCAATTTGAAGAATGCGGTGCGTACCTTTTGGTCGGCAACTTCCTCAATGGCATAGCATTTCAGCCCCAATACGTTCTCCCAATAGGGAATTGCTTCATCAAGGCTCTTCACTGCGACACCAAGATGCTCAATATGAGAAACTTTCATAGCAAAAATAAATTTAAGTTAGTAACTATATTATTATTCGGTTCTGCTTGTTATTTAGCGAACACAAAGATAGGCGAATCTTTGTGAAAAGCCAAGACTTTTACATTTTTTTTACAAAGTAAAGCAGAAAGGCAAAAATCGGCGGATCGCCTGCGCAACCCGCCCCGCAAGAGGGTGATCCCGCTACGGGAGGTGCTGAAAATCGGAGGATCGACAGCCGTCGTTCTCAACGCGCACAAGCGGGGCAAAAGAGGGGCTGATTTATATTAAAGCAGTAATTGAGATCGAAATTGGTAAAATAATTTTATACAGCAGAATGCAGTTGTGGTAGCCCGAGCTTTCAGAACCTCTCAGCCAAGCGTTGCAAAGAAAAAAACACGAGTAGAAACGAAGCTACGCCGAATCCGATTTTCGCAAGTTCCCCGTAAAAATTTCGTCTTTGTGGTAAATATTTGTTAACTTTCGGCTGTCAATAAAACGTCATACCTATGAAAAGAGCATGGCTTGTTCTACTTTTTGCGCTTCTTGCACCATTTGCAGTCGCCACGGCGCAAAACATGATTCTCGGTGAAAAAGCACCGGAAATCAAACCCTCCGCGTGGCTCGACGAGCGTCAGGCATCCGGCGCGCCATTGACCTACATCGAGTTTTTCCACCCCTCCAACAAGGCATGCGCCGCATCGCTTACACAGCTAAAAAAGCTGTCCGATAAACTGGGGGCAAAGATGCGCGTAATCATCGTCACGCAGGAAAAAGAGGAGAAGATCGCCGATGTCCTGAAGCCGTATCTTTCGACCCGCATAGCCGTCGCCATCGACTCGTCGGCCAAAATATTCACGGCCTACGGGGTGAATTACGTGCCGTTCGGGGTGCTTACCGATGCAAAAAACCGGGTACTGTGGATCGGAAACACATTGCAGTTAAACGAAGAGACAATCGAAAAAGTAAGTCGTTAGAATCATGTCATACACCAAAATAAACCATTTCGAGAAAGAGTATGCCGACACGCATCACAGCACGGCATTGAATGTAACGCAAGGGGTAGAAGATCAACCGATTGTTAGTCCTTACTTCACGCGTCGCAAGAGACATGTACTCTCCACCGACGAATACGTCGCGGGAATTCTCGCCGGCAACATCACAACGCTCTCGCAGGCGATCACGTTAGTAGAGAGCAACAACCCTACGCATTACGCACAGGCACAAGAGATTATCGAGCGTTGCCTACCCCACGCCGGGAAGTCCGTGCGACTGGGTGTCACCGGAGTTCCGGGAGCAGGCAAATCGACCTTCATCGAAGCAATAGGTAACATGGTTACTTCGCTCAAACACAAGCTCGCCGTGCTGGCGATCGACCCTTCGTCGGAACGCAGCGGCGGCTCGATTCTCGGCGACAAGACGCGCATGGAGAGCATCAGCCAGAATCCCGATGTATTCATCCGCCCCTCCCCCTCTGCCGGATCTCTGGGCGGTGTCGCCCGAAAGACCCGCGAGACGATCGTCCTCTGCGAAGCGGCCGGGTTCGACGTGATCTTCATCGAAACCGTCGGCGTCGGGCAATCCGAAACCGCAGTACACTCCATGGTCGACCTATTTATGCTGTTGCAGATTTCAGGAGCTGGAGACGAATTGCAGGGTATCAAGCGCGGAATCATGGAGATGGCCGATATCATGGTGATAACCAAGGCTGACGGAGAGAATATCCACAAGGCGGAATTGGCAAAGACCCAGTTTCAGGGGGCACTGCGCCTGTTCCCGCTGGCAGAATCGGGCTGGAAACCGAAGGTATACACCTGTTCGTCGGTAACGCAAACCGGATTGGAAGAGGTTTGGAAGGGGGTAGAGGAGTACCTCGACCACATCAAAGGCAACGGCTATCTGCCCCACAACCGCAACCGCCAGAACAAATATTGGATGTATGAATCGATCAACGAGGTGCTACGAAACAGCTTCTACCACGACCCGGCGATCGAGAGTCACATCAAAGAGTATGAAGAACGCGTATTGAATGATAAAATATCGTCATTCATCGCAGCTAAAGAGTTGTTGGATATCTATTTCAACGACCTTAAATAAAGTATTAAATTAAGTGGTAGAGCGGCCGAAATTTGCATTTCGGCCGCTCTATTTTTACCTGTTTTGTCTATTTCAGAATCGGCAATTTCAGCCCATAGCGCACCGCTACGATACGCGCCAGAATAACGCTCAATGCCGTTGTGATCTGCAACGTTGCACCGGTCACGCCCACAAGGTCGCAGATCCAAAAGACGACCCCGCCGAAGACGCAGGCCAAGGCGTAGATCTCCTTGCGGAAAATCAGCGGCTCTTCGTTAATCAGAATATCGCGCAGTACCCCACCGGCAGCACCGGTCATCGTTCCCATAATCACCGCCACCCAGAGCGGAAAACCGACCGAGAGTGTCTTTTCGATACCGACCACCGTAAAAAGTCCGAGCCCGATCGCATCGAAAATAAAGAAGGTGTTATTCAATCGGATCAGATAGCGGCCGAAGGCGATTACGATCAACAGGGCAAAGGCCGTGACGACCAGATAGCTGCCGTCGAGCATCCAAAAGGGAGTTTTCGAAAGCATCAGGTCACGTAAAGTTCCGCCTCCGATAGCCGTTGTAAAGCCCACTACATAAGCACCAAACCAATCGAAACGTTTAGCCGACGCAAGCCGAATACCGCTGATTGCAAAAGCCAACGTACCGAGAATTTCAATAAAAGTAAAAAGCGACATAACCAGCTTATTTGGAGCTTGAACAACGTTGTTCAGCTCAAAAATCCGGCCGCAAAGATAGGTAAAAAAATCAAAAAATCACACGGCATCACAGAATAAAGCCCCCGGCAAAAGGCCGGAGGCTCGAAGGATTCCATACGGGTTGATCTTCAAGAGGACACTACCAGCTATAATAGGTAATAATGAGCTGAATAGCCAGATTCACAATCACAAAGTCGATCAGAAAAATCACCACGCCGCGTGCCTCCTTGATATTCGCCGAGACACGGAAAGCCATACACCCCCAGACCATAGACCAAACCAAAGAGATCGAGGCCACTAACCGCATGAGGTAGTAGAAGCCATAAACGGCCAACCACGAAGTCGTGAGCGGCTCAACTTCAACCTGTTGAATCATTTTGAACAACGGATTTGAGATTCCGTCGACCAGAATAAAGGGCAGCAACGCAAAGAGATTCAAGGCAAACACATCGAGCGCACGAATACGTGACGGCGAAAAGATCAATGCTGCGACATAAAGCAGCAGCGAAAGGGAGAGCCACAGGCCGAGGTTGGTGGAGAGAATCGACAGCATGACGACCGGCGAAAACTCGAAGGGCAGGCGCGAAAGGCAGATCAAAATAATCGACAGAACGGTCCCGGCAAGCCCCCACCACAACGCTTTCCCGGAGGAAAGGTACTCAAATGGGTTAAGAATCTTGTTCATCGTTTTCGAATTTATTGAGTTGCGATATAATATCATCCAGCCGGTTACGCACCGTCGGATAGCTCAGACCCAATTTCTGGGCCATCTCCTTGAGCGAGCCGCTGCTTTTTACGAAATCGAGCACAAACTGCTGGTCGGGAGTCGAAAGCTGCATCATCACAGGAAGGCGATAACTTCCTTCGATGTGGGTATCACACCCGGTGCAACGCATTGCGCAGACGCTCAGCCGTTTGCCACACGAGGGGCATATTTTAGGTAGATTTTTCAAAGTAGCCATATAGTTTCGGAAAAGAATATTTACACGTTTTGCACTACAAAACTACTATTTTTTCTTGAAAAACCTACCGGAACGGCCTATTTTCATTAATTGAAATTCAGCGTCCTACCCCATTGCAGGGGTTAAAACTAAAAATTCAGCTTCGCCCCCAAGGTGAAATTCGCACCATATTCGGGATACCACGCATAGGTGTAAAGTTTGCGGTTGGCGAGGTTGCGGCCTTCGGCAAAAAGAGCGACCGTTCCCGAGATCTTCCACTCGAAGTCGATGCGCAAATCGGCAGCAAACGGGGCGGTGAAAGAGCCTCCGGCCACCTCATCCGACTCGAGCGAGGCCGAGTAGACCGACCACTTGCGTTCGCTCTGCAAGAGCACCTGCACGCCAAAGCTGACTTTCCGACCGGCATAGCGTACTCCGGCATCCCCCTCGAACGACGGGGCACTGTTGGCCAAATTCAGATCGTCGTTATAGAGGAATCCGCGCAAGCCGAGCGAGAAGATCAACGAACTCAACGGGCGGTAGCTGATCTCGCCGTTGATCGAAGTCACCGTCTGACGCCCCTGACGAACGTCGAAATTCTGTCCGGCGGCGATCAGCATATCCTCGGCGGTCTGATTGGTCAGAAACCAGTAGGGGTGGTTGTCGCGAATCGAGAATCCGGCATAGGCCCGATAGGTGAAACGTTCGCGCCAAAGCGTGCCTGCGATACCGAAACGGCCATTGTAGTCGACCGAACTCTTGTCGAGCCAACGGCCATTGGCCAGATAGGGATTCTGGCGCGAGAGCGACCGGAAACTGTTTTCGTAGACCCCACCGTCGAGTTCGAAGAAGGGCTTCAAACCAGCCGTTCCGAGGTTAAAGGAGAGCTGCGCGAAGGGAATAAAGTAGTTTTCATTCTCTTTTGCGCTCTTCACCGCGTCGTGGTAATAGTCCGCCCCGACTTCGAAGCGAACCACCCCACCGTGGATTCCGTAGCGCAACGCGGCATGAATCTGCTGCTGGTTGTAGTCGGAGATTGTTTTAGCACCCGCCCAACGGGAGTAACCGGCAGCCAGCGAGAAGCGATGCCGACCAAACGCCTTGGCAATCCGAGCATCGGCCGACAAGGCCGTCTGGCGCGTCTTCTCCTCGCGATCACGTGCCCCCGACTCCGCTTCGGAGGTTGCAATTTCGTAGAGTTCGGGGTTTCCCATGAACAACCCGCCGTGCAAGGCCACGTCGAAATTCACCCGACTCAAATCGCGAAAATCATCGCCGAGCCGAATATCGACCCGGGCATCGCCATAACCAACGGATGCTCCCGGACGGTAGATGCTCTCGGCTTCGGGCGCAAGGTAAGCACCGTAGCGGTGGTATTGCCGATTTTCGTAGCTAAGATCGCCTTCGAGCGTATGGCGGCCGAAATACTTTCCGGCGGCCGCACCGATGCGATTGAGCATCTGCGTCGAATTGTTTTTCACCTGCAACTCGTTCGCTATCTTCGCATAGCGACCTTCGTGGTTGACATAGCCCACCACGTAGCCCGTCGACGGATTTTGCGACGAGGCATAGAAATCCACCACCGAATTGAGCGGATAACCAGCTCCGACCTTCAGGTAGAACGGCCGCGGACGATTGAACTCCCAATAGGTCACCGTCGCCGGACGAATCGGCCGCGTTGCGAGCGTCGAACGCAGCGAGAGCGGCGTGATCGTATAGTCGATATCGGGATAGATCCGAGTCGTATCGGTCATATCGGGGGCAACAGCGAGTTTCGAGGCACTTTCGACGCTCGGCACATAGGCTTTGGTCACCTCGACCTGTTTTTCGACCTGTGCCGCCACACACCACGGCATCGCCGCACACAGGAGCGTTATAATCAGATTTTTCTTCATGGTTAGTTGAGTTTTGCAATTCGGGCTTTGGCTTCGGCAACGATGCCGTCGTCGGCCGGGGAATAGCCGTCGACCACACTTTGCCACGTGGCGCGAGCTTGAAATAGATCGTTTTTGCGAACATAGACATCGCCCAGCAAAATAAAGGATTTCGCCAACCAAAATGGCTTCGGCTTCCGCTCGGAGTAGGCGAAAATTGCCTTCTCGGTCTTCTCCATATCGCCCTGCTCATAGAGATCGGCAAGGAGGTAGTAGGCTGCTTCCGAGCCCTCTTTCGAACGCACCTCTTTGGCCAGTTCGTGGTAGAGCTTCACCGCTTCGCTCTTGCGTCCGGCGGCCTGCAACTGTTGTACCCACGCATAACGCGCTTCGCGAAGTGCCGTTGCCCCGGCATCGGCGTGTGTAGTGACATCGGCCGCCATAGACTCGATCGCCGCACCGTCGCCGTCGGCCACCGTTGCACGGACATAGCCCATCATGGCCGCTTCGCGACCCGAGGCGGTCGGAGTAACATCGTATAGTGCCCGGTATGCCTTCGCCGCGGCAGCATACTGCTTCTCGGCGTAGGTCAACTCGGCAAGCTTCTCGAACACCGCGACCGTATATTGGTTCACACCGCGCTCCGAAAGAGCCGTCAGGGTTTCGATCGCATGCTCTTTGTCGCCCGCATGCAGGTAACAGTCACTCAAATAGTAGAGCGCATCGGTCATGTAGTAGCCCTTGGGATAGGTGGTCACATAGCTGCGTAACGATTTGGCGGCAGCCGTCTGATCTCCGGCCAAATAGAGCCGTTGTGCCGATGCAAACGACAGCGAATCACGCGACAGAGCCGACAAATCGCTCTCCATGCCGGCCTTGGCCGCATAATCGAAGTAGGCATCGACATTGCCTTCCGAGACGTAGATATCACGTATGCCCTGCATGGCCTCCTTGGCTTCGGTCGACTGGGGCGATGAGCTGACAACCTGATCGTAGTATTTCAGCGACTTCTCGCGATCGCCCAGATTCAGATAGGCCAATCCGAGGTTGGACAACGCCTGCGCCCGGCGAGGTGACATGGGGTAATCGGTAACGAATTTTTCGAGTTGCGAAGCCCCCTCGGCATACTTCTCCTGCGCGATGTAGCTTCGACCCAACTCATAGGACGCCGCGTCGAGAAAATCGCCACGGTCTACCGCCAGAATCTGGCGCAGGGCCTGTTGTTTCTGGTCGGTGCGCCCCAAGATTCCGAGCGTCACAGCCCGCTTATACTGTGCATAATAGAGTTCGGGCATACGGGTTGCGATCGCCCGGTCGTAATAACCCACCGCCGCTTCGAACCGCCGGTCGGCATAGGCCGTATCTCCCAATCGGTTGTAAGCATCGGCGCGATAGCTGTCGGTCGGCGCATAGGCCGACAGGAACTTATCGAACGACGACTCGGCCTGCGACATCTCCTTGCGATCGAATGCGCAATAGCCCAGATTGTACCAAGCCATAGCGTATTCGCGCGCGTCGCGCGGAGCACGTTTGAGGTAAGATTTGTATTTCACGGCCGCCAGAGTATAATCCCCTTGTGCAAAGGCAATTTCGCCCTGCCAGAAAGCGGTCAATGCCGCATATTTAGGACTCACGCCCACCGCAGCCGACTCGGCCAAGGAGCGTTGTGCAGCTGCATAGTCGCCGGCCTTATAGGCTTCCAAGGCGCGGAAATAGGTGATCTTCTGCAATGCCGCCTGCATGTCGGCATCGGTCGAGGGCATTGATTTGAGTGCTGCGTAAGCCGCCTCGTAGTCGTGCGAGTTGTAGTAGGCGGCGATCAACAACGTGCGGGCTTCGGTAGCTCGCGGTGATTTGGGATAGGTTTCCAGATAGCGGGAGAGCAGGTTGATTGCCCCGTTGAAGACACCTCCGCCCAATTCGTACTGCAATTTGGCGTAGTTAAATAGTGCATCTTCGGCGATCGTCGCATCCAGCGTATCGTCCGAAGCCATGGCAAAGGCTTGCATGGCCGCCTGTTTGTCGCCGTTGCGCAGGCAGCAGTCGGCCAGATGATACGACGCATTCTGTGTCAGCGCATCCTGCGCACCGCACGCCTTGCGCAACCATTCGGCCGCCTGGTCATAACGCGCCGTGCGGTAGAGCGAGAAACCTTTGAGGTAGGCGGCATCGCGATTCATCTCACCCCCGGCAGCAGCATAGGCATCCAGGTGGGTAATTGTGCGGTTGTAGTCCTCTAAATGAAACCACGACTCGGCAATGACGCGTTCGAGTTCCGTGCGTCGCTCGGGCACGGCACGCTGCACCAACTCATCGCCGTGGTCGACCACATAGCGGTAGTTGCCCTCGCGAAATTCGATTTGAAGCAGGTAATAGGGCACGACCGCGCGGTAGGCATCGCTACGATCCAAGGCCGTAAACTCCTGTTTGGCCAGACCGTAACGACCTTCGGCATAGTCGATATAAGCTCGGTAGTATTGTGCATGATCGGCATATTTGCTACGCGAACCGATGCGGCCGAAGTAGTCGTAAGCCTTCGGGTAATTTCCGTCGGCAAACTCAACATAACCCATGCGCACATCGTAGCGTTCGCGTTGGGCGGCATCGAGTGCTTTGTAGTTGGTCTGTTCAAAGGCCTGACGCGCACGTTTCATGTCGTCGATCGAGCAGTAGTATGAGCCGAGCGAAAACCGCACGTCGTTGGCATAGACCGAGCCGGGATAATGAGCTTCGAAATCGGTCAGCGCCGCCTCGGCATCGGTATTGCCCAGCTCCACGGCACAGGCCGCCAGATAGTAATCGGCCTCCATGCGAGCACGGCGTTCGTCGGATGCCAACGCCGCACGGGCTTGTTGAAATTCGTGCCGGGCATCGCTCCAGCGACCGAAGCCATATAATTCGCGACCGCGCCGAAGTGCTGTTGTGGACTCGGTTTGAGCCTGTACGCCAGATGCGCACACAAGCAGGATTAGGGATAGAAACAGGTTTCTCCGCATAGGTAACATTCTAATAAATGACAAATATACGCATTTTTAGCCTTTTGCTCACTATCTGGGAACGGAAATTGCCGGTCGGATATTGTTCAACCGAAAAATGAAATCGTATGATCGAAAAAGTAACTTTACAACTCTCCGGCACGGGAGATCTCGTGACCGAAGCAAATCGCAGCTGTCAGCAGATGAACCCCAAGGAGCTGCTGCTCTATGCCGGGGCGAAATGCGCCGGGATGACCATTTTGCACATCATGCAGAAAGAGCACCTGAAACCCATGCGGCTCGAGATCACCCTATCGGGCGACCTGTCGACCGACACGCCGCAATCGCAAAGCGTCTTCCGGTCGTTTCATGTGGTCTACAACGTGGCATGTGGCGAAGGCAACGAGCAGGCCAAAGCGAGTCGGGCGATCCGTCTGGCACACGACAAGTATTGCGGTATGATGCAGATGCTACGCGCAATAGCCCACGTTACCGACGAGATCGCGATCGTCAGCACCCAGCCGACCAACGCGTAGATTAAAAACCGAACGGCTTCCGACCGTTGCGCATTTGCGTAAGGTCGGAAGCATTTGGACTTTTGGCTCATCACTTCGTCCCGGAAGCCGTGATACGACGGTAGTCGGAGAGGGCTACGGCATAGTTGTAATGAGATTGGATCGCATTGGTATAGAGCTGAATCCAGCTCAACTGCGCCTGCAACACATCGAGTATCGTAGCCGCTCCTTCGCCGTAGGCATAGGTGCTGATCGTCAGGTTCTCGGTCGCAATGCGCAGGCTTTGTTCCGAGGCTTCGACCTGTGCCCGACTCTGGATCAAACTCGTCCAGCCGTTGGTCTCCGCACGCACGATCTCGTCGCGCAGTTGCGCAGCCGTCCACTCCGATTGCAGTTGCACGGCACGCGCCGCACCCATCGCACGGCGGCGTTCACCCCAATGGAAAATCGGAACAGAGAGCTTGACGAAAGCCGACCCGTCGAGTGTCGTCGCACCCGTTTTATTGGGCAGATAGGGCTGCCACGACCCGCCGATTCCGACACTCACCTGCGGATTGTAGGGGGCACGCGCCACACGAATCGCCACCTCGGCCTGATCGCAACGTAGGCGTGCCGCGGTATAGTCGGGACGATGCAACACCGCCTCGGTCTCCCCCACGCGCCACGGCATCGGCATGCTGTCGCGAATGCTCTGCGCCAATTCCACCTCCTGCTCGGCCGCCACGCCGCGCAGGATATTGAAGTTGTGGAGTGCCACGCGGGCATTCTGCTCGGCACTCACCCGTTCGTATTGCGCTTCGCTCAACCGGGCTTCGATCATCAGCACATCCCCCTTGGCGGTGTAGCCCTCCGAGAAACGGCGGTCGACAATCTCCTTGAGCGAGCTGATGATCGACACGTATTGCCGCATCGAACCGGCATACTGCTCCATGGCCGACAAATTCCAGTAGGCATAATCCGCCGCATAGTCCACATCCAAACGCGAGAAGGCTTCGTTGCACAGCGCGATACCGTAGCCCAGATCGGCCTGCTCGGCCGCAGCACGCACGCCACCACCGCCATAGATCGTCTGCACGACTTGAGGTAATACGCCGAATGTCCATTGCTGCAACCCCTTGTAGTGATGCGCCGTCGCCGTGAAGCTGCCCTCCAATGCCAACCGCGGCAGGTAACCCGTGCGGGCCTGTGCTGCGGTTTGCATCGCGGCCTCGCTTTGTGCCGAGGCAATCCGCAGCGACCAGCTGTAAGCCACCACCGCCGCACGGTAATCATCAATCGAGGTTTGCGCACAGACCGGCGTACAAAGCCACAAGCAGAAAAGGATCGCCAGAGTTTTCATGATTCGCGAATTTGGTAAAAAATTGCATAGACGACCGGCAACACGCAGATCGTGAGTAGTGTAGCGACGAGCAAGCCACCCATGATCGTAGCGGCCATTGCGCCGAACATGGCATCGAACAGGAGCGGCAGCATGCCCAGTATCGTCGTTCCCGAAGCCATTACAACCGGCACGATGCGGCTGCGCGTGGCGACCATGAGTGCTTCCAACGGAGCTTTTCCGGCCGCACGCAGCATTCCGATCTGCTCGACCAGCACCACCGCGTTTTTGATATTCATACCCACGAGTCCCAGCAACCCCAGCAACGAGAAGAAGTTGAAGACCTTACCCGTCGCCGCCAGTCCCAACACGACCCCGATAAAGATCAGCGGAATCATCAGCAGAATGACCACCGGCTCGCCGTAATTGCGGAATAGCAACAGCAGCACCACGAAGATCAGCACCAAGGTCAACGGCATGTTCTTCGCCAAGGCGGCGTTGGACTCCTGTTGGCTCTCCTGCTCGCCGAAAATTCGGAGGGTATACCCCTCGGGAAGTGACACTTGCCGGGTGATCGAATCGCGCAGGGCGGCAAACAGCTGCATGGTATTCACCCCGCGCGCCGCATCGCATTGCGCCTTCATCACCCGCTGTCGGTTAAATCGTTTTATCACCCCAGCACGATAGTCGAAACGGAAACCGTCGGTCGCCTGCTCGATCGAAAAGACCCGTCCCGAGGGGGTGAAAATCGGCAACGCCTGCAAATTGGTCAGGTTGTAGGCGTCGATGTTTTCGTCTTTGAGCAGAATCGGCATAAACTGGTCGCCCTCGCGGTATTCGCCCAAGCGATAACCCTGTGTGGCAATGGTGATTCCTTGTGCCATTTGGCTGCGCGAGAGGCCCAGACGCTGCCCCTTCATCTGCGAGTAGACCGGCTGCCATGCCGGAATGCGATTGCCCCAGCTGTTGCGGATGTTCCTCGTGCCGGGGGTCTGCCACATGATCTGCTCGGCTTCGGCCGTGAGCCGCCGCAGGGTATCGAGGTCGTCGCCGATAAATCCGAATTCAATCGAGGCATCGGGCACGGGCGAGAGTTTGAAGAGCGACGAACGCAGCCACACATCGGGATAATTGTCCACCACATAGCCATTGAACCGCTCCTCGACCGCCTCGGTCTGGCGGCGATCGTGCAATTCGACCAGCACATTCCCGAAATTGGAGCGTTGCGAAATGCTGCTGCTGGCCAGATAGTAACGCGGCGGCGATCCCCCCATGGTTGCCGAACTGTTTTTCACCTCGGGCTGTGCTTGAAGCCACGCCTGCATCGAGCGCAGCGTGCGTTCCGTGTCGCGAATGTTATAGCCGTCGGGTAACAGCACATCTGCCCGAAAATAGGGTTTGTCGAGCGAGGGGAAGAAGTTCTGCGGCATGAAGCCCATTCCGAAGAGTGCCGCACCGAACAGGAGGATGACCGAGGCAACGACCATCCACCGCCAACGCAACAGCCCCGAAAGCAAGCGGTCGAACGCACGATAGAAACGCGTGTCGTAGGGATCGCGAGCGGTCGGCGTAACCCGCAGCATGAAATTTCCGAAAAGCGGGGTCTGCGTCAATGCCAGCACCCAGCTCAACAACAGCGAGAGGGCCAGCACGACAAAGAGCGGTTTGACGATCTCGGCCACGGAGGAGGGGGCGAGGTAGAGCGGCAAGAACGAGAATATGGCGATCAGCGTGGCCCCCAACAGACTCCAGCGCGGGGCATTAGCCCCCTCGATCACGGCCTGCCGGCGTGCCGTGCCACGTAGCATGGCTTGTTGCGCGTTGTCGGTCACCACGATCGCATTGTCGACCAGCATTCCCATGGCGATGATGAATCCGGCAAGAGAGGTGCGGTTCAGCCCCTCGCCCAGAAATTGCATCAGCAGGAGCGTTCCGCCGATCGAGAAGAGCAGCGAACTGCCGATCAGCACACCGGCACGGAAGCCCATAACCAGCATGATGATTAGGATCACGATAGCCACCGATTCGGCCAGATTGAGCATGAAGGTCGAATTGGCCTCGCTGGCAATCCGGTTTTCGGGGTAGAGCACCGTCAGATCCATGCCCACGGGCATCTGCTCGGTCAGCTGCGCCAAGACGCGATCAATCTTCTGACCGGCCTTCACCACATCGGCAGTCGCTTCGGTCGAGATGCCGACACCCACCGCGCGGCGACCGTTGACATACATCAGGTTCTGCGGAGGATCGAGGTAGCCCCGCTCGACGCGCGCAATGTCGCCCAGCCGGTATTGCTTGCCCGTCGAGGCGGTCAGCAGCTGGTTCGAGATGTCGTCAAGGTTCTTGTAGACCCCACCCTCCAGAATCCGGATCTCCAACTCCCCGGCCAACTTCTCGCCACTATCGACGATCGTATTCTGCTGGGTGATCGTCGTGAGAATCGTCTCGGGGCGAATCGCAAAATTAGCCAGCACGGGCAGGCTCACAAAGACATTGATCACCGGGGTCTGTTCGCCGTAGAGCGACACCTTTTGCACGCCGTCGACCGTAACCAACGCCATTTTGATCCGTTGTGCCCATTGGCGCAGCTCCGTCCACGTAAATCCGTCATCGACCGAGAGTCCGTAGTAGATCCCGTAGACATCGCCGAAATCATCGGCCACGGTGATCGCCGACGCACCAACCGGCAAACGAGGTTGGATGTTGAGCACCTTGCGGCGCAGTTCGTCCCAATATTGCGGAATTTCGGCCGCCGGAGTTGCCGGATCGAGTTCGACCTGAATCTTCGAAAGCCCATAGTAGGACTCCGAGGTGAGTTTGTAGACCCCACGCATCGACTGTACTTCGCGCTCGATCGGTTCGGTCACCAACTCCTCGACCTCGCGCGGCGTAGCCCCCGGATAGGAGCAGACGAGCGATGCGCTCTTAATCACAAAAGCCGAGTCCTCCTTCTTACCCAGCGTCAGGAAGCCCACGGCTCCGCCGACAAGGAGCACCAAGAGAAAGAACCAGACAACCTTGGCATTGCGCAAGGCATATTCGGGCAGATTCATACGCGCTTATTTTAAGATTCGCACCTGCTCGCCCTCGCGCAACTGGTAGACTCCGGCCGTCACCACCCGATCACCCGGCGCAATGCCATGCAGGACGATCACCCGGTCGCGACCGTAAAGCTCGCCGAGTGTCACCTCGCGCCGCACCACCCGATCGTCGGCCGAGACCGTCCAGACATAAGTGCCACCCGCATTAGGCGCATAGATCGCCGACATGGGCAACCAAACCGCGCCCCGAATCGGATCGAGCGATTGCATGGTGATCGTACACGACATTCCGGGCGAGATGCGGTATTTCGCCGCATCCAAGTTCGTCAAAGTCAACGACACGGGAAATCCCGAGGCATCGGACGAGGTGATCGCATAGTCTTTGAGCCGGGCGGCGAACTCCACACCGGGATAGTTGTCGAATTGCACACGGAAACGGGTCGCGCTATCGGAGAGTTGCACCAGTCCGTTTTCGGGCAACGTAAACTGAACGGTCGTTGTCTGGGGATTGACCAAACGCAGGATAGTCTGCCCAGCCTGCACGCGTTCGAAATTGTCGACGTATTTGCGTTCGACCACGCCGGCAAAAGGGGCACGTAAGCGGGTGTCCTTGAGCTGATCGAGGCGATTTTCGTAGGTTGAGCGCGCCTGCGCATAGCGCGTCTGCGCCGCCTCGGATTCCTGCTGCGAGACCGCTTCGTGCTCCAGAAGCCGCTGCATGCGCTGTGCCTGCGAGCGCGCCTGCTCATAAGCCGAGCGGTCGGCAGAGACTTGCAGCTCCACATCGCGCGGATCAAGCTCGGCAAGCAGCTCTCCGCGCTTGACCGCCTCGCCCTTCGACACCGGAATGTCGAGAACCTGACCCGATAGTTTGAAGGCCAGATTTACCGCATCGTCGGGCGTTGCCATGCCGGCAAAATCCTTATCAATAAATTCGGCATCGGAGGCTACTACAATTTTCACCGGGCGCGGAGCATCCGGCACGGTCGAGGGGTGGGAGCACCCGGCCGCTGCGACCAAAACGGAGAGGAGAAGGGTTATGCGCATAAGAAAAAAGTTGACTTCGGGTTTCGAAGTCAACTTTCATACCATACGCCGCGGCGTGTCCTTACGGACGAATATCGCGACAATTCTTTTTAGCAGAGATCGTTCCGTCGTCGAGCACCACCACCCCATTGACGGCACGCAGCATCGTCTTCATGGTCGAAGCGTCGATGTTGTAACAGCGCACCTGATGGCCGTCGAAATCGTGCCAGAGTTCGCCATAAAGCGGGTCGGGTGTAAGGCAGACAACCCGTGCGCCCTCAGATTCGGCGTGTTCGATGAGTCGAACCATTCGGCGGGCACAACGTTTGGGAAGTCGATCGAAGGCCGTAACGCAAAGCATGTAGAGTCGCCCGGGAGTCGTAATGACCGACTCGGTGGCATCGCCCTCGGCATCGCGCAGTGCAAATTCGCTCACCATAGGCCGCACCGTCGGCAGTTCGCTGGTAGTGCGCGTATCGACCCACTCCCACTTCACCGTGTCCTGCCATGCCGTATCGTCCAGCGAGAATTCGCGCTCTTTGCCCGTTTTTCGGTTGCGGTAGATCAGCACCGTCTCCGACTCGCCCACCTCGGCCTCGGGCAGTTGCATCGCTTGGTGGATATTGACACCTACTTTATAAGGCAAGAAGTCGACCAGCGGCAGGTGGATATAGCAGAAGTAGCCCAAATACATGGACATGCAGAAGAAAGAGATCGTCAGCACGATCTCGAGCGGTTTGAAGGCAAAGATCCGGTCGCGACGATAACGCCACCACACCACAATAGCCATGGGCAGCAGCACGACATTTTTGACGAAGGTCTGCCACGGCGTGAGTTTCATCGCCTCGCCAAAGCAACCGCAATCTTCGACCGGAATGAGCGTTGCGCTCAAAAACGTCAACAGCGTGAAAAACGACATGGAGAGCAGGGCGAAAATGGAGATCAGGCGAATGCGCACCTTGAAAAGCAGCATGCAGCCCATCATCAGTTCTGCACCGCACAACCAGATCGAGAAGGTCATGCTGGCCGGCTGCATCCACTCCACACCGTAGATCGAGAGGTATTCGTTGACCTTGAGTGCCGTACCCCACGGATCGACCACCTTCGAGAAGCCGGAGAGGATAAACGTACAAGCCAGAATCAACCGGCAGATATTCGCCAGAATCTTAAATACGCGTTTCTTCCTCATAGCTACTCGATTATCGGGGTTAACACAGCCCGGATCTTCGCGGCAATGCCTTCGGGCGTATCCATTTTTCCGGCGGCGTTGCTGCAATCGACCACGCACAGCGACTCATCGTCAGCTGCGGCACGCAGGTAGACTTCGCGCACCTCCTGTTGAAGGGTCAACGACCCTTCGTGAATGTCCTTGCCGCCGTGCAGGTAATCGCGATCGTCGCCCTCGCGCGACTGCGTGAGTTTACGTTCGGTGAATGCAAAAGGCACATCGAGGAACAACGACACGTCGGGACGCGGCAGGTGGTGGTAACCGAATTCGAGATCGAGAATCCAGCGCGCCAGCCGATCGCGAGCCTCCCCGGCCGGCAGTTTGGCGCATTGATAGCCCACGTTCGAATAGACATAGCGATCCAGAATCACGGCTTTGCCTTGAGCTATCCACTCCCGCAGGCGTTGGGCGGCATCCGCGCGGT
This sequence comes from uncultured Alistipes sp., assembly GCA_964532025.1. Taxonomy (GTDB): domain Bacteria; phylum Bacteroidota; class Bacteroidia; order Bacteroidales; family Rikenellaceae; genus Alistipes. The sequence continues at coordinate 7,224 of CAZHEY010000012.1, read as the reverse complement.
CACCGGCAAAGAGCAGTGCCACCAGATAGGGGTCGACGGAATCGACACCGCCGAATTCGCCGCGCAGAAACCGCGCGATCAATTCGCCATAGACCGGCGCATCGAAACGCGGGAAATGCACGTATTCGCTCTCCATACCCCGATCGGCAAAGAATTGCCGCAAGAGCTGAATCTGGGTCGATTTTCCGGCTCCGTCCAAGCCTTCGAGTACGATAAACATGAGGTTCTTATTTTATTAAATTTGTAAATAGCCAACTCAACGAAACATCCGCACCGCCCGTTCGACACCGGCGACCAGCGCATCGACCTCGGAGAGCGTGTTGTAGAGCGCAAACGACGCGCGGCACATGCCCGTTACCCCGTAGTGGGTCATGACCGGCTCGGCACAATGCTGTCCCGTGCGCACGGCGATGCCCAACTTGTCGAGGATCATGCCCAGATCGTAGGGATGCACCCCCTCGACATTGAACGACACGATTGCACACTTGTCGGCCGTAGTCCCGAAAATCCGCAAGCCGTCGATCGCCGAGAGGCGTTCGGAGGCACGGTGCAAAAGCGAGAGTTCGTGCGCATCAAGTTCCGACGGATCAAAACGTTGGAGAAACCGCACGGCTTCGCCCAATCCGATTGCCCCGACGAAATTGGCCGTTCCGGCTTCAAACTTCAGCGGAACGGGGGCAAAGGTCGTTCCGGCAAAACTAACGCGGTCGACCATATCGCCGCCACCCATAAACGGCGGCATGCGCTCGAGCAAGGCTCGCTTGCCATAGAGCACGCCGATACCCGTCGGGCCATATAATTTGTGGCCGGAAAAGGCATAAAAGTCACAATCCAGCTTCTGCACATCCACGCCGCCATGAACCACGCCCTGACAACCGTCGACCACCACGATCGCGCCCACGGCATGCGCCGCCTCGATAATCGGCGGCAGGTCGGGACGCGTACCCAGCGTATTCGATGCCTGCGTCACAGCCACTACGCGCGTGCGACGGTCGAGTAATCCGGGCAGCAGATCGGTACGCAAAGCTCCGCTCTCATCGAAAGGCAGCACCCTGATTTCAGCACCCTTGCGTTCGGCAAGCAGTTGCCACGGAACGATATTGGAGTGGTGTTCCATTTCGCTGATGACGATGTTGTCACCGGCATGCACCTGCATTTCGCCCCAAGCATAGGCCACCGTATTGAGCGACGCCGTAGCTCCGGCCGTGAAAACGATCTCCTCTTTTTCGGCCGCACCGACAAATGCGGCTATGCGCGTCCGCGCCGCTTCATACAACTCCGTGGCCTCCTCCGAAAGCAGGTGCACACCGCGGTGAATGTTGGCATTCTGTTCGCAATGGAAGCGGTTGACGGCATCGATCACCGACTGCGGTTTCTGCGCCGTAGCACCACTATCAAGGTAGATGAGCGGCTTGCCATAGACTTCGCGGCGCAGGATCGGAAACTCCTCGCGTATTTTCTCGACTTCAAACATGGGTTATCCTTTGGTTTTTGCGGCAGCGATCTCCATGAGCGGCTCATACAGCGCATCGATACCGCACTGACGCACCACCTCACCGATGAATCCCTCGATTTGCAGGCTTCGCGCCTGCTCCTCGCTCAGACCGCGTTGGCGCATGTAGAGAATCGCCTCGGCGTCCATCTGACCGACCGTTGCGCCGTGCGAACACTTCACATCGTCGGCATAGATTTCCAGCTGGGGCTTCGCGTCGATGCGTGCCGTACCGCTCAACAGGATGTTGCGGCTGGTCTGCTGTGCATCGGTACGCTGCGCACCCGACGCGACATAGACCAATCCGGAGAACTCTCCGACAGCCTGCCCTCCGGCAACCCCCTTGATCGTCGCCTGACTGCGGCAATCGGAGACCAGATGATTCGTGCGCACCTTCACCACACAATGATCGTTACCGGCGGCCAGAAAGACCCCGCCGAAACGGTTTTCGGCCTCGACACCGGAGAGATCCATGCGGTAGGAGGCGTTGGCACTCGACAGTTGCACGGCCGTCACACGGCAGCGGCTCTGCTCCGCCTGCGTCACCTCAACATCGGCGAAGGCTTCGGCCAGAAAGAGTTGCGTCAGCTCCAGCTGCGCCCCCTTGGAGAGGAGAACTTGGATCGAGGAGCTTTCGGCCGTAGTATGCACGATCACCAGACGCGCCGACGCACCGACCTCAACCCGCAACTTCGGCGGATTGAAGACCACCGACGGAGCGGCTTCGGGCTGTGAGATCCGAAGAAGCTCTCCCGAGACCGTGCGAAGATCGCGAAGTGTATTCAATAGCGCGTCCATTACTCTTTGTAGTCGTTAATAAGCCAGTCGTAGCCCTCTTTTTCGAGCTTCAGTGCCAGCGACTTATCGCCCGTATAGATGATGCGCCCCTTATAGAGCACATGCACCACATCGGGCACGATGTAATCCAACAGACGTTGGTAGTGCGTGATGACGACCGTAGCGTTTTCGGCCGTATGGAGTTTGGTCACACCCGTGGCCACGATGCGCAAGGCGTCGATGTCGAGCCCCGAATCGGTCTCGTCAAGGATCGCCAGCTTCGGATCGAGCATGGCCATTTGGTAGATCTCGTTTTTCTTCTTTTCGCCGCCCGAAAAGCCCTCGTTCACGGCGCGTGACGTGAGCTTCGAATCGAGTTCGACCACAGCACTCTTCTCGCGCATCAGTCGCAAGAACTCCGCCGCCGTCAACGGCTCTTCACCGCGGTATTTGCGGTGTTCGTTGACCGCCAACTTCATGAAGTTGGCCATGGTGACTCCCGGAATCTCGACCGGATACTGAAAGCCAAGGAAGAGCCCCAGACGGGCGCGCTCCTCGATCGGCATCGACAGCAGGTCGTGTCCGAGGAAGGTCGCCGAACCTTCGGTCACGGTGAATTTTTCGTTCCCGGCCAATACCGAAGCGAGCGTCGATTTGCCCGAGCCGTTAGGCCCCATAATGGCATGCACCTCACCGGCCTTGACTTCGAGGTTGATGCCCCGAAGGATCTCCTTGCCTTCGACCGTAGCGTGTAAATTAGTAACTTTCAACATATCTAATAGCTCCCGTAATTTTTAATTTTTGTTTTTCAATTCGGCCTACCCTACCGACCCCTCCAGACTGAGCGAAAGCAGTTTCTGCGCCTCAACAGCAAATTCCATCGGCAATTTGGCCAGCACCTCGCGCGCATAACCGTTCACGATCAGCCCCACGGCATCCTCGGTCGAAAGGCCGCGCTGGTTGCAGTAGAAGAGCTGGTCGTCCGAGATTTTCGAGGTGGTGGCCTCGTGTTCCAGTACCGCCGTGCGGTTACGGCAATCAATCTCGGGGAAGGTGTGAGCCCCGCATTGATCCCCGATCAGCAGCGAATCGCATTGCGAATAGTTGCGCGAATTTTCAGCCCCCTTGGCCACACGCACCAGCCCGCGGTAAGCGTTCTGGCTACGTCCGGCCGAGATACCCTTCGAGACGATCCGGCTGCGCGTATTGCGGCCGATGTGGATCATCTTCGTGCCGGTGTCGGCCTGTTGGTAGTTATTGGTCATCGCCACCGAGTAGAACTCCCCGACGGCATTGTCGCCAGATAGAATACAACTCGGGTATTTCCATGTGATTGCCGAGCCGGTCTCGACCTGTGTCCACGACAAGCGCGCATTTTCGCGGCAGATGCCACGTTTGGTCACGAAGTTGTAGATACCGCCACGACCCTCTTTATCACCCGGATACCAGTTTTGCACGGTAGAATATTTGACCTCGGCATCGCGTTCGACAATGATCTCGACCACCGCGGCATGCAGTTGGTTTTCGTCGCGGCGCGGGGCGGTACAGCCCTCCAGATAGCTGACATAAGCTCCTTCGTCGGCCACAATCAACGTGCGCTCGAACTGTCCCGTTCCGGCGGCATTGATGCGGAAGTAGGTCGACAGCTCCATCGGGCAACGCACCCCCTTGGGGATGTAGCAAAACGACCCGTCGGAGAAGACCGCGGCGTTGAGCGCGGCATAGAAATTATCGGTATAAGGCACCACGCTGCCCAAGTATTTCTTGACCAATTCGGGATAATCGTGCAACGCCTCGGAGATCGAACAGAAGATGATCCCCTTCTCGGCCAAGGTTTCGCGGAAGGTCGTCTTGACCGACACGGAGTCCATGACAGCATCGACCGCCACACCCGACAGAGCCATCTGCTCCTCGAGCGGAATACCCAATTTGTCGAACGTGCGTTTGAGTTCGGGGTCGACCTCGTCCATCGAATTCAACTTTTTCTGCTGCTTCGGGGCGGCGAAATAGATGATCTCCTGAAAGTCGATTTCGGGGATCGTCAGGTGTGCCCATGTCGGCGGCGAAAGCGTCAGCCAATGGCGATAAGCGGCCAGACGACGTTCACACATCCACTCCGGCTCTCCTTTTTTTGCGGAAATCAGACGTACAACCTCTTCGTTCAACCCCTTACCGATCATTTCGGTTTCGATGTCGGACGTGAAGCCGTATTTATATTCCTGCTCTCCGATATTTTCTAACATCTCTTTTTCGTTCTCTGCCATTTTGTGCGAAATAACATACAAAGGTACAAATGGCAAACCACAATTCAAAATTAAGACCTATTTTTTGAATCGGAAACACCAATGGCCGAATCACAGGGCATCTATGACGTGATAGGTCGATTGCAAAATGGTTTTACCTCGTTCCGTGCGGCGCACCGAATCGGCATCGGGCGTCCCATGCACCGCATCGGTCGACACCTCGTAGCGCGTATAGCCCTTGCGGTCGATCACGCAGAAGCCGCCGACATACGTGTAGTAGGCAAATGCGTCGGACTGATCGGCGGCAAGTCGATCGTGGGAGAAAGGAAAATCGCGGCTGTCGATATTCATCTGGCCCAAGAGTGTCGCAGCCAGATCGGTTTGACAGAGATAGGTATCGACCGAGGTCGCCTGCCGAACCGCACCGCCCGTCCAAATCATCGGGATGTGGTGTCCCTGCGGCGAGTCGTGCGCACCAAAAATCGGATCGTTCAGCGTATGGTCGGCGACCAAAATCACCAACAGATTATCCCACACCGGACTTGCATGCAGGCTGTCGACCACGCGCCCGATTGCCGCGTCGGCAAAGGCCATGGCGTTGAGCCGGCGGCTTTTGAAGGTGCGTTGCGGCACATCGAACGGTTCGTGGCTGCTCAGCGTGAGCCATGTCGCCAGAAACGGTTCGTGGCGATCGGAGGCTTCGGTGAGTTGATCGACAAAGAATTGCCCCACGGTAGCATCGTCGTAACCCCAATGCGACGGCTCGGCATCGAGGTGCGACAGATCACGTTGCGAACAGATTTGCTCCCACTGCGTTGCTCGAAAATAGGCCGCCATTTGGGTGAAATTGAGGTTGCCGCCATACAAGACCGACGAACGATAACCGTAGTCGGCAAGAGTGCGCGCCAACGAGGGCAAATGGCTGGTTTTCGACTGCATGCGCATCAACGAATGGTTGGGTTGCGCAGGGAATCCGTTGAGTATAGCCACCAGAGCGCGATCGGTACGAAATGACGAGGCGTACATGTTTTCGAACCAGATGCCCTCGGTTTTGAGCCGTTGCAAATTGGGCATCACCGGCCTCCCGTCGTCTGTTTTATCCATGAATTCTCGCGAAAAGCTCTCGCAGACAATGAGGACGATATTGGGACGTTGCGTGGTAAGCATCTGCGGTGGCGGGCAAGCGGCGGTTGATCGTAACGAATCGAAACGCGCGGCGCGTTCGGGTTCGGCGTAGAACCGTCCGAGATCCTCAAGGCAGCGCGACCGGGTGATCGAGCGGAGCAATGTCGTCAGCGGATTGGCAGCGGCATGGTTCACAAACCGCTTCTGCGAAGCCCCTTCGCGCGTTGGGTAGATTGTCCGCAGGTTGCACCCCACATAAACCGAGAAGCCGAACAACGCCGCCAGCATCACCGAACCGACCAATCGCATACGGGACGAGAGCGTGTCGAAATTCGCATGCCGCACCACGAGCCAATATCCGCCCAGCATCAGCACCAGATCGGCGACAAAGAAGAGGGCAACCCCAGCAACCTCGCGACCGTCCAGTGCCACCGACAACGTGCGCCAATCGGACAGATAGGCAAAAACAAGCGTAGTCAATTTGAAGCCCCAATGCCCATAAAGCCCCAGATCGACAGCAAACGCAGCCGCCGACAACACCGAAAAGCAGGCCAGATAGCCATAGATCACGGATCGCCAACACCGCGCGGATCGGTTAGTCCACAGCGAGCCGAACAAGACCGCCAGCGGCAGCCCCAGCATCGCAACAACAACCGGAACATCGGCCTGCCAAATCCGCCGGAGCAAAAGACCCACGCTCGGCCAATCCGCCACCTCTATCAGATTGTGATAATAGGCCAAAAAAGCAAATTTCTGTGCCGCCAATAGCAACACAGAAACTGCAAATAGAGAACCAATCAGTATGATTCGCGGTTTCATATTCCCGAACCAATCCCGACAGGTTGGTTAAGGACTTTGCCTTTGTATTTTAATGTGACGTTCAAGTCACTCGGCGCAGTTCCGTCAACCGGATTTTTAGCGCAAACGCCGGATAAGGTAATTTCATATTCGTTCTCGCCGATCGTTTTCAGACTCAGAGTTCCTGATTTGAATTCACCGCCCCACTCCATCGCTTTCTCGAAATCATCGCCCATTTCACTGGTCGCATTTTTAAGACCCATTATAGCTCCATTAAATGCCCAATCGGAATCCTCTTCCGTAAGCGTGTAGGTGTGTGTCCAGTCGGTTGTGCCGGTAGGTGCGGCTATCATTAGCACGACCATACAACCCGATCCGTTGAAGGTGGCAGACTCTGATTCGGTTTGGGCCGGCGTTATCACCAGATCGTTGGTTGTCATCAGGATGATTCCAGTAGCGGGGTATTCACTTGACTCAGCAGCCGAGTGGCGGAAATAGACTGCCGGATGAAGTTCGGTAGTAACACCGTCTATCGAAAATTCGTTTTTGGCGACAACATCCGTGTCATCGTCCTTGCAAGCCGTAAAGACAACAGCCGCAGCTATTACAGCAAACACCAGAAACAAAAGGGGAAATTTCAGATTTTTCATAACATAATTAAATTTTGCCAAAAGTAGACACAAAATGCCAAACCTCCAAATTATTTACCAAAAGAAAAACACATTGAAAATCTCGGCTTATTGGTCAAAAATAGTACATAAAATAGGGGCAATTTATTGATTTTAATAT
>CAZHEY010000011.1:0-77837 GCA_964532025.1 uncultured Alistipes sp. | reverse complement strand
GCTTCCAAAATCCAGAAGTTTCTCTCTAAAACAGCTTACACGAAATGAGTGCGGTATTACTTCCTGATATCGGGCAGTTAAACCCGAACAGTCTGTGCTATGCGATATATAGCCAACTTTATCATAACTTTTTCAATGCACAGGATAAGAAAACACCTGAAAACCCATATGGCATTGAAGAGGGAGACGACACATCCATACGCTTGAGAAATACCGCCTACGGTTTTGCAGAAGCCATCTCTGGTGCAGTAGCCGGAGAAGGTGGCAGTTCGGAGGGCGGCATACTGCTCGGCTATCTTAAAAAGACGGGGGGAGATATGGTCGGTACGCTGCGTGCCAACTATGGGTTTGAGGCGGGAATGGGAAATGTGCGGCTGCTTGAAACCTACCAAGAGATAGTCGAGGACGGCGTAACACCTATATATGGTCTTCAGGTGTTTGGAGATATCCGTATCGGTGGCAATAACCTCTATATTGGTGGCAAACAGTTATTGAGATATGCGGTAGCCGATGGAATCGCTTACCTTGAAAATCCGCTACTATCATTTGGAGCATCAACCTTGCTCAGTCAGGGGAAGATGGTTTTTGGAGAGAGCAAGGAAAAAGGCGTTGTTCTTTCCGGCGAAGGCATCCGCATCAAAGATAAAGAGGTGTATCACACCGGTAATGCCAACCTGCCAACCGTTCATTGGTCGATGAACGATGCCTTGGTTGATGGCTCATTAAAGGTCAAGGGAACAGCCACGTTATCCGATAAGGTTACTGCTTTATACGGTGTGGAACTTGGTGAAGGTGGCAAAGCCATATTAACTGTTACCACTGGTGAGGCTTTGTTGGATGGCTATCTGACCATCTCGGCAAACTACGGAGTGAAGATTGGTGACATTCCGGTTCTGATTCGGGTAAATGAAACCGATATTGCTTTGTCGTGTGATTATGGCAACCTGCATCTGGGCAGTGAGCATACGCAAAAGATAAAACTCTTTGCCGGACTTTGGGATATGGATGGTGATAATATGCTTATTACCAAATACGGCGGAGCTTATTTTCCTGACTCGTTACGAGTGGCACATAACTACGGGGCGGATTTGCTCTCCACCTACCGAGTCAATGATGCCGACGAGGGAATAATCCTGCACAAAAGGTTGCGGTTTGGTTTTGCTGATGGCGTGAGTCTTAGCGGAAATCGTACAGAACTGATATTTGGCAAACAAGCCAACCATGCGATGATGGGTTTCAGAGAATCCACCTCTGCATATCAGCTACCCGAATCAGGTTCTATCTCCTTATACATTGATACGAATAGCGACTTTATCACTTTTGACAAACCCATTGAATCCAAAAAGCACCTTGGTATTGATGGCTCGTTCACCCGATTGACCGATAATCACCTATACTTTACAGGCGAACACTACCTAATGTCTGTCACCGATGGAGTGAAGCATTTCGGTAATGCCTATTTCACTGACAACCTTAGCTCTGAACGATTCTCATCCGGCTTTGCCGGATATGGCTGGGCGATATTGAAAAACCTGACAACAGGAAATATTGCTGCTACATTTGACGAGCTAACCATTCGCAAGAAGATGCGAATCTATGAATTAGAGGTGCAAAAAAACTCCGCTACAAACGGTGCTCTTTGGGTAAGTGATTCGTGTAGCGGAGACACAGTAGTAAAAATCAATTAGCTTATGTCGGTATACCACTACTCAAAATACAAAATACTCATTGACCCTGAATCGAAAAAGAGACAGGGGTTACAAGTCGGCGATGTGGTTCGTCGCCAATATCTTGATACTCCGAATCTGATTTACTCCCTGATGATTGTCTTGGAGACAGGAAGTGAGATTATCAGGGAGAAAGAGTCGCATTACTTTATCGGAGCGCTTGTCGAGGGTGATGAACCCAAGAACGGTGAACTGCTCGATTTTGTGCGTGTCACGAACTTTTTCAATAGCGACCGTAGCGGTGCGCTTTACCTTACCGCATCCGATTCGCAATCACCATACTTAGATGTAATTGACGGAATGGCGACGGAGCACTCCTTGTATTTGCAGGAAAGTATGAAGCGGATTGCCGAGAGTGAATCATTCCTTTTTCCCATCAAGGGAGCTGTCAAAAATCCAGAACGAATAGTCATTACCTATAAAATCAGAGCATCAAAGGCTTTGGCAAATGTGCCACTAACCTTTGGCTATACTGACGGTAGTGAAATAGACGGTAACGATACGATAGAGGTATCAACCCAGTGGCAATACAAGCTATCTCTCATCACGATTGATTATCCGGCACAGTATCCTCGGCAGCTAACAATTGCACCCGTTTTGTCGGGTGATGATTGGTGCGAGGTGTCGGATTTGAATATTGTCCGTCTATCGAACCTTGCCACATTCTCAGATTCCACCAAAGCACGTGTGGGTAAAATCACCGGCATTATAGATCCCGTATTCGGAATGTTAGAAGGTTACGGAGCCTATTTCCAAAATCTTTACGCCACCCGCAATGTGAATATTGCCGGTACACTTACCGCAGGTGATGAGAACGGTTTTGCTTCAACTTTTTATGTAGGTAAGATTCATAAGAATGTAATCATCAATTCGATTGGTGCGCAATTTTCAGCCAGTGCCATAGTTCAGGAACCATCACCGTCAGGAATCGGCAGTGTAGTTCGTACAAATGGTAATACTGAGCTTTGCGTGCAGTCCGCAGCGTGGCGGATGGAGCATATCAGCAAACGATATACATTTTCGGTATGGATAAAGGGAGATGAAGGAAAAATCTCTCTATACCAAGACGAGCACTATATCCAAGATGTAGAGATAGAGATTGCCGAAGAGTGGAGACGCTACAAAGTATCTTTTGTCGTTGCCCCATCCGGACGAGAGGCGATGTATATACGGTTAGAGACATTGCTTCCAAGCCTACTTCTGACCGCTCCTCAAATGGAGAGTGGCAGTAACGCTTCACAGTACCAGCCCACAGACGAGTATTTGTCGTATGTGGAGGATTACGGTGCGTGGTTCACCAAGGGTGGAATCGGTGGAACGATACAAAATCCATTGCTCAGGCTGAATGAGGACGGTTCTATCAGTTCCCGTAATGGCTCGTTTGTTATCAATGCGGATGGCACAGGCCACTTTTCAAACGGTAGATTCAAATGGACGCAGGATGATATTGAGCTAAAAGATATTACTATTCGTTGGGGAGACTTGGATGATGAAGCTAAAGACCAGATTCTCTCTCAATCCAAACCGTTGAATATTCGAGTGTTTGTTTCGTCGAATCTATCCACTACGCAGATTTACGATAAGGAGACACGGGCTTTGATGCCGAACTGGGCTCATACGAACTTGAAATTAACCCCGTCACTATTTATCGGTAACTATGGAGAAGATGATTTGATTTCACAGGTGGCTGACCCTGCAACTAAACGCCCCGGCATAAAGTTAGGCTCCGTTTCTTGGTACAAGAACGGGAAGCAAATTGCATCAGGGACAGATAGTTGTTGGATTGGTGATGTTGCCGCCAAATATGCCATCACCATTAAAGCCAACCATATCGGTCAGCACGCCCCCTATATGCGATATGGCTTTCAGGCGGTGTGGGTTGACGGTGGCGGCAACGAGACAACTATCTCAGCCGATATTCAATTCACACAGCTAACTAATCCGGGGGCACGGGTAATGGCATTGGCTTATGCGCCAGACGGAAATATATTCAAAAACGACGAGTTAAAAAATCTGACGGCACGGTGCAATCTGTGGCGTGGGGCCATAATTGACAGCACCAATGCCGAGTATCGCTGGGGTGTGCGAGATGAATCCGTTTTTGCGAACGCACAAATGGCGGGTCCTGCCAGCAAGGGTTCCTATACCATCACCTTACGCTCGGTTGCCAATATGGTACCGGGAGGCGTGTTGTATTTGATTGGGTCAAACAAACACATAATTCAGTCGGTCGATGAACAAACCAAGACCGTTACCTTAACAAGCCCTTTGACACGGGACTATGTTACCAACTCAATCGTTACGACACCTCTTTATGATGCGTGGCTTGGTCCCGGGTGGGCTGTGCTCAGTGAAACCTATCCGCAAGGAGTGATTGCAGGCTGGAGAACAAACGAGATTACCATAACCCCGGATGCTGTGCGTAATTTCGAGACCTTCAAATGTGCCATCAAGGACACGGATACAACTATAGGAAACAGTTATGCCGGGCAGGTAGTATTCGATACCATCACCTTTACCGATATGACCGACCCTTTTAGGGTAGATATTGTTGGCACGAAAGGTTTTGTAATCAAGAATGGAGAGAACGATATTGAAGCCAAAGCGTTTGTTTACCGCTCAGGCAGGGAGACAGATATTACAGGAACAGGCTTCCATTACAGTTGGAAACTCTTTGACCCAGATGGCGTACAGGTGATTTGTACCTATCAGGGCAAACAAATTGTCGTATCCAAAACCGATATTGACACACGCGGAGCTCTTATCTGTGAAATTTATCAGGGCTTAAATATGATAGCACGTGGACAAATATCAATCGTGGAGCTTTCTGACGGAGAGGATGCCTACTCGGTACAGATCCTGACAAGCGACGGCAATAATTTTATCAACGGTAAAATCTCGACAACTTTGACAGCCTGTGTCTATAAAGGCACTCAAGAAATAACCCAAACCATTCCCGATAACCTATTCTGCTGGAAGAGAACATCAGCCAATGCGGTTGGCGACACGGTATGGAACGAACTCCATGCAGGAATCGGTCGTCATTTGACAATCTCCGATGAGGATATTTACCGAAAGGCGATGTTTACGTGTGAGGTAACAATCAACTAATTCATAAGAATATGGCAGTAATATCGAGAGGTCAGATTACCATTGTGGATCTGAACGATGGAAAATCCATCAATCTGTATTTGGGTAGCAATGTGGCTACCACGCAAATTTTCAATAAGGAAAACAGTTCCTATGTCCCTTCTTGGGCAGCATCACCCTTTCTGGTTATCACGCCGGAAGTCTATGTTACGGGAGTCGGCTCCAATCAGGTTTCAAGGCTGAAAGGGACTCCTGTTTGGAAGATCAACGGGTCAACCACACTTTCAACATTCGGGGCAACGGCAGCCGCTACTGCTCCTTACGCCCTGACCATTAAAAACAACATGACATCGGTCAATCAGTTACAGGTCGAGTGCGAAGTAACCTACGTTGACCCCGATACCACCGCTGAGACTAAGGCAAAAGCAAACATCACCTACACCAAGACGACCAACGCCGGACAACTTATTTGTGCGATTGCTTACGCTCCGAGCGGAACCGTGTTCAAAAATGGGGATGTAATCTCTCTCAAAGCTCATTGCGATATGTGGCGTGGATCTGTTATCGACAATACGAATGTGACTTATACTTGGCAAAGATTAGGTAGCGGAACGTGGACAACAATTACATCTGCCAATGCAGGAGGTATTACTGGTTATACCACTAACGAGATTACCATTCCCGAATCAGCCGTTCTGAATTTCGAGAGTTTCAAGTGTATTGTCAAAGACACCGATACCGCCTCGGGAACTTACAACACCTCGGTTAGTGATATTATCTCATTTGCCGATATGTCCGATCCGTATCAAGTTGAGATTTCCGCTCCCGCGGGAACGACCTTGACAAGCGGTTTGACTTCTACCGCACTGACTGTTAACTGTTGGCAGAATGGTGTTCTGTTGCCAGACTCATTCTTTACAGGGGCAACTTGTACTTGGCGAAAGTTCAATAAATTAGGTGTAGCGGATACCGCATGGGGAACAGCCGGAGTGAAAACAGGACGAACGCTTACTGTTACCCGAGATGAAGTATCCGTTGCAGCCACCTTCACTGTAGAAATAAGCAAGTAATGTCGGTAGTAGCCAGAGGACAAATATCAATCCGTGTAGCTACCGATACTTATACAGTCTATCAAACCATTGACAAGGCTGCCATTTCGTGCGACCATACGGGAAGGGTTCTCAGTACGCTTACCCTCAATTCTATTCTCTCTGTCCGATGCGGCGATACTCCGATAACCAATTTCAGTATCGGAGCTATCGCTACACCCACGGGGTTCTATTCCATCACGATCAATCAAAATACCAAGACCGTCAGCTATACGGTCTCAGGTAATAACACGACATTGGCAGATACTGGTACGATTAGCATACCCGTCATAATCAATGGTCAGACATTTACTACATCTTTTAGCTGGTTCAAGGTAAAGGCCGGAGCTCCGGGAAGTGCAGGTGTGGATTCCAATCTCTTAGATTGGGTTGCAGACTGGAATAGCGGGAAGACGGTCATTGATGCACAGAGTGTTATCACCCCTAAAATCTTTGCAGGAACAAAAAATGCCAATGGTACTCTTACCGGTATGGCAATTGGTAAGTTTTCGCTCAGCACCCGCAATGCTTCGGGGGTTATCGCATCCGAAACAGTCAATGGCATCTATGGATTTAACGATGGCAAGAAAACTTTTGCCATTGATGCTACGGGCAATGTACAGTTAGGTAACGGCAATGAGTATATTAAGTACAATACTGCAACCGGAAAGGTAGAGTTCGGTTCTGCTGTTGCTTTGGCGTGGGTCGGTGCTACCTATATCGATGCCAACGGTATTTTTACGGGGGCTCTATCCACTAATACTGTCAATGCCATCCGTATCAATGCCTCTCAAATCACGGCAGGAACAATCAGTGCCGATAGAATCGATGTGAACGCTCTGAAAGCATCCCTTATCACGGCTGGAAACATCGAGGCTCTGACATTGAATGTTGTCAGGGGTAAAATCGGTGGTTGGTCGCTTGATTCGGACTCAATCTTTCGTGGGACAAAGAACAATACATCGGGAGGGTTTACAGCCGCATCCGGTTCAATCACTATCGCCTCCAATGGAATCCGAGGATTCAAGTGGAGGTTGGAATCTACTGGAGCCGGAGCGATTGCAGGTGGCAACATATTATGGGATGCCGCAGGTACAGTTACATTCGCCTCTTCGGTATCATTGAACTGGACGGCTCCGATAAGCAGCATTACCACAGCCCTTGGTGGCTCTTCCTATGCTAAACTGACACAGATTTCATCTACGGGAATATATACGGGAACGCTGACGGCATCTCAAATTACGGCAGGAACAATCAGTACCGATAGAATTGATGTTGCCTCATTGAAGGCTTCCTTGATTACCGCCGGAAACATCAATGCCCTTACCCTTACGGTCAATAAGGGAACAATCGGGGGCTGGACAATTAACTCAGCCTCCATCTCCGGTGGTCAGATTGTTTTAGACAAGGCTAATAAGCGGATTGTTGTCTATGGGGCATCATCGAGTGCTACGAGCGGCAATAGAGTCCAATTGTATCATAACAGCAACACGGATTTCGGATTATTTGCAACTGATACAGCCGGAAGCACGGTTGTGCAGTTGGGTTATGTGAATAGAATTGCCGGTTGGACGATAAATAGCACGCAAATCTATAAAAACAGTGTCTATTTAGGTGCGGACGGTTCTATAACCAATGGCTCTAAATGGAGGCTGAACAACGATGGCTCAGGACAGATTGCCAGTGGTAATATTGCATGGAATGCTCTTGGCAATGTTATCTTCGGAGCATCGGTATCATTGCAGTGGAAGAATGACATAGCCAGTGCACAGCAAGCAAATTTCGGATATCCGTATTACCAGTCTATCGTGATAAACGGAGACGCTAATACTTATTATCCGGTTATCATCAAGGGTGGTGATCAGAACTTCAAACGTGAGATTGTCGTCCGCAGGTCATACAGCGAGCAAGCTCCCGACACTTGGAATACGGCAACCCATAAAGGGGGATTGATATTACATCTGAAAACAAATTTCGGAG
Source organism: uncultured Alistipes sp. (assembly GCA_964532025.1). Classification (GTDB taxonomy): domain Bacteria; phylum Bacteroidota; class Bacteroidia; order Bacteroidales; family Rikenellaceae; genus Alistipes. The sequence continues at coordinate 69,952 of CAZHEY010000011.1, read as the reverse complement.
GCTGGGGAGGTATTAACTACTCGTGGGATATTTACGAGTTGTCGGAAACCTATTGCCGGATGTTTGCAGGAGCGTTGCATTGCGGAAACTATTGTATGTTCGCCATTTTCCTGCGTGGAGGTGGCACAACCGGTGCCAAGTATCACCTTTATTCGGATCAGCCCTTGGTTTCATCCGAATATAGTCCGTCACCGATTCCAGCGAGTCCGCAAATCGCCTATAACTCCGAGTTGATGTTTCAGAGTGGCAGTACCACCGTTAATGCCCCTGCTCCCCGTACATTGACCGCTACTGTAGAGGAAGAGATACGCAGACGCAGGTTTATCGGTTTGGCACAAGGAAGCGATTCAACGCTCTCCGCTCATCCTCTGACCTATATCAGCAGTACGGGCATTTATACCGGAACGCTGACCGCCAATCAGGTGAATGCAGTAGGTATCAATGCGTCAAGTATCACTACCGGAACCCTGAGTGCTGACCGTATCGCAGCCGGAAGTATTTCATCCGCCAAGTTGGATGCTGCCAGTATCAAGGCGAATATTATCAATACGGATTATATCAATGGTTTGAGCTGTACATTTGTTCGGGGTAAAATAGGCGGCTTTACTATCGGTAGTGACAATATGACTGTCGGAACTATCGGAGCTGTCGGGACAACGCCCATACAGATACGTACCGTAGCCTCCGGTAGCGGTTACTGGTATTCGGGAGCCTACAAGCCTATGGGCATTTCATTGCTATGGTATCAATCCTCCAATGCGGGACATATCGTATTTGGACAGGTCGCAGCATCAGGAAGCAGCGTTAAGACAGGATTCGTCGGCATTCAGATGATGAGTTGGGACGGGTATGAATATTTCTGTCTTTCGGCAAATTCTGCCCGTTCAGGTAGTAAGGAGGTCTATAACCGTATTGCGGGGTGGGCTTTTGACAGTGCAAATATCTGGAAAAACAGTGTATACCTCGGCTCGGACGGAAGCATATACAACGGAACTAAATGGCGACTCAGTAATGACGGTTCAGGGCGTGTTGCCAATGGCAATATAGTTTGGGATGCCGCCGGAAATGTCTCGTTCGGCTCTTCGGTATCACTCAATTGGACGAATGCAGCGGCCAGTGCACTGAGCTCAGCAAAAAGTTATGCTGATACCAAGAAAGCGGAGGCTATCAGCAGTGCGGCTATGGATGCCACATCAAAGGCCAATGCCGCCAAAGAGCTGGCATCGGCGATGGCGTACGGGAAGATGCTATATCGAGACCCTACTTTTTTTAATGGGAATAATAGTACGAATATCTATAATAATGCGGGGAACGGCACAGTCACACTCTCTCGTGTGTCTGACAGTACAGCTCCCAACGACAGCAAGTATGTATTACGTATTACCAATACAGGTACGGCCTCACCAGGTTGTGGTGGATTTCATTTTAGCACTATGTGCTCATACAGAAAAGTATTTATAACCCGTATTATTGCCAAAATACCCCTTGGTAGAACCATTCAGTGGGCTTCAAATAATATTGGAAGTGGTGGGTCGAGCAAGTGGCTTACTCCGAATGTCGGGACGGGAGACTGGTGCGAATATGTATATAAAGTGGTATGCGGAACAGCAAGTTTTTCCAGCACCAACTTTTTCTACATAGAAGGTAGTGCCACGCTTACATGGGATGTGGCTTATGCTACCGTATTTGATGTTACTTCTACCGAGAAGTACACAACGACGATAGATGCCAACGGAATATATACAGGTTCTCTTACTGCCAATCAAATTACAGCAGGAACCCTCAGCGCAGACCGAATAGCTGCTGGAAGCATCAATTCATCGAAGTTAGATGCGGCGAGCATCAAAGCTAATATTATCAATACGGCGTACATCAACGGTCTTAGCTGCACTTTTAACAAAGGAACCATAGGAGGTTGGAGTATCAACTCCGTACAAATTTACAAGAACAGCGTAGCACTCTCATCGGACGGCTCGATTATCAATGGCACCAAATGGAAACTCAACAATGACGGCTCAGGCCAACTGGCTAATGGAAACATTTCGTGGGATACCATCGGAAACGTAACAGCTAAAGGCGCAATCTTTAATAATGTCCGTATTCAAGGGAGTGTCAGAAATAAGTTCGTATTAAATGACTCCTCTATTTGGATTGGTGGTGACACCTCTACGCAAGAGAATTTCAACAACTACGACAATATCGTCGCTGTCCGTGGCTCGTGGGATGAGAACATCGACTTGCCGTGGACATTGGAAAATAGCGGTCGCCGTGTAACACTGGTGAATTACAGATGGGGAAGCAATACGACTGTTGGATATATGAGTATTACAGCTCCGTCTGGCAAGTACTTTTTTGAAGACGGTATCCAAAAAAGTACCATCTCCTTCTCACGTGAATTGGTGGAGCTACTTGGTTATGGGGATAGTTCTACATTCTTCGGCTGGATTGTGATTAACCGCAGAGATATTATGACCACAGGAAAATACGGAAGCTTCTTACAGTATCTGGCAGGAGGCATAGTAACTGTATCTGGAACCAGTGTCTCAATGAAACAAAAAACCTTCGATGGTACCAAAATGACCATAAGTAGAACAGGAGTCGGTCGATATACGGTGTATCTGCCTTGGAGTTTAAGCAGTAAATACTTCGTGCAGATGACTGGGTACTATACGGGAACACCCATCTACGCTACCATCTACGGATTGTACAGCTCTTATTTCTATGTACAGACCGGTGATGACTCCTCTGCCAATGAAGGTTCGTTTTGTTTTCAGGTATTCAGCACGGCAGACTGGTCTTAATAAACCTTTCAACTCAAATCTTTCTATTCTGATATAAATTGCAAATTATGAATATTACAAGCAGTGTTTTAACAAAAACGGCGGAAGAGACTACCGCCAATGCAACTTACATCATCGAGTATGTAACGGTAAATGATGTGCTGACACGCATCAATGCCAATGTTCAGGCAACCAAGTCTGACGGAGTGGAGAAATATAACGCAGGGTATATCACCTATGAGAACGGTAACGTATTCTGTAACCTGAACGGTCAGGCAAAAGCCTCTCTTTTCTTCCTCGACTTTGAACGCTTTGTCGAGAAGATTAAAGAAAATGCCGGAGAGATGTTGTCTGTGGAAAACAATCTTGACCGATAACATCTAATCGTTAAGGTAAACATTAATAAAAAACATATGGAACTAAACATCAAAGACCGGTTGTACATACCGGCATTCTTGCCCAAAGAGGGAAACTTCAAGCAGTTCAACCTCAAAAAGGAAATTCTAAAAAAGATTGAGATTTCAGACACTGAACGAGATGAGGTCGGCTTACGTGAAAATGCCGACACCAAACGCATCGAATGGGATATTGAGAAAGAGACCCCGCTTATTGTGGATTTCTCTGCCGATGAGATGGAGTATCTGAAGATGGTATGTGAGAAAATATCCGATGAGAACTTGCCGGACGATATGTGGCAGTCGGTTGAAAAAATCTACGATACGATATCTGCCAATTAAACTTATCTGTCCGATTCACTCTATTCTGCAAGAGAGTGAACACTATCCGCTCACTTTTAATAAAGGTGGGCGGTTTTTTATTATACGATAATGGCAAGGCAAGATATACAAATAGATACAGATTATGGTGAGTTGGAGACCACAGACAATATCGCAGGGAAAAGTTTCTACGATTTTGTGCTGTTTGAAAGTGTGGACGGAGTGGATAATGACAACTTCTGTTATGGCGAGGTATTGATTCCACGGGGGTATGAACAGCGTATCAAGGATGATTTTCAGGCTTACATACGCTTATCTTACAAGCCCCTCAATAAAGAGTTGCAGATACGCCTTCGGATAGACACCGACAATGGAGAAGCGGAGTACATTCTAAATCGTACTACCAATCGCCCGTGGTATCGTGTCGTGCTGCCCGATGGAAATAAAATCAGAGTGTCGGAATATAGGACGCTCGGCAGTGAAGAGGTGTACTCTCTGACACTCAAAGAGGGAATATTTCAGATTTACAGCGGACACGAAACCGACCTGCTTATTCAAGCATCCTTGCCACAGAACCAGAACTTTCTGCTTAAAGCCTCTGCCGGAACGCTCTACCAACACCCACTGACAGGAGTTGGACTGATTGATTTCTTGCACGGGAACTTTGAGAATAGCGGACTTGCAGCCAAACTGCAAAAGGAGTTTGAGGCAGACAATATGATAGTGGTAAATGCTTATATGAATTCCGAAACAGGCGAACTTTTATTGGAGGTCAAAGAGAAAAATGGGTAAATACAAAGTCATACAAGGACAAAATATCTACGATGTGGCTCTACACATCTACGGTTCAGTGGAGGGCGTTACCGACCTGATGGTTAGTAACGAAACCCTATCATTTGATACCGACCCGAAAGCCGGAGACGAGCTTATCTACACGGACGATTACCGAATCAATGAGGAGGTGACAGCCTATTACGAAACACATGGCATTATTCCCGCATCAGGCCAGCAACACGTCTATCCGAAATACTTCACATTGCCTAAGACCGTAGAGGTCTATACTTCCAATAAGGAGATCGGGGTTGGGTTTACGGTTTCTGGTAACGGCAAGATAGAGGTGGATTGGGGCGACAACTCCGAGGTTCAAACTGTCATACTATCTGATAAGACTACTGTGATTAGCCATTTGTTCGACTCGACTATCGGAGGTAAACGATGTGTTTCACTGTATATGCAAGGATATATTAAATATCTTGATATTAGCGAGTTGCGACCTACCGAACTGTATATCTTGAAACCGCTCTCGATTGAACGTTTTGCATTGAATAATGCTACACTGACCATTGATGCCCTGCCGATGTTAGGCGATGTGTTCAGTCTTACGTTAGACGGATTAAAAACCCTTGACTTGACTCCGTTGATAGAACTTAAAAACCTGATGTCTCTCTCGCTGATGCAGACCGTATTTCGCCAACCGACGATTGATGCCTATCTCATTGGACTGGTGGAGCGGCACGATAACCGACGTAATTGCAAGGTAACGATGACAGTTCAGCCGTCGGGTGAATACCGAGAGCCGCAAAAAGACAGCAATAGCCACTACATGCTTACTTCGGGTATGGAAGCCGTCTGGGTGTTGACACACGAGGAGGCTTGGAATGAGGGTGGAGCATGGAAGTTTATCATTAACGAAACAACTTATAAATATGAGCAGAACTATTAAGCAAATATACGAAGAAGCTATCAAGGAACGCAACAAACGCCTCGAACTCTCGGAGTTTGACAGCGATTCAAAATTGTCCGTCTTAAACGGCATTACTTGGACTTTCGCAGCCGTGGTATTTAGCTTCGAGAGTATATTGGACGTATTCGCAATCGACATATCCAACGTCATCAACAACCGTATCAATGGTACGCCAACTTATTATATAAATGCCTTGCTCCAATACCAAAAGGGAGATGAATTAATGGTGCGTGATGATGGGTTGGCCTTTGGTTATGCCAATGTAGATGAAACCAAGCAGATTGTGACACAAGCCTCCTACGTGGAAAGTAGCAGTGATGTGAATCTGGACAACAAACTGATACTGAAAGTAGCCACCGGAGAAAAAGGAAAGTTGCAAAGCATTCCGCAGGAGGAGCTGATGATGATTCAAGCATACATCAACAAGATAAAGTTTGCTGGAACACGTATCGAGGTGACCAGTCAGGAGGGCGATGTGTTGATACCAAGAGTCTCTGTCTACCACGACGGAGCGATATTGGAGTCAGAGATGTACGATAAGATTGAGGAGAGGCTCAGTGAGTACATGATGAATATCAAATTCGACTCGACAATATACGTTTCGGATATCATCGCTGCTATCCGCAGTGCCGACCACGTAACGGATGTGCATATCGATACAGATGCACGGCCTGAACAAGGAGTCTTTATCGCTGCGTATGACTCTGACGGTCATATAACGCCAGTAAAAAAAGTGGGAAGAATGACACATACCTCGTCGGGCTACCTCAAACAATCAAGCGGTAGTGGTGAAGAGAAGGATGTACCGAACTTTCGTCAGGCTATCAAACTAATACTCGATGCAGGTAATGAGATATAGACTATCCACAGACAAACTCATCAACTGCCTGGTGCCTTATTACTTAAGTGGACGGCGGTATATCCTGTTACTTCAAAGTTGGGTATATCCGCTAAAAACACTTAATGATTGGTTTACGGCATTTGCCAAAGAAAAGCATATCGAGGCACGTATGACCTCGCAGGTGATCTACTTCGAGTGGTTCTTGAATCATAAGTTCAGCCACTATTTTGCCAACCCTGCCGACCGAATTTTCATCACCGAAAGCACACCTCTCGGAGTGGATATTTATTGGGAGAATGCTGTGAGCAGTCGTCCATTCACTGTTTGGAAGGAGAATGAACAAATTGTGACCGTCAACCCTTTGGAGAAGCCCCGTGAGTTCTACCGGATTGCCGAGGAACGAGCCATTAACAAGGTTAGTTTTATGGTGAATGTCCCGACGATAACCCTTCCAACCAAGGAGTCTGTCTATATGCTTTCGTTTGTGGTAAATACTTATAAAGTGGCAGGTAAGACCTATCTGATAAAAATTGACGGAGACGAAATTAAACCCAATAATAACACACGTATATGAAAGAATACATTGCAGAGACCGGAGGGCGTTACACCTACTCCGATGATATATTAAACTTGCAGGAACTTGCCCTGAGTATGACTGCCGTTTTCGGCGAATGCACCCCATTTATCATCTCCGGTTGCGAGGTTGAAGGAGCTGTTGTCGCACCGGGTTATGTTTGGCTGGGTGGTAAGGTTCGCTATTTTGAAGGGGCCAAGAACGCTGTTTTCCCATATTACATTTATGAGAAGAACAGTAATGAGTCGGTTGTTTATGCAAATGAAGTCAATAAGCGAGGTCGCACTTGCTATCTCTGTGCCGGAGCAACCTCAGTGCCACTCGTGACAGACACCGTTACGGGGCAACCTCCTGCTTTTTTGGAGATAACAAAAGAGTATGCACCACATTTGATCGACAAGTTCTTTGGACGGTATGCTCTGTTGCTTGATAGCGTATCACAGCGGCAGCGAGTCCGAAAAGATGTAACCTTTGCCGGTGAGGTGTTGGTTGAAAAAGGGCTGAAAACCTCAAAGGAAGTCGCTGTACAATCCGCTGATGGGTACAGCCTACGTGGTAAGATCAAGGAATCGGGAGCTGTTACATTGGGAGCCTATCTGAATGAGCTGCTGACAGCCGAAATAGTGATGGATGCAGATGGCTCGTTTTCGTTTATGAAAGGTACAACCGAAGTCGCCAAACTAAGCGAGAATGGGTTTACCTGTAATGACATCAACACAAAACGAGGACGGTTGGGAAGCGTATATATCTATCAAAACCATCTGATTAACATTGCAGATGACACGGATGATGGCTCGGTCAATATCAACCACTGTGGATTCAATCAGGGAACAACCCGTTACCGCACCTTCAATGTGTGGGATGGTAAACGATGTTCCGTTCCTTTGTTCTCAGTGGAAGGTAAAACCAAGACCACTACCATAAACGGACTATTCAAGGTTTGTGGTGATGGAATGGGTGTGCTGTTTAGAAACACCTTGTTTGCAAAAAGCGATATAGGGCTTACTGCATATTGTCAGTGGCAAGACCGTGATGGTGAAGCCATCGCTTCGCTGGGTTATCTTTCGGCAAAGGATACAGATTTCACACTCTCCAATTTGTTGGGAAATATAGTACTAACTCCCAACGGTTTTATCAATCTAAACGGTGATGTGAGATTGAAAGGCACGGATATTTACTCGATATTTGTTACCCAAAAGAGTTTTACGGACGAACTGGCGAAGAAAGTATCGGTCATAAACGGCAAGCAGCTCTCTACCGAGGACTTCACCGCTGCTTACAAGAAAAAGCTCGATGCCATTTCCGGCGGTTCTATCAGTGGTGGCGGAGAGGGTTATGTGACGGCAGAAGATGTAGCAGAAGCCCTAAAATACAAGGTTGGTGTAGCCAATAACTTGAGCGATATTTTGGATAAAGCCGTAGCACGTACCAATCTGTCAGTCTATTCAAAGAGCGAGGCAGACACAAAATATCTCACCATCAGCGGTAAGTTGAACGAACTTATTAATCTTTCCGCTGATGAAATTAACGGCATGACACCCGAACAGGCATCGTCACGAAAGGCTCAGAAACAGGCGGAGGTTCGCAATGTTATTGATGCGGAGAAAAAAGGCATCAGTGAATTAAAACTAACTAAAACCCAGAATCTTGCCGACTTGTCGGATTTCATTCAAGCCCGGCAGAACCTATCGGTCTATTCCGTGTCGCAGATAGATGAGATGATGTCAGGGAAGCTCGGCAATGATGGAGCTTATCAGGGTGTAATCTTTACCGAAACACTGAAAAAGAAACTCGATGGCATCAAAACCGGGAACTTCGCCTACATAGATAACTTCGGCGTTTCACAGTCGCAGGTAGAAGGCTACGCCTTGATTTCGGATATCGTGAAAGAATTGAAGAAGTATGCACCTCGCCTGTTGGACGGCTACAACTCTTCGGAGAAAGAATCGGTTGCAGCCAATATCGAGGTGTATACCAAAACGGCAGCAGACGGTAAGTTTGCCGCATTAGACCAACTCTTTCAGGATTACATCACCTATCTGGTTAAAAGCGGTAAGACCACCGCTCAGGCACAGCAGATGATGCGGGATAAGTTCGATGTATTTTCCAAAAAAGAAGTTACAGATGCTTATCTAACAAAAGGAGGAAAACTCTCTGATTTGGCTTTGCCGAATGCGGATGCCAAGAAATTAGCTTGTCGCAATCTGGGAGCGGCTTATGCCGAAGAGTATCAGACCAAGCTGCTCGATACCGGTTGGTTGCAGATGGGTAACTCTGGAAGCGGCACCGATACCCGGCAACTGTTTGTGCGTCAGATCGGCAACATCGTCTCTATTCAGGGAATTATTAATACCGCCAAACGAGACGGAGGTAATATGGGCGGCGTAATTGCGGTTATTCCCAATCAGATACAACCTCCCAAATATGGTGTCAGATGCTCTCACGCACAGTTTAATGATGACCATAAATACAATCGTGGCTCGTGGTTTATCATTCAAGGCAACTCACGTGCGGTAAATATCTATGAGAGCGGTATGTATAATGTATCAACCGAGATTAATTTCACCTATTTCGTTTAAAAATAACTACTATGAGAAGAGTAAACATTCAAGCAGATGTGGAGAGCAGACGTAATATCGCCGCAGCAACTCCCGCCCCTCCGGTCGCAGCATCGGAAGCAGTAACAGAATCACGTAATAAAGAAGAAGATGGCAAAACCCAAGAAATTCAAGGGAGCGAGGATAACACTCCCTCCGTGCCCGAGTCCGACACCTCGACGAAAAGAGGAAGGAAGACCAAAGGGAACATGTAAAAAGTATAAGTTTGAAGAGACCCGTTTGGGCTTTATGCTCAAATGGGAGGTTCCGGCTGTCTATGAGATTATTATGAGTATGACCCCGAAAACGACATTTCCGGAACCCTCGATGCGAACTATCCGTGTGGTATGTTCCGCCTCGAATGACCCGGCACTGAAAAAGCCCAAATTTCTTCGATACTTGGAAGAGTATGAGGAAAAAGGCATCTGTTGCAATCGTCCCAAAAAGTTGACAGCAAAGAGAGCTCAATTTTACACCGCAATACGGGAGAAAAGTCTCAATCTATATATCCAGAGAAACGAGGATAAAGTGCAGAAAATGAGAGTGAAAATGAAACAAAAAAGTAAAGAAACCTATTGCGGGGACGATTAAGTTTTGTACATTTGCAGGTATATCGGCTTCTCTTGCCGATACTTACTTGACTGAGGCGCTTTGCCGCCGAGTGAACCAAGGAGCCTACCGCTCCGACTTCCTCCCATATTATAAACTGATTGTTAGTTGAAACGGACGGTGTAACCGAACCTGTCTGTTACTTTGATTAGATTGCTTCGGGCAGTTTAATTTTACACTATTGCAATCATGCAAGACAATTTTGAGGAAAATGACCAACAAGTGATGTCGGTCGAAGAGATGTTTTTAGCATCGCAAGAAAGCTATGAGGAGGCGCAAACCCGTGCCCTCGAAGAGAACAAATCCTTTGCGAAGACGGAATTTTTCCGTATGGATAAGTTGGGAACTTATCGCCTTCGTGTCCTGCCCATCGCTCCCAACCGTGACGGCACCAGTGACCGCCGCAGTTACGAGTACCCTGTACGCCAACTATTGATGGAGCTGGAAAAACCCATTACAGGTAACGGGAAAGCCACATCTATGTATGTTACCGTACCACGAACCACGGATGCCGGATTCTCTGTTGATTTGATCGACACTTACCGTAAATTAGCGGTTGCCGAGGCTCAGAACCGAGGTGATGAGAAGTTAGCCGAGAAGATTGGCGGCGGCTCATTTGGTGGCGGACTGAAATTCAACTACGGTCACGCCATGTACGTGATAGACCTGAATGAACGTGCCAAAGGTTTCCAGTTACTCACTCTTTCTCACGCCCAGTTCAAGGAGCTGGACGAGCGTAAGTTCAAACTCTGGCAGAAGAAGTTGCAGAAATCTCCAGGCTTCCCTTGTCCTATCAGTTCGGTGTACAATGCCTATCCTGTGGAGATTGAGAAGAAAAAGAACGGAAACAAGACCGAGTACTCCATCGAGATTGACAATGAGTCTGATAACGAAGCTCTCACCTCCGAGGAACTGACCAAGTTGATGTCTGCAACCCGCATTCCCGAAATCATCTACCGCTACTCTCGCTACCAGTATGAGGCAACACTTGAATACCTGAAACAGTGTGATGCAAAATATGGTATGTCGATTATGGGTGATAAGGATATGCAGGAGACTATTGAAACATTAGGCTCGGAACTTCCGAAAGAAGATACCAGCTCGTTCTCATTCGACAAACGCACCAAAGATGCCAAGGAGAACGCATCGAATGGAACAGGGCTATTGTTGGACGACCTTTTCAACCGTTACGACGAGTTACAAGACAAAGGGCTGTCGGATAAAACTGAAGAGGGACAAGAGCTTCGTGGTCTGATTCGCACCTTTATCGAGCAGGAGAAACTATCGGTTCGCATCACACGCTCAACCTCGAACAAAGAACTTCTTAACCTAATCGAGGAGGCTTTGGAAACAGACCCCGAGGCGGAAGCCGAGCAGGTTCCAACTCCCGAACCCCAACCAACGGAAGAACCTACACCTGAATCAACTGAACGTCGCCGCCGTAGATAAGCGGGTAATCACAGATTATTTATTCACAAGTTTTGGAGAAGGCAGAGTAAAACTGCCTTTTCCATCACTCTTATACGCTTATTATGGCAGATAAAAGTTATCCGTGCCTGCTTCTGATGAATGATTTGCATATCGGGAAAGAGAACATTCCCGAATTTATAGCAAACTGGAACGAGGCACTATCCATATGCGAGAAGATGAATGTCAAGGAGATTGCTATCGGCGGCGATCTATTCCTATCCCGAGCTTCTCAGACCCTCGATATTTTGTTGGCTGTGCATGATTGTTTGATGACGGCAGCCGAGAAGAATATCCGTGTGATATTGGCAAACGGCAACCATGATCTTGTGAATCAAGAGGCAGTGAGAGGCTATTGCCATATCTTCGACCAGCATCCCAATGTGTTGGTAGCCGATAACTACCTGACGCTACCCATTGGTGACGGGCAGTATGCTTTACTGCATATGATTCCTTACTTCCCCGAAGACGGCAGTTTTGTAGATAAATTGTCAGAGGTGAAGCAGAACAACATAGATCCTAAGAGAAAGAATTTTCTATATATCCACGAAGGTATCAACGGAGCACTGTCTACGCCAAGCGAAAAAGAGTTGCCTGCAAACATCTTTGACGAGTTTGAGCGTGTTTTTGTGGCTCACTTCCATAATCGTTGTGTTATCCCTAAAACCCGTATCGAATATATCGGCAGCAGCCGTCAGCATAATTTTGGAGAGGATGAAGAGAAAGGTTACACGGTGTTGTATAGCGATGGTAAACAAACATTTATTCAGAATCGTGCTAACCTGCGTTATAAGGTAGTTGATATTGAAGCCGACAAGGTGGATATTCACTTGACCGACCTTCTGGATGAGTTCAAAGAGATTGGTAATTTACGTATTAAGGTACGTATTCATGCCACATCAGCAAAAGCATCCGGCATTGACAAAGCCAAGCTACTGGAAGCAGGAGCTTCGAAAGTGGAAATCATAACGGAGGATTCCGAGCAGACAGATGTGGCCTCCTCTTCCTTGTTCGAAAAATTCGATAGCCGTAAGATTCGTGAGACTTACACTGAATTTTGTCGCGAAAAACAGATTGAGGATGTGGCGTTAGGATTGTCTTACCTCTCTAAAATCAGCTAATTATGTGGAAATTAAATAGAATCACAGCACAAAATCTCTGTGCTTTCAAAGAGTTGGACTACACTATTTCTCAGGGCGTAACTACATTGATATTCGGAGACAATCGGGATAACGAGAGCCAACGCTCGAATGGTTCGGGTAAATCCGCACTTTTGGAGTGCATCGCCATCGGCATTACCGGCTCACCACTTCGTAAAATCAAAAACGAGGAGATTATCAACGATGCAGCTGATGAGTGCTACGTATCGTTGGAGTTTTCCAATACTTCATCGAGTGAACTCTTTACCATTGAAAGGACCATTTATCGCAAGGGTGCTTCGGGGGTTCGTTGCGTGATAGAAAGGGACGGACAAATCGTAACGACCGATGAGGCAGTACAACACTCTATTGATGGTTATAACAAATATATCCTTGAAAAATTAGGTATAACCCGTGATGAGCTCTTTAATAACTTTATCTTATCAAAACACCGTTATGAAGACTTTCTTTCCAGCTCCGATAAGGACAAAAAAGAGATTATCAATCGTTTCTCGAATGGTATTGTAGTCGATGAAGCCATTGCCAAGATTGTCGAAGATATAACACCCATAGAAAAGGAGTTGCACGAGACGGATTTGGAGTTGGCGGGTGTGGACGGACGTATCAGGATGCTTGTAGAACAAATTGAGCAGGAAGAGAACAGTACACAGGAACGTGCCAAAAGTAAGATGGAAAAGATTGCCGCCATCGAAAAAAGCATTACCGACAAACGGGAGTTGATTCGTGGTATGAGTGTTCAGGTTGATGTCAATAGAGATATCTTGGTTACGCTTGATGCAACTGATAAGGAGATTCAGCTACTTGAAAACAGCGAGGACTCGTTGGAGACCTGTTTGAATGGCATTCAAATGGCACTAAAATCTTACGGAAAATTGACCGATTGGAATAGTGTCATGCAGACAAAGACCACTGAATTGACTCAGGCTAAGAGCGAACAAGCCGCACTCTCTCCCGAAATCACCTCAGTGACTGAGGAAGTTGAGAGGCAGATAGAGGTTTATAAAGCGATAAAATCTCAGTACGCTCAGTTTGTTGTAGTTGCCACGACCCAAAGTGAAAGCTACAAAAAGCAACTCTCTGATTTGGAGAAAGAGATGCAGGATGCCTATAAGCTCACTGCCTCACTCTTGGAAACAAGACGTGTTCATAACTCTGCCATTGAGATTCTTAAGAATAAAATTGCCGGAGTTATCACCTGCCCAAAATGTGAGTTTAAGTTCGTTTTGTCTGATAGCTCGTTCGATCCGATTCAAGCCTCAAATGATTTGAAGCAGCTAATTGCCAAGTTGGATGTGGCGAATCAGAAACGTATAGAAGCAGAAAGGACCATTGCCTTTATCGAACAGGACCAGCAAGATATTCAAACAGCAAGGCGCAAACTCAATACAGATAACAGCGAGTGGCTGAATAAAGTGGATGCGGCAGAAAAAGAGCTGCAAACTCTTAACTATAAATTGGAGTCGTTGCAACGAAAAAGCCGTCAGTTATCAGATAAACTTACCGCCATCCAAACCGATATTGAGAACACTCGCCGAAAGATGTTTGATGAGGCATACGAGATTGTGGACGCTCAAACCACGATGCGCAAACGTGAGGTTAAAAGATTGCAGGAAGATATATCGGCAACAGAAAGTTCAATAGAAACGCTTTACAGCACCATTGGAGAGATTAACAATACGTCGCCCGATGAGGTAATTGTGTCGCTCAAAGCATCACTCAAGACTTATCGCAAAAAGTCGGAAGAGGTGCTGAAAGAGAAAACCGAGATTGAAAAAGAATTGTGTACTCTTCGTGAGCAGGAACAACGATTTGGACAATTCAAGTCCTATCTCGCCAACACGAAAATAGAGGCATTGAGCAAGATTACCAATGAGTTCTTGGAGAGTATCGGTAGTGATATTCGGATTAACTTTTCAGGCTACACAACCTTGAAAACAGGTAAGGTGAGAGAAAAAATCTCGGTTTCATTGGTAAGGGATGGAATGGATTGCGGTTCGTTCGGCAAGTTCTCCGAGGGCGAAAAAGCTCGTGTAAACCTCTCGTCCATTCTCGCCATGCAGAAGTTAGTCAATAGCAACTGTGATGACGACAAGGGATTAGACTTGTTGGTGCTGGATGAGATACTGGCCGCTGTCGATGAGGAGGGCAATGCTAAGATGTTTGAATCATTGAACAAGTTAGGAATTACCGCACTTGTAGTTTCTCACGGTCACGTCAGCGAGTCATACGCCCATACATTAACTATACGCAAAGAGAATGGGGAATCACGGATTGTGTAAGGAGCAGATTCTGGGGTTGGATATAGCTACTATGTGTGGCTATTATTCAACTCACGAATCAGGAGCGTGGAACTTCTATGAGTCCAAAGCTCGAAACGATAATAAACAGCATAAGGCCTTTCGTGATACGTTGATTGGGTTTATTACTCGGCACAGTATCCGACAGGTTGTAGCCGAAGATGTGAATGTAAACAACCATTTCATCGATATGCGAAAGTTATCGGAGTTTCGAGGGATTCTCTTAGAGGTATGCGATGAACTGAGTTTGCCAGAGCCGGTATTTTTGAATGTGATGAGCATTAAAAAGTATGCCACAAGTAATGGCAGAGCCACCAAACTTGATATGATTAATGCTTGTGTCGAGAAGTACGGCTACCACCCACGAACGGACGATGAGGCGGATGCCTTTTGGGTCTTCAAGTATTACTGCCACAAATACCGTATTTTCTAATTATTTGAGTGTTGCAAGAAGAAATTTAAGATTGATGAATTGACGCGAATTAGCTGACAGATTGAGACGTATATTTTTTGTTTCACCCTGCCAGGCAAGAGCGTGTGAAAAAACAATCTTTATCCTCTGAGCGTGATTTAGACCCAGAGTCAATCAGGCGCAGAACAGAACTTTTTACAAAGTACATATTGCCTCATAAGAGGCTGATATATAGTATATGTATCAAATATACATTCGAGGATAGCGATATAGAGGATAATTACAGCGAAGTGCTGGTTAACTTCTTTCGCTACATCGAGAGTTATAATCCGCAAAGGCAGCTCAAAAGCTGGATATATGCCGTTGCACAACGCCACGTGTTCGACCTAAACAAACGCAATTCGCTGATGAAGGTCAGCGATAACGTGGATGTAGTGAATCTTCCCGATATGGAAGATAGCGGACACGTCAGTGGCAACTGTCTGGGAATGGATAATTACCGACAGTACTACAACGATGATATTTTAGAAGCCTTAGACCAATTGGCACCTATTCACAAAGAGGCTTTACTGCTTCAACAGGCTGGCTATAAGTTGGAAGAGATTGTTGAAATCTCCTTCCAAAACGGCAATCTGAAGTCCAAGAATATGGATACGATAAAGAGCCGTATATTCTTAGCCAAGAAGCAGATGCGAACCCTCATAACACGAGACGGCGATGCAAGAGAAGAGTAAACTCACAAGTCGCCTGTTTGTGCTACTGGTACGCCTAACTGTGCAATCCACCTTTATAATGCCGGGTGGTCGGTTGGCAGAGAAACAGATTGACGATGCGATAGACTACCTTACCAAACATTACGGAGAGGTGGGACTGGAACGCATTGTCGATTACTGTGTCTATCAGGCACATCGAATCTACGGGTTTGGCAGTGCCTATATGCCCCGTTGGAAGCTCTCGCACTCATTCGGAACAAATACCGCAAAGCGGTTCATTGCTCGCAAACAAGGACAGAAGTATTATGAGGATAAATGGTTGGCTGATTTTAAGCTAACTCGAGAGGATCTGCTCCGACAGATTGAAGACCGTAACACACACCCTCTGTTTCGATTTGTCTATCCTGACTATGAGGATGCCACCAAACGTCGTGCGCTCTCATCGGCGGTTGGTTATTATATCTGTGGAGCTTCTACATTGCTGTGGACTCCTTTCTCCGAGGTGTGCCAAAGTTGCACCAAATCGGAGGCTTGTAAGATTCGCACCCAAAAGTTATACCCGGAGATTTACCGTCTTCGGGTAGCGGAGTATAACGGAAAGGAGGTGCAAAATGGGTAAGCCGAAAACCAATCCTTTGAGCGTTGAGTTTTTGTATGAGTTATATGCCACAGCCCTGCAAAGTGATTCCATTTGCGGGGTACTGGTGCAATATATGGAGAAAGAGTTTTTGCCAGACCGTTCGTTCCAGCGCATTCAAGAGGTGGTGGCCAACCATTATCGCAACTACAAGAACCCGCCGACATACGCAGTGCTTTCTCAGGCATTCAGTACGGATTACGATGCTATCGAACTGATAAATACGTTTCAGGAATATGACATAGACACCAGTTCGGAAGCGGTGTTGGATATGTTTGAATCCTATATCAAGGGAGTCAGATTACAGAACGTCTATTCCGAGGTTGGAAAACTCTACAACCAGAGTAAACAGGATAAAGCCCAAGATCTGCTGAAGGAGTATGCTGAGTGGCTTTCGGGCTTTACACTCAAATCCTCTGCCTTTGTCGATGTTGCCAAAACCTTTACCGAGCGATTCCGTCAAAACCAAGCCAAAGACCGTGAGGAGCAGAACTCCTCGATGCCGCAAGTGACACGGTTCTATGTGCCGTATCTCGATGCCTTGAATGGAGGCCGCAACTTACGTGGTCAGCTTACCTGCTTTTTGGCTTCCACGGGTGTAGGTAAATCCCATATCGTGAAACATATCGGTATTCGAGGAAATATTGACGATGGGTTACACATCCTGCACTTTCAACTGGAGGGTTCCGAGGAAGAAGCACTGAATGCTTACAGTGGTGGCTTGGTATCTAAGAATGCCTATTACTTTGAGCGAGGTAAAATTTCAGAGACCGAAATGCGCCAGTTCGAGCGGATGGTAGAGGCTTTGAGCGGTTCGATTACCGTGCGATGTTTCCCCCGATTCAATGCTCGTGTTTCAACGCTTGATATTAAAAACGGAATAGCAGAGTATCGTAAAACGACTGGACGTAACCCTGATATTGTAATTATTGATTCGATGGATTTGTTGACCGATGCCAGTCGTCGTGTCTGGAATGCCGAGCACGAACGCAGTAAGCGTATCGCCGTTGCCAATGACTTGAAAGATCTTGCTGCCGATGAGAAGGTGTGGATGGTAGTTACCTATCAGGCGACTATTGAAAATCGTGATTGGCTCAATAACGAGAACAATGTACTTACCGAGTATAACTGCTCCGAGGCAAAAGGCTTGGCCCGTCCGTGTACCCACTTGATTTCATTGAACCAATCTTCGGCAGAACGGCAGGAAGATGTGATGCGACTTCATATCGCCAAATCCCGGTTCTTCAAAAAAGGCGACACTATCAAAATAGCCACCGACTACGACAACGAAATATTCTGTGATTTCCAACGAACTTTCTCATTAAACACTTAAGAGAGATGAATAAGCAAGAGACTGAATTTTTAATAGAAGAGATTACCCGCCATTTGGGAGCTAAGCGGGATGGTGGTAATAAAAACCTGATTGCTCGATGTCCATATTGTGGCAAGGAGGGCAAGTACGGTATCTATATCGGCAAAGAGACCCTTCACAAAAAGCCTTTTATGGCACACTGCTTTTCGTGTGGCCGTTCTACGCTGACATTGGATAAGCTGCTCGAAGAGATTGGCAGAACCGACCTGATGATAACACCAACGGCTGATCTGTCAGCACCACTGGATGAGCGCCTTTTGTTCCCACTCGACAACGAGGAAGAGATTGACGATGCACTGGGTATTGTGGAACTGCCGGATTTTTATCGGCAGGTCTATACGCATCCATACCTAAAACATAGAGGATTTGTTTACGATGATTTCGATTACTTTCCGGTTGGTGTTACCGCAGGACTGAACCGAAGATACGATGACTATGTGATTTTCCCTGTGATAGACTCAGGCGATGTGGTGGGCTATGTCGCCCGTCATACTTGGTCAAAAGAGGAAATAGACAGCTATAACCGCAAAGCCAAACGCACAGGAGAATACCAGATACGCCGTTTTAATAACTCCATACAGAACGATTTTGTGAAGCTGCTCTATAATTACGATGCCATAATAGAGGATGAAACGGATACCGTGATACTGGTTGAAGGGATTTTCGACGTGGTGGCACTGACTCGAAAACTCGAACTGTACGACAATCTGCACTTTGTAGCAGTGGCGACATTCGGCAAGAAGGTATCACAGACGCAGATTTACAAATTACAGACGAAAGGCGTGCGCACGGTGGTGCTGGGCTTTGACGGTGATGCCGTGTCTGCTATTAAGCAGACCGCTACCGAGCTGTCCGGATACTTTGAAGTCTTCATCGCCGATATTGCAGACCCCACGAAGGATTGGCAAGACCTGACTTATACCGAGATTTTTGAGATTTTCTCTCAGCATCTCAAAACCCCACTTGAATACAAATTATCAAAATTACAGGAATAATGAATGAACTAATCGCATGGCTGGAAGCAAATCGAATATGCTTTCGGCAGATTGACAATGAATTGATTGATATAGAAGATTTTGGAAAGATGTTATTGGCTGACCTTTCCGGGGTGAACTCCATATTCAAAGCCAATGACAATGGTGTACGGTTTAACCTGATGGAGTCGCCCGATGTGCTGATGCAGGAGGATATTTATTATGTAGCGTTTCCGTTCGGCAACAACTTTTACTACTATGATTTGCGAGAGGAGTTCCGCTTTAATCTGCTTCGCTATATCGGTAAGCGACAGCCGACACAGATTGACATCCCTTTTGTGAATTTGGGTGTACATACCTCCTTTGAGCTGCTGAACGGTTCGGGTGATGTGGCTGACTGGGTACGAAAAGCAAAATATCTGGGCCATACGGCACTCGGTATTTGCGATTACAACACGATGGCCGCCACGCTGACCCTGCAAAAAGAGTGTGCCAAGGCGGAGTTGAAACACATTTTCGGTTACTCGTTTACAATGAATCACCTCGATGAGAAAGTGGAGATGAAAGTCTATGCCCTTACCGATAAGGGGCTACGAAATCTGCTACGTATCCAGAAATCCATTATGGTAGATAGTGAAGGCCATACGCTGACGCTTAGACAACTGCTGGACTATGCCGATGGACTCGCATTGGTACTCGGTAAGCGTTCGGGTAGCTGGCTGAGTCAGAATCGGCATGTCATATCAATGCTGAAAGAAGCCTTTGGAAAACTCTATTTTCAGGTTGATTTGTCAGAGTACAAAGCCGAACGTATCGATGTCGAGGTATTGCATTCTGAGGCTTGTTATTTTGAGAATTTCACCGATCCTGTAACCTTTTCATTCGAGATTGAACCTATACTGATATGTGATTGCTACTATTTGGATAAGGATGATTCACGAAACAAAATCATTTTGAATAAGGTAGCCACCGGAGCGGCACACGAACAGAGTGAGGAGCAGTATTTCAAAGATGTGGATGAGCACTTTGCCGTCATTAAACCGTTGTTCAGCGACAAATGGGACGTGAATGCTCTGTTTGAAAGGATGTGCAAAGCAACGGTAGAAATAGCCGAGGCTTCGGAGGCCGCTTACGAGACTGACCGCAACTTTATGCCCCGATACGATATGACTGATGAAGAGAAGCAAAAATACGGAGATAGGCATACGATGTTTCTCGCTCTGCTGGAAGAGGGATTTGAGCGATTGGTTCCAAAGGGTGAAGAAGAGGTATATCGTAAGCGGTTGGAACACGAGATTTACATTTTAGAGAGTACGGATAATGTGGATTATTGCCTTGTGCAGTTTGATACCGTGAATTGGGCTCGGACGAATGGTATTTTAGTCGGTTGTGGTCGTGGTTCGGCTGGAGGCTGTCTGGCGTTGTATCTGATGGGCATTACCCTTATTGACCCGATAAAGTACAACCTGCTTTTTGAACGCTTCCTGCTCCCTGAACGTGCAGGATTATACCCTTCAAAAACGACACGGTTAGTTGGTGAAATAGAGTCCACTTCGTATGTCGAATTTGAGTTGGAAAACGGGAAAAAGCTCCGACTTGATAAGGATGCACAATTACTTATCAAACGTGGCGAAGCAGAAATAATAGTATATGCTGATCAATTGAAGGATGGTGACGACTTAGTGTTTGACCATAAAGATTTTTTGTGGACAATAAACTATTTCGATCATGACAGACAACATAACACTCTATAATGGTGATTGCTTGGAGGTAATACCACGGCTTATCCAGCTGGGAATAAAAGTAGATATGATTCTATGCGACTTGCCTTACGGCGTTACTAATCATAAAGACGATAAACCACTCCCTTTTGATAAACTGTGGGAATGCTACGATTCTATCATCTCTGATAATGGGGCAATAGTTCTTTTTGCTCAAGGAGAATTTTATGTGGATTTGGTAAACAGCAATCGTAATCTATTTAAGTACGACCTTGTATGGGATAAGCAACTCTCAACGGGATTTCTGAACGCTAATCGCATGCCGCTCAGGAGGCACGAGAGTATTGCTGTATTTTATAAAAAAGCTCCTGTCTACAATCCTCAAAAGAGTGTTGGCAAACCAAATCACGGCAAAGGAACAAAATACAAAACAAAGCAGACCGTAAATCAGAATTACGGAGTGTATAACCCCATTGAAACGGAAGCCAGTACACTTAAACATCCTACCAGCATCATCTCCTTTCAGAAACCACATCCCAGCAAGTGTGTACATCGAACTCAGAAGCCTATCAGTCTTTTGGAGTACCTGATTAGAACCTATACAAATGAGGGTATGACTGTTCTTGATAACTGTATGGGCTCCGGTTCAACGGGGATTGCGGCTCGAAATACAGGTCGGAAATTCATAGGAATAGAAAAAGATAGCCACTACTTCAATGTGGTAAAAGAGATATTGACCGCTGAAATAAGCCTGAAGATTGAATAACAGATTATGTAGAAATTCAAAACAATTCAATTAGTATGGCTACAAAACAAACAGTGCTGCTATCAACGCAGAAAATTCTGAATCGGGAGGTCAATGTGTATGGTGATTTTGAGAATCCGCTATTTCTGGCTAAGGATGTGGCTGAGTGGATAGGGCACGACAATTCCTCAGTGATGTTACGGTCAATCGACGATGACGAAAAGATACGAAACATTGTTGATACCCTTGATGGAGAACAGGAGGCATGGATGCTGACAGAAAATGGAATATATGAAGTGTTAATGCAAAATTTCAATTCTAAGACCAAGGAGATTAGAAAAAATGTAAAAAATATCATTACAGGAATACACAGAAAAGCAATGTTTCTGAAAGCAACTAAAATAATGGAAGATTCCATTGATCAAGAGAACTGGCGTAAGATTCCCGGATTTGAAGGATATTATGAAGTGAGCAGCATTGGAAGAGTTAGAAGTACCGTTAGGTCGCTTATTGACAAGAATGGTAAAAAGGCATCCTTTCCCTCTAAGATTTTAAGAGTTGGTAGTGGGAAAACATCTCCATACTTAGTGGTAAATTTAAGTATGCATAATGTCGCCACAAAATACATGGTGCATAGATTGGTCGCAATGAGTTTTTTGTCAAACTGGGATTCTGAGTGCGAGATTAATCATATCGATGGTAATGTTTATAATAACTGCGTATGTAACTTGGAAATGTGCACTCGAAAAGAGAATTACCAACATGCAATTGATGAAAAGCTCAAAAAAGATTATGGACAATTTAGTTCTAATGCCAAATTATCCAACATTGATGTCAAAAGGATTCGCAAACTGAATAATTTGGGAGTAGCGCAAAGAGATTTGGCTATAGCATTCAATGTATGCAAGCAAACTATATCCAGTATAGTTAATTTTAAAATATACAGGCAATGCAAATAGTATGTGTCAAACAAAAAATATCTAATAGTCCGATAGTCGTTCTTGATACAGTTGTTTTGGACGGTTATCGACAAGGGGGTGGTGGTAGCTGTGGCGACGTGGATATCGACTTCCAAAGTAATCGAAGAGAGGAAGTTAAAGAGTATATCGAAAGACGTTATAACGTAGGCGGCAAGCAGCGTGTCTTCTCAGCCGGAACACTCAATACACTCAAACTAAAGGCGGTGCTTAAAGATGTGTCGAGGGTGCATAAAGTACCTCTAAGTATTGTCAATTACATCACCGCCATCTTCGAGGACGATAAAATGGACTGGACGGAGCTTTTCAAATTGGCTGCTGTCAATAAGAAGGTGAACAAGTTTATTCAGGACTACCCGCAGGTGATTGAGGATATTCGAGGCTTGATGGGGCAACCTCGCTCGGCATCGGTACACGCATCGGCTATTCTTATCACGCCCGAAACCAAAGATGGCGAAGAGATGGAGTGCTTTAATTATACCCCCATCAAGAAAGTAGATGACGTATTGGTGTCCGAATTTGACGGTTATTCGCTCGATGAGGTTGGACTACTTAAAAACGACTGCTTGGGTATCAAGGAGCTTTCTAAAATTCAATCGACCATCAACGAATGCAATCGAGTTTATCGTGCCAGTATTTCGTTTGAGGAGATTGTCAAAGGGACGTTGGATGATACGAAAGTATATAAGCTACTCTCCGACGGATTTAGCCAAAATGTTTTTCAGTTCTCAGGTAGAGGTATGACCAAGTTTTTGATGGATATGAAACCTGATTGTATAAATGACCTGATTGCGGCAGCGGCACTCTACCGTCCAGCACCTATCGAGGCTGGTTCTACGGAAAAGTATCTACTTTGTAAACGTGGCGAAGTTGCACCGATTTATCTGTGGGGGACGTATGAGGCTTTAAAAAGTACCTTCGGTTTAATTGTCATGCAAGAACAAGTTGCTCAGATAGCCCGTGAAGTGGGTGGATTCTCATTAGGAGATGGTGTTAATTTGGTAAAACTTATCTCCAAGAAGCGTACAGATAAGATTCATGCGATGAAAGAGAAGTTTATGGTCGGTGCAAGAGAGAGAGGTTGTCCCAAAGAGGATGCTGTGAAAATATGGGATATTATACAACTGTCTGGTGCTTACCTATTTAACGCTTCTCACGCCACTGCATACGCCATTACTGCATATGTCGGAGCCTATCTAAAAGCCAACTATCCGACCGCATTTTATACCGTAGCCTTGCAATGGGCGGACGACAAGGAGATACCCGCTTTGATGTCGGAGATGGAGCAATGCTCCAAGGCCAAGATTGTGCCGCCGGATGTGAATGTGTCGGAAGTGAAATTCTTTACCGACTACAAGACCGATGAGATATTCTGGTCGCTCACACGCATTAAAATGCTCGGAATAAAAGCTGTGGAGTATATCATCGCCGAGCGTAATCGTGGTGGTAGTTTTACCTCCATAGAAAACTTTATCCATCGAATTTTCCGATACAAGCTCAAAAAATACAGCTACTGGGACGACCCGGACAATGCGGATGAAGTGACCCGTGTGCCTGTCAATGCCCGGCACGTAAAGAATATGATTTTGGCAGGATGCTTTGATAATATCGAACGAATTGAGACCATTACCGACCGATACGACATTGTACAGCGTGCTGCCAAAGAACTGGGCTTTGAACTGCCGGAGAAAGATTTTCCAAGCGATCTACTTGATAAGCATTATTACTGGTCGATGCAGCAGATAGCCGTTTCAGGTATAGGCTCGATTGATTACCGTAAAATATTCGATGCCAGTGAAACCAAACCCAAAGTAAAAGGTAAAGCCTCTTGGATGGAGCTTCGTAGTGCAATGGATTTGGATAACGAGGGTAAACGTATCGTGGTGTGTGCCACCGTTACCGATGTAGAGGAGAAATCCTACAAGGATAAGATAAGCGGTGAGAAAAAGAAGTTCGCCAAACTGACCCTTCAGCAAAATAACGACCTGATGGAGTTGGTTTGTTGGAGTGATTTTCTTAGTGACTTCAAAGCCCCGATTACCTCTCTAAAAGATAAAGTGATTATCATCTCTGTCATCGTTAAATATAGCGACTACACGGGAGCGAACAGTTTGAATACTCACAAAACATCTATCATAGAACAAATGTAAATGAAACCCACCGTCATTGCCATTGTGGGAGCTTCCGGTTCGGGCAAGACCTATCTTTCGAAGCTTTTGCAAAATGAATTGAACGTATTCCTTATCGTGTCATACAGCACACGCCCTGTGCGAGAAGGAGAGATTGAAGGCATTGATCATTATTATATCGCAACGGCTCATCGGTTCAGTCGTTCGCAGATGCTTTCCTACACCCGCTTTGCCGAACACGAGTATTTTGCACTCGAAGAGCAAGTGCCACCGCAAACGCATTGTGCGTATGTGGTAGATGAACGAGGCTTGAAGTATCTGAAAGAGACAAAGAGCCATAAGTTCAACATTGTATCTATTCGTGTAGAATCAACAACCGACACTTTGATTGAACGAGGTATAGCACCCGAAAGAATCAAACGGGACGATGAGAGGACACCACTACCGCTCGATTATTACGACTTCGTGATTGAAAATAACGGGACACTTGAAGAGTTTGAGAATAAGATACGTGAAACCTATAAAAAGATTCAGCAATGGCAGCACCAAAAGTAGAACCGAAGATTTATACCGCCATCGTGTTGGACTTTGAGACCGGCGGGTTGACGTGCATAGACTCTGCCTGTACCCAGTTGGCTATGCAAGCCGTGAGAATGGATACTTGGGAGGTGCTGGAACGATACGAGAAGTATATTGCCCCATACAATAAGCAGGAGCTTGGGGGCACACCCAAACGCAAGGTTTTGAAAACCCGTCAGACACTTTTCGAGGAAGAGCAAGGTGTACCGATGAAATATGAAGCCGTTGCTCTCACGTATTCAGGAATTACTATGGAGACCCTGAACCTGCTGGGTGTTGATATTAAAGAGGTGGCAAATAGTGTGATTGAGTTTGCCAAACGCAATACCCTCAGCAAGGGGCATCAATGCAAACCAATACTTATCGGTCAGAACATCACTTTTGATATTGGGTTCTTGCAACAGATGATGAACTATGCGGGACTGGTCAAGGAGTTCGAGAAAGTGTTTGCTGGAACGACCGACTTCTACGGTAATTTCCAGCCGCACTATGTCGATACCATTGATTTGGGGCGGTTTGCCTTTGCTCATCAGCCAGAAGTCACATCGTATAAACTGGAACTGTTATCTGAACGATTAGGTATTGAACTGGACGATGCTCACGATGCAGGTGCGGACGTAACGGCAACGCTAAATGTGGCAGCAGTTTGTTCTGCCCGATTACGTCAGGAAGGAGGAGAGGTTACTATCGCCAAGAAAGAGAAAACACGTGCTCACTTTAAGATTTAGACAAAATGGAAGAAAAAAAGAAAGTAACATTTGAGACATCAGAACGGATGACATACGGAGCAATGAATTATGATGGCACGGAGATGATGGCGGTAATATCCGGTTATGATCTTAATATCGCTTTTAATATGCGTACCATCAACTCGCTGTCCGATGCCGAAGCTGCTACCAACGCACTATCTCAGGTGTTCTATGAACTACTGATGGAACAACTCCTTGAAGAAAAATCCTATTTAGTTAAACCACTGCCAGAAAAAACACCTATTCCTTAGTATATAAGATAATCAATGGAAGAAAAAGAGATAAAACTAACTAATGCTGAAATCGAGTTTTGCGAACTCTTTGTCGATGGTGACAAGGAGTTTGCAGGACAAGCAGAAGCGTGTTACAGAGAGGTGTTCGGCGAGGATAAGAAAAACATTGCTCTTGCCGCACGTCGTCTGTTTGCCAAAGAGCATATAAGTTCTTACATAAAGGAGTTGATAGCTCAAAGAGATATAGACATCGAAGCGGCAGCTGTAAAACTGCAAGTTTCCGAGACCCTGAAAGCTGTGATGTCGGAAACCTCCAAGGGAGAGTATGTTGATAAATTCGGTGTACCGCTTTCACCGGCTCCGCTTCGTGCCGTATCGGTCAATGCCGCTAAAGCTTTAATGGAGATTTACCCCATCAAGCACGCGCAGACCCAGTCAGGTAAGGGCGGCAATGAGAACGGCAATATCATTTTCAACGTTATTGTACCCCAAACTCCGCCGCCCCATGAAACTGAAGATTAGTCGAAAAACAGCCGAAAGAGTCATCTATATCTTGATTATCATCGCCCTTGTGATTTACGGGATATTTAAGGACTCAGCGGCAGCAGACACGCTTATCAGGGCAGTTAAAGAGGCATTTTCAATTTTAATTCAATAACAACAATATGACATCACTCAAAGACTTTCTAACCAACAACATTCGCTCACTCATTGTAATCGTTTCGTTCATCGTAACGATGTACGTGCAGCACATTAATAACACGACTCAGATTCAAGAGCTGACCTCAAAATGCAAGGCTCTGGAACTGAAAATTGCCGACCAGTATGACCGAATCGATGCTATTAAACTGGATAAAGCTGTGTTCGAAGCTACTATGACACAGTTCGTCTCTATCCAAACAGATTTACGTGAGATGCGAGCGGATATAAAAGAACTGCTCAAATCACAAAAATAAGATGAGGCAATGATAACAGAAGGATGTAAAATAACAATTATCCCATCACTGGCATTAACAGAGCTTCGGTTAGATGCTCTGCTCGGTGAAACGGGATATGTGCTGGAAGACCTGACAGACCATAGTCGCAAGGCAAAAGGTTATATGGTATTCTTTCCTGCACCATACAAAGAGGAATATCTATGGTTTATCCCACAAGAATCAGTCTATGAACAAGATTAGGTTATTCGGAATTATAGCTTTTCTGTTGCTTGTGGCGACAGTATGGGTACAGCAACGACGTATTGTCTCCATTCGACAAGAGCGAGACCGCTATCAGCAAAATAGCGATGCACTGCTTTCTGATATGAAGCAGTGGCGAGTGGATTCTACCTCTATGGCGACCGATGTTAAATCACTCAGACTAACTGTTGATGAATTTAAGCGATACAGAGCCGAGGATTTAGCCAAAATCAAACAGATGGGTGTTAAGATTAAGAATCTCGAAGCAGCAGCCAAACATCAATTAGAGGTCAATGCTGAGATAACTGCTCAAGTAAAAGACTCAGTTGTTATTAGAGATACCGTCCCTGTATTGGTAAAATCGGTATCTATGGTTACACCACATATTCAGTTGTCCGGTATTATAGAGAGAGATAGTCTTATAGGAAAGATTCATCTTCCCGTAACACTCCGACAAGCGGTGTGGATAGAATATAAGCGGCGTTGGTTGTTTTGGAAAAAGGTGGTAGCAGTGCATCAAACCATCACGAGCGACAATCCACACGTGGAGATTAAATATTCGGAATATATCACCATTCAAAAATAAAAATCATTTTAAACTTGTATTTGAGAAGTTGAATTTATTTAAAGTATAAAGGCAAATCCCATACACCTGAAATCAGCCTATTTTTACGATTCATATTCGTCTCTTCATATTATGTGAGTAGAGCATACTATCTTCGCAATCAAATAACTTAAAAAGAGAAGTATGGTTTCAATAAGAATTAATAATTTAGGTGGTAAAATTCAGAGAACAGATGTGATTACGGTGGATACCGAGTATGCTATTGAATTGGATAAGGTGAATAATATTTCGACCATAAAAGGCGAAAATAAAAACCTAACACAAGATGAGTTGCTATGTAGAATAAAAGACAATCTGCAATCTGTAATTGAGAATCTTCAGCAAAACATTGAAAATTTAAGAACTAAGCATGTGACCCGAGAGGTTGAGAATGTTGTAAATTGTTCTGATAAAGTGGTTAAATTTAATAGTTTTTACTCGATAATGGAGTACAGAATTAATGAGTTAAAAACTAAACGAAAAATCACAACGATGGATAATTATAAGAGTACCTTGAGAGCCTTGAAATTATTTAGAAATGAGGATGATATTATTCCTTCTATGATAACTCCATCATTTGTGAAACAGTTTGAAGTTCATCTTAAAGAGAGAGAAGTTTGCCCTAATACAATCTCATTTTATATGCGGATTTTTAGAGCTGTTTATAATTATGCTTTTGAGCATGAGTTTATATTAGAGAATAAGATGCCTTTCAAGCGTGTTTTTACGGGAGAAGCAAAAACACGCAAACGAGCAGTAGACATACATATAGTCAGAAAATTAGTAAAACTGGACTTGACATCCTATCCGAGATTGGATATTTCGAGAGATATGTTTCTATTTAGTGTTTTAACTCGGGGAATGGCGTTTGTGGATGTTGCACACTTAACACGTAAAAACATTCATAATAATGAGATAATTTACAATAGACACAAGACCGGACAACGGATAAGAATTGAATTACTCCCATGTATGAAAGAGATTATAGATAAGTATATACAGCAATCTGGCGAAAATGATTATTTATTTCCTCTTTTGACTCCAAATCAAAGGAAAGAAATCATAGCCTACTCGAGTGCTCTGCGAATGCATAATAAGCATCTCAGCGAGATTTCTGAAATGCTCGGATTAAAATCAAAATTGAGTTCGTATGTGGCTCGACACACTTGGGCGACTATTGCAAAGAATAAAGGTGTATCCGTATCTGTAATATGCGATGCAATGGGACATACATCAGAGGAAACGACACGAATCTATCTTGATTCATTAGATAAAGAGATGATTGACAAAGCTAACTATTCGATTGTATCAAGTATTTTTAATGTTAAAGCATTGAATAATAATAAAAAATAACTATATTTGCAAATCTCTCTCTTTGAGAGAGATGGATTTAGGTGTCCATATCTTTGGTGCAAAGATACGGGTGAATTGCTTTTCAAGCCTTTCAAAAATAAGTCATTCTTTTTAGTTTTAACACCAAAACCACAAATTTATTCATTATTACCGAATTCAAAGCATTCTGTATGTTGCTCATTTCGTATTTCAAGAGGAGTTTTGTCGAAATGCTTTTTGCAAAATGAAGTCAGATAAGCCTGACTTGAGAAA
The DNA here is from genome assembly GCA_964532025.1 of uncultured Alistipes sp. Taxonomy (GTDB): domain Bacteria; phylum Bacteroidota; class Bacteroidia; order Bacteroidales; family Rikenellaceae; genus Alistipes. Next base: position 40,539 of record CAZHEY010000011.1, on the reverse strand, counting down.
TTATATTGATATGCAATCTCTATAAGTGGTTTTGAGGAGATGGCGATATCCATATATATACGTTCGGCTTTCCTTTTTGCCATCCATATATGGGCTGGTTCATTGAATACATCCTTGAAACGTCTATTGAAAGTCGATACACTCATATTGGCTACTTCAGCAAATGAAGCTATGTTATCTATTGATTTATAGTGAGATAATATTAAATCTTTAAAATCTAAGTTTCGTCCAAGTAATGGATAAAAAAAAGACACCAGCTCCTCTTTTGAATAATAAGCCCTTAAAAATATGAATAATTGCTGCTCCAATAATTCATGATAATGAGTACAACCAAGGCCTTCAGACAACGTATTTATTAATAAGGATAACAATTCAAAGATTCTCTCTTTGATAGGAAGAATCGTGAAATCATAATGAATATCGTTGTCGATCGAATCATTAGCAAGATGCTCGAACGAATATTTGTTACAAAACTTAATTGTTTGAACAAATGCACAACTAACGATTTGTGCATCCCGTATTACTCGTCCATACATCGCTGAGTTACGGAGCAATAAACACATTTCTCCTTCTGCTACACGTCTGTTTTTAAACTCGTTACAATTGACAATTATTTCACCCTTTACAACAAATAGTAATACAGATCTATCTATGTCTACAACCTGTATACTGCCTTTCTTTTCATTATGTATCTTAAATAGCGAAGTGGCTATTGTGGTATAATGAAAACAACTGAGGTGTTCTTCTTTATAAAATAATCCCATATATTTTCACATTGGTTCTACAATCATTCCATCTCTCTCAAAGAGGTGGATTTTTTGATAAAGTGAATTGTTATGAGAAAAGTTTTAATTCTTATTTGCTTGACAGTGTTTTGCGGTATGACACATTCTGTTAAGGCACAAAAGATAGCAGTCAAAACAAATACCTTGTATTGGGCTACTACTACACCCAATTTAGGTATTGAGTTCGGTTTGAGCAATAAAATAACCTTAGACGTATTAGGTGCTTACAACCCTTGGACATTCAAAGATGATAAAAAAATGCGTTTCTGGTTAGTACAACCAGAGGTGCGTTATTGGTTGTGTGAAAAATTTGAAGGTCATTTTTTCGGAGCCCATATTCACGGGGCGCAATATTTTGGTGGATTTGACAAATACAGATATGATGGATATTTAGCTGGAGCAGGAATCAGTTACGGTTACAACTGGATATTAAACTCTCATTGGAATCTGGAAGCAACTCTTGGAGTTGGTTATGCTTATTTATGGTATAAGCAAAGCCCGAGAATCCCGTGCATAAAATGCTACAAGAATACAGACAAGCACTATTTCGGTCCCACAAAAGCAGCTGTCTCATTGGTTTATCTTTTCTAAATCGAAAATAAGATGAAAAAAATACAATATACAGTTTTAACTATCACTTTACTTTCCCTTACTTCGGGTTGTGCGACCACAAAATTAAGTAAAAATGGTATAACTATCAATCAAGTTCAAGAGACGTTGGTTCCTGATAGTATGAATAGAGTTAATGTAGATGTGTTATTTAACATACCTCGAAATTATATTTCCAAACGAAGTCGTCTTTTCATTTCACCACAAATAATCACTAATGGTGTTGTTATAGATGAATTGGAACCTATCGTTTTAGATGCTTCAATCTATGCAAAAAAGGTTTCCAGAGCCAAAGATTTGACAGGATATCAAGACAAGTTTGCTCATTTGGCAAAAAATGTAGATGCATCTCGTGACTTGATAATTCCTTTTAAACAGGAAATAGTGGTTCCCGAGGGGGGCGATTGTTATATACAAGCAGTTATTTCAGCGGATGGTTGTGGTTCGTGTACCGGTCTGCAAACTATACTGATGGCTGATGTAACTGACCCTGTTACCTTAATTAAAGATGTTAAAGAGGAGTTTAAGCTCTCTTGGCTTGAACCCGAATTTGTGATTATCCCTAAACACAGAGAAGGTAAGGGCATTGCAAAACTGTATTTTGATATCAATAGTAGTCAAATAAATTTAGAGAAACGCAATAATAGGTCGGAAATGGAGCGTATGCTCACAACATTAAGCAGTATAACCACCGACTCTTTAGCTTCATTAAACTCTGTTTCGATTATAGGTTTGGCTTCTGCTGATGGTTCATTGCCGTTCAATACGAAACTGTCATATAACCGTGCTAATTCAGCCAAAGAGTGGCTGTTTGGTAGGTTGAATACCAATAAGCAGATGCGTAAGGTCTTTACTGTATCATCTCGTCCGGAAGGTTGGCTGCCTGTATACGAATTAATGGTGGCAAATAAGGATGCAGATTCTCTTTTAGTGAAAAATATTTTAGAGAAATATTCGGTGTATAATGATGACGTTCAGGAGCGGTATGTCAGACGGTTGCCCATTTGGAATAAAATAAAGGAGAAGTACTTGAATGATACCCGTATTGTTGAATACGTGTATACATACACGATAAAGAGTTTTACAACCGATGAGGAGTTGATAAAGATGTATCAAAAACGCCCGGATGCTTTTAATGAAGCTGAGCTGTTGAGATTAGCGTCCATATCAAAGTCGGTAGATGAAAAGAAAGGCGTGTATTCTACTTTGGTAAAGTATTTCCCGCAATCTTCAATAGCTGCAAATAATCTTGCCTATTTGATGCTGGAGAGTGGAGATGCTGCAAAGGCAAAAGCGATTGTGGAAGAGCAAAAAAACTACACTCCCGAATTAATCAATACACTGGCAGCGACTTATGTATATCAAAATGATTATGAGAAAGCCATTGAGTTGTTAAAGTCGGTAGACCTACCTCAGGCGAGATACAATTTAGGGTTGATTCAAGCTAAACGACGTAAATATCAAGAGGCTTACGAATTATTAAAGCCTTTTGCTGATGTAAACACGACCATTATAGCTCTCTGTTTAGAAAAAACAGATGAAGCCAAACAAATCGCAGATAGTATCAAGTCAGATGAGCCGACGATAGAGTATGTGAGAGCCATCATCGCAGCGAGAATGGATAATGAGAACGCTTTTTTCAATCATATTGCCAAAGCTTGTCAAAACGTTGAATTATTGAATAGAGCTATTGTTGATGCCGAATTCTCGAAGTATAGAGGCGATGAACGTTTTTTGAAATTGCTAAGTAAATAAAATGGTATGAGATATAAGTTGTACACTGTATTGGTGATATTGTGCTGCATAATATCATCTTGTGTTAGGGAGGATATTCCTGATTGTCCGGCGTTGCAAGTTACATTGACGGTTAAAGACAAGAACTACTTCAATGTAGATGAAATTGATTTGGAACATCGTGCAGATGAAAACTTGGCATTTAAGGATTATGTTCCTACCATATACTACGTTTTGCGCAGAGTAGACAATGATGAGATCGTTGAAAAAATCGGTGGTGTTATGAAATTATCTACCGATATGAAGCAAATCCCTATCTCGTTTTGCCCATGTATTCCTCACGGAAAGTATGTACTTACGGTATGGGGCGGACTAAATGACGAGACACCGCTGGGCGATGACCCCACAACTCTCAATCTCCATATCGAGCATAACGAGGGTCGTGATATTTATATGTCTACCGATACTTTGGTCTATGATGCTTGGAACAACAACAAAACAATAGAATTAGAACGAGTAAAAGGAAAACTGTTGGTTAAAGTAGAAAAGCTGCCAAGTGCTATTTCGTATTCTGCGAAAAAGATTGATAATGTTTACGGAACTATCAACTCATCGTTTGAATATTCGGAGAAAACTTATGTTGAAACTCAATATCACTGGGGTGATGAACAAGAGATTTTAACGGGAACAGTGCTTTCTCCGTCATTGAATAATAGCAAAAGTAACATCTCATTAAATGTTGCGAAGGATGAACAGTTTGTGAATTACGAAGAGTTAATCAAAAGTTTGCCTATCGAGATGAAACGTAATGAATTGACTGTATTGAAAGTAATATATGACGGTGAGTTTGGACAACATAAAATATATCTGTTTGTTGACGGACAATGGCATTTAACCCACGATATGGGGCTGGAATAATTAATTTATAAATGGTTTAATTAAAAACAAAAAAATGAAAACAAAAGTGATTCTGATGGCAGCTGTCGCAGCGATGGCGTCATTTACGTCTTGTTCAAAAGACGAGACTTCGATTCAAGATGCTAAGGGTACAGAACTTGTATTCTCACTTGCACCTAAAGCCGGTTTGACAAGAGCAGATGACGGACGAGATGTTTATAGTTCTGAAGCTCTACAATATGTAACGGATATGAAAGTGTACGCCTTCAAGAAAAATGCGGATGGCAATTATGTCTACACCACTGTAACTACCGTTGAAACAGGAAATACCCCTCAGTCAGGATATGATGTTCCTTGGGAGAAAGGCGATCTTAAACACGAGTATAAGGTAACTCCCAAATTGACTGAAGGCGATGTGTATAAATTCCTTGCTGTCGGTTTAGATGCAGACAAAACGAATTTTGATGAAATTGTTTTGGATAGCAAAAAAATAGAGGAAGTTGTTTTGGCAATAAAAGCAAACAGCAAATGCAGAGAGGCTTTTGCTGGTGTTTCTGAAGAAATTACTATTCCAAGTAGTGCCACTCAACTAAAAGTCAATATCACACTGAATCGTGTGGTTGCAGGTATTTTGGGATATTTTAAGAATATCCCCGCAAAGGTTGCCGATGTAGATGTGAAATCGATAGCTGTTGTAATGTACACTAAACCGAATACTACTGTAAACCTAACAACAAAGATTGGTGCTATTCCATTTTTAGCAGATACGGAAAAAACATTAATTTCTCTTGCTATCCCTGCTGATGCAACCGTTAAAAATGGCATTTATGAGTTTACTCAAACATTACCTCAAGGTGTTGTTGCAGTTGCAAACTCTCTTCTTGGCGGTGCTTTTGCTATGCCTATGGTCGCTCCAACAAACGGAACTTACACGCTTCAAGTTCAGCTGCGTAACAATGCTGGCGATGCGTTGAAGACATGGAATGTTAAAATTGATACTAAACAGGCAGATGATACAGACGAAAATCTTCGATTGTACTCGTTAAAAGCCAACCACTTTTATTCTATCGGCAAAAAGGTAAGTGACGGTTCAACAGAAGGTCCAGACCCTGAAAATCCAGATCCGGATCAACCTACCGATTTGTCGAAAGATCAAGATATCGTGATTACTGTTAATCCTGCTTGGGAAACAGTTCATCAAATGGGAATCGAATAATAACAATCAACAAACAGTTGTGGTGAGAGAATTCTCTCACCACAACTTAATATAAATTTCATTATTGCTGAATTATGAATAGAATAATAACAATACAACTGTTTGTGATAGCTGTTATGTTGATGAGTGCTTGCAATAAGGAGCAGGATATGGTTCAGCATACTTCTCCCGAAATTACATTCAATATCACACCTAAAACAGGCATATCAACCCGCAGTAATACAGGAAGAGATCCCAACACCTCACAAGCGCTACAATGGGTTACGGATATGCGAATATATGCGTTTAAAAAACTAACCGACGGTAGTAATACATACACATATACACAGGTAACGATTGATGCTGCTGGTACGAAACAAGATTATTATTCCGTGCCTTGGAGCAAAGGAACAAAGTCGAAGACATATAAAATCACGCCCAGATTGGAGGTCGGCGATACGTATGTCTTTTTGGCGGTAGGACTCGATGACGGAAAAACAAATTTTAAAGACCTGAATTTCACAGGTAAGACATTGGAAGAGGCTGCTTTGTGCCTAAAAGACAATTTGGATTGTCGTGAAGTGTTTGTGGGAAAGACAGATGCTCTGGAAATCAAAGCAAATATGGGATTTAATATCTCTTTGGAATTGAATCGAATCGTAGCCGGTGTGCTTGGCTACTTCAAAAATATACCTGCCACCTACAATGGCAAGGAGGTGAAATCGATAAAGGTAAGACTCTATACGAACAAAAATACGCAGCAATGCCTCGTTTTACCCAAAGCTACAAAAATAGAAGACGGAGCAGTCAGCAACAATACCATACTCGATATTCCTCTTTTGGGAGTAGGCAATAATCAAACAATTGTGATTGGAGGAAATGCTGTAAATGTCAATGTGACTATTGTTAATAATATGTATCAATATCAATATGCTGATTGGCCTTTAGATCTATCGGGGACGGTGTTGAAAGTAATTGAGAACACGGTGCTGCAAAGTGCATTTATAATGCCTGTTATAGCTCCCGTTTCGCAGGAGTATACCATTCGTGTTGAATTGTGCGATGCGGCAGGCACCGCACTTAAATTCTGGAATGTCTATATTGACAAAATGCAAGATGGTGATTTGGATACAAATTTATTGCAATACAGTATTTTGCCTAACCATTATTACTCTCTTGGCAAAAAGACGAGCAATGGAACATCGACCGATGAGCCGATGGATTTATCAAAAGACCAAGAGTTTGTTATTACGGTCAATCCTGAGTGGGAAGATATACACGATATGGGTATTACAGACCCCGTAAACCCACCTGAAAACGATGCAAATCTGGGTGGTGATATAAACTTGGATGATGATAGTTGGGATGGTATTAATTAATAAGCTTTTTATGAGAAATATAATAAGATATATAGTGTTTGTGGCTTTATCCATACTTGTAGTAAGTTGTGATAAAGAGTCATCGAATGACTCAAACGGCCAGTCACAAATACCAGATGGCTACTTCGAGGCTGTATTTATGTCACAACCCGAAACTAGAGCTGCGGTAACAGGAGAAGATTCTCGCATTAAATATTTGAAATACATTATTTACGAGAAGAATACGGGTAATTTTGTAAAAGAGAAAGTGATTATCGAGCCGTCAGACCCAGCACAAACGTGGCCTTTGAAAAATAAAATAAGTGAGGTGTTGCCATACGGGCAATATAAGGTGATTTTTCTGGCAAATGCCGAAAAGTCGCTGTTTGGAACTAATCAAACCACCGATTTATTGACCGGTTACACATCAAATTATGCCGATGCGAGAATTAACTTGCCAAATGAAGAGTTCTCGGATAACAATATGTTCTATATGGCATCGGTCGAAGTAGACCCAGATAATGCACAACCTTATGTGCTTCTACAACGAATCGTTAATCAGACTAAAATCAAGAGAGAATTAGTCACGAAGGAAGCGTATCTGCGGAGCCTTGCTGAGGAAATTTTCAACACGATTGCCGGTGATGGGGGCGTATTGAGAGTGAGTGTCGTGAAGATTGTAGAGGAGTTGATAGGTGGTATAGCCTACGTTGGAGACAATAATAGCGGTCTTTTAGGGAGCTTATTGGGCGATTTGCCATTGCTCGGGCCATTGGTTTCGGGACTTGAATCAACTTTGATTGACGCGTTGAAGGGCATTTCTACATCGGTAGGAGGAATCTTGGGACTGGGTTCTGTTGATTTCGGCGGAGGTCTGCTAAAAGACAATATCGTTATCAATTTAGCGGATTTGATGTCGAAAAACTTAAATAATATAGTCGATAAGATTTTAGATGCCATACGCGAACCTGTTGTCAATGCGATTGTAGACCGCTTAGAGGATATTTTATCGACCAACCTTAACACTTCGAATGGTGGACACGGTTATCTGGAACAACAGATAGCATCAGTAACAGGAGGAAACACGATTGTGGGAGGATTGCTCAATCCGTGGAAAGCCTTAGGACACGACTATGCTTTCATTACATTGAATAAAATGCCTAAAAGCGTAGGGTTTGACCTGCAACCCAAAGAGTACTTCCCCGACAACAGTATGTTTGAGTATGCAATGGTTGAGAAAGGTGATTGGGCTGAGAAATATTGTTTGCTCTATTCTCTTCCCGGAGCATATAACATCAAAGAGATTGATATGCGTCAGAAAGGATTACTTGGCGGATTGGTAGTTAGCGGAGTGGTTGAAGATGTTGTGTTGGGTCCGTCGGTAGTGGATATTGAGACACCGTTAGATGTTACTGCTTTGGGCAATCGTTCACAAAGTGCGCTTTTCGGAACATTGAAATTGCAGGTAAATAATCAAGAAAATTTGGATAACACGGAGGCCAACACTTTGCAGTTGAATGTGGATTTAACCTCTATACTGGCAACATTGGGCATTTGGACACAGGGCGATAACGGACTGGTTTCAGGATTATTAGGCAAGACACTCGAAAACTTGGGTGTCGTTATCGATAGAGTAACGGGAGCATTAGGTTTGGGGACACTCAATGTTATTTCCGTACCTGTGAAGTTGCCTATTTTGGATGCTACCAACCTAACTCTTGATTCCGGTTGGCAGGTTATTGATAACAATACAAATAATTAACACTATGAGGAAATTGTTATATATACTGACATCTATCTTGTTTCTATGTAGTTGCTCACACATAGAGGAAAGTGACCCTGCATTGGAAGATGAGGGTATCTATATCACTTTCCAAGATAGAGTTGAAACGAGGTCTTCTTTGAATAGCTCGTATGTGGATTATCGAAAGGTGAAAGAGGTGTATCTGTATGTGTTTGAGGGTACAGGCTCTACAAGCAAATGTGTACTTATCAAAGATGTGAAGTGGAATGGAGAAATATCCCAGAAGTATGCTTTGGGAGAGATGCTTAATAGTGGAACGTATACATTTATGGCAGTGGGTATTGATGATAAAGCGGGAACTACCTATAATTTCCCAAACGCCATTGTTTTGGGAAGTGAATTAGGATCATCTAAAGCCCAATTGGTTGAAGCCAAACGAGCAGATATGCCAGTCTCAGATTTGTATGTAGGTTTAACTGAAGCTTCTGTTTCACAAACAGCATCTTCTACGGTCAATATCGAACTAAAACGTAAGGTAAGCGGTGTATTGGCATATCTCAAAAACATCCCATATAAGGTGAACGGAACACTGGTGAGCGACTTGAAAGTAAAACTACATACAAACCAACATACCGAGATACCGCTTATTAAGAATATACAGAATCCGTACGGTAGTGGTGCATTGGCAAATAGTAATTATTTGTTTGAACGGAATTTGGAGTCGTACTCAGCGGATGCCGAACAGAAATATTATGCTATCCCAGCTATCAATACTCCTGATTTGAAGACGGTTGAAAATAGTCTGCTTATGGGAGCATTTATGTTGCCACTTGAGGCATCAACCGTTGGAAAATCAACTCTTATAATCGAACTATGGGGAACCGATGCTGTGAGTTCGAGCTACAAAATACTGAAAGCATATGATGTAACCTACAAACAAACCGAAGGAACTCAAACAACTGTTTATAATATAGATGAAAATCATTTCTATTCGATAGGACGGAAACTATCTGACGATGACTCAAGTGGCGATCTGCCAATGGATTTGAGTGGAAGCGGCATAGAAATATTTGTTACGGCTTGGGATAATTATAATGTGGACAATGAATTTCCTATTATTTCTGTTCCAGCACGTATCCGGGTTGATTATAATCCAGCAAATTATATTTTCGATTGCACAAGTGTTGTTCAAGATGTGGTTATAGATGCCTCTTACCCCTCAAAACCGTGGACACTGAAAGTAGCTGATGACTGCGATTGGATTCATATCTGCACTACAGATGCGAGTGGGAATATAACAGGCTATACAAAATCAATTGATGGCGAGGGTTATATGGAGGTTAAAATCATACTCAACGACTATGCCATAGAGCGAACCACATCAACCTATACACTCGAGGATATTAAGAATGATTACCGTTCTACCGATTTGCAACTAATAACCCGAGGAGATGCTTCCGTAACCACCACCTTGTCGGTAAGGCAATATAACACCATTACGGTAGACAACGCTCATCATATAGGCATCTGCCGCCTCGACTACGGATGCCACTTCGATAGGGAAACTGGTGAAGTGGTTCGTCCTGCCGATGCGATCATTCAATGGGGCTATTTCTCTACGGGAAACCTATATGTGTCTGGTGATAATCCGATGGAATACCAGGACGGAGAAAGTAACACGAACAAGATATACCAACGTTATATCAATGGTAAAGCAGGTTCAGGCGCTTGGAGTGGTTCTATATTTCAGAAGATAAAGGCGGACGTTATCTCTATTGTCAATGGTGTGGCTGTTTCCACTGGGAAGATATGGTATACGCCGGTATATCACGAGATGTGGTCGATAGCCAGGACGGTAAACAATATAAGCGGGGAAAATGCCTATCAGATATTTGGTGTACTCAAAAATGAGAGATATTGGTGTGGCACAGGAGACGATTTAAGCCTCTCCAAAGCTTATTTTATAGAAATTGGCACACGGAACTATTTGACAAATGCCAATAAAAAAGATGCTTATAGGGTTCGTTCTGCTCGTCACTTTTAAATAAGATTGAATTATGAGAAACGTATTTATATATCTATCCTTTCTTGTTTTGATTACATCGTGTAGCAAGGAGTCATTGGAATTCTCAAAAGAGAATAACAATGGAAGTCGAATTATGTTGCAACAGGATGGTGTAGAAATAATCAACACACGTGCGGCAACTCCTGATATGGAGGCAGCCGATAGTCGCATTGAAAATGTAATCATCTATGCTTTCGATAAAGCATCGGGTGAACTTACAACCAAATATGAGCAAGAGTTGGATTATCCCGACAACGAGGTGCGTATGGTTTTACAGGGCACAAAAGACTTGGTGTTACACGCAGTGTGTAATGTGAATGATGCTTGGTTTGCTTCGGTAGGCAATGTGTCCGATTTGGAGAACAAAATTGTTCAGATTTCTGACGGTGACGGAGCATTCAAGGGAAGTGTTATAATGCACGGCGAGCTGGAAGTCGCAGCATCGGATATTTCCAATACAACTGTGCTGCACAAGATATACGTGAAACGTTTGGCTGCAAAAGTATCTTTGAATATCGTCTTCGCCCCAATCGTTGCCACCGATAAATTTTATCTGAATCAGGTGATTGTGAACAATATACCGTCCAAAAGCTACTTGATGGCACGAAATTGGGACTCGGAATTCACCTCGGCAGAGGCGGATGCCGTGTATGCAAGTGATGCTGAGATTGCGCAAAATAATTATATTCAAAATCACAGATTACAATACGAGGAGTCTGTAAACAACCAATATACAGCGACCTTCTACCTTTTCGAGAACCGACGGGGTGGACTTGACAACAGCCGTGATTGGTTCGATATGATTTCGGACAGCGACCCCGATAAAGCTAACCTGCAACAGGTTTTTAAAGCCAAATACGGGAAAGAGAAATTTCCGCTCTCTTCGTATGTGCAGATAGAGGGGACATACGTATCCGATGCGGGGCATACCACCCGAAAGGCCTCGTACAGACTTTATCTCGGAGCGTCCAACGACAAGGATTTTAATATCAAGCGGAACAGTCTCTATAACTACACCGCCACGATTCGCACGTGCGATGAGTTGGATACCCGAGTAGAGATGGTTTATCTGAATAATGCCACGATGACTCCTGCATTTACCAATCCGTTGGATGCTCATTGTAATGCGCTGAAATGTTTTGCCTTCTCAAAAAACAAATGGGAGATATACGTGGAGAACCCCGACAAGACTCCTTGGCTGGAGGTCTCTACGGCGGCAAAATACAAGCCTTACTTCGCAGGAGAAACATACACTAACGAAATGGCTTCAAGCCGAATTAGCGGTGAGGAGAAACTATCGGATTATATCTATATTCATACCGATGAATACGTTCCTGAGAATAATTCCACCGATGAAACACTCAATACACAAGACCCCTCTTCATATCGAGTAGGATACGTTGTATTGCGCGATAAGGTCAATGGAACGACCTCTCGAATCAAGGTAGAACAGCGTCCTGCACAGATAGTAAAGATGCCTGTCAAGGATTTACTGGGAAACGTGAAATTCTACAATGAATACTATGTGGAGTATGAATTGGAGAAAAAGAATATGCAATGGGGATTTTTGAAATATCCAGCTAATCCAACGATGACCAGTATGATAAACGACCGTTGGGACGGGCTTTCAAACACTCGTAAGCTCTATGATGAGGCAGTGCGCAAAGGCGGAATGTATAATCCTACGGGACTTGATCCTGCACTTGTTAATATACCAGAAGATATGGCTATCGGCTATGCCGTAACCAAGAACCGAGACAGGAACGGCAATGGCAGATTGGATTACGAAGAGATAGTATGGTATGTCCCCGCTCTCGATGAATTGGCAGAACTACGTCGTGTAATGGATGAGGGTCATCTCGTTTTCCAAAATTCGGATGATAAATTCTACTCGTCTACCCCTTATTTGGCGGGATATACCGATGCCATTCCCGGTAGAGCCTTCTATGTGAAGATGAGAAACGGTGAAAAAGCCTTCACGATGCGTAACAGATACTACAATGTGATATGTTGCCGCCGCAAAGGAGCTTGGATGGCAGGAGCCGATGCTGGTTTCGATAGCAACATTACCAATGATGATACGTGGAATGAAGAAGATGAAATAATGCCTAAACAATAGATTATGAGGTTTCCAAAATATATTTTAATATGCTGTCTTTGTCTTGTTTTCGTTGGTTGTACCAAAGAAAATGCAGAACAAAGTGATGTTGATGCACAGTTTTCCATAACTACACGTGTGGCATCAGATCTTGTTGCTCCCGATGCGGAAACACAATTAACCCGACTCTATATCGGTGAGCGGAAATCGGAACACAATGCAGAAGATTTGCACTGTAACCGAAAAATAGATGTCGGAAATGCAAACAATGTGCATCTCACCGATTTGTACGCTTCGTGGTATAAGTTCGTATTTCTAACTGTGCCTAACATAGAGGGGATAGGAAAAGCTGTTTTCAGTGAGGAAACACCCGGGGCAAATAGTTGTGATATGGCAAAGATGATGGTTGATTACAAGGCTGTATTAAACTCAGACCAATCTAATGGAGATGTGTTTCGCAAAGTAATAAACCGATGGGTAAAAAATGCACAGGTGTTGTCGGAAGATGTGATACTAAATAGGCTTAACGGTCAATTGGTGATTGATATGGGCGTTCCCGAAGACCAATTTGAAAAGCAGGTCGCCAAAATCAAAGTTGTGATTGAACAAACGCCTACCAAACTGTATATACTTGATAATGATAAAGACGAAATCGTAACAACAATACCGTCAAATTCATCTTTTTCTTATGAAAGTGTTCCGCAGTGGGGCGTAAATAAACATCATTTGATAACGATAAATCTATTGCCGAGCGATTTGCAGGGCTATATTCTGGTGGTATTATCTGACGGCTCTACGTTGCCTCCTTTTTCACTCAAAGGCACTTACGAGGGAGATGTTATAAAGATAAAGCAGAATACCCGCACGAAGCTGGAATTTAACGGTGTGCACAAAGATTATTTCGATGTGAAATATGCCGGATTCGATAATTCGCAGGTAGGTGTGGACGATGATGATTGGGACGGTTGGCAATAATAAACGAAATGAATATGAAATCTAAAATATTTTTGGCTATCGCGGTGTGCGTTATGACATCTTGTGATAAAAATAGCGACTCGAATAACGACTATGGAGTTAGGACAGATAAATACATTGTCGATTACTCCTTGTCATCTTCTGAAACGGATACCCGAGCTTTGAGTGCATCAGAAAGAATCTCATCACTGGATTATTTTGTCTACGATGTAGATAATGACATACTAGTGAAACAACGTAGAATACCCGATATTAGTTCCTCTACCGTATGGCCCTTGACGCGTGAAACAATGACGTGGGCACAGCGACAAGCCCTGCAAGACACATTGTCTCGTGGAGTGAATTACAAGGTGCTATTTATAGCAAATGCTGCAAAAGACCTGTTTGGTTCAACCCAGACTGATTTGCTAAAACACACCGAGAAGTTGTCTACGGTGAGAATCATATTGCCCGATACGCCTTTTAGCGACAATAATATGTATTACTTTTGGAGCAAGGAGCTGAATATAGCTGAGCATTCCACCCTTATGGAGAATGTGCTTTTGCAACGCATTGTTACACGTACCGATGTCTCGCGTATTGATATACCCGATGCAGATGCACATTTGTATAGTGCATTGGAATCCTCTTTATATCATGAACTTACACGGCGAGCCGATGGAACAAATGCCGAAGGTAGTGTCCGTGCGGCAATAAAGTCGCACCTGACTTCTTTTTCAGACATTATGAATACAGCCGTGGCAGGTGGCGTATTGACTGCTTTTACGGTTCAGGTGGCACAACTTAATGCGGTTATCCGAAATAATGATGATAATATTGATAAACTGGTGGCTTCATTGAAAGATAAGCTTATCGTTGATAGGTTTAGTACTGCTATTATGAACGGAAATTTATACGAGCAACAGATAAAGAACTGGAACTTGGGAGCAGGAAAGAGAGTGGAAGTACAGTATGGTAGTGCATCAAGAGCCAACGCTATCGGGTTCGATTTAAGAACTTATAATGATAGTGAGGTCAGTAATATTGCCGTATGTACGGCCAATAATGGGAGGTTCTCGATAATCGGTTTTGCAGGTGAAAGTTTGAACGAAGTGTCATCACTGCGCTTTTTTGACACAAATACGACTCCTGAATTAGTAATTGACGGGGCTTTCAATACGGTACAAGGCATTAATAAGTTGGTGAACGTGCAATGTAATCCTACGGCGGTCATTTCCACTGTTGGAAACCACACCGCAAAAGAGATGTTTTATATAAATATCTCAGCATTGCTAGGCGACGAGATTTTCAATAACGAAGCGTTTATGAACGCATTGGTAGACGTCGTTTTTAATCCTGCCGTGGATAAACAATTCGGTGATAGTTTTCAGAATTTCAAATTTGAAATAGAACTCCCTGATTTATCTACCGATGTAGACAATAGGATTCAAATCATTCCTTCGTGGAGTATTGAATGAAATTGATTTTATATCAGATATGACACCAAGGAATATTGTTAATATAGAAAAGCAAAATACACGCCACATATATCTGTATTTATATAAAAATAGAGTTTGGTGGTGTTGTGGTCGTTCGGCGCTTCTGCTATATAGGCTTTATCCAAATATTCCTTACTGTAAAAACGATATATTTAATTTAGGGGTTATACTTCCTGTTATGATGATAGACCATTACTCATTGGCCCATCTGATAGAACGAATCCAACCTATTGAGCATACATCAACAAAAATAGTGATTGAGACTCCATCGGAAGTATATAATGCTATTTATATCGATATCAACGGTGGCGCAAACTGCTCATCGCCCGTTGATAAAGTAGAAACGGATTTGGAGTCATTGAAGTAAAAATATTAGACTACTGCTAACTAAACTTTATTCAACTATGAACAAGAGAGAATTAACAAAGATTGTTGCATCCAAAAGCGGTGTTAAAATAGACCAAGCTAAAAAGATATTAAATGCTACACTGGAAACGATAACCGAAGAGTTGCAACGTGATGGCTCTGTTGTAATACTGGGATTCGGATCGTTTCGAGTAAATCAACGAAACGCACGTAACGGATACAATCCGCTAAGTCACACGGCAATTAAAATCAAGGAGACAAAAGCTGTTAAATTCAAGTTATCTTCAAAGGTGGCTCTAAACGACAAAAGATAGATTGCTATGTTCTCATCTCACGTCACTTGGGCAGTTTATGTGCTGATAGAGCTCGATAAAGTTCTTCATATTGAAAATAACCCAAAAGGAATGATAATTTCGACTGACAATAAAATGCATAAATCTGTTTTACACAATGTTCTGAGAAAGCTAATGTCAATAGGATATATTGCAAGAACATCAAGTTATAACAAATATCGTTTGACTGTTAATATCTCTCAGGTATCCATTTATGCGTTGGTGAAGCTTTTCCACGGTGATGTATGTATTGGAGAAATCTACGACCATTTTCATACGATAGGAAAGGAAAATTTTACTACGGCCGAATTCAATAATTTCTTGAGTTATGAAAGAGATTTCAAAGAGTCTATTTGCATAAGAATGCAAGAGACTTATCTCTGTGACTTAATAAAACTTAGCGATAAAAGCAATCTCTTGAGCCTGGAAAATAAATAGAGGCTCCATTGAAAGAGAGTAATCCTCAAAGTAATAACATTTATGGATAGACGAAAACTTATAGCCCAAGTTGCAGAAAAGAGCGGCTATGCAAAATGGGAAGTAAACAAAATAACAGAGGTGTTGCTCGGAAGTATAGTTGAAGCCATGGAGCAAGGAGAAGATATCCGCATTAATAACTTTGGAAAGTTTACTCTGAAGTACCATAAGCCCAAAGAGACATTACATCCCAAAACTCGCCAACGCATTAAAATACCAGAGAAAGTTTCTATCATCTTCACCCAGACTCGAATGTTCAAACCGACGGACGAAACCATAGAGGCATTACGAAAGCAAGCAGACAAATAAACATAGCTCACATACTACTAATTTAAGCAGAGACATCACAAGTGCCTCTGCTTTTTGTTTTTATGCGTAATTCAAACTTCAACGATAGTATAGCCCTATTCTTCGAGTGTAATTCAAAAACATTCGAAGATGAAACTATTACTGAAACGAAAATTCAAAGGTGGGACCTATACCATAGGCGACCTTTACATTGATGGCGTGTGGTTCTGCAACACGCTGGAAGACACGGTACGAATACTGCCTTTGCTTTGTCCCGACACTCCGCAAGGCATTGGTTGCCACTGTAAAGAAAAAGTATATGCCCGTACTGCTATTCCTTGCGGAACCTATAAAATCACGATGGCTCACAGCCCTCGATTCAAACGAGTGTTGCCGTATCTGCACGATGTGCCTCACTTCTTGGGGATTCTTATTCATAGCGGAAATACGGATGCTGATTCGGCAGGGTGCATACTCGTTGGACGAAACACGGTTAAAGGAAAAGTAACAGAATCACGTGCTACTTCCGACCGTCTCAATGCGATACTTAATAAGGAGAAGAATATCACCATCGAGATTGAGTAGCCATGAATGTGTATATCCTTAAAGACCCCAACGACCTTACAGTAAGGTATGTGGGGTTAACTTCTAAATCCCCTTTACATAGGATGCGTATGCACATCAAAGATGCCAAAACCAAGCTAAGGCAAGAGCGAAATCTAAACACTAAAGAAGAGTGGCTGTTGCGTTTGATTGCGATTAATCAAAGTCCAATAGTTGTGTGTCTTGCTAAGCAAGTGA
This sequence comes from uncultured Alistipes sp., assembly GCA_964532025.1. Classification (GTDB taxonomy): domain Bacteria; phylum Bacteroidota; class Bacteroidia; order Bacteroidales; family Rikenellaceae; genus Alistipes. The sequence continues at coordinate 23,337 of CAZHEY010000011.1, read as the reverse complement.
GTAAAGAGGTTGGCATTCAGGTTGAAAAGAACATCATTGCCATCTATGGTCGCCAATGCGATGGTGGAACACTTTATAATGTACAACGAGGTGGCTCCTATGAGAGTGACAAAGCTACTCCGTGGAATCGAGGGTTGAGTGGCTGTTATACTGAGAACTACATGTACAACATGAAAATTAATCAGAGTAATAGAAAGAATATTTTTCGATTCGATAGAAATGGTAACCTTATTGACTCATGGCAAAGTATTAGAACAATGTGCTCTACATTGAACTTCGACAGAAGAACAGTACAACGATGTTTGGAGAAACGCAAGCATTACAATTCGCACAAAGGGTATATGTTTACTTATTCGCCAAATGATGTCCCTGTCTATATCAACCACTCTTGCTCAAACCAAATGAAGCAACACTATGGGAAAACTTCGTAAACTAAGGCCTCCCGAAAACCTGCACATCGATTTCACCCCCTCACCCAAGCAATACGAACTCTGGAAGCTGTTGCAACCAGAGTGCCCAAAGTGCGGGGGCGTCATCCGACAGCAGTTGATAGGCTACGATGCCAACAAAAATCCTCAGTACAAACCATTCTGTTACCAGTGTGGCAACTCTAATATTCCGCAACTGATTTTAGGTGGTGGAGCAGCCGGTAAACGACACCACTGCCGGCCTGTGCAGTAATGCACTGACAATAAATCTCTTTAACTGCTGGGAACTCTGACCGTGTGATGACGAAGACAATCAGCAACCAAGCCGGATAAACGGAAGGCTCAACGACTATCCCTACGGGGAGTACGGCCAAGCGGTCGGAAACGGGAGACTCCTTAGAAATAAGGATGAAGATATAGTCTACTCCTTATGGAAACATAAGGCTGCGGAAGCGATTATCAAGTAGCGATTGATAATGAATTTGTTAGGGTGGTAAATCGTACTTAGCCTCTGTTTGGTTGGTGAGTAGTTGTATTCGATTTCCTGAAATTCGAGCAATTGTGGCTCGTAAGACATTGAAGTCTTTGAAGGAGTCCACGTGGAATACGATACGTGCGGTGATTAAGCGTTGGGGACTGATAGAAGATGTGCATTATAGGGTGAATAACCTTGCCGGAACACTGACCTTTTGGAACGATTCTATCATATTGATGTTAGAGATGGCCGATTTGCCATCCGATCCGAATTTTGAACGGTTTGGTTCGATGGAGGCGACGATCTGTGCTGTCGATGAGGTGTCGGAGATTGGTCAGAAAGCTATCGAGGTATTGTTCTCTCGTTTGCGTTGGCGTACTCACGAGACATTTATGGTCTCAAAGATGTTACTCACTACAAACCCAACCACGAACTGGGTGCGTAGTCGCTTTGTGCAGGACGACAATGGCGATAAAGTGGAGACACGAGAGGGTGAATATTATATCCCGTTCAGTGTGTTTGATAATCCTGATATTGGTTTCCGCCAGACATATGAGGCGGCTCTGAATAAGATTTCAGACCAAGCCACCAAAGAACGTTTGTTGTACGGAAACTGGGATTTTGTAGAAGCCAACGATATGGCAATCTACAATCGCTTTGACGGAGCCAAGCATCTTATTACAGGACTGAAAGAGCGTGCGTATGATCCAACCAAACCGCTCATCACGGTGTGGGACTTTAACGTTGCTCCGCAGATGTCGGTGCTGTCTGCCCAGATAGATTACGAAAACAAGAAGGTTTACGTGTTAGAAGAGATACTTGGAAAACCACAGGACAAGGAGAATAACACACCCGCATTATCTCGAAGAGTTCAACAGAAACTCTATCGAGAGAAACATATCGGAGGTGTAGATGTGACGGGCGACCCGTCGGGCTTACAACGCTCAACAACTACCGAAGATGGCATCAATAACTATACGGTGATTCTCGATACGTTTGGTAAAGGTGTTCTCAGACCAAAGTTGAAGCTGTTGAGAAAACAACCACCACAAGTAACGAGATGTGAATTTGTAAACGAGCTATTTACTGGATACAACGGCTGGACGATTGAGATAGACCTGAAATGCCGGAAGCTGACCGAAGACTTGATTTACCAGCTCAAAAATGAAGACGGCACCAAGTGTAAACAGAAAGTAACCGACCCGAAAACAGGCGTAAAATATGAGAAGTACGGACACCTTTCGGATTGTTTGGACTACCTTCTTTGCTACTACTTGCGGGATAGCTGGTATAAGTTTAAAAGTGGCGATAGCAACGGAAGTATTATAGCTACCACTCCCGCAGTGTATAATGGATTTAACTACTAAAACAAATATGTATAGACGATTTCTAAATGATAATGATTACTTGGGCGTGATTACCGCCGAAGCCCTTGCGCAAATGACACGAGGTAATTCCGACCGATTTGCTCAGGCGGAAGAATCAGCCGAGATGAGCATCATTGAAAACCTAAGCGAGAATTACGAGATAGAAAAGGAGCTAAGTAAGGGAAAATATATTGCCGAGCATGACCGTAGGATAACTTTCCCTGTGGGTGCGTTCATCTATTGGGAAGGACGCATTTACGAAGTCATCCGTTCAATAAGCGGCTACAAAGTGCCTTCGACATTGATTTATTGGGAAGAATATGTATCGTTGAATCCCGAAGAAAAGCCAATTACGCAATATTCCCAATTCGGAACATACTACGTGGGCGACATTGTGACCTACAACGATGTGGCATATATCTGTAAAGCCGACAATGGCTATAAGTTCGGAGATATTCGTATTCCGATGGCGGTGGGCTGGTTGGAGAAAGAGACAACTGAATGGTTGCCGATTGAGTATAATCTCTGGGAGGTAGTCTCTTTCAACGGTGCGTTTTATACGTTGATGACGCTCGAAGAATTTGATAATAATATCAACCCGTTTGATTCGCCTTGCTGGGGTGCCATTGCCGACTACGATGCTTCTTATAATGATTACGAATTGGAAGGGCACGAGTATGTGGTTTATGACGGACGGGTGTTCTTTCCGGGAATGGATGTGAATGCCGATATGCCCATCGTAGGGCATAACATTGCCTTGAACGACCCTCGAAATTACAACCTCAAAAAGCACATGGTGCGGCTGGCCATCTATGAGCTGACCAAGTTGATTGCACCCAACAACGTGAGTGCCGTGCGGATGAAAGACCACGAGGAGTCGATGAAGTGGCTGAACGATGCTTCGAAACTACGACTAAACCCTCAGATACCCCGAAAACTGGCGGAGGATAACAAACCCGTGACGGATTGGCAACTGTCGACTTTTCAGACCGATTATGATCCTTACAAAAATCCGTGGCTGACATAATTATCTGATAATTTGACGATAAATCAGAAGATTTGATTAACTTTGTAATTCAATAGAAGAGAAAAAATGCCTATGTAAAATATTCATTAAAACATATCGATTGCTGTTTAAACCTCCCAGAAGCGACCAAGAATTGAGAGAATAAAATAGCAACAAGACATTAAGCGGCACGAGCTAATATAGCACGGAGCTGGCTTGTGTCTTGTAGGTTGCTTGGTCGCACCTTGGGAGGTCTTGTCGGTTTCCGTGCTTCTTTTTATGGGGTGCGGTTCAACGACGGCTAAATTTAACCAAGCACCCCAATAATTTTATGGATATTATCAAAGAAAAGACAGTGGCCTTCACTGGAAATCGCACACTCACAACATCAGACAATAGACCTGATGCGAACCTCGAAAATGTAATACGAACTGAGCTTTCACTCTGCCTTGAAGATTGTTATCAAGAAGGTATGACAAATTTCATCTCAGGAATGGCGATTGGCTGGGATATGCTTTGTGCCGAAGAGGTTCTGAAACTTCGAGAGCAGCATTCTGATATACGTCTAATAATTGCAATTCCGTTTCAGGGACAAGAGCTCCTATATAGCGAAAAAGACAAGCATCGCTACAAAATTATTTTTGAGGCTGCCGACCATAAAGAGTTTATCACAGATGGTGATTACGACAAAGATGCCTATCACAAACGAAACGACTGGATGATAGCCAATAGCAGTGAAGTGATTGCCTATGACAGTGGCAAACCTCGTAGCGGGACATCATCAACTGTGAGGAAAGCTCGGCTTTCTGGAGTGGACGTTCTCAATATGTATGACGAATTGAAAAATTATTTTGCAATCTCTCATTTTGCAAAACAGTATTTACAGAGATTCCCGTTTGTAACAAGCTTCCGATATGGTCGTGATGGGTTGTTATTTTATGGTAACCAACAGCCTATTTCTGTGCCATTTACGAATATCAAAACGGTGGAACTGTCTGGCGAATATTTGGTATTTACTCTGATGAACGACATTACATACAGAGCGTCTATTTATTCCGATGAATGCCTCGTGGGTTTCCCGAGAACAGTAGGTCCGTCGTAGTTAGTCTTTTTTGTTTTCCAGTTAGTTATGCTATATTTGCAGCATAATAAATCGAATTAATTATGACTAAAGCAGACATCGTTAGCGAAATTGCAAAATCGACCGGAGTAGACAAGACTACGGTTGCCACAGTAATCGAAGGTTTTATGGAGAGCGTAAAAGGCTCTATGGCTTCGGGTGAGAACGTTTACCTGAGAGGCTTCGGAACGTTCTTGATTAAACGACGTGCCGAGAAAGTAGCACGCAACATCTCCAAGAATACAACGATTACCATTCCGGCTCACAACATTCCGGCATTCAAACCAGCTAAGGAGTTCAGTTTCGCTGTTAAGGAGATAAAATAATTATGCGCACTGGTTTCTGCAATTGTGTAATAATCACAACGAGTCAAGAGGCGTAAGATACAGCAATCTAAAATGGAGTTCTATGAAGCTCGAATACTCTCAACCATCAGATCGATGTTGTTCGCTTGTTATTCAGTATGAACACGTACAGGCGGAAAATGAGAATATTTCGGTTATCGACCGACATATTCCCAGTGGGTATGCTTCGTTGGTATTTAACTCATCGGGACGAGCAATTATTCACGAAGAGCCGCTGATACATTTGCCTCGCCACTTTATGGTCGTGCCGCTGTTTCGGGCTGTGAATATCGGGATATACGACGACTTGGACTCTTTTATTATCACTTGCGGGGCATCGGTACTTTCACGGCTTTTGTCACTCAATCTGTCATCCTTTAAGAACGACTTTTATCGCCGTTCAGAAAATGACGGACTAAAAACAATAGAGCAACAATTCATTGAACACAAATCGGCAGGGGAACGCATCTCTATAATTGAGCATTTTTTCGAGGATAAAGGTCTTGTAGAATATGTTCCCGATGAGATAGACTTACTCTATAATTCGATTTTGGAGGGGCGTGGATGTATGCCGATAGCCCAACAGATTGAGCAGTTTGAATTATCACCTCGCTATTTTAGAGAACATTTTATTGAACGAGTAGGTCTAAATGCCAAAACACTGGCTCGGATAGTGAGGGTGAATTACCTTTGGTCGATGATTATGAAAAACCGTGCTATTGATTTTCAAGGTATGGTTTTCGAGGGTGGCTACTTCGATCAGGCACACTTCATACACGACTTTACGAAAATTGTAGGTGAAACCCCAGCGTTCTTTTTTAAAAGGAACCTTGATAATGTGATGATTATTTCCGGCAAAGTGTAGTCTGCGCCGTTTTTTACAATTTTGTGTCATTTCCAATCGGTAGCTTTGCATCACGTAGCAAAGCTACCGATTGTTTTTTGTGTCAATTAAAAATGAACGCAATATGAAAAAAGCATCTATTTTAATTATTCTATTCTCAGTCGGAATAGGAAATATGTATGCTCAAAGCGCATTGGAGCGATTAGGAAAACGAGTTATTAAACGCACAGGTGAGCAAGTTGAACAGCGTGTTGAGCGAAAAGCTGAAGAAGGAGTTGAGAAGGCTCTGGATAAAGCGGAGGAAGCGACACGGAATAGTGGTAAAGAGAAAGCCGAAAATGAAAAGCCTGCAAAAACAGTGGAGATCGAACAGTCCGAATCTAAGACTCAGCAGGAACAGACTCCGTTACAATCTTTTTCACAGTACGATTTTGTACTGGGCGACAAAGTATTATTTTTTGAGGATTTCTCACAAGATGCGGTAGGCGATTTTCCTGCACTTTGGACTACAAACGGAAGTGGTGAGGTAAAAACACTCAATAATGCTGAAGGTAAGTGGTTGCATCTAACTACCGTTGGCAATCAATACCAACTGATGAAAAACATCGAACTTCCCGACAACTATATCGTGGAATTTGATGTTGTGTTGCCTCCAACCGACCAAAATCCACCCGCTCTATGGATAACGCTATTCAAAGCTGAAAATGAGGATTTGGGCTATGTACAAAGTAATCCGCTACCTATGGGATTTGGACTCTATATGGAAGCCACTGACAATGGTAACAATAAATGGATGGGCAAAGCCTATAATGGTGACTGGGTAGAGGGGAGTTCTGTTTTATCCCCATTGATGATCAATCAGGTAGAACATATCATCGTGTGGGTCCAAAAGAGAAGATTGCGTGTTTATCACGCTGGACAAAAAGTGTTAGACCTTCCAACCCTTATCCCTGCCAACTTCAAACCTGACCGATTGACGTTCGATAATTCGGATTGTAACGACTCAAATCCTTATGTAAGCAACATTCGCATCACTACCGCCACACCAGATACACGTAATAAGCTATTGGAAGAGGGTAAGTTAATCTCTTACGGCATCTATTTCAATGTTAATTCCGACAAGGTAAAGCCCGAATCATTCGGTGCGTTGAATGATATTGCCAAAGTGATTAAAGAGGCAAATGTAAAGGTGCAGATTGTAGGACATACCGATAATAGCGGTAGTGATGTCACAAATCTTGACTTATCCAAACGTCGTGCGGCAGCGGTCAAAGCCGAATTGGTGAAATTGGGAGTATCGGCTGATATGCTGACAACCGATGGAGCAGGAGCATCCAAACCTATTGCGCCTAATGACACTCCGTCTAACAAGGCATTGAATCGTAGAGTTGAATTTATTAAATACTAAGTCTATGAAGAGAATAATTACATCCACACTATTAACACTATGCTGTTTTGTGGCATTCAGTCAAGATTTATCAAATATCTATCACCAACTGAATGAAGCCAATAATAGGCTTCTTACTGCAAAAATACCTCCCATAGATGTTGAGAAACTGAGTCCTTTTGAAGAACAGTTTTTAGAGATTCAAACTGACCGTGCCCTCACCTTTTGTGCGGAAGAGGAGAATGAATACACCCCTGAAGAGTATAAAAACATTTATGGTTTCAAGAAGCAATTATTGAAATGGCTGAAAGCATCAAATGACATCATCAATGAACTCTCCGCTGAAACGGAAAAATGCAATAATGAGATTGACCGATTGGTAGAATCATACAGCAATGTAAAAACTACACCAGAACAGGTTTATGAATGTGACCGCAAAAAAATGGCAATCTACCAAAAGTACGCAGGAGTCAGTGGTTCAATAAGATTGTTGCTCGACAAATGGAACAACCATATTAAAAGTACGCTTTTACCACAAGCGGCTCAACTCTCGAAAACCGACATCAGGCAGGCTGCGCAAATCCAGCAATTTATCAATTTTGCATATAGCAATGAGGTGTCAGCACTACTGAGAATAATTCAATACTATAAAGAGAGTAGCGACAATATAAAGGATAAACAATTCGAAAAAGGATACAGATAAAAATTATGAAAAAGATTATTACAACAGGACTTATACTGCTATCCGTAGTTGTAAATGCCCAGAATATCAAACTTGGTGAATGTAAAAGCACACAGGAGTATCTAAAACAGACTTCGTCGTGTTATTACATACCGCAATGGAATACCCAGAAAGATAGTGTGGAACTCCACCAGAAACGAATAGAAGCCTTGTCCAGCGAGATAGATCGGGTGGTCAACGAGTTCCTGAAGAAAAAATATACCGAGGCCTATCTTGGAAAAATGGCACAAGATTATGCGACAAAGATTAGTAGTTCTCCTGATGCTATTCTTGCCATGAGCGAAGCTACTGAGAGTATCCAAACGTTCGGGGCTAAATTTGCAGAACTGAATGCAAAAACGGAATCGGAGTTGGCCGAACTAAAGTCTCTCGATGAACTTTATAACGAATGTGGGTTGAATATTGAGGTGCATTTTTCCGGGTTGTACGATGCTAAGGTGGATAAAAACAGAAAGTTATATGCGGAACGTTTCCCTGCATTCTATACCCAAGCGATAGCCGTACAAAAACAGAAAATGGCGCTACGTAAATCGCATCTCGATGCGGCTCTCAGACTTCAATGCGAATTAGCCGATATAGTTCAGATGAAATACGACAGTTCGAAATTGATGATGCTTGAACAATTTGCAGATCAGCAAAAGGGAGTTTGTTACATATTGATTAAAGAGTATGTGAAGGCTTGCGAAGAACTTATGAAACCCTATCAAATGTATCAGTTAAGAGACGAAAAGAAATGAAAAAGAGTATATTAACAATAGTAGGATGCTTGTTAGTGTTGATTGCATCCGCACAGGTGAATTATTACATTCCACCCAAAGGCAAAGTGATGGTCTATGCTGCTAAGACCGACAAGGGACAAACCGTAAGCCTTACCAAACAGTATCTCAAAGCTTCATCTACACCCACTAATTATGTCATTGTTAGTGAGGTGTATCAAGCCCCTACATTTACAAAGTTGGACGGGCGTACCGAGTTATCATATCTTTTAAAGAACGGGGTATTGTACACCGATCCAACACAGTTTTTTTCGCAATCTCAAAATGCGACAATGAAGTATGTGAATGAATTGAAACAAGATATAATCTTCCCGGTTAATCCTAAGATTGGCGAAAAGCTCGAAGGTTGTTCTATGAAATGTTATCTTGAGGGAGAAGATGGCGAGAAAGGTATTTTAATGACAGCAACTATTAGCAATCGAATAGTTGCAGCCAAAGAATCTATCACCACACCAGCAGGAACATTTGAGTGTCTTCGATACGATTACGATGTAACCAATGAGATTATGGGACGGAAGATGAAATCATTTGTCCGCACGTGGTATGCTAAGGATTACGGTATGATTAAGCTCGAAATGTCTCTCGAAGGCAAAAAAATAATCAGCAATTTTGTTTTGGAACGAATTGAAAATATGCGATGATATGAATAAAATAATATCTTTCTTGATTTTAGCGGTATTACAGATTGGTAATGTATCCGCACAAGAACGTCATCCGTTTTCGGATAAGGTTGTTAATTACGGAAACCCCGAAGAGCGTATCTGGACGCAATTTATGCCTTACGCCAAAGGTCGGATTATGGAAGATAAAGAGCCATCTATCAGTTATGGGCGTTCTCCACTATTGCCTGCTTCGGATTATGATAAGATGCTCCAAAATATCAATAAGATAACCGCACAGCTACGTTCCGTGCCTTGCATAGGCACTCCACAGGGTGTGGATATAGGTATATACAAAGCAATCGGACATTGTTACGATACTGACAAATTTTCCGACTATAAGAAAGATCCGAATGCAACCTTATATGGAGAGATAATAGTTTCAGTTGATCCTTGTATCTTTTATAAAGGCAAGCGAGGTAATGCTGAGGAGATGTTTGCCAAATTGATCATCCGTATCAACGGTATCGGATTTTCTAACGACAAGCCTGCACAAGTAGTAATTTCCCCTGAGAAAGTGGCAACATTTCATGGTTATGATATCTATTGGCTGGAAGATAATGTTGAGTATGCGGTAATAACCAAGAAAAACATTTCTCCATTTATCCCGATTTCGCAGGAAGATTACTATAAGGCTTGCATTAAGAAATACTCCAATTCAACAGAGGTTGGAATCGGATTTGTGATTGATAGGTATAAGGAGAAACTTTCTAAGCTATCAATTGAGAGGCGTAAGCAGCAGGCGGTAGTCAATATGGAGGTTGAAGATTTCTCGGAAGAATCTGCCGCCCAGCAACCTAAATATTTCATCACCAATCCTCAATTAATAGACTGCTCTTGCCATAATGAGATTCAAGTGATAACCGTTTCGTGGTCAAAAACTTCGAACGATGAACCACTACGTCTATACAAAGGAGGTAAAGAGGGGTTCGATATACGGTATTATATCCTGAAACAACTCCACAATGATAGTAGATTATGGAGTGAGATAACAAAACTAATAAAATAATGGATAAGACAATTAAGCACACCTGAAATTGTTGAGAAAGTAATTTTGTGCTATGAAATTCCTCTTAATCCGTGGAACTTTCTGCAAGGGATGGATTTTGCTTTGGGTTTGGATTAGGCTTTCCGATATGGCTTTCAGCCATCACAATCGGACTATTTTCGTTTTTATTATTTGTCGTCTTTCTCTGGGTTGCACGGAAGCTAATAAAATAACAAAAGGACATCAATCGATGTCCTTTCTTGTTCTTGAATATATTCAGAACCTTATTTCTTAGATTCTTCCAATGACGCTTTGCGAAATTCCTTCATAGCCTTCTCTATTTCCAAAGAAGACTTGCGAGCACGTGTGCCAGCTGCCTTATTTCCGTTTTCAGCCTGAGCCACCGCATCATTTTTGAAAGCCGTAAAAGCGGCTTCAAGCTTTTCAATTAGTTCTTTCATTTTTCCTATAATGTTAGTTTATACATATTTGAGGACAAAGATACAAAAAACATGTTATTTACAGCCCAACACAGCATTAGCTCTTTTAAATGTTTGATTTTTATTCGTATTTTTGTAGTAGTGCTTATAAATAGTATTAGGACTATTGCCTGCCATTTCTGCTACTTCTACAGGAGGAATATCAGCTGCAAGCATTTCAGTGATAAATGTTCCACGCGCTGCATACCATGTGATTTTCTCATCACTTTGAATAAGATCCTGAACTTTTCTTAAGGCTAAGTTTAGGTTGCAATAAAGCCGCTTCAGTCGCCCTCGTTGTTTTGCTTCCGTATTGTGTTTTACTGAAAATACAGGTAGCATGTAGTTACCATAGCACTTGTCCTTATATCGTTCAACGATTGCCCTTGCTTTGGAATTAAAATTCATACAAGCCCTTTTGGGGAATTTTATTCGCTCATAGTTTAGGTTGCCATCTTTATCAATACAATCCCAAGTCAGGTATGCAACATCAATATTAGCCATTCCTCCGGTATAGTAACTGAATAAAAACAGGTCAACGTAGAAAGACTCCAGTCGGCTTAAAAGTTTACGATCCAGTTTCTCTATTTTATCAATGACATCCTTGGAGAGGGTCTTGGGAATAAATTCCTTAGACTTCATTTTAGGTCTGGCACGCTCGAATACGGTGAGATCTATATCCGGTATGTTCATCTTAGTCGCATAATATAGCAGACCGTAGAATCTTCGTAGTCGAGTCTCTAACCCACCGTTATTTCCATTCTCAAGCCCTCGTTTCTCAAGGAAGAATGCGTAATCATTAACAAAGTCAGCCGTAATTTCATTAAAGTAGTAACTGGATAAAGCACGGTCATATTTTTGTTTAGTGAATTGAGTAAGGGTAGTTCGTAGATCTCGATAATTTTTTGCAGTACCAACACTACTTATTACCTTGCCGTTCTTTATACGCTCACGAGATAGCATATTCTCGATGATTGAATCCAATGCTGTCGCAACAGAAAGGACTTTTGCCTCTTTCTTCTTATTTTCCGTGACATCGAAGCAATGAGACCATTGAACAGGTGACCATGATTTCCCTTCAGCTTCCCACTCCTCCGCAATTTTCAGATAGCTTGACTTCAACTCGAGCAAACGCTTGTTTTTCTCTGTTGCTTCCGCACTTTTAGATTTGAATTGTTGGGTCTGATTGTCCCACTCTTTTGCGGAGCCAGTGATATTGATTACCTTTGTTACTCTGGCGTAATCGGTTCTGAAAAATACCATCTCCAGTTTTACTAATCGGGGATCTTTGGGGTTATCCTTACCCTTGATGTTAATTGTAAACATAGCGCATCAGTTTTTAATTTGTACTTAATTGGCTTCAAATTCAAGTGCCTTACCGGACTACATGAATCACTACATCCGAATAGTGCTTTTTGCCAAAAAAGGGTTATTATTGCTATCAAAATAGCTTTTTTCGTAACAACCCTGTAAGTACTAATATCAACTAATGCGCTATGTTACTGTTGTTTGCTATATACATTCACTGTATATAGTGAAAAAGAGGGGTTCCAATTGTCGATATGCCCTGTTTGTTCAACCTATTTTATTGTAGCTCCAACCACCGTCTTCCCCGTGCGCGAAGCTCCCGTCTGGTCGACGCCGCTGATCGCGTCGCCGAATGCCGGATCGAGGCTCTCGCCCAGTATCTTCAGTTCCGAAGCCGTCATGCCGTACTGACGAGCCGGATTGGCATTGCCAAGCAACACACAGGTCTTCGTCGCCCCGCCGTTGTTACCCAACGGGCTGAGCATCGAAGCCGGATCGAATGCCGCACCGGAAATGACTCCGCCGTCGGCATTGTAGGCCACAGCACCGATGATGCTGTTGCTGATTTTGGAATTTGCGCCTTCGAACCAAACCACATCGTCGGCTGTGCCGCCCGTCGTATTGCCCGAAATCAGCGTATTGTAAAGCTCGATCGTTCCGCCGATTGCCGCCTGCTGCACTCCCGCACCAGTCGTCACCGACGTGTTGCCGGCGATCGTACTGCTGACGATCACCGCCTTGCTCGGCTTGGCCGCCGTGCCGTAGACTGCAATACCGCCACCCTTTCCGGCACTGTTACCGTAGATCGTCGAGTTGACGATGACCAGGTTGCCGTGCTCGCGGACATAGATACCGCCGCCGTTGCGGGTCGCATGTTCGGGACTCACGCTACACCCCGAAATCGTGGTATTACTAATCAACACGTTGGTCTTACCACCCGTATCGCCAAAGACATAGATACAGGGAGCGACGCCCGAGGATTTGTTGTTGCTGAAGGTGCAGTTGTTGATCCGCAGCAACTTAGCTCCGTCGACCCACAAGCCGCCGCAGTTATAGGTCGTCGTCGATTTGGTCGCGTTATCGGAAACCACGCAGTTGTCGAACAACGCTTCAGCCCCGGCATCGACACGAATAGCACCCATACGGATGTCCGTATTGTCGATAATCTTGCAGTTGAGAATATCCACCGCTGCATTGCCGATGAAAAGCCCCGCACCGTAAGTCTGGTAGAACTTCACGCCGTTGATCGTCGTGCTACCGGCCGAACCGAACTGCGACGAACCGTTCTTGAGCGTAAAGCCATTGAGCGTCGCCTTCATGCCGGCCATCTTGGCCGCCGTCACGGTAACGATGTGGCAAACCGACTTGTTGCCGTCCAGAATGGTCTGATTGACCTTGGGGTCGGCCTCAGCACCGGCAGCAGCATCGGCCGGATAGCCACCAATCATCGTGAAATTGCTGTGGATCTCAAACGTATTGTCGAGTGCGGTCTTCATGCCCGTCAGCGGCACGGAGGGGTGATAAGTACCCGCCGCCACGTGGATCACGTCGCCATTCATCGCCAGCTCGATAGCATTGGCCAGCGAGGTCGCCGTTGCCCAGCTCAAGCCGTCGGCCGTTGCCGCAGCATCGGCTTTGACATAGTAGTGCGTCGCCAGATCGGAGGCACTCGCCGCAGCTTGGGTAAGGGGCAGCGTGATGTTTTCGCCCTTGATGACGTAGGCCGAAATCGTCGCCGTGCGCTCTTTCAACGAACGGTTCGCGCCCACGGTCACCGTGATTGCGGCATCGCCCATACCATTCGAAGGGTCGAACGTCACCCAATCCTTATCGGATTCGATGCGCCACGGGAGATTCGATTTAATCGAAATTTGGTACTCTCCGGTGGACTTTCCGGCCTCGATATTGGCCTCGGCAAACGAGAGTTCGGGCGTCTTGGGCGTAAAGGCCGAATCGTCACTAAAATCCTGACATGCCCCCAACGTCGCACTGGCGAGCGTCAAGAGCAGGTATTGAAATATCGTTTTCATCTGTTCCGTCGTTTATTGTTCGATAATTGCCAATCCGGTAGCTACGGCGCGCATCACGCCACCGTTGTCGGTCGGCCAGTTCAGTAGATTCAACTCGCCGGCAGCACTCTCGCGAGCGATGAAGGTCGAAGAACCGCCACCGTCGAGATTGAGCGCGTCGTCTGCCCCGCATGCCGACATCAGATTCATGAGATCGAGCAGGTCTGCACCGTTGGAGTAGTAGAAATTACGGCCGTCGACCACCATCAGATAGACCTCGTTGCCGTCTTCGGAGACCCCAATGCAAGTTCGTGGTTCCATATTCGCAGCAGGCATCGTGTTGTTGCTTTGGTCCAACTTCACCCCGTCTTTCAGCAGCAACGTGCTACGACCGCATACGGCCTCGCGGATCGAACTCTTGTCGAGTGCATACTCCTCGGCAGTCAGGCAACGAGCCTTATTGTCCTTCATCACAGCAAAGACATTGCAGTCTTCGCGACTGAACGAGGTCTTCACAGCCACCCCGTTGCGATAGCATACGCCATAGGGGATATAGGTCGTCGTATTGAAAAAGTCGGCGTTCGTTCCGCCCAGCACCTTTCCGTTGCTCTTATCCAGATTTTGCTGCATCGCTTCGAGCTGTTTCATGATCGTCTGACCGACGCCCACTTGATCTTTGTCGTTGGCCAACGTAGTCCGTAGCGTAATCTTATCGCTCAAGACGATCTTAAACAGGAACAGCTGCATCGACAGTCCGTTGTCGGACAGAAACGACATCGACAACACATCCACGCCGTTGGTCAGATTGTAGGTCTTATCGCTCTTCACATGGGCTACATAGCCATTCGACCCTTCGACAATACTCTGTGCCCAAGCCGTTTGCACCGTCGTTTCGAATTTCGCATACTCGTCAAACCGGTTTGAGTTGTCGCACGACACCAATAGCCATGCGCAAAGGAGTATTCCAATCATACTTTTATATAATCTCATTGTTTTCATAATTTTATCGCTATTGGATAATCCACACTAATAACCCGGATTGTTGGGTTTGAGGTTCGGGTTGTAAAGCAACTCGCGGCTCGGCAGCGGCATCAGACACTGATACTCCTTCGTGCCGAGTGTTTCGGTCGCCTTTCCGGTTCGCACCAAGTCGTACCAGCGGAATCCTTCGGCCAGAAACTCCAACCGACGCTCCTGTAAAATTGCAGCGAGGAACTCGGCCTCGTTGGCCGGGCTGGTCTTTTCGAGTCCTCGTTTCTCGCGCAATTCATTGAGTCGGTCAAGACCGCCATTCAGCCCCTGCGCTTCGGCACTAATCAGATACATCTCGGCCAAGCGCGAGATAACAACAGGGTCTGTTCCGGTCTGTCCGCTGGGATATTTATTGATGAAATTCAGGTTGTCGAGCGTGGTGATCGAGATCTCCTTGCGCAGATCCTTCTCGTCGTACATGGTCATCACATCACCCGCGGGGCGGTAGTTGTAGCTGCCCTTGTTGGGGTGGTTGTAGGAGTAGAACTGGTTGGAAATATTGATCGACGATCCGTCGGCGGTTAAACACGAGAAGGCGAAGATCACCTCGGTGTTAGCCTTGCTGCGGAAGATTTTACCGAAGTCGTCAAGCGCAAAACGGGGATTTCCGATCAGACTCTCAGCCAATTTTCCGGCCTCGTCCTTCTTGCCCAAGTAGAGCTTCACGCGGGCTTTCATGGCCGTCACAGCAAAGGGCGAAACGTAGTAATAGCTATCGACGGAGAGTCCGTTCAGGAAGCCCGAGGCCGCATCGAGATCCTCTTCGATCAAAGCCCATGCAGCCGATGCCGGATCGCGTGAAACCTTGTCTTGGGTGTTTCGCCGCAACACAGGCACATCGCCGAACCGCGTCACCAAACATTGGTAGATATAGGCCCGGAAGTAGTGGCACTCGCCCAGCACGCGATTGCGCATGGGACTTTCGGCAAGCCCCTCGGCAATCGAGAGGACGTTGTTGACCTGCAAAAGAGCCTTGTAGTAGCCGTTCCACTGGCTGCTGATGAACGACTGCAATGCATTGGAGAGCGTATTAATCAGGTCGATCGGCCGCCCCGTGCTGGTCATCAGCTCGCCTCCGAACAGGTCGAACGCGATATAGGAATAGGTAGTCGGTTGCTCCTGAACCTGACTATACATTCCGATGCGCAAGGCTTCGATATCGTCCTCGCCGACCACTGTCGGAGAGACCGCCGAGTGCGGTTCGATGTCGAGCATGCTGCCGCAGCCACCCACCAAGGGCAGCAGAGCAAATAAAATGATTTTATGCAACGATTTCATGATTATCTGATTTAGAAAGTGATATTAAGACCTACCTTGAAGATGCGCGGCTGGGGAACACCGTCGTTATCCTCACCATAAAAACGCGGATCGAGGTTGACGCTGGTTTCGGGATCCCAACCCGAATAACGCGAGCAGAGGAAGAGGTTATCGCCCTGTGCATAGACACGCAGCCCCTTCAGGTGGATTTTCTGAATCATCCGCTGCGGGAAGGTATAGGCCAGCGTCAGCGAACGCAGGCGAATGAACGATCCGTCGGTCAGCAGCCCCGTGCTATTCTTGCAGTTCCAGCCACTATACGAATAGATCGCGCGGGGATATTGGTTCGATGTGCCGGGAGCTGTCCAGCGGTTGTCGGCAAACTGTTTCAGCAGCGAACGGGTGTAGCCCGGCTTGGCCGCCGGAATCATCCACGACGCATAGACATCGTTGCCGTAGCTATATGTGAAGAAGACGCTCAATTCGAGCCCTTTGTATTTGAACGTATTGTTCCAGCCGCCCGAGAACTTCGGGTTGGGGTTTCCCGTAACGATTCGGTCGTCGTCGGTGATATCCCCATTGCCGTCGCGATCCCAGTACTTGACATCGCCGGCGCGCACGCCTTTGTCGTAGAGCGTTTGGGGAACTTCTCCGTCGTATTGGTAGAGTCCGTCTTTGCGGAAGATATACCACGAACCGACCGTTTTGTCGATTTTAAGCGCACGGTTCGAACCGATTGCGAGCATATCGTCCTCCAGCAGCGAGGTCAGCTTGTTGATGTTGCGCGCGATATTGAGCGACGAGCTCCACATCACCTTGCCCAGATTGAAATGGGTGTTGATCGTAAACTCGATACCTTTATTACGCATCGAACCGATGTTGCTCAAGATCGAAGTCTCGCCGGTCGTGGCGTGGACGGGTTTCGAATAGAGGAGGTTGTTGGTGTTTTTCAGGTAAAGGTCGGCGATCATGTTGATCTTACCGCCCAGAAAACTCAAATCGAATCCGGCGTTATACTGGTCGGCAGTCTCCCACGTCAGCTTGTCGTTTCCGCTCGAAGAGATTGCGATACCGCTCTGTCCGCCGTAGTTGATGCCGCCGCTGATCAAGGACTGCCACCCGTAGTTGCTGATTCCGTCCTGATTACCCGTGCGGCCGTAGCTGGCACGAATCTTCAACTCGGTCTTCTCTGCGTTCCAAAACGCTTCGTTCGAGACATTCCAGCCGACCGACACCGAAGGAAACCAACCCCAACGGCTATCGGGAGCAAAACGGGACGAGCCGTCAGTACGGATCGTCGCATTGACCACGTAACGATCTTTGTAAGCAAGGCTCATACGGGCGAAATAGGACTCAATGGCATATTCCGACAATCCGGCACTTGCCCCGACAATATTTGCCGCCACGCTGGCCACATCGAAGGCTGGCGAGGGGTAGTTTTGAGCATCAATATACGACGTGCGAGAGGTGGTTTTCAGGAACGAGTGTCCGACCATAGCCCCCAATTCGAAGTCCTCCCCGATCTTGCGATCGTAGTTGGCATAGACATCGAACGTATTGGTCATTATGAAGCGGTTGCGATCGAGGATACGACCGTTGTCGGCTGCATAGGGGTGGCTCTTGTTGTAGTAGATGTAGTCGTAGGTGTAGGCCGAGTCGTTGTTATACGATGCCTTGACCTTCAACCCTTCGACAATCTGTGCCTCGGCCCAGAAAGAGCCGATGAACCGGTAGTTGTCGGTATAGGAGGTCTCCTCGGAGAGGATCTGCACGGGGTTGTGGATCATCAACTCGTCGGTTCCACCCGTATAATAATCGCCGTTGGGCTTATAGGGACGGTCGAAAGGACGCTGCTGCACGGCGCGGCCGATGATCGTCGAACCCAGATCAGCTCCGGGTATTCGGTTGTTGTGCAGGTAATTGCCGCTGATATTAGCACCCACCTTCAGCCATTTGAACATCTCGTGGCTGATGTTGGATTTGAGGTTGATCTTCGAGATGTCGTTTGTCTTGATCACACCCTCCTGATAGTTATAGCTTCCCGAGAGGTAGTAGCGAGTCTTGGCATTTCCACCCGAGAACGAAGCGTCGAAAAAGTGCGATTGACCGAGGCGGGTAATCAGGTCGAGCCAATCGGTATCGGGCATGCCCTGATAAGGATTCTGAATATGCTTGACAAACTTCGAATCGTTGATCGTGAATCCGTTCTGACGATTGTAGTTGTCGACACCCTCGTTGAAAACCTCGACATACTGATTCGAGTCGACATAGTCGCGGCGGCCACGGTTGGCAAATTGCGTGATACTGAATCCGTAGTTGACTTTGATCTCCGATTTCCCCTCGCGGCCCTGCTTGGTGGTGATCAGCACGACACCATTGGTGGCGCGCGAACCATAAATGGCAGCCGACGCAGCATCTTTGAGCACCTCGATCGACTCGATGTCGGTGAGGTTGAGCATCGCCAGCGAGCTCATGTTCTCGCCGAACGAATAGAGCGATGCCGAGCTGTTGGACAAGGGGATACCGTCGATCACATAGAGCGGCTCGTTGCTCGCGCTGAGCGACGACGAACCGCGGATACTCATCTTCTCCGACGAGCCGAGATTACCCGAGCTGGTCGAGATCGACACACCGGCGATGCGGCCTTGGAGCAACTCCGAGGGCGACATCACACTACGCATGTTCTCTTCGGTCGGCTTAAACTGGCTGATCGCATTGGTCACCAAGCTCCTGCGCTGTGTACCATAACCGACCACGACCACTTCGTCCACGGTCAAGTTGTCGGATTCGAGCCGAATCGCATAGAAGCGCGTCGGATCACTGACAGCGACCTCTTTGGTCTTCATACCCAGAAAGGAGACAATCAAACGCACCTCTTTACGTGCTCCGACTTTGATAGTGAACCCTCCGTCGGAATCGGTGGTCGTGCCGATAGTCGTACCGTCGACGATTACCGTAGCTCCGGGCACGGGCAGTCCGTCGCTATCTTTGACCGATCCTTTGACGAGCTGGTTGCTCGAGACCCGACTGTCCGCCGGAAGTTCCTTGGCCGGGGCGGAGACGATGGCGATCATCTTGCCCTCGACACTACTCACGACAGGTTGTCCGGCAAACATCTTTTCGACAACCGTTGCGATCTCTTCATTCTTGACATTCAAGGAGATCTTTTTGTTCACATCGGCATTTTTCGTTTTGATGACAAACGAGTAGCCGTAGTCCTTTTGCAGGCGTTCAATCGCCGCTTTGATCGTCGTGTTACCAACCGACAGACTCACTTTCTGAGCCTGCGCCGCAGCGGTGTGCAACAAAAAGCACAAGACTGCGACAAGCGTGATTAAACTTTTAACTGAAGGTAAAAGTTTATTCATTACACAAAAGTTTGAAGTTTAGAAATTGTTTTGGTTTTTTTATCGTTCATAGATTTAGGTACAATCCGACGACTAAAAGAGGTACATTCGATTTGGGTTGATGCTACATGATATGATTATTTTAGGGGTGACGATATGTAATAGACCTCGGCGTCCTTGCGCACCGAGAAGAGCTGGTCTTGGTTGAGCGCATTCAGAATTTCGTCGAGCGTTTCATGGTTGACAAACGAGGCGTAATAGGTCTCTTCGCGCAACGATTTCTCCGTGATGAGGATATCAACCGCGAAGTGGCGACGCAGGTCGGCCACGATGTCGCCCAAGGTCTGCTCGACAAAGAAGAAGTTGCCGTTGTCCGTCCAGTTGGTATAGGAATCGGGATCGAAATTCAGGAAATCAATGCGATTGTCCGTCTTGTCGAATCGAAGAATATCGCCGGGCGAGAGGGTCAAGCTGCCGCTCATCTTGGTCGCATTGATGCTTACCGAGACCTTGCCACGCACCAAGCTCACCTCGGATTTGCTATCCTCCTGATAGGATTTGAGGTTGAATTGCGTACCCAAGACCTGCACCTGCAACCGATCGGACGAAACGACAAACGGACGCTGCTCGTCGTGGCGGATGTCGGCATACATCTCTCCCGACAGGTAAATCTGGCGAAGCGTCCGGTTGAATTCCTGCGGATAGATCAACTTGCTGCCGGCATTGAGCCAGATGTGCGAGCTGTCGGGCAAGACAACTTCGCGCCGCTCGCCCACCTCGGCACACACCTCCACCCACTGACGCGGCGTGTTGGCCTGATGCCGGTAGTGGAAGACCAGCACCAAGCAGATCAGAACTGCGGCGAATTCGGCCATACGAAGAGCCGGCCTCAACCAGCGGGGACGGCTTTTGCGGAGGGGCAACGTCGAAGCAGGGCAAGCCGAGATGATCGCGTCGAGCTTCCGCCACACGCGATTCTTGCCCTCGGGATCGTAGGCGATCTCGGTGGCATCGAGCAGATCGCAAAAGAGCTGATCCCGCTTCGGGTCGTGCAGATTATCCTGCAACCAGACGCGCACCTGCTCCGCCTGCTCGGGCGGGCATTCATCTTGCATGTAACGCAGAAGCAGCTCTCTGGTCATATTTTTTAGAGCATCCATAAGTAGGTTTTTCGGTTATTTTCGGTGTTTCAAAAGTAGATCAATGCAAAAAGCAGCAACACGGAGATCGTCTTCCGGATCTGTTTAATCGCCAGATCGACATGCTTTTCGACAGTTCGGATCGAGAGATTCAACGCATGCGCAATCTCGGCATTGGTCATGTTGCGATCGTAACGCATCGCAAAGATCTCGCGCCGTTTATCGGGCATCGTGCGCATGACCGAATCGACAAATCCGACTCGCTCGCGAAGGTTCATCGACTCATAGGCATCCGGCTCGTTGTCGGGGATGTTGAGCAGCCCGTCGTTGATATCGCTGCGCAACAGGTTGTAGCGCAAGCGCATGTAGTCGAACAATTCGTTACGCGTGGCAACCAATAGGTAGTTGCGCACCGAGAGTTTCGAATTGATCTGCTCTTTGCGCATCCACATCTTGAGGAACACGTTCTGGATGATGTCCTCCGCGACAAAAGAGTCTTTGATGATGTGCTTGGCGAACGTGTGCAATGCGTCGTAGTAGCGATCGAAGAGCACTCCGAACGCAGCCTTATCGCCCTCCTGCATCATCACGACCAATTCCGAATCCCGCAAACAGTTTTGCATAATCATCAATATTTACTCATATCAGTAACCGCATACGGAGTCCGGCAGGCTTCGAGTGCTGCGGTGATAGCAATGGGAGCGTTGGCGTCGGTGACCGGCGTAGAGTAGGCTGTCGTCGAGGTGCTGCTATTCGAATAGCGGTAGGTATTCGCTTCGACGCTCTGCTGGGTGAACGGCGTGATAAGGGTCTGAAACACCGTTGCCGCGGCCGCATAGCGGCTGATTCCGAAATCCATGTGATACGAATCTCGCGTGAGATCCATGCCGTTGTTCTTGTTGAGCGAAGTCGTGCGCAAATTCTGCAACGCAGTTCCCGAAGGGATTACGATGTCGATGCAGCTCTTTGTGGTGATCTTTTCGACCTGCGCAGTGATCGCCTCGAACATCGCCTGCTGGCTTGTGAAATACTTCGGATAGATATAGGTATTGCTTCGGCCGTAAGCCTGTGCCATGATGTAGCAAATCGTCGGGCGGTGGAGGGGCTGAGCCTGCTGAATCTTATCGCAGAGTCCGAAGATCGCATCTTGCGCCGTCGTGCTCCACTCCCACGCATATTTCGAACCCGTATGTTCCTGAATCGTAACGATGTCCCACTCATCCGACTCGATGATGCTTCGAAGCGAACGGTTCAACACACCGTCATTCTCCCACTTCGTAGCACCCGCTTGGCAAAAATAGTAGGTGCAAATGTCGGGAGCTGCGTAGTTCTCGAAGAATTCGGGCAGCTTATAACCGCCGTGATAGGCCCGTGCCATCCGGACGTTGGTGATTCCGGCACTTTTCAGCATTCCGGGCAGGTGCTCCGTGGCATCGACCGTAAAGCTATTGCCGATAAAGAGTATTGAGAGCGATTGCGTCCCGACCGGGAGGGGCGGATTGAACCCTCCGTTGAGTTCGCTGCCGATCCAAAGCATCTCCTCGTCGGAGAAGGCGAAGCAGAGGTATTTCCCGGTATGCACCACACAGCGCAGCGCAACAGCCCCCGATTGGGGAGCATCGACTCCGGTATCAACCCCGTCAAAGGCGATCTTCCCGGAAGCGGTAAGCGTGACCGCCGGAACTGCGCCACCACGCAAAGCCGCGGCATCCGCCTCAACCGGCGTAGCCGCCTTGTCGGCCATCCAATGGTGGTTCGCTCCAACCGTAAAAAACGGAATCGCCGCCTTGCGAACACCACGCGTCGGAGCACCTTTGAAGCCAAACTTCAGCACCCCGCCCACCTCGGTCACCGACTCTGCATAGTCGCAGGCGATGATTCGGGATTTCAGGAAACTTTTCATCTCCTCGGTCGAGCCGAAGAGGGTCACCGGCTCTTGGGATTCTATTTTTTGAGTGATCGGAATCACCGCGGGTGCGGTGTCTCCATATTCGATCGACAGCGAAGCAGTACGCACCTGCGTCAGCGGATTCGCCTGCGCCGAGACCCGAACTTTCGTCGAGCCGACTCCTTCAGCCGGCACGGCATTCAGCCACGCTGCGTCACACGTTATTTTCCAATGTGCATCGGTCGAAATCGCAAGTTGCAAAACCGTTTCAGCAGCATCGAAAGTCAGCGAGGACGGAGTCGCATAGAACCGCGAAGAGGTTGATCCGCGGGGAGGGGTATTTTGCTCTGAAGAACAACCCCATAGCACAAAGAAAGAGAGAAGCAGCAAAAAAGAGAGTCGAGTATTCCTCATTTCTGAAGTTTATTTAGGTCGGTTATAATAAGTACGAATGAGATCGCTCCTCTACGTAACCCGAATCGGTTTTTGAGAAACGTTTCTCCGCGAAGCGGTTTTCGAGATACCTTTTGGGGATAAAAAAAGAGATCGCCCACCGGGTTTTCCTCGGTCGGCGATGTCAAAAGTGAAGAGTCTTGAATCTCCCCCACTCATATCATCTTAAAGATCAATGTTCGTTCGTCCATTTTCCTCTCTTCAACAGCTATCACGGCGCAATGTAACAAAAATTCGGGCAGGGTGGACATTTGGGGTGATGAAATTCGATAAGAAATAGTTCAGTGGA
>CAZHEY010000010.1:47491-78876 GCA_964532025.1 uncultured Alistipes sp. | reverse complement strand
CTATGCGCATCGTGCCCCGTGCGCGCGGCCATAGCCCAAACGTTTAAGACCAAACGCAATTTCTCCAAGTTGGAAGCCGAGATGAGGCTCTACACCTCCGACGACCACCAGCAAAGCAAACAATGCGACCTGCTGATCTCGGGAAACTACCTCACAATCGACCATCAGCCTCGGCTGATTCTGACCGTCTACGACATTACGGAAGAGAAGCTGATTCAAAAGGAGTTAGAGGAGGCTCGGCTGCATGCCGAAGAGGCCGACCGCATGAAATCGCTGTTTCTGGCCAACACGAGCCACGAACTACGCACGCCGCTCAACGCCATTGTCGGATTCTCGGAGCTGCTGATCTCGCCGGAGACGACCGACGAGGAGCGAAAAGAGTACATGCAAATCATCCGCACCAACAACGAACTGCTGTTGCAGCTGGTAAACGACACGCTCGATCTGGCCAAGATCGAAGCCGGAACACTCGAATATCGGAACGAAGACATTGACCTGAACGTTCTGATGAACGAATTGCAGGGCATTTTCCGCATGAAGCTGCCCGAAAACAGTACGGTAGACCTGCGTTTTGAAGCAATCCCCGACTCATGTTTGCTCTACATCGACCGGCAACGGTTGATGCAAGTGCTGTCGAATCTATTGAGTAACGCCGTGAAATTCACGCATGAAGGCGAGATTGTCTTCGGCTACGAGATTCGAGAATCCGAAATTTTCTTTTACGTAAAAGATACCGGATGCGGCATTCGCCCGGAACAGCAAGAGCTGCTTTTCAAACGTTTTTCGAAGATCAACAACTACAAGCAGGGAGTCGGTATCGGATTGGCAATCAGCAAGTCGATCGTAGAAACAATGGGCGGACACGTCGGAGTAAAATCCGAGGTCGGCAAGGGAACCAAATTCTGGTTCACCATCCCCTACCCCGGCAAGTAACATCGCATCAGTCGCCAAAACATCTTAATTCTCGATCCTCGAGCCAGTCGAGAGGTCGCAAAGGTTTGTTTCACGATCCTCGAGCTTGTCGAGAGGTCGCAAAGTACTGTTCATGAACCTTGTGGCAAACAGCAACTCGGAAGTGGCAACCTATTTCTATTGTTGTGCTCATCCTTTTTCAGTCGGCAGCTCGCGGGGACGGCTATGCAGCAACGCAAATAGCAGTCCTCCGCATGGCGGAGCTGCAGACTGCCGACTTGCTCCGCAAGTCGAAAACAACTCGATCAGAATCCTTTACCAGACATACATGCGACCTCTCGACAAGCTCGAGGATCGAATGTGTTTTTTCGCCAAGACAGATGATTATTCTTGCCCCTCGAGTCAATCGAGAGGCCGCGAAGTCGTAAAGTCTCGATCCTCGAGCCTGTCGAGAGGTCTCAAAGTATGGTTCTCGAGCTTGCCACGGAGGCCATTGAGAATCCGAAGCCGTTTCCGCCTAAATACCAACCCCATAAAACTACCCTACCGCAAGCAAAGCCCCGCGGACAGTATCACATCAACCGGCCAAAAGTGCGCTGCCCCAGCAGGTAGCGGAGCAGTATCGACCCACGAAAGATCGTTGCGGCAGTTGAGCCGACGCGTGCGCTGCGAATCGCGCGACGCTTTTCGGCAAGCATCGGATGCCAGCGAATAAAATCGCGATAGGCACGGAAAACGGCGCAAAAATTATCAGTGCGTCCTTGCGCCAGATAGGAGCTTGCTGCCAGCAGGTCGAGCATCGGTCGGACAACAGCGACAACTGCGCGCTGGAGAGGCGATGCGCATTTATAGAGCATCGCCAGATTATTGCGGTGGTTATAGAAAACTTTAGCCGGTGAATCCGTTTGCAACGTCCCGCCACCCAGATGATAAACCCGGCTCTGCGGCACGATCCGCACCCGATAACCGGCCAACTGCATGCGCCAGCAGAGATCAATCTCTTCCATGTGGGCAAAGAAATCGGGATCGAATCCCCCCAACCGACGAAAAACGTCGGCACGACAACAGAATGCCGCGCCGCTTACCCAGAACACATCGCGCGCATCATCGTACTGCCCCTCATCGACTTCGACACGCCGCAACATCCGGCCACGGCAAAACGGGTAGCCCAGAAAATCAATGAATCCACCCGACGCCCCGGCATATTCGAACGACGCACGATCGCAATACGAAACCAATTTCGGTGCCACCACCGCCACATCGGGCGACGTGTTCAACTCGGCGAGAATCGGTTCGAGCCACCCAGCAGGTGTCTCAATATCGGAGTTCAGCAGCAGGTAATAATCGGCTTCGACCTGCGCCAAAGCCCGGTCGTAACCGCCTGCAAATCCATAATTGGCATCCAATAGCAGAAGGCTCACCGACGGAAATTCCGCACGCAACACCGCAACCGAATCGTCCGTCGAGCCATTATCGGCCACGATGATCTCAACCTCGGGAGGTGTCGTGGCGACCACGCTGGGCAGGAAACGACGCAAGTGATCCACGCCGTTCCAATTTAATATTATTATTTTAGCAATCGGCATGTTTGCGTTTGTGTTTCCAGCGGCGGTGCGACCACAACCAGAGTTCGGGACATTCACGAATAATGGACTCAAGACGAGTCACATAGCGTTCGGTGATTTCATACGGTTCGACCGCCTCTACGCCATCATAAATCTGTTCGAAATGGAAGCGGTAGCAACCGCGCCGCTCGCGTACCATTTTCACAAAATAGACCGGCAGATGACACCGCAAGGCGAGTTTCTCGCCACCGTCGAAGAAAATCGTATCTTGATTCAGAAACTGCATCCAATGGCTATCGGGACGCTTCGGCGGGTTCTGATCGGCAATCAACCCCATAACCAAGCGTTTCCCGTCCAACCCCTGCTCGCGGTGGCGCAGATAGAAGAGCAGGCTCTCCTTCATGGTCACGGCCTGCGAGTTTTCCGTATTGCGCAACCGGCGGTAAAACTGCTCCATGACGGGACTGCGCAGCGGATGATAAACCGCCACAACGATCTGCGCCGGGTCGTATACGCCCCAATAGGCACAATACTCCCAGCAGCCGTAATGCGCCGTCATAGCAATCCAATCGCGCCCGGCAACGGCAGTTTGTTGCTGTTCGAGATTGGCCACATGGAACATCTTGCACAATTTTCGGTGGCTGGCATTCGTCAGGTTGATCGTCGAGATCATCACCTCGGAGAGCGTGTGGTAAAAGCGGTTGCGAATTCGCCGAATCTCCCGTTCACTCTTTTCGGGAAACGAATTGTGAAGATTCTGCATCACGACCCCGTTCCGATAGCGAATCAGGTAGCGAAGCACCACATAGATCAAGGATTCAACCACGTAAAACTTAACCCAATAGGGCAACGATGCAAAAACGCGCGATCCTAACCAGAGAGCCTCCAGTCCAATCTGCTGTGTAAAGTTCAGTCCTGTATTGTTTTTCATTATTTGGAAGGCTGGGCCGAGTCGATAAATAATTTCACATTTGCCGCTTTCGTGCGCACCTTCAGCCATGCGATCAAGGTCTCGCGGTCGATCTCTTCGGCGGGATTTTTCGGCATGACCACGCAGACAAGCGTCGTATCGCGCGGTGTGCCGTCGGTTTCGAACGTGATGCCTTTGGTGAGCGTCAGCGACCCGATGTTGTGCATCATCGTTCCGACCTCACGCGAGACATCCTCCACCCCGACATTGGTCACCCGATAACGCTTGAGCTGGCTCTCCATCTCGCCGATGCGACGATTCTTCTCGTCAAGCAACTCGCGGTAACTCTCTTGCAGCGAAAGCACATCCACCTTGTCCGATCCGTTCGCCTGACGAACAATCAGTTGCGTATTATCAAGCCCATGAAATTCGAGTTGTGCACGGGCATTTTCGATCGCCTCCTCCTCGAGCGGTTCACCCAACAACAGCAGTTCGATGCTCGAAGGTTTATCGCGCCGAGAATAGTTCTTTTTGCACTCGATCACGCGCGTATTGGTGTAGTTGAACACCTGCGAGACGTATTTATCGACCTTCGCTTCGAAGACCGATACACTCACGATATGAAATCCGATAATCACACTCGGAATGAACGTTAGCAGCGTGATAATCAACATCCAACGTTTGACATTCTGCTCACGGCGCGCATTGATGAAACTCTTCTTCTCGTAGTTCAAAAAGCGGATCATCAAGTAGGCTGCCAGCGCAATGAAGACCGAATTGATAAAGAAAAGGTAGAACGCGCCGAAGAAGAAGCGGAACTGCCCGGTTGCCAGTCCGAAGCCGGCCGTACAAAGGGGCGGGATCAACGCCGTAGCAATGGCCACACCCGGAATGACGGTCGACGTGCGATCGTGGCGCGTCTGCGCAACGATGCCTGCCAAGCCACCGAACAGGGCGATCAGCACATCGTAGGTTGTCGGCACGGTACGCGCCAACAGCTCGCTGCGCGCCGACGAAAGCGGCGTAACCAGAAAGTAGATCGTCGAGGTGATGATCGCCACGATGAACATCAGCGTGAGGTTGCGCAGAGCCTTCTTCAATAGTTCGAAATCATTGATTCCCAGCGATACACCGACTCCGATAATCGGCCCCATGATCGGCGAAATCAACATCGCGCCGATGATCACGGCCGCCGAGTTGACATTCAGTCCCAACGAAGCGATCATCGTCGCGAAGATCAGCACCCAGAGATTCACCCCGCGGAACTCAACCCCCTTCGATATGACCGATACCACCTCGTCACGTGGGGCTTTGTCGTCGTCCAGACTAAAACGCCCGCGCATGAATTTCCGCAGATCGGCCCACCATGCTCCGAACGAGCGGTCGTCGTCTTGCGTAAGATCCAATTGATTGTTATTCTTCCGATTGCTCATTTTCTTCAAGATTTTGGGTTCGGCCGGCCTTCGGTTTCCCCGCCAGCACAATCACAAATTCGCCTTTCGGCTCGGTTTTCCGGAAATGTTCGAGCAACTCGCCAACCGTACCGCGCAACGTCTGCTCGAATTTCTTGGTCAACTCGCGCGACACCGAGACCCGACGATCCGCCCCGAACACCTCGGCGAACTGCTCCAAGCACTTCACCACGCGGTAGGGCGATTCATAGAAGATCATCGTTCGATCCTCATCTGCAAGCGATTGCAGTTGTTTATTCCGACCTTTCTTCTGGGGAAGGAATCCCTCGAAGCAGAACCGATCACACGGGAATCCGCTCTGCACCAATGCCGGAATCAACGCCGTAGCTCCGGGCAGGGTCTCCACCTCGATCCCCTCCTCGACGCACGTGCGTACCAGCAGGAAGCCCGGATCGGAGATTCCGGGCGTCCCGGCATCGGAGATCAGTGCGGCGTTGCGACCCGCCGCAATCGACTCGGCAACCATCTTCACCGTGGCATGCTCGTTGAACTTGTGGTGGGAGTAGAGTTTCTTCTCGATACCCAAGTGCTTGAGCAGAAACGAGCTGGTGCGCGTATCTTCAGCCAGAATAAAATCCACGTCGCGTAAAACATTCACCGCGCGCAGCGTAATATCATCGAGATTACCGATTGGAGTCGGCACAATATAAAGTTTAGCCATTTTTTTATAGAAATTTACGTTCCAGCAGCTCCATGAGCAACTTCGCTCCGTCGGAATTGGGATTCCACGCATAATTTTCAGCGATATAGATCATGCAGTCGTCCAGATTGTCGAACGCATTGAAAGCCGCTATCGTCGCATCGTACTCCGCCACATCGCCACCAAACAAGTCGCGAATCAACAGGAACTTATCGTTGATACCGATTGCCCGACGCAGGTCACCGATCGGCTCTCGGCAAGGTCCTTCTGCCGTCGTTTCGCGGGGCGTTGCCAGCGTGTCGGCCAACGTCTGATAACCCTGATTCATCACCTCGCCCAGCACCGCATTGGCGGGTGTCGTTTGCGGTTCGATGTATTTGTCGGCAGGCACTAACGTGATCTCTTCCAGTTCGGTATCTTCGGGTGCGGGTTCATCGCTGTCGGTCGCCGGAGCATCCTCCGCCGCAACCGAATCGAACGACTCATCTTGCTCGACATCATCCGATTTCGCAGACAAATTCGTTTCGGGCTTGACTTCCGACTCGGACGCCGCCACAGGGGTTGCCACCGATTCCGTCGCGGGTTCAGTTTCCGGTTCGGCAGCCGTCGTAACCACCGAGATCACCTCAAACACATCCTCATCCTCTCGAGGTTTCGGAGCTGGCGTCGGGGCAGTATCGTAGAGCGACATAATGATCCGCTGTTTCCGATGATGCTGAAGCGATTGATCGTCCAACTCGAATAGCGTCGGTGCAACCACTTGAGGTTCAGGCGTCGAATCAGGAACTTCAACCGAAGGTTCGGAAGCAAGAGGAGCTTCGACGGTTTCGGGCGCGCCGGATGATTCAACTGCTTCGGACACTTCGGATTCTGTCGAAGAGTCGGATTCACCCACCGCTTCAACCGCCTCACGCATTTCAGGCTCTACAACCTCTTCGGGCACACCAACCGCTTCATCCTCCTTGGGGACTTCGGGTGCTGCTTCGACAAACAATTCCGGCTCTTCCTCGTAAATCGGAGACTCCTCGGCAGACTCGTCGAGCGACAAGACATCGCCCAGATCAATCGGACTGGGCGTACCCGGCTGTGCGCCGACCTTGTCAACCGACTCAGGTTCGGGTGTTCCCCCTGCCGCTACCGGCTCGGCGAAGCGCACCACATCGTAAAGTACTCTCAGTTTCTCCAGCACCAGATCCCGGTCAAGTGCCGAGATTTGCTTGGAGGCGTGCCAATCACCAACAATCTTTGTCAGCTTCAGCAGTTCGCCCTGTATGGTTTTTACATCCATAAATCGACTCATTTTGATCTCCAAAGATAGGAATAAAGCGGCTTACGGCAAAATTATGCCCTATATTTTTCCGAACAGCCGGCTCGATCCGAAAATCAACGTCCAAAGTCGGAGCAACTCCGATAAAAATAGTTATATTTGCCCAACGAAACGAAAAATAACGAAATAACTCTATTCAATGGCATTACAATGCGGTATCGTCGGTCTGCCCAACGTGGGTAAGTCGACGCTTTTCAACTGCCTGTCGAACGCAAAGGCTCAGGCAGCCAACTTTCCATTCTGCACCATCGAACCCAACGTGGGCGTCATCACCGTGCCCGACGAACGACTGATCCGGCTGACCGAGATCGACAACCCGAAACGCGTAGTCCCGACGACGATCGAGATCGTCGACATCGCCGGACTGGTTAAAGGTGCATCGAAGGGCGAAGGTCTGGGCAATAAATTTCTGGGCAACATCCGCAATACCAACGCAATCATCCACGTATTGCGCTGCTTCGAGAACGACAACATCACCCACGTCGACGGATCAATCGACCCCGTGCGCGACAAGGGGATCATCGACACCGAGCTGCAACTCAAAGACCTCGAGACCGTAGAGGGACGGCTGGCCAAAACCCAGAAGCAGGCGGTCGTGGGCGGCGACAAATCGGCCAAACGCGCCGTCGAATTGCTGCTACAATATAAATCGGTACTCGAACAGGGCAAGAGTGCCCGCACGATCGAGCTGGATAAGGAAGACCGCAAACTCGTGGCCGACCTGAACCTGCTGACCGACAAGCCGGTGCTCTACGTCTGCAACGTCGACGAGAAGAGTGCGGCTACGGGCAACGCCTACACCGAAGCCGTCCGGGCAGCCATTGCCGACGAGCGAGCCGAAATGCTGATCATCGCCGCAGCCACCGAGGCCGACATCGCCGAGCTGGAGAACTTCGACGAACGCCAGCTCTTCCTCGAGGATCTGGGCTTGACCGAATCGGGTGTAGCTCGCTTGATCAAATCGGCCTACAAATTGCTCAATCTCGAAACGTTCTTCACCACGGGAGCTGACGAGACACGTGCTTGGACCTACATCCGCGGCATGAAAGCCCCCCAAACGGCCGGAATCATCCACACCGATTTCGAGCGGGGATTCATCCGCGCCGAGGTGATCAAATACGAAGACTACACCACCCTCGGGTCGGAGAAAGCCTGCCGCGACGTAGGCAAAATCGGCATCGAAGGCAAAGAATACATAGTACAGGACGGCGACATCATGCACTTCCTGTTTAACGTATAACACCAAAAAAACCATGAAAAACTCCAAGTACATCCTTCTGGGTATCGCAGCAATCGTCTGCGCCCTGATTCTGGCACGCGCCTACACCTATAAATACCGTGCGCAAGATACGATTGTCGTCACCGGACTGGGTGAAACGGATTTTGAATCGGATCTGATTGTCTGGAACGGCACAGTGGTCGTCGATACCCCAAACGTAGCCACCGGATATGCACAAATCGAAAAGGCCAAAGACAAAGTGGCCCAGTTTATCCACTCGAAAGGCATCGACGACAAATCGGTCATTTTCCAGTTTGTGAATGTCAACAAAATGTACGATCCGGTCTACAACGCATCGGGGAACTATTCGGGTCAACGCTTTACGGGTTACCAATTAACCCAGATGTTCACCGTTGAATCCAAGGATGTGAAGGCCGTAGAGCTTGCCTCGCGCGAAATTTCAGCGTTGATCGCCCAAGGAGTTGCAATCGAGGCATCAGCTCCCGAATACTACTACACCAAGCTGGACGATGTGAAATTGGGGCTGATCGAGAAGGCTTCGGCCGATGCACGCACACGCGCCCAGAAGATCGCCGAGAATGCCGGCACGAAGATCGGCCACGTTGCTTCGGCACGCATGGGTGTCTTCCAGATCACCGGAGCCAACTCCAACGAGGAGTTCTCGGCCGGCGGATCGTTCAACACCTCGTCACCCAACAAAAAAGCCCGCATCACCATGCGGATCGAATACCGCATTAAATAAAAAAAACGGAATAAGAGACAATGGAAAGACCTGTTCGGGTGCGTTTTGCACCCAGCCCGACCGGCCCGCTGCACATCGGCGGTGTCCGCACGGCATTGTATAACTACTTGTTTGCGCGCCAGCACAAGGGCGCTATGATCCTGCGCATCGAAGATACCGATTCACAACGTTTCGTGCCGGGAGCTGAAGATTACATTCTGGAAGCACTCCGCTGGTGCGGCATCGAGATCGACGAGGGTGTCGGTGTCGGAGGGCCGCATGCCCCCTATCGCCAGAGCGAGCGGCGCGAAATCTACCTCAAATATGCCCTGCAATTAATCGACGCCGGATGGGCTTATTACGCATTCGATACGGCCGACGAGCTGGATGCACTGCGCAAGCAGGCCGAGGAGCGCGGTGAGGCATTCGCCTACAACTACGCCGTGCGCGAGCAACTCGCCACGTCGCTGGCACTGCCCGCCGATCAGGTGCGCGCACGCATCGAACGCGGCGACCAATGGGTCATCCGCTTCAAAATGCCCGAAAACCAGACGGTCGAAATGGAAGACCTTATTCGCGGCCATGTGGAGGTCAACACCTCGACGCTCGACGACAAGGTGCTCTACAAATCAGCCGATGCACTGCCCACCTACCACTTGGCCAACATCGTCGACGACCACCTGATGGAGATCTCGCACGTGATTCGCGGCGAGGAGTGGTTGCCCTCGCTGCCGCTGCACTACCTATTATATAAAGCATTCGGCTGGGCCGATTCGCAACCCGAATTCGCCCACCTGCCGCTGCTGCTCAAACCGACAGGCGGAGGCAAACTCTCCAAGCGCGACGGCGACAAAATGGGCTTCCCCGTGTTCCCGCTCTTCTGGACATCACCGACGGGCGAAACCGCTCACGGCTACCGCGAGGACGGATATTTCCCCGAAGCATTCATCAACATGCTGGCCCTGTTGGGTTGGAATCCGGGTACGGAGCAAGAACTCTTCTCGATGCAGGAGCTGATCGAGGGCTTCTCGCTGGAGCGCGTGTCGAAATCGGGCGCGCGGTTTCAGCCCGACAAAGCCAAGTGGTTCAATGCCCAATACATGCACCACAAGAGCGAAGCCGAACTGGCCGCCCTCTACCAACCGATTCTGCGTGCCCACGGCATCACGACAACCGACCAGCAGGCCGGACATGTCGCCGGAATCATGAAGGAACGCGCCACCTTCATCACCGACCTGTGGGATCTCACCGCCTTCTTCTTTGTCGCTCCGACCGAGTACGAGGAGAAGCAAGCCAGAAAATACTGGAAGGGCGAGAACCCGGCTATTCTGCGCGAGGTGCGCGAGGTGCTGGCGGCAATCGAGGACTTTACGCTGGAGAATACCGAGCGGATCGTACATGCGTGGATCGAAGAGAAAGGTTACGGCATGGGGCAAGTGATGAACACCCTGCGACTGGCACTGGTCGGCGCAGGCAAAGGGCCGGGCATGTACGACGTCACGTCGTTCATCGGCAAAGCGGAGACGCTGCACCGCATCGACAACCTATTGAACAACCTCAAACCGGCAGAATAACATGGTTGAAATCCAGCAACACGTCTGGGGCATGACCCCCGACGGCGAAGCGATCATTCGCTATACGATGCGCAACAGCGCAGGAGCAGAGGTGCAACTGTCGAACTACGGCGCGGCGATTCTGGCCGTAATGATGCCCGATCGCGAGGGTCGCATGGCCGATGTCGTGCTGGGGTATAAACAGCCCGAGGGCTACTTCTACGACGGCGCGGCCGCAGGAAAAAGCGTCGGTCGCTGTGCCAACCGCATTGCATTCGGCCGCATGAGCATCGAGGGCAAGGAGTATGCGTTAGAGGTCAACAACGGCCCGAATCACCTCCACGGAGGGACGAAAGGGTTTGCCAATCGCGTATGGGAGAGCCGTGTGGAGACCAACCGCGTGGTGATGTCGCTCCTCTCGCAGGACGGCGACCAAAACTACCCCGGCGAACTGAATGTCGAGGCGGTATTTGATTTCGACGATCAGAACGCGTTGGAGATCACCTATCTGGCCAAGACCGACAAGACTACGGTTGTCAATCTGACCAACCACATCTATTTCAATCTGGCAGGCGAAGGGCGCGGATCAATCCTCGACCACGAGTTGCGACTCAACAGCTCGAAGGTGCTGGAGATGAACGAACGGCAGATTCCGACGGGCAAGCTGTTGGAGGTAGCCGGCACACCGCAGGATTTCACTTCGTTCCGCGCCTTCCGCGAGGGCATTGATTCGGAATTCAACCACATACGCGATTTCCGCGGCTACGACCACCCTTTCCCGATCGACGGCTGGAAGCCTTCGATTCTGGGCGAAGTCGGCGAGCTGCGCGAAAAGAGTTCGGGACGCTGCGTGACGGTACTCTCGTCGCAACCCAGCGTGATGATCTACACGGGCAACTGGCTTTCGGGCGGCTGCCCCGAGACCAAATCGGGCGGGCGTTATGCCGACTACGACGGCGTGGCTATGGAGTGCCAGAACTACCCCGACGCGGTTAACCACCCCGAATTCCCGTCGCCACTACTCCACCCCGGCGAATTGTACTGCCAGAAAATCGTATTTCGATTCGGCACGTTTTAAGTAAAACCGTCACCCCCTCGAAGAGAACCGGAAAGCAATTTCCGGTTCTCTTCTTTTTTACGCCCGATAGTTAGCGTAAAAAATACACTATCTAATCGCTTCAAAAAAGAGGGGATCTGGGGCATCGCTGGGCGATTCAGGCAATTAGTTAACGTAAAAACGGCACTAACTTTGCATGTTTGCCGTGAAAAGCGTAATTTTACTCGAA
Organism: uncultured Alistipes sp.; assembly: GCA_964532025.1. GTDB lineage: Bacteria > Bacteroidota > Bacteroidia > Bacteroidales > Rikenellaceae > Alistipes. The sequence goes on along the minus strand of CAZHEY010000010.1, from coordinate 67,250 downwards.
CCTAAAGCCACAAATATGTCCATACAGATGAACCAATCGCTGTCGGTCGACTGCGCAGTATTCGGATTCAACGGCCAAGCACTCAAAGTGTTGCTGATCGAACGCCGCTACTGGCAATCGGACACCCACCTCGACCGGCTCAAGTTGCCGGGAGCGATGATCCTCGAGAACGAGACCCTCCCCGAAGCGGCATACCGCGTACTGGCCGAAGCTACGGGGTTGCGCAACCTCTACCTCAAGCAGATGGATATCTTCTCCGATCCCCGGCGCGTAAGCGGCGAGGAGCTGGAGTGGATCAACCGTTACCACGGCATACAGACCGACCGCGTGGTGACCGTAGGATACTACGCCTTGGTGAAGCTCGACGCACGCACGATCGCCTACACCACCGCCAAAGGGGCGCAATGGGTCGAAGTGGAGTCGATCCAGCGGCTGGCTATGGATCACAAACGCATACTCGCAGCAGCCCTCTCACACCTCTGCCGCGAGATGCTTCAATCGCCGGTGGCCTTCGAGCTGCTGCCGCGTAAATTCACGATCCGCGAACTCCAAACACTCTACAGCGCGGTGTTGGGTATCGAGATCGACAACCGTAATTTTCGCAAAAAGATACTCACCTCGGGCTTCCTGACCCCGACCTCGGAATATGAGCAGGGGGTGGCACACAAACCGGCGCAATACTATACCTTTAATAAAAGTGCCTACGAGAAAGCACTCAAAGAGAAGTTGCGGTTGGGGTTCATCAATAATTGGAGATACTAAAACGACAAGCAAGATATGAAGAGTTTAGGAATAGATATCGGTTCCTCGTCAGTGAAGATTTCGCTGCTCGACATCGCCACCGGCGAGTGCACAGCCTCGGCAACCAATCCGGCCTCGGAGATGCCGATCGAGGCGTTGCGAAGCGGCTGGGCGGAGCAAGATCCCGACCTCTGGTGGCATTATGTCTGCGAGGGCATCGGTCAGATCGCCGCACAAGGACACTCGCTGCGCGAGGTAGTCGCCATCGGCATCACGCACCAGATGCACGGGCTGGTGGTGCTCTCGAAAACGGGCAAGCCGCTGCGCAAAGCGATCATCTGGTGCGACTCGCGCGCCGTGGAGATCGGCGAGGAGGCGATGAACGGAATCGGACGCGCACATTGTCTGGCGCATACGCTCAACTCACCGGGGAATTTCACCGCCTCGAAATTGGCTTGGGTCAAACGGAACGAACCCGAAATCTTCGACCAAATCGACCAGTTCATGCTGCCGGGCGACTACATCGTCTACCGGCTTTCGGGCACACGATCCACTACCCAGAGCGGTCTTTCGGAACAGATACTCTGGGACTTCAAAGAGCAGCGCAGAGCCGATTTTGTAGCCGACTACTACGGCATTCCGCATGCAATGATTCCCCAAGCCGGCGTGTCGATCGGCATCACGGCGCAGACCGATGCCGCAACGGAGCAACTTCTGGGCATTCCGGCCGGTACACCGATCGCTTATCGCGCCGGTGACCAGCCCAACAACGCCTTCTCGCTCAATGTCATGGAGGCCGGAGAGATCGCAGCGACGGGCGGCACAAGCGGCGTGGTATACGGCGTGACGGCGACACCAAAAGCCGATCCGCAGTCGCGTGTGAACACCTTCGTACACGTCAACAGCCGCCCCGATGCACCGCGCTACGGCATTCTGCTCTGCATCAACGGCACGGGAATACTCAATTCGTGGGTACGCCGCCACATCGCACAACAGGAGTTGGACTACGCGCAGATGAATGCACTTGCAGCGACCGTCCCGGCCGGATCGGAGGGGTTGGTGATGCTCCCCTTCGGCAACGGCGCAGAGCGCATGTTGGGCAACAGGTACACGGGGGCGGTCATCGCCGGACTTGACCTGAACCGCCACACCACGGCACACCTGCTTCGAGCCGCACAAGAGGGCATCGCCTACTCGTTCCGCTACGGGATCGACATCATGCGCGAAATGGGATTGCAGCCCGACGTGATCCGCGCCGGAATGGCCAATCTGTTCCTGTCGCCACTCTTCCGTCAGACGCTCTCCACCCTCACGGGGGCACGCATCGAGCTGTTCAACACCGACGGAGCGTTGGGAGCTGCCCGCGGAGCGGCACTCGGGGCGGGTTATTACGCAAGTCGCGAAGAGGCATTCGCTTCGCTGCGTCGGCTGAAGGTAATCGAACCCGAAGCTGCCAACCGCGAGCAACTCGAAGCGGGATATCAGAGCTGGAAACAAGAGTTAGAATCAAAACTAAACAAATAACTAAAAACAAAAAAAGCAATGGCAACAACAACTTATTTTCAAGGAGTAGACAAGATTAAATTCGAAGGCAAAGCCTCGAAGAACCCCATGGCATTCCGCTACTACAACCCCGAGCAGGTGGTGCGCGGCCGCAAGATGAAAGATTGGTTTCGGTTCTCGATGGCGTGGTGGCACACACTCTGTGCCGAGGGTGGCGACCAGTTCGGCGGCAGCACCAAGGAGTTTGCGTGGAAGCAAGGCTCTTCGGCGCTTGATGTGGCAAAAGCCAAAATGGATGCCGGATTCGAGTTCATGCAGAAGATCGGCATCGAATACTACTGTTTCCACGACGTAGACCTCATCGACGAGGCGGCAACAATCGAAGAGTATGAGCAGAACCTGCGCCAGATCGTCGCCTACGCCAAGCAGAAGCAGGCCGAGACCGGCATCAAGCTGCTGTGGGGCACAGCCAATGTCTTCTCGCATGCGCGTTACATGAACGGAGCATCGACCAACCCCGATTTCGACGCGGCAGCACGCGCAATGGTGCAGATCAAAAATGCGATTGATGCCACAATCGAGCTGGGTGGCGAGAACTACGTATTCTGGGGCGGCCGCGAGGGATACATGTCGCTGCTGAACACCGACATGAAACGCGAGAAGGAGCACATGGCCACCATGTTGCGCATGGCGCGCGACTACGCCCGGAGCAAGGGATTCAAGGGCAACTTCCTGATCGAGCCGAAGCCCATGGAGCCGATGAAACACCAGTACGATGTCGACACGGAGACCGTGATCGGATTCCTGCGTGCACACGGTCTGGAGAAGGATTTCAAGGTCAACATCGAGGTCAACCACGCCACGCTGGCCGGCCACACATTCGAACACGAGTTGCAATGTGCGGTGGATGCCGGGATGTTGGGTTCGATCGACGCCAACCGCGGCGATTACCAGAATGGCTGGGACACCGACCAGTTCCCGATCGACCTCTACGAGTTGGTGCAGGCGATGATCGTCATCGTGCGCGGCGGCGGTCTGCAAGGCGGCGGCACGAACTTCGATGCCAAGACCCGTCGTAACTCGACCGACCTCGACGACATCTTCATCGCGCACATCGCCGCCATGGACACCATGGCGCGCGCCCTGCTCATCGCCTGCGAGATCCTCGACCATTCGCCCTACACCCAGATGCTGGCACAGCGTTACGCCTCCTACGACAAGGGCGAAGGCCGCCGCTTTGAGAAGGGCGAGCTGACGCTCGAGCAGGTTGTCGACTATGCCCGTACCCACGAACCGGTGCAGCAGAGCGGCAAGCAGGAGCTATACGAAGCGATCGTAAACATGTATATCTAATCTAACTTCATTTCCACGGGGCATCCCCCGTGGAAATCCTTTTACCCCAACCTATGACTTCAAACCAAACACAAGGCAGCCGCCTCTACCTCTTCTCGATCGTCCTCGTGGCGATCATCGGAGGATTGCTCTTCGGCTACGACACGGCTGTCGTATCGGGAGCAGAGCAGGCTCTCGACCGCTTTTTCCGCGGCGCAACCGACTTCACCTACTCGGCATGGATGCACGGCTTCACGGCATCGAGTGCGCTGATCGGCTGCATCGTCGGCGGAGCACTCTCGGGCGTATTGGCTTCGCAATTCGGACGCAAACGGTCGCTGATCATCGCCGCGACGCTATTCTTCCTCTCGGCAGTCGGTTCGTGGTGGCCGGAGAGCGGTGTGCTCCCCTACGGAGAGCCTTCGTATGCGCTACTGCTCGCATTCAATATCTACCGAATCATCGGCGGCATCGGCGTGGGACTGGCCTCGGCCGTCTGCCCGATGTATATTGCCGAGATTGCCCCGGCCAAGATCCGCGGCACGCTCGTATCGTGTAACCAATTTGCGATCATCTTCGGTATGCTGGTCGTATACTTTGTCAACTACCTGATCCGCAACCACCTTGGCGACACGAGCGAAGCGATTCAAACCGCAATGGTCTCGATCGGCTGGCGAAGGATGTTCCTCAGCGAGGCATTCCCGGCCGGTGCGTTCTTCCTATTGATTTTGCTTGTTCCCGAAACACCGCGTTACCTGACCCTCATCGGGCGCAACGAGCAGGCTTTGCGGGTCTTGACACGCATCAACGGCTCGGCAGAGGCGGAACAAATCCACCGCGAGATCCGCCAGACGGCAGGAGAAAAACGCGAACGGCTGTTCTCCTACGGAGCATTGGTAATCGGGATCGGCATCCTGCTCTCGTTCTTCCAGCAGGCCGTGGGAATCAACGTGGTGCTCTACTATGCCCCGCGCATCTTCGCGACCATGGGCGCATCGAGCGACGCGTCGATGTTGCAGACCGTGGTCATGGGAGTGGTCAACATCCTCTTCACGGTGGTGGCAATCTTCACGGTCGACCGTGTAGGGCGCAAACCGCTGCTAATCATCGGATCGGCAGGTATGATGATCGGCATGATCGCTCTGGCTATACTCTCGTTCACCGAGACGATCGGCATCGCGGCGTTGGTCTTCATCATCGTCTACACGGCCTCGTTCATGATGTCGTGGGGCCCGATCTGCTGGGTGCTGATCTCCGAGATCTTCCCCAACACGATCCGCTCGCAGGCGGTGGCTATCGCCGTCGCGGCACAGTGGATTTCGAACTTTCTGGTCTCGGCCACCTTCCCGTCGCTGAGCACGTGGAGCGTCGGCGGAACCTACTGCATCTATGCCGCCATGGCACTCCTCTCGGCACTCTTCGTCTGGCATTGGGTTCCCGAAACCAAGGGGCGCACGCTCGAGGAGATGTCGAAATTGTGGGGATCGAAAAAATAAAACGATCTATTTCAAGGCGTGGCAGTCTGGCTGTAAATGGATGCAGCACAGGCTGCCGCGTTGTTTTAAGGGCAGAGGTAGACCGCTTGCGCGATCTTTAATTTTTCTTTTTCAATTTTTAATTTCTACCTTTGCGTTCGATAATTTTAAGGGGTGCCTTACTATCAGGCTGAGATTATACCCATTGAACCGGACACGGGTAATGCCGAAACCGGGACACGCATAATCAACAACTCATACCCCTTTTCAGTTCATTAACCTAAACGTTTAATTGATGAAAAGGATTTTTATTTCACTCGCAGCCGCCGCTTTGTGCGCATCTGCTGCGGCACAGGAGCTCAATGACTCGGTGAAGCTGATTCGGTTGCAAGAGATCGAAGTGACCGCCACGCGCGCTAACCAGAAGACTCCGGCGGCCTACACCGACCTCACACGCGAACAACTCTCGCAGAACAACTTCGGGCAGGACATCCCGTTTCTGCTGACGATGACCCCCTCGCTGATCGCGACCTCAGAGACGGGTATCGGCGTGGGCGCAACTTCGATGCGCATGCGCGGCACGGACGCCACACGGCTCAACGTCACCGCCAACGGTGTACCGCTCAACAACCCCGATTCGCACGCCATGTATTGGTACGACACGCCCGACTTCATCTCGTCGGTCGGCACGGTGCAGGTGCAACGCGGTGCCAGCATTTCGACCAACGGCACGGGGGCATTTGGCGGCGCACTGAATATGACCACCGCCCCACTTTCGTCGGAATTCGAGGGCGACGCATCGCTCTCCTACGGCTCATACAACACCAACAAACAGGCCGTACACATCAACTCGGGGCTGTTAGGCGGCCATTGGGTAGTCGACGGGCGATTGACACACATCGGTTCGGAGGGATACATCGACCGGGGTGCTACCGACCTGAAGTCTTACATGTTGCAAGGGGCTTATTACAACGGCAACACGATGCTTAAATTCCTCTCGTTCGGCGGCAAGGCCAAGACCTACCTGACCTACAACGGTGTAACGAAAGAGGATATGGATCGCTATGGCCGTCGCTACCACAACAGCGGCCAATATGTGACCTCGGACGGGCCTTATGTTTTGGAAAACGGCAAGCACGTCAACTACTACGACGACCAGACAGACAACTACCTGCAAATCAACAACCAGTTGATACTCAACCACCGTTTTAACGAACGCTGGCAGATGAATCTCACGGGATTCTACACCTACGGCTACGGATTCTACAAACAGTATAAGGACGACGGCAAGTTGCTCGAACATGGATTTACGAAGGAGAATGCGTTCGACGAGAAAGACGAGAAGATCAGAAAAGACCTCATTCGCGAGAAGCTGATGCGCAACCACTTCGGCGGCGTGAACGCCTCGGCAGGCTATTCGACCAAGCACCTCGACCTGCTCTTCGGCGGCTCATGGAGCTACTACTCCTGCCCCCACTGGGGAGAACTGGACTGGGTGGAGGGTGCTCCTGCCGGATTCAAGAAGGGAATGCGCTGGTATGAAAACGATGTCAACAAGCAGGATGCCAACCTCTTCGTCAAGGCGAGCTGGAACTTGGCACGCGGACTCGATCTCTCCGGTGATCTCCAATACCGCTATGTCGGCTACGAGGCTTGGGGGGTGAACGACAACTACGACGATGCAATATCGGGCATGCAAAAGATCGACGTCGACGAGACCTACCACTTCTTCAACCCCAAAGTCGGACTGACCTACAATTTCGCCAAGAACCACACCCTCTACGCATCGTTCGCCATTGCACAGAAAGAGCCGACACGCGCCGACTTCACCGACCGCTTCCGCGAGACGTTCCCCACGGCCGAAAAGATGTACGACTACGAGGTGGGCTACTCGTTTGCAAGCCGTTACGTATCGGCCGGCGTGAACTTTTACTACATGGACTACACCGATCAGCTGGTGAAGACCGGGCAGATCAACGACAGCTACGACGCGCTGAACATCAACGTGCCGCAGAGTTACCGCCGCGGCGCGGAGCTGACCGTTTCGGTGCGCCCGCTTAATTGGTTCACCTTCTCGGCCAACGCAACTTACTCACAAAACCGGATCAAGAACTACACGAACAAAGTGGTCGACTATGCCCTTTGGGACGACAAGACCAACTTCTACGGATACGTCGAGACCCCGATGGGGACAACGACGATCTCCTACTCGCCGGATGTGATTGCATCGGCCGTATTTGATTTTCACTTCCGCGGATTCGAGGCCGTATTGCACACCCAGTATGTCGGCGAGCAATACTTCACCAACTACAAAAATCCGAACATGAAACTCGATGCCTACTGCGTATCGAACCTCAATCTGGGATACACCTTCCGCACGCGCAGTGCCAAGAGTGTCCGGGTCGGTTTGGCGGTATACAACCTGTTCAATGCCGAATATTCGAACAACGGATATGGCTACTCGGAGGCATACGAGAAGAAGCAAAGCGACTACGCATTCTACTTTCCGCAAGCACCGACCAACGTGCTGGCCAACGTGACGGTGAAATTCTAACGTCATGGAGTGGAAGTTGATTCTGCAATTAGCGGGTGTTACGCTCGGACTACTCTACCTCTGGTTGGAGTACCGGGCGGACATTCGTCTGTGGATCGTCGGGCTGATTATGCCGCTGGTACACGGTGCGCTCTACTACCAAGCCGGATTATATGCCGACTGCTCGATGCAGGGCTACTACATTCTGGCAGGTCTCTACGGTTGGATCGTTTGGCACAACGCGCCGCGGCACAAGACGGCGGCCGTGCAGATCAGCCGCACACCCCGTCGGATCACACCGGCACTGCTGGCCGTGGGAGCTTGCGCATTCGTCGTCCTCTACCAACTGCTAAATCGTTACACCGACAGCACCGTTCCGGCATGGGATGCACTCACGACCGCACTTTCGATCGTGGCGATGTGGATGCTTTCACGCAAATACGTCGAGCAATGGCTCGTCTGGCTGGTGGTGGATCTGATTACCGTGGGGCTTTATTTCTACAAAGGGTTGCCCTACACAGCCGGATTATACACACTCTATTCGGCACTGGCGATAGCCGGTTATCTGCGCTGGCGCAAGCAACTCACGGCATAGAGCCGGCCGGCTGGCGGGAAGTTTTGGTTGCGCCCGGCAACCGATTATTCGGGCAGGGCGTGTTCGCGGATGTAGGCACTGATCTCTTCGCGCAAGGCTTTCGGCGTGACATTTTGTTGCAGCACAAGCAGGTATGAGTTGCGGATCTGGGTGCGGATAAAGTGATCGGGCAGGTCACCGGAGGGCGCAATGTTGTTCCAAAGCCGCTTGTTCATGTGGTACGCCGGGCTGATTTCGGGATAACGTTCGCGTAGGAGAATCGCCTCGTCGGGATCGCACTTGAGCGCGATGCGTTGGAAATCGACCATATCGGCAAAGGCATACATGCGGCCGCCAACTTTATAGACCAGCGTCGTCTCGTCGAAAGGCGTGGTCTCCTCGGTGAAGGGTAACGACAGGCAGTAGTCGCGAAATGAAAAAAGATCCATAGGGGTAGTTTTTACAAAAATAGTTATTTTTTGGCATATCTCTTGCAGCACAATGCAAAGTAAAACCAAAATCAAAGTCTGCAATGAAAAAAATTCTACTCTGTGTCCCGGTATTAGCGATTTTCGCCGCAGGATTCTTCGGCTGCTCGCAGCAAAAACAATGGAATCACGAACAGCGCAAGGCGGCTCGTGAGGCACTACGCAGCTACCGCCAAATGGTCTATCTGAACGACCTCACCGACGATGAGTTTGTACTCTTCTCGGATCAGGTCGGGAACATGCTGGAGGTTGCCTACCCCACTTACACGACATTTATCGAGATGCCGGGGGCTGCCGATACAGTCGACATGGTGGTTATCTCGACGATTGTCGATGCACTCGACGCCGATGCCCGCAACATGCGCCACATCTATCCCTACAACTACCTCGTAGCGCAGGGAATGCTGCCGGCCGGACTCGATCATGAGCAGCAACGCGCATTCTATTCGTGCTTCGCCAGCAAGGTCAATGCGGCATACCTCTCTATGGAGCAGTTCTTTAACGCCATTTTGGCCGACACGACCGACACGTCGCAAATCCGCCAAATGGAGAGCCAATGTGCCAACGAATTGTTCAGCTGGGTCGTCACCGAGGTGGACATCATGGAGGTTACTCCCGCAACCGCGAACTAATCGGATCTGCCGCGAGGTTTGCAGGTTCGTCTGAAAGTAAACGCAATAGCAAAATAAATTCACGTTCCTCGAGCTTGCAACCTTCGGGGCAGGTTCGAGGAGCGCGTGTGAACGACAGTTGCGACCTCTCGACAAGCTCGAGGATCGAGAACGGATGGACTTTGTGACCTTTCGGGACAGGATCGAGAATCAAATGGGTGTATATGTAGCTCACGATCCTCGAGCTTGTCGAGAGGTCGCAAACTATTTTTATTGTCATCTGCTGTCTTTTCAGTCGGCAGCTCGCGGGGCTGCCAATGAGCTAAAGCGAAATTGCAGTCCTCCGCAGGGCGGAGCTGCGGACTGCCGGCTCGCTGCGCAAGCCGAAAGATATCTCACCGTATAACCTTTGCGACCTCTCGACAGGCTCGAGGATCGAGAACAGAGGATCGTTGCTAATAAAAACCACACGGGCGGGCGCAGAGATAAAAACAAATTACCGGACGACGCTGCGTAGCGTCGTCCGGTAATTTGTTGTAGAGCGTTGGTTACTTCGCCACCGGCGAGACGGGGCATTGCGAGGTGCGACCATTGAAATTGCTCGACACCACGATGCGGATCGCCTGCCGAAGTACCGAGAATTCGAGCGGCGTTTCGCCCAGCAGCTCGCCGTCGACCTCCACAGAGACCTCCGGTGAAGATTCGATCCGGATGCGGCGACCACGCTCCTGCAAGATGTGACGAATGCGGTAGATGCCGCCATTGAAGAGGTAGTGAAACCGAAAAAGCAAGTGCCAAAAGTGCACCGGGCGGATCAGCGACAAGTCGAGCATGCCGTCATCGGCAACCGCTTCGGGAAGCTGCTGAATACCGCCGCCATTGAATTTGCAGATGCCGATTGCGGCCGAGAGCAGCAGGTTGTTGTAGACCAAACGATCGTCGACCCACACCTTCACACCCGTCGATTTGTAACGGAAAAACGAGCGCACCACGCACCACGTATAACGCCAGCGTCCCGTATGGCCCTTCTTCTTGAGGTGCGAGAGTTTGCGAATGACATAGGCATCGAATCCCACACCGGCCACATTGGCGATGTAGCGGCTTTGGCGATAATGCGCCTCCTCGTAGCAGACCACGCCGACGTCCTGCAAGAAGAAGCAGCCCTCGGTGATCGCCTTCACGGCATCCTGATAGCGATTCGAGATGCCAAACATACGCACCCAGTCGTTGCCCGTGCCGACGGCAACCACCGCCAGAAGCACCTCATCGGGACGCACCTCCTGTTGGATAAAAAGTCCGTTAACCACCTCGTGCAGCGTACCGTCGCCACCAACCACGATGATGTGGCGGTAACCGTCGCGCACGGCCGAGACGGTCAACTCCGTAGCATGGAACTTATGCTCGGTGAAGACCGGTTCGCAGACGATGTGCGCATCGCGCAAGAGCTTGGAGATCTGCGGAAAATGGTCAAGCCCGCGGCCACCACCGGCCACGGGATTGACAATAACAAACCATTTTGTTTCGGATGTTTCCAATCAGCAGCTATTTTTGGGGAACGCGGTGCAGCGTATCGACCAGAAAATCGTAGAACTTGCCGACCGAAGCGATCTCGACCTTCTCGTCGGGCGAGTGGGGATAGCAGATCGTCGGGCCAAAGGAGATCATGTCCATTTTCGGGTATTTGCTGCCGATGATGCCGCATTCGAGTCCGGCATGGATTGCCGTCACCGAAGGCTTCACACCATAAAGTGCTTCGTAGGAGGCTGTCATGGCCTTCAGAATCGGCGATTCCATATTGGGATTCCAACCGTCGTAGCTGCCCGAGAGTTCGACTTTCGCTCCAGCCAGCGCAAAGACGGCCGTAATAGCCTCACCCAGAGCGACCTTCTCGGAATTCATCGAGCTACGCAGCAGGCATTGAATTTTCACGCTCTCACCGTCGGATACCACGCGCGCCAGATTGGTCGAGGTCTGCACCAGTCCGGGCATCGCCATCGACATGCGGATCACGCCGTCGGGGCAAGCCACAACAGCCCGTGTGAGGTTCAGAGCCACCTCGCGCGGCAGGATCTGCGACGGCATGTCACAGGCTTCGAGCCGGATCGACACGGAGTCTTCGATTCCGGCAAACTCGGCGATAATCGTCTTTTCGTACTCTTTGACCGCCTTCGAGAATGTGTCGAAGTCCTTGGTTTTCACGATTACAACGGCCTCGGCTTCACGCGGAATGGCATTGCGCAATCCACCGCCGTCGACCGATGCCAGCAGCACTTCGCAAGGAGCGGCATTCAGCAAACGGAACAGAATCCGGTTGGCATTGCCGCGCTGGTAGCCGATCTGGATTCCCGAGTGGCCGCCTTTGAAGCCCTTAGCGATGAGTTTGACCGCCGTATGACCCTCGGCCGACACGGGTTGAGCTTGGTAGTTGAAGGTGATGTTGGCATCCAGTCCCCCGGCGCACCCCACGTAGAGTTCGCCCTCCGTCTCGGAGTCGAGGTTGAGCAGAATATTCCCCTTGAGCAGACCTGCTTTCAGGCCGAAAGCACCGTCCATGCCAGTCTCCTCGGTAGCGGTGAAGAGTGCCTCGAGCGGGCCGTGAGCCAGCGTCTTATCCTCCAGCACGGCCAGAATAGCCGCTGCACCGATGCCGTTGTCAGCACCGAGTGTCGTGCCGTCGGCCGTCACCCAGTCGCCGTCGACATAGGCCGGAATCGAATCCTTGGTGAAGTCGAAAACCTTGTCGTTGTTCTTCTGCGGAACCATGTCGAGGTGGGCTTGCAGCACCACCCCTTTGCGGCCTTCCATTCCTTTCGAGGCGGGTTTGCGCACGTAGACGTTGTGTGCCTCATCCTCCTTGCATTCGAGCCCTTGGGCAGCAGCAAAATCAAGGATGTATTTACGAATTTTCTCCTCGTGGTACGAGGGGCGCGGGATGCGAACAATCTCCGCGAAATGTTTCCAGACCAGTGCAGGCTTGAGTGCTGCTAAATTCTTGTCCATAATCTATCGTTTTAGTGGTTACTTTTCGGTTTCGGTGGCATCGGCTCGATCGAACGCATTGACGATATGTTTCACAAGCGGATGACGCACAATATCGCGTTTGTCGAATTCGACGATGCCGATCTGCTTGACCTCGCGCAGGATCGCCATGGCACGCACCAGACCGCTGTCCGAACGTTTCGGGAGGTCGATCTGCGTCACGTCGCCCGTGACGATGAATCGTGCGTTGCGCCCCATACGCGTGAGGAACATCTTGATCTGCGAGAGGGTCGTATTTTGCGCCTCGTCCAGAATCACGAAGGCGTTGTCGAGCGTGCGGCCGCGCATATAGGCCAGCGGCGCGATCTGCACCGTTCCCTCCTCGAGAAACTTCTGGAGTTTCACGGGCGGAATCATGTCGTTCAGCGCATCGTAGAGCGGTTGCAGGTAGGGGTCTAACTTCTCCTTGAGGTCACCGGGCAGGAAGCCCAACTTTTCGCCGGCTTCGACCGCCGGGCGGGTCAGAATGATGCGTTTGACCTGCCGCTCCTTGAGCGCACGCACAGCCAGCGCAATGGCCGTATAGGTTTTGCCCGAGCCGGCAGGCCCGACGGCAAACAGCAGGTCGTTCTTGTCGTAGAGCTTGACCAACCGCAGCTGGTTGACCGTCCGCGCACGGACAATCGTACCGTTGTTGCCGTAGACGATCACGTCCTTATCGACCGCCTCGTCCTGCGGCACGGGTGCTGTAACACCCGAAAAACATTGATCGACAACCTGTGTCGAGATGTGTCCGTATTTAAGGTAGTAGCTCACCAACCCCTCGATCTGTTTGGCAAAGCGGCGGGTTTCGACCTCCGAGCCAAGCACCTTGAGCGATGAGCCGCGTGCCACGATCTTCAGCTGCGGATGCAGCTCCTTGATCCGGTCGAGGTAGACGTTCTGCGCGCCATACAATTCGCGGGGATCGACCCCTTCGATTTCAATCTCTTTTCCTGTGGTTTCGGTCATAATCAAAACAGGTATCCGAAGCTAAGTGCTACGTTGTAGGTACGCAATTTGTCGAGTTGACTCCCGTCGGGCAACACCACATCGTGTTTGCTGCGGAACTGGCCGTTGTAGCGCAAGTCGATGAGCATGTGGCGCATGAGCAGAATACCTGCACCGACAGTATAGGAAAGCGTGGGGCGCACGCGACCGAAGTCGAGCAGATCACCGCCCGATTTCTGTTTGCAGTCGTTCATCACCGTAAAGACCGGCCCGGCGTAGATACGCACGGGGTGCAGCAGTCGCAGCGAGAAGAGCACCGGAACGTCGATCGAATTGGATTTGAGATTGATCTGCGGCTGGCCTTCGGGACGCACGCGCAACCCCTGCCGCACATAGAGGATCTGCGGTTCGAGGGCATAAGCACCGAAGTTGAAAGCCATAGTGATACCGGCCTGCCAACCCAATTTGTTCTTGACCTCGGTCTTGCCCATGTTGGTTGTATAGTCGGGCAGGTTCACACCTCCGATCACACCCCACTCAATGCGGGTGCGAGGGCCTCGCTGCTGTTGTGCTGCGGCAGCGAGTACGGCCACAGCCAGCAAAGCGGTTAATGTCAGTTTTCGTATCATATTATTTCTCTTTTTTAGGATTGAGTGCAAAGGTCGCGAGGAACATGTAGAGGATGCACGCCAGCGGAAAGAGCATGCCGAGGCTCACGTGCCCCGACCAGCCGATCAGCGCATTGCACACCGGGCCGGAGAGCGCACCGGCCGATATGGCCAGAATCATCAGCCCGGCGACTTCGTTGGCCTGCTTCGGGACAGCTTTGGTCGCCACGGCATAGAACGTCGCAAAGACGCACGACATCATGAGACCTAACAGCCCGAAGCCGATATAGATCAGTGTCGAATCGGCCGCCGTGAGTCGGAGGAGCATCAAGACCACGACCAACGCCGCGAACATATTCTCGCGCAGGTATTTCACATCGGAACGTCGCAGGAGTACCCAAGCACCGACCAACGTTCCGACGATGCGGCAGGCATAGAACCCCGAGGTTGTGAGGATCGAATTCGGAGAGTCGATCATGCGCACCGACACGTAGCCGATCGAGACGTCGGCTGCAATGAAGCAGGCTATGCCCAGTGTACAGAGCAGCACCGTGCGGTTACGCAGCAAGGCGACGTAGTCGGCAAAACCGACTGCCCGTCCGTGCGAAGCGGGTTCGGGAACGGCGGTCAGCTGAAGCCACACGCCACCGATCAGCGTCAGCAGGGCGTAGAGCGGCAAGAGCAGCCGCCACGAACCGGTCGAGGCAATCAGCCCGGTGACGATCGGAGCAAGTAGCAAGAGCGAGGTGTTGCGGAAGATCTGACCAATGGTCAGGTAGCTGGTCATGCGCTCGCCCGGGACGATCGTCGCAAGCAGCGGATTCACAGCTACCTGCACAAATGTATTACCAATACCCAACAAGCCGAATCCTGCAAAATACCACCCCAGCGCAGGCCCCTCGCCGACCACATAGGGCGTTAGCAGCCCCACGCACGTAAAGGCGTAGCCGATCAAGGCCGTCTGCTTGCGGCCGATGCGATTCATCAACGCCGCGATGGGGACAGACAGCAACAAAAACCACAGAAAAACCATGGTCGGCAGAAAGCTCACAGCTCCCTGTTCAGACGGCGCAAACTCCGTAGCGATGCGTCCCGTGATCGGTGCGACCATATCACAAAGACCCATGATAAAGAAGCCCGCAAGCACGGGCATCAGCAACTGTTTATTAACCTTTTGGACTCTCATTGCCATGTATACAATTTTTCAAAGTTACATTTTTTTCGTGAATATGCACCTATTTCCGGCCAAAAAATTCAGTTGCCACCACCCAGATTCCCGAAAGCCAGCGACATCGGCAGAGGCGTGGCTCGAAAAAAATACAACATTTTCCATGCAAAGGCTTCGGGTTCTCGTTTTTTTTCTTAATTTTGTCTTACGATGTTTACCAATGCCCTCATAACACTGCCGCTGGAAGACCCGATTCTGAAATTCATGCTGATTCTGGTCATCATTCTTGCCGCGCCGCTGCTTCTCAACAAGCTCAAGATACCTTATTTATTAGGGCTAATTATTGCCGGTGCGGTCATCGGCCCTCGCGGACTGAACATCGTCCTGCACGACAGCAGCATCATCCTGTCGGGAACAGCCGGACTGCTCTACATCATGTTCCTGTCGGGATTGGATATGGACATGTCCGATTTTCGCCACAGCAGCCGCCGCAGCCTCGTTTTCGGACTATATACGTTCACCGTACCACTCGGATTGGGCATTCTGGCCGGCTATTACATCCTCGGTTTCTCGCTGCTCTCGTCGATTCTGCTGGCTGGGTTATTCGCCTCGCAGACGCTGATCGCCTACCCGATCGTCAGCAAACTCGGCATCGCCCGCGACAAGGCAGTGACCATCGCCGCAGGCGGCACGGTGATCACCGACACGTTGGCGTTGCTGCTGCTCACGGTGATCGTCGGGATGGCCACGGGAAATGTCGACACGGCATTTTGGTGGCAGTTGGGAATCTCCGTGACGATCTGTATCGCCGTGATTGTCTTTCTGTTTCCGCTGTTGGCCCATTGGTTTTTCAAGCAATGCAGCGACAGCGTAGCACAATACATATTCGTATTGGTCATGGTCTTTCTGGGGGCTTGGTTCGCCCAGCTGGCCGGACTTGAACCGATCATCGGGGCGTTTTTGGCGGGGCTGGCACTGAACCGGCTGATTCCGCGCACCTCGCCGCTGATGAACCGCATCGAATTCGTCGGCAACGCGATCTTCATCCCCTTCTTCCTGATCGGCGTCGGCATGCTGATCGACTACCGCGCATTCTTCCGCGACTGGCACAGCGTCGAGGTGGCGTTGGTGATGATCGTGCTCATTACGGCGGCGAAATTCATAGCCGCCTACCTCACGCAAAAGACATTCCGCCTGACACGCGACCAGCGCACCGTGATCTTCGGATTGAGCAGTGCCCACGTAGCAGCGACGCTTGCCGCCGTGACGGTGGGCTACAACGTCATTTTGGGACATACGCCCGACGGCGAACCGATTCGGCTTCTGGGCGAGAGCGTGCTCAACGGAACGATCCTGATGATTCTAACAACCTGCACCATATCGACCTTCGCCACGCAACACGGGGCGCACAACATCGCCATGAAGACAACACCCGAAGTCGATGCTCCGCCACAGGAGGATCATCTGCTGATTCCGGTGGCAAACGAGCAGGCGGTTGAAGAGCTGATCGGGCTGAGCATGATGCTTCGGATTGCACGCAAGCCCAACGGATTGTATGCCCTCCACGCCATAGACAACCGAATCGAAGACCCCAATGTCGAGAAGCAGGGACGCAAGATGCTCGACACGGCAGCCTCGGCGGCCGCAGCCGGAGGTATCTACCTACAACCGCTGTTGCGCTACGATGTGAATATCACCAATGCGATCGTCAGCGTCGTGCGCGAACGCAACATCTCGGGCATCGTCATGGGACTACACCAAGAACAAACGCCCGGCACACCGATGCTCGGCATCGGGCGCATGGCTGTCGACGTGCTGGCACAGACCAACATCACGACCCTCTTTTACCATGCCATGCAGCCGTTGACCACCCTCAAACGCCACCTGATCGTCGTTCCCGAGAAGGCGGAGAAGGAGGCCGGATTTCAGGATTGGATCGGCCGCATACGCAACCTCGCGGATAATTCGGGCGTGAAGATCGTCTTCTTCGCCTCGGGCACAACGACAAAATACCTGCGCACGGCGATCAACAAGCGGTCGTCGCGAATCGGCTACGTGAACTTCGACCGCTGGGACGACCTACCCTCCATAGCACACGACCTACGCACGGACGACTGTCTGTGGGTGGTTATGAGCCGCCGCGAAAGGATCTCTTACCACCCGGCCATGAGCCGCATAGCGACCTATCTGGAGCAGGCATTCAGTGGTTACAGCGTCGTACTCGTCTACCCCGTACAGGCCGGTGACACCGAGAGTCGCTACCTATAAAACCGCCGCGGCAGTCCCCGAAGAGCAGCCCGCAAAGAGAAAAGAAATACGATTTCTTATTTACAGAATTCTTAATTCTTGTTTTTTGCATTATCTTTGTACCCAAATCATAAAACAGAAACAATGAGCCTCGTAGCAATCGTCGGCCGGCCGAATGTCGGTAAAAGCACCCTCTTTAATCGCCTTGTGGGAGAGCGTAAAGCCATTGTCGACGCAACGGCCGGAACAACCCGAGACCGCCATTACGGCAAAACCGACTGGAACGGCAAGGAATTTTCGGTGATCGACACGGGCGGCTATACCGTAAACTCGGAAGATGTATTCGAGGACGAAATCCGCCGCCAAGTACTATTAGCGATTGACGAAGCCGATGTCATCCTCTTTCTGGTCGAGGTATCGACCGGAATCACAGATCTCGACGCACTCATGGCGGACATCCTGCGCCGCACCTCGAAAAAAGTAATCCTCGTATGCAACAAGGTGGATAACAGTTCGCAGATCTTCTCCTCACACGAATTCTACGCTTTGGGACTCGGAGATCCGTTCTGCATCAGCTCGATGAGCGGAAGCGGCACGGGAGATCTCATGGATGCCATACTCGCAGCACTGCCCGCGGATACCACCGCAGAGGTGAACGACGACCTGCCGCGCATCACCATCGTCGGACGCCCCAATGTCGGGAAGTCCTCGCTGACCAATGCCCTACTGGGCGAGGAGCGCAACATCGTCACGTCGATCGCCGGCACAACACGCGACTCGATCCACACGCGGTACAACAAATACGGCATGGAATTTTACTTGGTCGATACGGCCGGCATGCGCAAGAAGGGCAAGACCATGGAGGATCTCGAATTCTACTCGGTTATGCGTTCCATTCGTGCCATTGAAAGCTCCGACGTCTGCATTCTGATGCTCGATGCACAGCAAGGACTCGAATCGCAGGATTTGAACATCCACAACCTGATCGTCCGCAACCGCAAGGGCTGCGTAATCGTGGTCAACAAATGGGATTTGATCGAGAAGCAGAGCAACACCATGAAAGAGTGGACGGAGTCGCTCAAGAGGAAGCTCGCGCCATTCAACGATATTCCGATTATCTTCACATCGGCACTCACCAAGCAACGTATTCTCGACGTGTTGCAGACTGCAATTCAAGTACATCAGTCGCGCAAACGTCGCATCGCGACCTCGGAGTTGAACGACTATCTCTTGCCGCTAATCGAGAACTATCCGCCACCCTCGACCAAAGGCAAGTATATAAAGATCAAATACGTAACCCAGTTGCCGACACCCACGCCACAGTTTGCGTTCTTCGTCAATCTGCCGCAATACGTAAAAGAACCCTATCGCCGTTTTCTCGAGAACAACATGCGCGAGCACTGGAATTTCTCGGGCGTGCCGATGCAGATCTATTTCCGTCAGAAATAGAACGACAGCGGTAGTCGGGGGGGGGCAAGGAGCGAGGAAGCCTTTTCGGCAGGAGTTTGCGGCCTTCGAAGCTGCCAGCCGTTTTCTCTTCTGACGTGAATTATTCACGATCCTCGAGCTTGTCGAGAGGTCGCAAAGGCAGGACACGGGCAACCTCTACGGGGTAGGTTTAAGAACGAGAGAAGTTGCTCTTACGACGTAATTCATTCACGATCATCGAGCTTGTCGAGGTGTCGCAAAGGCTGAATAGAGGCGACCGGTCTTTCTCGATATACACCACGCCGACCAACAATCACCAGCCCCTCCTTAATAGGAGGGGCTGGTGGCTTTTAGGAGGGGGGGGGTCTGCCACATCATGGGCGCAAGGGTTTAGGATAAGCGTCTCTTGCGCCAAACAGCGTCCCGGAGGTTGCAACCTATTATTGCCCGTCTTTTTCAGTCGGCAGCTCGCGGGGGCTGCTTGCAGCGAAGCGAAATAGCAGTCCTCCGCAGGCCGGAGCTGCGGACTGCCAGCTTGCTGCGCAAGCCGGGAACGGGTCGCCGATAACCCTTACAACATCCGGGCAGACTCGCGTGTCGAATGACTTTCCCTATAACAAGTAGTTCTCGATCCTCGAGCTTGTCGAGAGGTCGCAAATTATCTTTATCCGCCTTTTTCAGTCAGCAGCTCGCGGGGGGGGGCTATGAGCTAACGCGAAATAGCAGTCCTCCGCAGGGCAGAGCTACGGACTGCCGACTTGCTGCGCAAGCCGGGAACAGGTCGTCGATAACCCTTATAACATCCGGGCAGACTCGCGTGTTGAATGACTTTTCCTGCAACAAGTAGTTCTCGATCCTCGAGCTATGTCGAGAGGTAGCAAATTATCTTTATCCGCCTTTTTCAGTCGGCAGCTCGCGGGGGCGGCTATGCAGCAACGCAAATAGCAGTCCTCCGCAGGGCAGAGCTGCGGACTTCCGGCTTGCTGCGCAAGCCGGGAACAGGTCGGTTCAAATTTCTTGCGACTTCTCGGCTTAGCTCGAGGATCGAGAACACAGCACACAAAAGCGACCTCTCGACAGGC
>CAZHEY010000010.1:0-47391 GCA_964532025.1 uncultured Alistipes sp. | reverse complement strand
TCGAGGATCGAGAACAGACAAAACAGAAGCAACCTCTCGACAGGCTCGAGGATCGAGAACAGACAAAACAGAAGCAACCTCTCGACAGGCTCGAGGATCGTGAGCGGACAAGACCAAGCGACCTCTCGACAGGCTCGAGGATCGAGAACAGACAAGGCAGGCAACCTCGGAGCAAGCGCGCAAAGAGCATCCAACGTTCCGTGCTACGTTCGGGTCGAAACGCCGATTACTCCGGCAGAGAGAGTATATTCTCCAACTCTTTTCGGTTCAGCGGCTTGGTCATGAAGAGGTTGCAGCCAGCAGCTAAGGCATCGGCTCGATCGGAGTCGAACGCATTGGCCGTAAGCGCAATAATAGTCGTCGTCGCATCGAATTTGCGAATTCTGCACGTCGCTTCCAGACCATCCATCACGGGCATTTTGATATCCATCAGGATAAAATCATAGCGGTTTTTGGAGGCATACTCGACCGCCTCCGCACCATTTATCGCACGCGTCAAGGTCTGCTTTTTGAGTATAGCCTGCATAAGCAAGTAGTTGCTATCGCTATCCTCGGCAACGAGGATTGAAAGTCCTTTTTTGGTGCTGCTGGAGGTATTCGAAGCCAGAACCGGGGCGGGCAGCATCGGCGGATCTATCGCGCAACTCTCCTCCTCAATTTCGGCTTCACAAGGTATCCATGCCCAGAAAGTAGACCCCTTGCCGGCCTGACTCACAACGCCAATTTTTCCGTTATTGGCATCGATAATCGCCTTGCAAATTGCCAGTCCCAGACCTGTGCCCTGCGCAAAATCGTCGAGTTTGGAGAAGCGTCGGAACAGCAGGTGCTGCTTCTGCTCGGGGACTCCGATGCCGGAGTCTTCGACATAGAGTCGAAGTCCACCGTCTACGTATTCGTAGCCCATCAGGATATACCCCTGCGCCGTATATTTCATGGCATTCGTCGCAAAGTTGGTGCACACCTGCAACACCCGGTTTTTGTCGAGCGTGACCAGACATTTCGAATAGGGATTCCGCGCCCGAAACTCAATGGCGGGATTGGTGCATCTGGCTCGAAGCGACGCAAATGCCTCGTCAAAAGTCGCGCTTATATCGAATTTTTCGAACTTGAGTTCGATGAATCCCGATTCGATCTTCGAGAGATCGAGAATGTCACCGATCAACCTCAATAGCAATTCGTTGTTGGCCTTGATGATATTGATATATTCGGCTTTTTCGTGCTCATCCTCGGCGGTTTGCAACAGCTCGGAGAATCCGACGATCGCATTGAGGGGCGTGCGGATCTCGTGGCTCATGTTGGCCAGAAACGCCGATTTCAATTTATCCGACTGCTCGGCCTTCTCTTTGGCCAACTGCAATTCGCGATTGACCTCATGAAAGCGGGTGGTATTAGAGGCGATGCCTAAAATGAGGCTTCGCCCGTCTTGGGTAGTGATGATCGACTTGACGACCAACCAATACTCCTGTACCCCATTGATGTTGGGCGAGCTGGCATACGACACCATTTTCTCTCCGGCACGAAGTTTTAGGTCGTAAGCGCGGTATTTTTCGGCCGACTCCCGATCGAAGACATCGAAGTCGGTATGCCCCACCACCTGCTGCTGCGTTTTGCCGGCGATTCCGCAAAATGCCCGGTTCGCATTCACATACACAAAGTCGTTCGAGGTGTCTTTGATGTACATTCCACCCGGCACACGGTCGAAAATCTCGCTCAGAATCTGATTGGCAAGCAACGCCTCCTCCTTCAGTCGAACCAGATTTTGCTGGTACTCGGTCTGCTCGGTGATGTCTTTCTGCGTGCCGATAATCGCGTGCGGCTTGCCGTTTTTTTGCTGCACAATCATCTTGCTCTCGTAGTGGCAATACTTCCCGTCCGAACCCCGATACCGGAAGATGCCAAGCCCCTTGCTCAGTCGGCCGCTCTCGAAGGAGGCAAACAGATCCAACTGCGCCTGATGATCGTCGGGATGAAGAATTTTCAGGTTACCCTCCATGCTCAAGGCATCGCCGGCCATCACCTCGCCCTGCAAAGTATAGAAAGTTTGATCTTTGAAATCGTACCTCCATACGGCCACTTTGCCCGCTTCGAGCACCAGATCCAGATCCCGACGCCCCTGTTCGATCTCGCGTTGCTGCCGATAATGCTCGGTCATATCGTCGGCACGCAGCACATAGCCATCGAACGCACCCGATTCGGTTTCGACCGGTGTTGCCGTGATGTCAAAGACGCCCCCAGCGATCTCAACGCCAGTGTGCATGGTGATCTTGCGCGATTTTCGAGCCTCAGCAATCACGCATTTCTCGCAGGGCGACGTGCGCCCGGCAACCACCTCATAACAAATTTTGCCAACCTGATAACGCGCCGCAAGCGGATTGCCACGCAAGGCTTTCGAATTTTTCCAGACGACCCGATAATCATTATCTATATAGGCGACTCCGGCATTCAAATTATTAAGCACCAATTCGTTTTCACGGTTTACCTCCTGCACCCGATGAAGTAACGATTTGATTTGGGAATCGTCGCGACGGTAGCCGATAAAGCGTCGAACCTGCCCGTCGTCGTCGACTTCGAGCGGCTCACCGGCGAAGGTAACAAAGACCTTCGCACCATTGTCCTTGCGGACAAAGATCATCTCTTCGGAAAAACTCTCGTTGCGGCGATTGCAAAGGATATCCTTCAAATGGAGGTATTGCTCCATGGTATCGGGATGGATGATCGGCTCATAATCGGCAACCGTGCGATTCTCACCCTCGACATAGGGCATGGTGTCGTTGGATGTAAAAAAGCCGGTCAGACAGTCGTATTCCCAGACGATCAAGCCACTCGCCTTGATGATCAGTTCCGACTTATAGTTCATTCGCTCAAGGCGTTTCTTAATCAGGATATCCATCGTGATATCCTTCTGCGATCCGGTAATCGATACGACTTTTCCGGCTTGTATCTCACTCACCATGCGGGTCTCGTAATGGTGGTAAGTGCCGTCGGAATGCAAGAAACGGAAGACAGCCGATCCGCGGGTCTGCGCACCGCGAACAAGCGTATTAAACAATTCGCGCAACGGAACTCGGTCGTCGGGATGCAATCGAGGTTGTGAGGCATCCAAGGGAATCCCGTCATCGGCCAGCGCACCGTCCTTGAGCATGTGGAACAACGCCGTCTGCGGATCGTAGATCCAAGCGGTGATTTCGCCCGCCTCCAAGGCCAAATCAAGGCGATTTCGCGCACTCTCCAATTCCTTATATTGCTTCTCGAAATTCGACATCAGCCCTTTGTAGTCGCGATTCGTCTGAAAAAGGATCTGATTTTTCCGCACAAGGACTTTTCGCAAATAGAGCAGCAACCCGATAATAATCAGCGAGATGAATAAGATAATAGCACCGCTGATGATCGCCTCACGATTTTCGTAAAGGTAATCCTTCCAGCCGAAAAGTCGCTCGACATCGGCCGGAATCGCCTCATGTGCCACATGCCAATAGCGCGTGGCGTGCATGTTGAACACCGGAACGGACTCAATAGTTTCCAGATGCGGCACAGGCTGTGTGCCGGCGTTCCAGATCGCCACCGCTTTGCGAGCCGCCCGGACTCCGTTATTGAACGGCGAAAGCATATAGCCGCCCATGAATCCGCTCTGCATCACATTGTGAATCACCGTAAAGACAGGGACTTTCGCATGGGCGATAATTTGAGGGTAGAACGTCTTCGGATCATAATACTGGTAATTATCGCCCTGCTGCCACGTACAGAATAACACAAACGAATTGGCGACAACGCGGTTGACCTCGTCGAGGAAATCCGCATCGTTCGAAGCAGAAATGCCATATTCGATTTTAAGCTCCTTTTCATAGGGTTGCAGCTGTTTACGTGCCTGATTCAGATAGAATTCGCCCGTAAGTGTCTTATCCGACCACACATAGACTTTGTCGGCCGACGGGAACATCTGCCGCGCCACAGAGTAGGTCTCCTTGAATCCTATGTCAGCAATCAGGAAGTAGAGATCGTTATCGGCAACCACATCGGCTTTGTCGAAGACCGAAACGATGATAATCGGGATATGGCGCGGGATATGGGGACGGTAATCCAAGATCTGCATGGCAGCTTCGAGATCGGCAACGATGATCGCATCTATTTGGTTGATAATGGGCGACAAATAGGCCTTCAGGATGTTTTCGCGCTCCGAGGACGAAGTGATACTCTTGGAGTTAAGGTAGATATTCGTGAGGTTGATGTGGTAATTATTCTTCTCGAATTCGGCCAACATCGAATTCTGGACATTCTCTGTCCACACATGCGTATCGTGGTAGGAGCTGACAAAAGCCAGATTTTTCGTGTGAATGAGATTTTGGGGTTTATCATTGCAGCCGATAACCGCAATCGCCAGAAAAACAACGAACGGAATTATTGCCAATGTGATAAGAACGGATTTGCGACTTTGCGGTTTTCGGAACATCATTTTTTGTATAGATTGCCGTAGGGGGTGAATCATATTTTACGATATGAGATATTATGTGTCAAAAATACATAAAAATAGGTAAAAAAACGAAGACACAAACGACCAATATGACTACATTTTTGATCCAAAAGTTACAAATACGATTAAAAAGCGGAATACGTATTGGAATCACACAAACACAACACACTAAATATCTATTGGTTGCGAGTTTTGATTGTATCTATTACGCGCGGGCAGGTAGACGCTTTCACGCAAGTAGCTAAACAAAACGGGGCGAGGCAGGGGTCAAGGGTGGAATCCGGGCTAACTTTGCGGTCTATTTTTATCCGCCTTTTTCAGTCGGCAGCTCGCGGGGGGGGGCTATGCAGCTGTGCGAAATAGCAGTCCTCCGCAGGGCAGAGCTACGGACTGCCAGCTTGCTGCGCAAGCCGAGAATAGGTCTCCGATAACCCTTACAACATCCGGGCAGACTCGCGTGTTGAATGACTTTTCCTGCAACAAGTAGTTCTCGATCCTCGAGCTATGTCGAGAGGTAGCAAATTATCTTTATCCGCCTTTTTCAGTCGGCAGCTCGCGGGGGCGGCTATGCAGCAACGCAAATAGCAGTCCTCCGCAAGGCGGAGCTGCGGACTGCCGACTTGCTGCGCAAGCCGGGAACAGGTCGGTTCAAATTTCTTGCGACCTCTCGACAAGCTCGAGGATCGAGGGCAAATCGTTGCGGCAAAAGCATGCGACCTTACGATAAAGTCAAACACGAAGTCCGCCTCACACTCAACCCCGCTTGTCGAAAAGTCGCAAAAGGCACTGTTCTCGATCCTCGAGCTATGTCGAGAGGTCGCAAACTATCTTTATCCGTCTTTTTCAGTCGGCAGCTCGCGGAGGCGGCTTGCAGCGAAGCGAAATAGCAGTCCTCCGCAAGCCGGAGCTGCGGACTGCCAGCTTGCTGCGCAAGCCGGGAACAACTCACCATAAACCCAAACGACCTCTCGACAAGCTCGAGGATCGAGAGCAGACAAGACCAAGCGACCGCTCGACAGGCTCGAGGATCGAGAGCAGACAAGACCAGACCAGACGACCTCTCGACAGACTCGAGGATCGAGAACTGACAAAACAGAAGCGACCTCTCGACATAACTCGAAGATCGAAGGCGAAATGCAAACTGCAAGCGACCGGCCGTTTAGAAAAAAATCATTATCTTTGTCCTCGTTAAAAAAATCGACCTCTTAATTTCCTCTCCTTATGGCGAACACAAAGATATCCGCAGCGGCCTTTGCCGACACCAAACCGCATTACAACATACTCGACGGATTGCGAGGGGTCGCCGCACTGACAGTCGTCTGGTATCATGTGTTCGAAGCCTACGCAACCAGCCATTTGGATCAGCGGATCAACCACGGATATCTGGCCGTTGACTTCTTCTTCATCCTCTCGGGATTCGTGGTCGGATATGCCTACGACGACCGTTGGAAAACAATGACAATCAAAGAGTTCATCAAGCGTCGATTCATCCGGCTACACCCGATGGTAGTACTCGGTGCGCTGATCGGTGCGGTGATGTTCTACACGCAGGGATGCTCCGTTTGGGACGTTTCGAAGATATCAATCGGTATGTTGCTGGTAGCGACCTGTCTGAACGCGTTTCTGGTTCCGGTGACACCCGGAACTGAAATCCGTGGTGTCGGCGAGATGTACCCGTTGAATGGGCCAAGCTGGTCGCTGTTTTTCGAATATATCGGCAACCTACTCTACGCGTTCTTTCTCCGCAAACTTCCGACGAAAATCCTCGCAATCTGGGTATTTCTTGCCGCATGCGGATTGGCCGCATTTGCAATCTGGGGGACACTCGGCGACCTCTGCGTGGGGTTTGCAATGACCGGAGAAAACATGATCGGCGGCTCGTTGCGCCTGTTATTCGCCTTCTCGGCCGGACTGTTGCTGTCGCGCATATTCAAACCGGCACATATACGGGGTGCATTCTGGATCGGCGGAATAGCGATCGTCATTTTATCAGCGATACCGCGTATCGGCGGAAGCGAACAGCTCTGGATGAACGGGTTATACGATTCGATTTGTGTGATTTTACTCTTCCCGCTGCTCGTGTACATCGGGGCTTCGGGGCATACGACAGACAAGGTGACGACGCGCGTCTGCAAATTTCTGGGGGATATCTCCTATCCGCTCTACTTGGTGCACTACCCTTTCATCTACCTCTATTTCGCGTGGGTAAAAAACGAAGAGTTGCCCTTTGAGCAATCCTATCCCGCCGCATGGGCACTGTTTATTGGGTCGATCGTATTGGCTTACCTCTGCCTGAAACTATACGACGAGCCGGTGCGCAAATACTTGACAAAGCACTTGTTGCACAAAGGGGAGAAATAAGCCGGGTGCAGCGTAGCCAGAAAGAGCGTTGCGACCATTCGACAAGAGTTTGCGACCTCCGGGGCAGGCTCGAGGATCGAGGACAAACGAACCTTTGCGACCTCCGGGGCAAGCTCGAGGGTCGAGGCGGACAATCTTTGCGATAGGAGGTTGCGACCTCTCGACAAGCTCGAGGATCGAGAACGAACGAACCATTGCGACCTCCGGGGCAAGCTCGAGGATCGAGGCGGACAATCTTTGCGATAGGAGGTTGCGACCTCATGACCTATATTTGTTTTTCAGTCGGCAGCTCGCGGTGGACTGCTATGCAGCAACGCAAATAGCAGTCCTCCGCATGGCGGAGCTGCGGACTGCCGGCTCGCTACGCAAGCCGAAAATACGTCGACCAGCATCTTTTACCAGACAAATTTTACGACCTCTCGACAAGCTCGAGGATCGAGAACGAACGAACCATTGCGACCTCCGGGGCAAGCTCGAGGGTCGAGGGCGGACTTTTGCGGCAGGGCTTTGTGACCTCCGGGGCAAGCTCGAGGATCGAGGGCGGACAACCTTTGCGACCTCCGGGGCAGGCTTAAGGATCGAAAACAAAACATTTGCAACCTCTCGCAAAAGACCGGACGATCGCACCAGCGGATTCGCCTAATCGCGTCGCTTGGCCGTGGGCAGAATGATCGCAAAGGTGCTGCCTTTGCCCAATGTCGAGGTCAGCTCGATTCGGCCATGGAGCTTCTCGGCGATCACTTTGCAGATCGACAGCCCCAAGCCGGTTCCTTGCGCAAACTCATCTTGTTTATAGAACCGATTGAAGATCATCTTCTGCTCGGTCTCATCCAGTCCGATGCCCGTATCCTCCACATAGAGTTTCACCTCCTTTGTCGCACTCAAATAGCTGCCGCCCAGCGTCACATGCCCCGATGCCGTGAACTTGAAGGCATTGTTCACGAAGTTGGTGAGCACCTGCGTCAGACGCAACGTATCGCCTTGGACGATCCAGTCGTGGGCGTTGTCAATGGCATTGCGGAATTCGATCTTTTTAGGAGCGAGCATGGTGTTGGTTTCAAACACATGCGTCAGAATCTCATGCGTCGAGACCTCCTCGATGTTAAAGGACATCTGTCCCGATTCGATTCGCGACAGCTCGAGCACGTCGTTGATTAATTTCAGCAGGAGGTGGTTGTTGCTGTTAATGATCTTGATATACTCCTCGCGCTCGTCTTTGGTCAACTGGTCGTCGTCACTCAACAGATTCGAGAAGCCGACAATAGCATTGAGGGGTGTGCGGATTTCGTGGCTCACATTGGCCAGAAACGACTGTTTCAATTCGGCTTTTGCAGCGGCATCGCGTGCCATCTCAAGCTCCCGTTCGTGGTCTTTGTGCGACTGGATGTTAATCATCAGTCCGATTGTGGTCAGGGTGTCGTTAGTCGATTTGAAGGTCGTGTAGCGGATCTCCCACCATTCGTATTTGCCGCTGAAATTACCGCGAATCTGCAACGTGCCGGAGTTTACGGAATCGAACCGATTGAAGCCGGATGTGAATTTGGATTTGTCGTCGGGGTGGATGAACGAAAGGCACTCCAAGAAGCTAAGTCGCTTGTTGTCATGCGACAAGGCAGCTGTATCCCAGAACAATTCGTTGAAGTAGAATTGCTTCGCCTCCCACTTCCACGCATAGGTGTTGCTTCCGCGGATCGCCATCGAGAGCGTCTCCTTCTCCTCTTGCAGATCGCGCAAACTCATGGCTCGCTTCTTATTCGCTCTCAAATACATGGAGAGTGCCCAGATCGTAAGCACGATCAGAATCACAGCAAGACAGAGGAAGAGCGAATAGCACAAGACCGAGTATTTCTCGATAAAATCGATGTTTACGATCTTATATTTGTTCAGAACAGCATCGTCCAACTGGATGTTGAAAAGCTTCATCACCGCCCAATCCAACTGATACTCCTTGCGGCTATCGACGATGGGCATGGAGGAGGGCGAAGCACCGTTGAGTATGCGCACGGCCGCTTGCACAGCGTCGGAAGCCTGCACGTCGAGGGGTGTGAAATAGCCACCCAGAAGTTGTTCACCATAGCCAAACGCCTCGTTAATCGCGGTGAAACTTTCCTTTTTGAAGATCGAGGCGATACAATTTACTTTATAGTCCCGCTTGACTTGCAGGTAGTGCGAGAGCTTGGCGTAGGAGCTGATCCGCCACAGCCAATCGTAGCGTGTTTCCGAGTACGAGAACGAAGAGGTTGCGATTTGTGGAATAAGTCCCCGCTGACGCGATAGGCGCAGGATCGAATCCAGACTGGGGTCATCGCTCCGCGTAAGGGGCAGATGATGCTCCTTTTCGTATGCGTTTTGTTTCTCAAGCAACACCGCTTGTTTCGTCGCCTTGATCTTCAGATCCAGAACCGTACTATCGGCAAAAAAGAAGACCTCGGTTTTTCCGACGATCTCTTGAATCAGCTCATAGTTCTTGATAAAATCGATCGAATCACGGAATCCGGTGACGTTGTCGTATTGCGCAAGCACTTTTTCGTTGGGATAGTTCACCCCGGTAAAGACAATCGGGACTTGATGCAGAAACGGGTGGTTGCAGGCCAAAAGCGAATAGGTTGCCTGATCGTCGTTGACCAGAATCACCTCGGGCTTCCATGCACTGATCGAATCGATATAGGCATACATCGAACTAAGTTCGGTTGCAGCCCGTTTCATTTCACAATCGAGGTAATAAGTCTGGATCTCCACATCGGTTCGCAAGCGGTCGAAGGATTCTTGGATCTTCTCGTTGAGATAAGGATACCATTTAGCCGACTCTTCATACGAATGAATGACCAGCACACGCCTGCCACTCTTCGGCGAAGGGGTGGAGCAAGCTCCAAATCCAAGCGCAAGAAGAATTGGAATCGAAACAATCTTCAATATGTTATATCTGCTCATTCTCTTTTTTCAGTTCTTATAGCGCAGGCGGCTATCCCCACCCCACAATATCAATTATTCCATAACGTCACGCGGCAGTCGAAATCGGAATTCCGGTTCGCGGAGACCACAAATCATCGTTTCTCTATCAAATCGAGTAACTCTTGTTTTTTTATCGGCTTTGCCACAAACGAATTGCATCCGGCCTTCAGAGCCTCTTCGCGATCCGAGTCGAAGGCGTTGGCTGTGACGGCCACAATCGGAGTCAGGGTATTGAATTTCCGAATTTGCCGCGTAGCCTCGAGTCCGTCCATGACGGGCATCCGAATATCCATCAGCACCAGATCGAACGCTCGTTGCGACACCAGATCAACGGCCTGTTGTCCATTCTCGGCACGCGTCAAATCGTAGGCTTTGAGTATGGATTTCATCAGCATGTAGTTGCTATCGTTGTCTTCGGCAACAAGGATACGAATCCGCGAATCCGGGGTATCCTTCAACGCCAGCGATTCGGGACGAGCGTCCGGAATCTCGACGATTGATTCCGAGATTGTGATCTGCTCACAGGGAATCCACGCCCAGAACGTAGAACCTACGCCTTCGGTCGACTCGAACCCGATGCGGCCGCCACTCGCCTCGCAGAGTGCCTTGCAGATAGCCAGCCCCAGTCCCGTGCCCTGCGCAAATTCGTCCAACTTTTCGAAGCGGCCGAACACCCGTGCTTTCTTGCTCTCCGAAAGCCCGATACCGGTATCTTTCACATAGACCTTGATTCCGCCCTCCTCGCAGAGATAACCGACTTGGATCGTTCCCTTGGGGGTATACTTTATCGAATTGGTGACGAAGTTGGTCAGCAGCTGCGCAAACCGATTCCGGTCGTAAGTCCACACACAGCTCTTGTAGGGATTCTCCACGACAAACTGCACCTGATCGTTGGTAAGACGCTGTCGCAGAGAGGTCGTCAGCTCGTCGAAGAACGGCGATAGATCGAATTTCTCGTGTTTCAGCTCGATGATGCCGGCTTCAACCTTCGACAGATCCAGAATATCGCCGATCAGACGAAGTAGAATCTCGTTGTTAGTCTGGATGATTTTGCTGTATTCGGCCTTCTCCGCCTGACTCTCCGTGCCGACGAGCAACTCCGAGAAGCCGACAATGGCATTGAGCGGTGTTCGGATTTCGTGGCTCATATTGGCCAGAAAAGCCGATTTGAGTCGATCCGAGGTCTCGGCCTGCTCCTTGGCGCGCTGCAATTCGGCATTGATCCGCTCGCGCTCGGTCACATCCATGACAATGCCAATGACGTAGCGGCGGCCATCGACCGAGGTAATCAGCGTTTCGGCCGTCTCTTGAATCGTCTGTGCACCATTGAGTCTCAACGGCTTGATCATCGTAACCGAAGCACCGGCAGCGGCAATGGCCTTGAGATCTTCGTCGTGGAACATGGCTGCGGTATCGGGGTCTAACAGTTCAGAATCGGTATGGCCGATCACCGTGTCCTTATCCACGCCATGAAGCATCGTGAGCCGCTCGTTGACAATGATATAGCGAAGGCCGTTATCGACATCTTTTATGAAAAGAGCCATCGGCAACTTCTCGATGATGTTGTTAATCAGCGACAGCGAATCGGCCACGTCGCGGTTGGCTTTTTTCAGCTGGTTGTTCAGGCCGATCAGCTCCGTTTCGTCGCGGCGCATGCCCGTATAGGAGACCACAACTCCGCCCTCGTCCTTGACGGGTGCACCGATGATGATCACATTGCGGTAGCCCTCGCGTCCGGGCAGCAGCAGGCGGAACTGCGCCTTGACATTGCGGTCGACGCGTGCATCCATCTGGTCGTAGAAATGTTGAAGTATCGGCCGATCCGCTTCGTGAACAAATTGCAGATGTTCCTGTTGGGTGAAGTATTTGTTGACGATGATCGCATCGTGATCGGTCGAGATCGAGGCTTTGAGTTCGAGATCGTAGTCCCACTGTGCAATGTCGAACGCATTGTTAATCAGCTCGGTTTTGGTTCGGTACTCCTCCAACTGACGCTGATAGAGTATGTCCCCGGTGACATCCTTCTGCGTACCGGTCACCAAAACGACCTCGCCGTTCTCGATTTTCAGCAGGACGTGATTTTTGTAGTAGTGGAATGTGCCGTCAAGATGCCGATAGCGCGTCTCTCCCGATTTGCGGATCTCGCCGTTCTCGATCTGGTGGTCGAGATGCTTCATCGAGTCCAGAAAGGCAAAGACCTTTTGTCGGTCATCGGGATGAATGTCGTTGCGGAAATCCGCCATTTTCACGCCGGCTTCGACCGTCGAATTGCTTTGGAGCGTATGGAAAATTTCGGTCTTCGGGTCGTAGTTCCAGACGTTGACATCCTCGACATCAATGGCCATATTGAGGTTGTTGCGCGACTTCTCGAGTTCGTGGTATTGGTCTTGGAAGTTGCGCATCAAGGCTTGGTAATCGGCATTGGATTTGCGTAGGATCTCGTTCTTCTTGAGCAGAGTATGGCGGAAATACAACAACATGAAGATGATCGTCCCCAGCACGAGCAGGACTCCAAGGCCCATGCAGATCCAGCTTTGATACTCCTCCAGATAGGCCCTCCAGTCGTAGAGCAGCTCCGCATCCGCGGGAATTGCGCCACCCTTTGCGTGCCAATAGCTCACCACGCGTTTGTTGAACACGGGAGTCGAGGTAATGACCTCCAAATGAGGAATCTGCGATCGGTCGGAGCTGCGCCAGATCTCCATGGCTTTCTGCGCCGCCCGTGCGCCATTATTGAAGGGAGAGAGGGCGTAACCGCCGACAAATCCGTCCTGCATCGCATTGTTAACCACCGAGAATACCGGAGCATTGGTGCATTCGGTCAACCGCGGATAGAAGATCTGCGGATCGTAATAGGTTCGGTTGTCGCCCTGCTGCCACGTACAAAACAGCACGAACGAATTGGCCTTGATCTCCCGGCTCTGCGCCATAAAATCGGCATCGTCCACGGCATCAATTCCGTATTGGATATGAATCTGATCTTCATAGGGTTTAAGCTGCCGACGAGCACGCTCGAGGAAGTAGTTTCCTGTCTCGGTTTTATCCGACCAGACATAGACGTTGGTAGCTGCCGGAAACATCCGGCGAGCCGTTTCGAAGGTTTTGCGTAGGCCGATCTCAACGGTCAGCAGGTAGACATTGTCGAATTTGGCAACCTCGGGATCATCGTATTCCGAGACAAGGATGATCGGCACACGATCCGGAATCCGATCGCGGTAGTCGAGCACTTGACTCGTCGCCTCCAAGTCCGACACGATAATCGCGTCGATCTTATCTTTGGTCAACGCGAGGTTGACATCCAGAACATGACGCCATTCGTCGGCCGAAACGATTTTTTTGGAGTTGAGATAGATGTTTGTCGCGTTGATCCGGTAGCCGTTCCGGGCGAAGGTGCTCAACATGGATTTGCGCACATTCTCCGTCCAGACGTGGTTGTCGTGAAACGAACTGACAAAAACCAGATTTTTGAAAGGTCGCGTATCCTGTGCCCTGTTCCAGCACCCGCCCACCGACAAAAGGATAGCGATTGCAAGCACCACCACCGTGTATAAGACGACGGCGGATTTATTCAGAGGGGCGGTTCGCAGGGCACATTTCATAGTATACAGGCAAATAAGCCGGATCTGTCCTCCAATCAGCGACTCGAGAACAGAACTGTATTTGCAGACAAAATTAATGTTTTTATTTAATTATTCCGGCGTTTTTTCAATTTTTAAGTATGAAAAGTCGGGAATCACGGCTGAGCCCTTCATTAAAAGGAGAATATGCGAGTCCCGATGCCGTTTGCAAGGGAGGGGCAGTCGGCGGATTGCGGATTGTGCGCAGCCAGAGGTTGCGAAAGTTTACGACCTGAGGGGCAGGCTCGAGGATCAGAAACAGCGAGAGTTTGCGACCTCTCACCTATATTTGTTTTTCAGTCAGCAGCTCGCGGGGGCGGCTATGCAGCTCTGCGAAATAGCAGTCCTCCGCAGGGCGGAGCTGCGGACTGCCGGCTCGCTGCGCAAGCCGAAAACAATTTGAGAAGAATTTCCTTGCGACCTCCCGACAAAGCTCGAGGATCGAGCAGGATTTGCGACCTCTCGTCAGGCTCGAGGATCGAGAACATCGGCGGCAGACTTTGCGACCTCTCGACAAAGCTCGAGGATCGAGAACAGGCTGTCCCGCGGCAAAAGTTTGCGACCTCTCGTCAATTAAGATTCCGGTAGGCATTCGGAGTCACACCCGTGCATTTTTTGAATAGACGGCTGAAATATTGCGGGTAGTCGAATCCGAGTTCATAGGCTATTTGGCCGACCGTTTTTTGCTTCTCGAACAGCTTCTCCTTGGCAACTTCGATCAACCGCAACTGCACATGTTCCTGCGTACTTTTACCGGTCTCTTTCTTCAGCATGTCGCCCAGATAGTTTGCCGACAGGTTAAGCTTTTCAGCACAATACTTAACCGACGGAAGCCCCTGCGTCTGTGGTAAATTCGAGCTAAAATAGTCGTTCAAAAGAGTCTCGAAACGACTCAACAAATCGCTGTTAACGTGGCGGCGCGTGATGAACTGGCGTTCGTAAAACCGGGTGCAGTAGTTCAAGAAAAGTTCGATGTTGGATGCGATCAAGCGTTGGGTATGATTGTCGATCATGCGGTTCAGCTCGGCTTCGATGTTGCGCAGGCATTCGACGACCAACTGCCGCTCCTGCTCGGAGAGGTGCAACGCCTCGAAGACCTCATACGAGAAAAACGTATAGTCTTTCATCGCGCGAGCCAGAGAAGTTCCGCGAATCAAATCGGGATGAAACATCAAGGCCCAGCCCTTGGGTTGGTGCGGCGTTCGGTTCTCGATCCGCACAATCTGGTTGGGGGCAAGGAACACCAAAGTCCCCTCTTGGTAATCGTAATAGTTGCGGCCGTATTTCATGTCGCCGCACTTGAGGTCTTTCAGGAAGACCGTATAGCAGTTGAACGAGTTCCCTGCGGGGTATTCGCTTGTGAAATTAACTTTCGAAAAATCGATGACCGTAACCAGCGGGTGGCGCGTCTCCACCCCCATTACTTTATTATACTCATCGATCGAATTGAATCTTCGGATGCCGTTCATCGTTAGGACTGATTTGTTATGGCAAAGGTATTCAAAAACTTGTTACGTCAAACACAGGCGGCTCACAATCCGGGATTTGTATACAACAATCCGGGAATTGTTTAACCGCAAGTGCGGCGCAACCCATTACCTTTGTATCGAAAAAAATACGGCACAATGAAAACCATACAATAGAAACCATGAAAGTACTTATCATTTCCTCATCGCCGCGCCGCGGGGGCAACTCCGATGTGCTATGCGATGAATTTTCGAGAGGAGCTACGGAGGCAGGACACGAGGTGGAGAAAATCTTCCTAAAAGACAAAAAAATCGCCTACTGCACGGGCTGCAACTTTTGCTACGACACCCACCGCTGCTCGCAGCGCGACGACATGGGCGACCTGATCGAAAAAATGATCGCAGCCGATGTGATCGTATTGGCCTCGCCCATCTATTTCTACACGATGTGCGGGCAAATGAAGGTCTTTATCGACCGATGCTGTGCCGGTTACACCCAAATGACGGGGAAGGATTTCTACTACATTCTGACCGCCGCCGAGTCTTCGAAAGCCGCCGTCGAGCGCGCCGTAACCGAATTCGGAGGGTTCTTGGCTTGTCTGGAGAACCCGACCCACCGCGGGACGATCTACGGCACAGGGGCATGGAAAGTGGGCGAAATAAAATCGACCCCGGCCATGGCCGAGGCTTACGCAATGGGTAAAGGCATCGGAAGCGGCTCGACGAGATGAAGTTACTTTTCTTGATTCTATTTTTAGCGACTGCCCTATCGGGCAGTTGCGCGCAAAAGCCAAGGAAGCACATGGAAAACAACAGCGACTGCACCTGCACCGTTGGTGAGGTTACACGCCAGAAAGTGAAGTTCAAAAATAGGTACGGCATCACGCTCGTAGCCGACCTCTACATACCCCAGCAGCACGACGCAAAGAAGCTCTCGGCCATTGCTGTGAGCGGCCCATTCGGCGCGGTGAAGGAGCAGTCGTCGGGGTTGTACGCCCGAACGATGGCCGAGCGGGGCTTCCTGACCTTGGCCTTCGATCCGTCATACACCGGACAGAGCGGCGGCAAACCGCGCAATGTGGCATCACCCGACATCAACACCGAGGACTTTTGCGCCGCCGTGGATTACCTCTCGACACGCAAAGAGGTTGACCCCGAACGCATCGGAATTATCGGCATCTGCGGCTGGGGCGGAATGGCGTTGAATGCCGCCGCAATCGACACGCGCATAAAGGCCACGGTGACCGTCACGATGTACGACATGAGCCGCGTAACCGCCAACGGATATTTCGACTCGATGGACAAGCAGGCGCGCTATGCACTTCGCAAAAGGCTCAATGCGCAGCGAAGCGAGGATGCGCGAAACGGCACGTATGCGCTGGCCGGGGGTGTCGTAGACCCGCTGCCGGACGATGCTCCGCAGTTTGTGAAAGATTACTACGACTACTACAAGACCAAGCGGGGCTACCACCCCCGATCGCTCAACTCGAACAGCGGCTGGAACATCACCTCGTCACTATCGTTTATGAATACGCCGCTGCTGGCATACAGCGACGAGATCCGCAGTGCCGTGCTGATGAT
Organism: uncultured Alistipes sp.; assembly: GCA_964532025.1. GTDB lineage: Bacteria > Bacteroidota > Bacteroidia > Bacteroidales > Rikenellaceae > Alistipes. Next base: position 30,946 of record CAZHEY010000010.1, on the reverse strand, counting down.
TCACGGCGAGAAAGCCCACTCGCGCTACTTCAGCGAAGACGCATACAAGCGGTTGACGGGCGAAAACAAGGAGCTGCTGATTATCCCCGGAGCAAGCCACGTAGACCTCTACGACAACCAAGCCGGAGTGATCCCCTACGACAAAATAGAGTCGTTCTTTACGAAAAGCCTCCGCTGATTCATCCGACGGGAGCGGTGGCAGAAGAGGTGGCAGGCAACCTCGAAAACGCAGGGCAAATGGAGCACAACCCTATCTCGCATTGACGGGAATCGGGAAGAGAACAAAAGCCCTACAAGCCGGTTATCTTCTTGATTTCATTGAGTTTATTCAAAGCCTCGATCGGCGTAAGGGAATTGATGTCGAGTCCTTTGATCTGATCTCGGATCTGGATAAGCACCGGATCATCAAGTTGGAACATCGAAAGTTGCATGTTCTGCGGAGCAGCACTTTCGGCCGCCTCGCGGAGCGTTTGCGATGCAGGTTTTTTGCCGCGATTCTTCAGGCTCTTGCTCGGCACAATCTCGTTATTGCCATAAACCAGCTCCAAATTGCGCAGAATTTCATCCGCCCGCGACACGATCGACATCGGCATTCCGGCCATGCGCGCCACGTGAATACCGAACGAATGTTCCGTTCCGCCGCGCTCGAGCTTACGCAGAAAGACAATTTGATTGCCCAACTCCTTGACCGACACGTGGTAATTCTTGACGCGCGGATACATCTGTTCCATCTCGTTCAACTCGTGATAGTGCGTAGCAAAAAGGGTCTTCGCATGCGCCGTCGGGTCGTTGTGGAGGTACTCGACCATTGCCCACGCGATCGAGATACCGTCGTAGGTACTCGTTCCGCGACCGATTTCATCGAGCAGGACAATGCTCCGATCGGAGATGTTATTGAGAATACTGGCCGACTCGAGCATCTCAACCATAAACGTCGACTCGCCTTGGGAGATGTTGTCGGAAGCTCCTACACGCGTGAAAATTTTGTCGACAACGCCGATATGCGCCGACTTGGCCGGAACATACGAACCCATTTGCGCCATGAGGATAATGAGTGCCGTCTGCCGCAGCAGGGCCGATTTACCAGACATATTAGGGCCTGTTATCATCATGATTTGCTGCTGTTTATCATCGAGCATCACATCGTTGGGGATATACTCCTCGCCCACGGGCATCAGGGTCTCGATCACCGGGTGGCGACCTTGTTTGATCTCGATGCGCGAGCCCTCATCAAGGGTCGGACGCGTATACCGACGTTCGCAAGCCATGCGGGCAAACGATTGCAAGCAATCAATTTGCGCAACAGCAGCGGCATCGCGCAGCAACACCGGAAGCGAATGACAAATAAAGGTGATAATATCGGCATAAATGCGTTGTTCGATCACGAGCATCTTCTCTTCCGCACCGAGAATCTTCTCCTCGTACTCTTTTAGCTCCGCCGTAATATAACGCTCGGCGTTGGCCAGCGTCTGTTTGCGAACCCATGTTTCGGGCACTTTATCCTTATGCGCATTGCGCACTTCGATATAATAGCCGAAGACGTTGTTGTAGCTGATCTTCAGCGACGGAATCCCTGTTAACTCACTCTCGCGCTGTTGGATGCACATCAAGAAATCCTTGCCGTGCAAAGCAATCCGACGCAGGTCATCCAGCTGCGGATCGACCCCCTCGGCAATGACACCTCCCTTGACAATCTGGTTATTCGCCGGATCGGGATAGATGTCGTGTGCAATTCGATCGTGCACCTCGCGCAGCAGATCAATCTGCGACGCAAGTTCGTGCAACCGATCGCTTTCGGCCGAATCCAACGCTGCCTTGAGCGTATCAATGGCACTTAACGAGTTCTTGAGCTGCACCAGTTCGCGGGGCGTAACACGCTGGGCTGCAATGCGCGAAGAGATGCGTTCCAAGTCGCCGATCAGCGACACCTGTTCGCGAACGACATCCGCCAAGTCGGCATCTTTGATGAAATATTCGACAGCATCCAACCGCTCGTTGATCTTTGCGGGATCTTTGATCGGCATAGCGATCCAGCGTTTGAGCAGCCGGCCACCCATCGGTGTGAGGGTACGGTCGATCACATCGGCAAAACTGCATTTCTCACGCGCACCATTCGACGAAAATAGCTCCAGATTTCGAATCGTAAACTTATCAATCCACACGTAGTTGTCTTGATCGATCCGCGCGATCGAGGTGATATGTCCGGTTTGGTGGTGTTCGGTGAAATCGAGGTAGTAAAGGATCGCTCCCGCGGCAGAAATACCACTGGTAAACTGGTTGACACCAAAGCCTTTTAGCGAATTCGTACCAAATTGTTTGCAGAGCTTTTCACGATTCACATCCTCCGAAAAGACCCATTCATCGAGGCGATAGGTATATAATTTCGAGCCGAACGAGCCGGAAAAGCGGTCTTCATAACCACGCTGAAAAACCACCTCTTTGGGTGAAAGATTTGAAATCAGCTTATCTACATAGGCATCCGAGCCTTCGGCGACATAGAACTCTCCGGTCGAGATGTCGAGAAAGGCGACGCCTGTGATTTGCCGACCAAAATAGACGGCGGCAATATAATTGTTTTCCTTGTTGGCCAAGATATTATCGCCCAGCACGACCCCGGGCGTAATCAGCTCTATGACACCTCGTTTGACCAGTCCTTTGACTGTTTTCGGGTCTTCAAGCTGTTCGCAGATAGCCACGCGCTCGCCGGCTCGCACCAATTTGGGGAGGTAGGTATCAATCGCATGGTAGGGGAATCCGGCCAATTCGATATAACTCGCTGCTCCATTGGCACGTCGCGTCAGTGTAATGCCCAGAATTCCGCTGGCTTTTATCGCATCATCGCCAAAGGTTTCGTAGAAGTCGCCTACGCGGAACAACAACACCGCATCGGGATGCACCGCCTTCATGGAGTAATATTGCTTCATGAGTGGCGTCTCGACATATTTTTTTTCGATCGTATTTTCTAAGCCCACAATTCATCTAATTTATGCTAACAAAAGTAAGAAGAAAATGTCGGATTGGAAAATTTCGAGCGATAGAATTAATAGGTGCGAAGGCAACTCGATTCGCCGCCTTCCTCCCCTCTATCGGTTTTTGTACATCTCCTCGTAGTAGGTTTCGTATGCCCCGGAGGTGATGTGATCCATCCACGCCTGATTGTCAAGATACCAGCGAACGGTCTTCTCGATCCCCTCTTCGAATTGCAACGACGGCTCCCACCCCAACTCATTTTTCAGCTTATTCGAGTCGATCGCATAACGCAGGTCGTGACCGGCACGATCGGTGACGTAGGTGATCAGGTGGTCGGACGTCCCTTCGGGATTTCCCAGCAAGCGGTCGACCGTCTTGACGAGAACACGAATCAGGTCGATATTCCGCCACTCGTTGAACCCGCCGATATTATAGGTTTCATTGACCTTTCCCTTGTGGAATATCAGGTCGATTGCCCGTGCGTGATCGACCACATAAAGCCAGTCGCGCACGTTCTCGCCCTTACCATAAACCGGCAGCGGCTTTTTGTTGCGTATATTATTGATAAATAGCGGAATGAGCTTTTCGGGAAACTGGTAAGACCCATAATTATTCGAGCAGTTGGTAACCAGCGTCGGCAGGCCGTAGGTGTCGTGGAATGCACGCACGAAGTGGTCGGAGGAGGCTTTGGAGGCCGAATAAGGCGAATGCGGATCGTATTTATTCTGCTCGGTAAAGAATGTCCCGTCGAAATCCAAAGCACCGTAGACTTCGTCGGTCGAGATATGGTAGAAGAGTTTGTCCGTCCAATCGCCGTTCCAGTAGAGACGCGCGGCCTGCAATAGCGAGAGTGTTCCCATGACGTTCGTTCGAGCAAAGGTAAACGGGTCGCGGATCGAGCGGTCGACGTGGCTCTCTGCGGCAAGATGAATCACCCCGTTGATCTCATATCGGCGAAAGATTGCACATATCGAGTCAAAATCGCAGATATCCGCCTTCTCAAAGGTGTAGTTTGGAGCTTGCTCGATATCCTTCAAATTTGCCAGATTCCCGGCATAGGTCAATTTGTCGAGGTTGACGATGTGGTAGTCGGGGTATTTGGTGACAAACAACCGCACCACGTGCGATCCGATAAAGCCGGCCCCACCGGTTATTAGTATGTTTCGTTTCATCTTATTTCAGCTTTACAATGCACTTTTCCAGCGACTCGCGCCAATTCGGAATGGTAAGTCCAAATGTATTTTTGATTTTCGTTTTGTCAAGTACGGAGTAGGCCGGGCGTACGGCTTTCGTCGGAAATTCCGACGTGTGGCAGGGGTTGATACGACACTTACGTCCGGCCAGCCGGGCGATTTCGTATGCAAAATCGTACCACGAGCAGACCCCTTCATCGGTGAAATGGTAAAGTTCCCTACTGCCGGCCGCCTGCTCCGAGTCGATGATCCGGAGGATCGCCGCGACCAAATCCCCGGCATAGGTCGGAGTACCGATTTGATCGAACACCACGCTCAACTTTTCGCGTTCAGCGGTCAGCCGCAGCATGGTTTTCACAAAGTTGTTTCCAAATTCGGAATAGAGCCATGCCGTGCGGATAATCACGTAATTGCACCCGGAGTCCTGAATCGCCACCTCACCGGCCAGCTTGGTTTTGCCATAGACGCCCAACGGAGCTGTCGGCTGCTCCTCGCGGTAGGGTCGATGAGCCTCTCCGGAGAAGACATAATCGGTCGAGACGTGAATCAACAGCGCGCCAACCTCCCGGGCAACGATCGCCAGATTGGCCACCGCCCGATTGTTCAAAAGGTCTGCTGTCGCAAAGTCCTCTTCGGCCTGCTCGACATTCGTGTAGGCCGCACAGTTGATCATGCGATCAATCTGCTTCTGGGCAACCAACTGCCGAATTGCCGCGCGATCGGTGATATCCAGCTCGGCGACGTCGGTGAAAATATAGTTATCGGAGGTTGATGCGGCAAGCTGACGTATGGAGTTTCCTAATTGTCCGTTTGCCCCCGTAACGAGAATATTATGCATAGTAATCTACCTTGTAATCAAACAATTCGGCGGCATCTTTGAGCGAGGGATGGTGGCGGTCTTTTTCCGAAAGAAGGATCTCCCGTTCGTCAAGCTGCCAGTCGATGCCGATCGCCGGGTCATTCCACGTAATCGCCCCTTCGCTTTGGGGTGCATAGAGATTGTCGCATTTGTATTGGAATAGAGCCGTATCACTCAGCACCGAAAAGCCGTGGGCAAATCCGCGGGGAATGAAGAGCTGGCGTCTGTTTTCGCCCGACAACTCAACCGACACATAGCGGCCGAAAGTCGGCGATCCGCGGCGAATGTCGACAGCGACATCGAGGACTCGGCCTTCGACCACGCGCACCAATTTCGACTGGGCATCTTTGCCCCTCTGGAAATGCAGTCCGCGCAATACACCTCGAGTCGATCGCGACTCGTTGTCTTGCACAAATCGCACAGGACGCACCGCAGCATCGAATTTCGACTGGGAGTAGCTCTCAAAAAAATAGCCTCGAGCATCGCCGAAAACATCCGGCTCAATGATCACCACCTCCTCGATTTCAGTTCTGCTTATTTTCATTTGTATCTCAACTCCTCAATGACCTTTATCAGATATTGCCCGTACTGATTGTTCAGCATCGGTTTGGCAAGTTTCCGCAATTTGCGTTCGTCGATCCAGCCGTTTCGATAAGCGATGGCCTCCAGACAGGCAATCTTCAGACCTTGTCGTTTTTCGATCACCTCGACAAAAACCGAAGCATCCGAGAGCGAGTCATGTGTTCCCGTATCGAGCCAAGCAAATCCGCGCGCCATAGTCTTCACCTTCAAAGCCTGCGTAATCAGGAAATCCTGATTCACCGAGGTGATCTCCAACTCACCGCGCTCCGACGGCTTGACACGTCTGGCCACATGAACCACCCGATTCGGATAGAAATAGAGCCCCACTACCGCATAGTGCGACTTGGGATTCTCTGGCTTCTCCTCAATCGAAATACAGTTACCGACGTCGTCAAACTCAGCGACGCCATACCGCTGCGGATCGTCGACCCGATAGCCGAAAATTGTTGCTTTATGCTCTTTTTCGGCCGTGCGCACCGCCTCCTTCAGGATCTGCGAGAATCCAGCCCCGTGGAAGATGTTATCCCCCAACACCAGACAGACACAGTCGTCGCCGATAAACTCCCGGCCGATGATGAACGCTTGGGCCAATCCGTCGGGCGAAGGCTGCACGGCATATTCGAGATGAATACCGAAATCAGAGCCGTCGCCCAACAGCCGTTGAAAGGCCGGCTGATCAACCGGAGTTGTGATGATGAGGATCTCTCGGATTCCGGCCAACATAAGCACCGAAAGCGGATAGTAAATCATGGGTTTGTCATAAACCGGTAACAATTGTTTGCTGATGCCTTTCGTGATCGGGTAGAGGCGTGTGCCCGAGCCACCGGCTAATACGATACCTTTCATTTTTCTCCTTCGAATTTATTTAATGTTCGAAGATACGTTTTTTTTGCGAGAATACACTCCAAAGTCGGAAAAAGAGTCGAATTACAGGGAAAAATATCCATAGGGATACAAAAAAGAGGAGCAGTAAACTGCTCCTCTTTTTTGGCGGTGTGTAGGGGACTCGAACCCCTGACCCCGTGCGTGACAGGCACGTATTCTAACCAGCTGAACTAACACACCTTGTTACTTTTGTTAGCAGTCATTTCCTGATTGCGATTGCAAAGGTAGTACAAAAATCAGAAACTCCAAACATTTTTTTCACTTTTTGAAGAAAGAAAATTGCACACTTCCGTAACTTCTTAATTGCCAGAACTCATTAAAATCCGAAAAATTCATTTTTTTTGAGTGCTCGAAGATGAAGATGCCCTCCGGACGCAGCAGGTTGCCCTCCAGCACCTGTTTCACCACCTGTTCGCTGCCCTCCAAATCGTAGGGAGCATCCGAAAAAATAATATCAAACTGCTTGGTGCAGCTGGAAAGATAGCGAAAAACATTGGCCTTAATGGCATAAAGCGTATCAATTCCCAGCTGTGCAGCAGTCTGTCGAATGAAGTTTTGGTGCACGGCATTGATCTCGACAGCCGTGACGCTCCGCGCACCGCGCGACGCAAATTCGTAGCTGATAGAGCCTGTTCCGGCAAACAGATCGAGCACATCACACTCTTCGAAGTCCACCAGATTATTCAACACATTGAACAGATTCTCCTTTGCAAAATCCGTCGTCGGCCGCGCCCGAAGATTGCGAGGCGGATTGATTGCTCGCCCTCGATATTTTCCACTGATTATTCGCATACGACCTCCCTGAAATGATTATCGAACAGCTTCGCCATTCGTTTCTGCTCTTCCCCACCGATTTGCAGTCGGTATTTATCAAGGGGAAACGCCGCACGCAACCGTTCGAAGAGGTAAACGATTTCCGACTCGGTTGCCACCGGAAGCACCTCCGCCAGCACCAGCGACGCTTCATATACCTTTATATATAGCAATCCTGCCATCCGGCAGATCCAAACCGTATGATTCGGCTGTTCGGGCACACGAAGCAGCGGCGTCGTATAATGCGCACGCGACCCCAGTTTTTCAGCGACCTGCTGCAACACGGCCGCATCGGCCGCCATCACCGCAACAACCTCCGCCTGCCGGTCGCTACACACGACACGCTCGCCCACTTTGGCCGCTTTGCCGCATGCGGCAAGCAACTCTTCTGCCCGCGACTCATCGAACAACTCCGCCGGGACAAGCGTCGTGCGCGGTGTCAACAGTTCGACGGCCACCGGCTCCTCACCCGGAAACGAATCGGACAGGGCCCGAGCTGAAAAAGTATGTCCATCCAACGAGAGCTGAATGGACATCTTTTTACTCTTTGCGAGACGGTTACTCCCAGTTTCCGGCCTCATTGTTACCAGCTTCCATTGATCCGAACTTAACACCGGCGTAGCGGTTGAAGTTGTTTTGCTCGTCATCAATCAGGTTGATCACATTTTGGCGGTAGTTCACCGTGTCGAGGAACATCTTATAAGGTGCGCGGCACTCGACGATCGGGATTACGACCTTCGACTCAGTTGTAATGATGCCTGCCTCCATGATGTATTCGGCTTTCTTGTCCGTTCCGGGGATATAACGCAACTCCTCGACATCGGTACGCGAAAGTTTTTTGGGCGAGAAAATCGTGTCGATAACCGCGATTTTGAACTTCTCAACGTTTTGTTTGCCAGATTTCTTCAGCATGGCCATAGCAACCGAGTCATCCTCGTCGACAATCTTACGTTCCAAGACCAGCGTGTCGTTCAAGATGAACGAAGCAAGCGTGTCAAAGCTGGCTGTAAAGTGCTGGTACTTCGTTTTGTAAGCACGCTGTGCGGTACGAATGTCCTTGATTCGATCGATCACCTGCGCTTTTTTCGCTTTGAGGTCTTCGTCGAAACGAATCGGAGTAGAGATCTGGTCGTAAATCACGTAGACCAGTCCTACGATTGCAAGGCCAAGAATGATTTGAGCAATTTTTTTCATTTTAATATAATATTTGTTATTAATTTTGTGCAATTAAATCGGCTACTATGCTTAATACACATATTGCGACCCAAATTTACGCTAAAATTTGTTTCGAAACAACTTCCGGACAAAAAAAAATCATAGAAAAACTGTCCGAATACCTTGCGGATGATGATTTTTCGAGGATTTTTGTGCTGAATGGATATGCCGGAACGGGTAAAACAACCCTAATTGCAGCACTTGTGGGTGCTCTTAAACAAGTGGGAATCAAGACAATCCTACTTGCACCAACCGGACGCGCAGCCAAAGTACTCGCCCACTACGCACACGAAAAAGCACAGACGATCCACCGGCGCATTTATCGTCAACGCACCAATGCCGATTACGAATCAAAATTCTCGCTCAACGTCAATCAGGAGCGCAACGCCGTATTTATCATCGACGAGGCTTCGATGCTCTCGGACGGCTCGTCCGATGGCGCGCTGTTCGGTAGCGGCTCGCTGTTGTCGGATTTAGTGCAATATGTGCGTAGCGGCAAGGAGTGTCGGTTGATTTTGGTCGGCGATAGCGCGCAGCTGCCCCCCGTCGGTGCGGATCATAGCCCGGCACTCGACCCGTCGTCGATGTCGGTATACGGCGACATTATATATGGTACGATGGACGAGGTGGTGCGGCAGGAGGCGCAATCGGGCATTCTATTCAACGCGACGCTGGTTCGCTGCATGCTCGAAAACAACCTGCTCGAAATACCTCATTTCGAGATGAACTACCCCGATATGCAGGCGATCGACGGAGGTGAATTTCTTGAAAAATTGGAGGATTGCTATGCACAATACGGACGCGACGAAACCATCGTCATCACGCGATCGAACAAGCGCGCCAACCGCTACAACGAAGGTGTCCGACGCCACGTATTGCAAGCCGAAGAGGAGATCGAAAGCGGTGATATGCTGATGATTGTGAAGAACAATTACTACTACCCTGAACATACCGAAGACTGCCCGATGAACTTCATCGCCAATGGGGACATTGCCCGGCTGAAGCGCATCCGACGCTTCGAGGATTTTTATGGATTTCGGTTTGCCAGTGCCGTATTGGAATTTCCCGATTACGACAATGCGGAACTCGAATGCAAAATCTTGTTAGACACGATCTCATCCGAATCACCTTCACTAACGCGTGAGCAGAGCAGCCGATTATTTTACGAGGTGGAAAAAGATTATCTGGACATCAAGAGCAAGTTGAAACGATTCAAGGAAATCCGTGAGAATCCGCATTTTAACGCCGTACAGGTGAAGTTCTCCTATGCGGTGACCTGCCACAAGGCGCAAGGCGGTCAATGGCGGGCTGTATTCGTCGACCGTTGCCTGTTCGGAGAGGAGCAGATGTCGCGCGATATGTTGCGCTGGCTCTACACCGCATTGACGCGCGCAACGGACAAACTCTACTTGGTGAATTTTGACAAACAATTTTATGAATAGCGAGCAACATCCGTTACCTGCATTTCTACCCGAAACCGCCCGGATTCTGATGCTGGGCAGCTTTCCACCGAAGCGCATTCGTTGGTCAATGGATTTCTTCTACCCCAATTTACAAAACGACATGTGGCGCATCGTCGGCTATCTGGCGACCGGCGACAAATCGCATTTTTTAACCCCCGATGGCCGCCGATTCGACCAGCCACGCATCGAGGCATATTGCCGTCGGTACGGCATAGCACTATACGATACAGCCATTGAGATTATCCGATTGAAAGACAACGCATCCGATAATTTTCTTCAAGTGATACAAGAGGTCGACTTAGGGGCATTGTTAGCCCAGCTTCCCGAGTGCCGATCCATTGTAACCACCGGACAAAAAGCGACGGAGACGCTCTGCGGCATGATGAAATGCGAAGCTCCGGCAATAGGCGATTTTACAATAGTCAACTATGCTGGCCGCACGCTTCACCTCTGGCGAATGCCCTCTTCATCGAGAGCCTACCCGCGCCCGATTGAGTGGAAGGCGGCATTCTATCGGAGTCCCTTCTCCGAGGCCAGGATTCCGATTCTGCCGGAAACGAAGGCCGAATAAAAGTCCGAGCGACCGGTTGGTCAGACCTCGCGGCTGATGTCGGCCACCACCGCACGGACATAGGCGATCAGATCGGCCGGGGCGATTTTTAGTTGCAGACCGCGCACGCCGGCACTGATATAGACAGCCGCTTGGCTCTCAACGCTTTGGTGGATGTAGGTCGGAAAGCTCTTTTTCATCCCGATCGGAGAGCAACCTCCGCGGATATATCCGGTTACCGACAGGAGATCCTTCATCGGAATGAGATCGGCCTTTTTGTTACCCGACGCTTTCGCCGCCGCCTTGAGATCGACTTCGTGATCGCCGGGAACGACACAGACAAAATAGCCGGAGCGGTCGCCGCGCAGAACCAAAGTTTTGAAGACGCATTCGATCGGTTCATGCAGTTGTTCAGCCACATGCGTAGCCGCAAGATGTTCTTCATCAACTACATAAGGGATTAATTCGTACTCGATTTTCGCCCGGTCGAGCAGACGTGCCGCGTTCGTTTTTTCAATCTTGAAATGTGCCATTATTCAATTTTCTTCACCTTTTCGCGGCAAAGTTAGCATATTTTATTCATCTCCGCGCATCCTCGGCCATTCCCGTAAATCGGGCGATCAAGCCGATCTCTCTTCCATTTTTTTGACTACCTTTGCACCTTTGAAAACGAAACATTATGATAAAGGCTGCACTATTCGACATGGACGGCACATTGGTCGCCAACTCACCGGTACACATCCGGGCTTTTGAAATTTTCTGCGCACGCTATGGGGTAACCGACTGGAAATCAAAATTGGACAATGCCTTCGGCATGGGCAACGATGACATCTTGCGCAAAATACTTCCGGCAGAATTGATCGAACGGCGAGGCGTGCAGGCTCTGGCAGACGAAAAAGAGGCGATCTATCGCGAGATCTACGCGCCGGAAATTCACCCCGTGAAGGGGCTTATCGAGTTGCTCGAACGTTTCAAAAGCGCAGGCATCCGGTGTGCGGTCGGCTCATCGGGATGCACGGCCAATGTCGATTTCGTGCTGGATAGTTGCCACATTCGGGACTATTTCGACGTAAAAATCAGCGGCGACATGGTATCGCATTGCAAGCCCGATCCCGAGATCTACCAATCGGCAGCTGCGGCGTTAGGCATGAAGCCATCGGAGTGCATCGTTTTTGAAGACGCCAAAGTCGGGATCGAGGCCGCACATCGGTTCGGTGCAGGCAGCATCATCGCGCTCACGACCACCCTACCCCGCAAAATTCTGGCCGAGGAGACTCAAGCCGACCGGATCGTCGACTCCTATGCCGACCTCACCGATCTCGAACTATAACAAGCAACCGCAACACCCCTGCTCTTCGCCACCTTCGCGTCGAAACGGATTAATCCTCGAAAAATGTGGGGCGATCCGAAAAAAACGGTATTTTTGCATCGTTAAAATTCAGAACAACATGCTTCGAGGTTTTGCCACAATCGGCCTGCTCATTCTCTCCAACGCCTTCATGACGCTTGCATGGTATGGGCATATCGCATTCAAATCCAAGCTGGAGCGGTTCGGGCTGGCTGCCATTGTGCTCTTGAGTTGGGGCATCGCTCTATTCGAATACTGCTTCCAAGTCCCAGCCAACCGCATCGGAAGCCAAGCCTTCGGCGGCCCATTCACACTTTGGGAGTTAAAAGTCATTCAGGAGGTCGTTTCGCTCAGCGTTTTTACGTTCTTTGCGATTGTCTTCATGCGTTCCGACTCGCTGCGCTGGAATCACCTGGCCGGATTTTTCTGCCTGATCGCCGCCGTCTACTTCATCTTCCGCAAATAGCCGACGCTTCCTTTAGGAGCACAGCCACCACCTTGCCGGCATCATCGCTTTTTTCGGTGGGGCAACGTGTGGCAGAACAAAAGTAACAAACGGTGGCAAACATCAAAAACGCCCGGATCTGACGGCTGTTTTTCAATTCACAACGACTCTTTCAAGTCGGCAAACCAGTAGGTATAGGTTTTGTCCGTACCGTCGTCCAGGCGAATGTCATAGCTTCGGCTGAACGGCTCACCCAGCCGAAACGGAATGGGGGTGCGGAAAATCGGGCCGTCGTAACAGAAGGTGTGGTATTCGCCGTTTTCGCCATTGGGGTCGGCATTCACAGGCAGGGATGCGATAAATTCGCGATTGATCGTCCGACCGATAGCCGCGACACCCAGTCCGTCGGCCATGGTGGTCACAACTACGGTTTTTAGTCCGGAGGTTAAGAAATCTTGCATCACCGCCTCCGAGGAGTATCCCCAGAGCGGCTCTACCACCTTGATCCCGTGGGGCGCAAGTTGCTCTTCACGATAGCGGCGCACGTCGTGCAGGAAGATATCGCCGAAGATGAAGTGCGTCACACCTTGCGTCTTGAAGTGCTCCACAGCACGAGACATGGCAGCCCCGTAATCTTCCAAGTTGCCTTTTGGAGTCAGGTCGACAACATACAGAGGGATGTCGATGCTGTCGGCCTGCGCTTCTAACAGCGATATCGGGATGCCGTGCATCGTCGACCGGTGCGTGTCACGGTTGACGGTGGTCAGCAGGGCAACGATCTGATACTGCCCGGACTTTTGCGCGCGCAACAGGGCGTGGGCGGAGTCCTTGCCGCCGCTCCAATTAAAAACAGCTTTTATTTTTTCCATACGACATCGGTGCTATTGTGGAAAAATCCACAGACAAGTGTCAGATATTCGGGCATTTTGCCGTCGGGTCCCCATTTCAATTCAATACCGAACAGCTCGCTGGTCGTTTTCCCGATGTCGAACCCGCACGCTTCGAGTGACGGGCGCACCAGATCGGGATGCAAACAGGGCTTTCCTTCGGAGCGCGTGCAAGTTCCTTCGGGACAATATAGGCACGTTCCGACATAAGCGAACGAGCGACCGCCGTATTGCCGTTCCATATCGAGCAGGCGAGATTCCAGCCGTTCGCGCTCGGGGCAAATCAACTGCCGGGAGGCCGAAATGGGCAGGTCGTTCGCTGTCGGCGTGATTCTCGTAGCGATCAACAGAGCCGTAGCGTAGCCAGCTAAATATGCCTCGACATCGAACTCAAACGGCGGACAGCCCCAACTGCATCCGTAATTGGGACAGGTGCGACAATAGCCCTCAATGCGCTCCGCATCGCGAAAACGAGCGATGTAATCGGCTGCGGAAAGCACAACCGTAAAATCTTCTGCATAATAAGCGTCCATGTGACAAAGATATTGATTATTTTTGTCACATGGAACAGGGATACATTCATATTTACACCGGCGACGGCAAGGGCAAGACCACCGCAGCGTTTGGACTGGCTGTGCGGGCACTGTGTGCAGGCAAGAGCGTCTACATCGGGCAGTTCGTCAAATCAATGCAATACAACGAAACAAAAATCGACCAGCTTTTCGACCGTGTGAAGATCGAACAACTGGGGCGCGGTTGTTTTATCGACAAGAATCCCGAACCCGCCGACATCGAAATGGCGCGCGAGGGGCTGGCACGGTGTGCGGCGCAGTTAGCATCGGGCGAGTGGAACGTTGTGATTCTCGATGAGTTGACCATTGCCCTACATTTCGGACTACTCACAACAGACGAAGTGCTGCAAGCCCTCTCGCATCGCAATCCGACCGTAGAGATTGTCATTACGGGACGCTATGCCCCGCAGGAGTTGATCGACGCGGCCGATCTGGTGACCGATATGCGCGAGGTGAAGCACTACTACACACAGGGGGTGCTGTCGCGCAACGGCATCGACAAATGACTCTATTCCAACTTCATGTAGTAATACATCTCCCGATCGTTTTCAGCCAACACTTCGGGATGTAGAACGACGATTAAATCGTGCAGGACGACATCCGGCCGAACCACACCCGACTCCCAGTAGTCGTTGCCGCCCGTGGAACTGAGCCGCTTGTTGCAGTTGTAGACTTCGCCGTTCACCACGCAGCGCGTTCCGGCAAACTTCGGGAACTGCGATTCCAACTCTGCCAAAGATGCGACGCTGCCCACATTGAGCCATACATCGGCCTTCGAAACAAGTATATAGGCCTCTTCGAGGTCGATAGGCAGCGAACGATTCGAGGTGTTTTTCTTGTACATGTAATCACCCCCGGCATCGGCAATCAGCCGAGCCACATAACTTTCGGTCGAAGCCATGAACCACGAACCGGCATAGGGCGTATTGATCATTACGCTCGGATTCTTCTTCGTCGTCTGGGTCACCTTTGCTTTCAGGGCGTTGTAGCGTTCGGGGATCGGAGCGAAAACGGCCTCGCCCTTTTCGCGGCTGTCGGTAATTTCCGCTACGGCAACCAACCACTCGGCCTTGCCTAAGGGCGACTCTTCGAGGTACTCACCGATATAACAGAACGGAATACCCATTTCGAGCAGTTTGGACTCCATACTGCTGATCCCGCTGATGCCAAACAGCAACACGAGATCGGGGCTTTTCGACAACAACAGTTCGTAGTCGATATTTCCGTCGAAACCGACATCGGCAATGGCATTCTTATGCGTTGTGACATATTCGTTCGAGAGGTAATCGCGACCCGACACGCCTACGATGCGATCTGCTTGCCCCAGCGCATCGAGCATAGCCACGTAGGTCGAGGACATACAAACGATGTGCTTTGCTCCGGCCTTGACGACCTGCCCCGTAAATCCTTCAGGAACTTTTTCTCCGTTACGAGCGATGAAGAGCATTGTTTCGACACCCTCCGCACCCTGCCACGGACTTTTTGTCCGTAAAATTGTGCTTTGCACCCCTTCGGCTCCGACGATTTCGAAACCCGATGCGTGAGAGGGTGTGTAAACAGCCTTCGTAAAGGCATCGAGCGTAACTGTTTTGGGTGAGCATCCGCAGAAAAAAGCGATGCCGAGCAGCAGAATAAATAGTTTTTTCATCATGATAAGAAAATTAAAAATCTGCCTATGGAAACCAGATATAAATTATTATTCAAATGCAAATCGTTACTTTTTGATCCCTTCTCTATCCTTTTTATAGATCTGCCAACTATTCACGATGTTTTGCCACACGATATAAGCTGTCGGTGCGATGGACGAGATCGGGTCGAGAAACGACTGCGACATCCATACCGCAAGCACCGTATTTTTCTGGCCGAGGGATTGACCGCCTGCCGCAGCATCCCCATATCGACGTCCCAATATCCGCCCCATTTTGAATTGCAGCAGGCAGATTACAAGTGCGGCAAAGGCCAGCCACAGCTCCGTGGCAACCGACGCATCGTGCAGATCAATAATAAAAGCCGT
Organism: uncultured Alistipes sp.; assembly: GCA_964532025.1. Taxonomy (GTDB): domain Bacteria; phylum Bacteroidota; class Bacteroidia; order Bacteroidales; family Rikenellaceae; genus Alistipes. The sequence goes on along the minus strand of CAZHEY010000010.1, from coordinate 15,150 downwards.
CGTTCGCCCGATGATCACCATCAGGGAGGCCAGCCACATCCAAAACGAAATTTGGCTGTGGTCGCTCAACCATTTCGCCCCCTTCGGGAAGAGCATCCGGCAAAATTGCGCCGCAGCAAACGGCATGACCAGAAGCGGCGCAATGCGCGCCAAGATCTGGGCAAAGCTGCAAGTTCCCGCACCCGTGAACGACAGAATCGCCGGGGCAACCAGCGCAACGGTCATATTACACAGCAAACTGTATGTAGCCATGGTCGCCACATTCGCACCCAGCATACCGGCAACAACCACCGCAGCCATGGCCACCGGAGCTAATATGCAGATCATAGCACCCTGTGCCACCAACCGGTCGAAGGGCAACAATACAAAATAGACACCGATGCAGGCGACGATCTGAATCGACAACAGCCAAACGTGCAGCATCGACGGCCGCATCTGGCTGGGCTTCACCCGACAAAACGTCAAAAAGAGCATCAGGAAGATCAACGACGGGGTGATCATCTGGTGGGACAACTCCTCCACGATGCTGATCGGGCGGCACAAAAGCGCACCGATAAGCATAGCTGCAGGCATCGCTACGGTTTTCACATTACGGTGCAGAGATTCAAGGACATGCATCACTTCAAATTTTCAATCGTAAGAACAATGTGCCGACCGTCAGCCGTCGTGATTCCGCATTGCGTACCGCCGAGCGGATTTGGGTCGAGCAAAAAACCACAGGTATCGCCATTCCACGGAGCACCGTCGAGCGAGCGTATCCTATCGCCGGGGGCAACAATACCCGCAAGCGTCTCGTCCCACACCTGCCCGACCACGAGCTGCCCAGCGGAAAGCGTCAGCGTGAAATTGTATACGGGTTGCCGCTTGGCCTTCAGTTCGACCCCTTGGCTGGGGATAAAACGGAAGCGCTTGCGGCGAAAGTCCAGCACGACCTGCCCCCAGTCCAACAACTTACTCCCGAGTATTCGATTTTGGCCAAATGTCCGCTTGACAGGCATATCCGCAACGGTCGTACCCTGAATTTCGAAACGGGGAACTACTCCCTGAAAATGGCGGTTTACCACATTGCAGTTCGACCATCCGATAGCCGATGCATACCCATCGGCCCAGCGCAGGCTGTCGATGAACCCGAGTGCAGGGAGCATCTCATCACCACCACTATATGCAAAATGAAAATAGCCTGCCGAACCGGTGTCGAATTTAACATAGAACCGCCCCTGCTTATCGCCGTTGCGGCAAACTACGGGCAGGAACGGGCATCCGCCGCCCAACCACATACGCGACCAAGTGCCGCGGCTGGAGATCCCCAGCGTGCGCGCATCGTCTGTTACGGTGATCGTCGAGTCGGCGTTGGGCATCCGGACGACAAACCTGCGCAACAAGTCACACCCCGCGATGCCGTCAACCCGCAGGCAGGCGAAAACCAGCGAACTGTCGGGCATGACCAGCACCGGGTGGTCGCGGAAAAGCACATCGCCCATCCGCAGGCTGTCGAGCCGTATCAAGTCGATAGGAACGACGTGGCCTTCGAAATCACGGACATCCTCTCGCTTCACAGCCATAGCCCCCAGCTCTTCGCGCAGCGATTCGCTGATGCTGGTTGCCGTTGCTCCGGTATCAAAAATGAACCGGCGCGGCCCTGCCGGAGTGCCGAGCACCACAATATACTTGCCATGCTCGACCGCGCAGGGCAGATCAAACCGCACGACAAGGTTGCGGGCACAGACAGCCTGCGCCGCGACGAGCCAGCAGAGGAGGAGCAACAGCCGCTTCACCCGAGTAGGTTTTACGCCAGCAACTCCTTGACCTTGGCAGAGATGTCCTTACCGTCGGCGCGGCCAGCCAGCCTCTTCGAAGCTGCACCCATCACCTTGCCCATCTCCTTGATCGACGTAGCACCCACCTCGGTGATCACAGCTTTGACCTCGGCGGTCAGCTCTTCGGGGGTCAGCTGCTGGGGCAAAAACTCCTGAAAAACAGCAACCTGCGCCAGCTCTTCATCGGCCAGATCCTGACGGTTCTGCTCCTTGAAGATTGCGGCCGAATCCACCCCTTGCTTGGCAAGTTTCGAGATGATTTTCAGCACATCGGCATCCGGCAACTCGGCGATCTCCACGCCGGCCGTCTTTGCTTCGATGATGTATTTCTTTGCATTACGCAATGCGCTCAAGCGCACCGTATCCTTGGCTTTCATCGCCTCCATGATCCCTTTTGAGACCTGTTGTTCTAATGACATAATTGCTTTATTTTTAATGTGAAAATCATTTTTTGTTAAACAGATAGTTCAACACATCGCGCATCATCCGATCGCGCTGACTCTCTCCGCGAATCACCTCAAACGGAAAGCCCAGCACGAAACTTCGCTCCCCGGCGACAGCGGCCGTCCGGTTGCCGTCGACATAGCGCATCACAGCAAAAGCATCGGAATCAGCAGGCCGCAACGCATCGACCGACTCCACCGGATAACGCAACGGCGAATAGGCGGTATCGAATTGGTATTCACTCCGCGAGAAGTCAAATTTGGATGTATGCACTCGCACTCGGGCACGTCCCGGAGGCGTGTTTTCGGCACGCTCGACATGCAACACCTCCCGCGCGAATGACAGGTCGTCGTCGGACGAAAGGTCGGAGACCGCGTAGCAGCCCGACACAAAAATCCCGCCACCGGCTGTCGTATACTCACGCAAAGTCTGCTGCAAAGCCTTCGGAAAGGTTCGGAATGAGACGGATAGCGTATCGCGCCCCATGGTCGTGGCGCGTTGCTTACCCAGAATCAAATCAAGAGCCGGATACTCCGACAGGCGGATCTGCCCCGACTCCACCGCCTGCACCGATGCCGAGCAGAACGAATAGCCTGCCTTGGCTACCGAAAGGCCGTGCAACACGGGGTAATCGAATGTATTTCCGCCGATTACGTCGGTTTCGTAGTCACTGAAGCATGCCCCTAAAGCTCGGCTGTCATCTTCGGTGCGCGCCTCGGCCAAGTCAAAAACGCGTTGCGCCCCGATGAAGGAGATGTCCTGCCGATCGGCAACGCCCCCGTCAAGGTTGGTTCTGAATCCGGCCAGCGTATCGCACCGCATGCTGACCGGTGCACACACGCGATCGAATCCGTTCACGATCAGCACCCGACCCTTCTCGGCTGCCACACGGCAAGCCGAGAGGATCTCACTCGGAAGGCTCTCGCCACCGGCATTGACCGCTGTGATTTTATAGCTATATATTTTATCGAGATCCTGCTCGGTTACGAATTCAGGATCTGTGACATAACGTCCGTTATCGAAACCAGCACTTCCGATACGCGTATAGACGATATATCCGGTCGGAACGGCCGTTTCTTCCAGCCGATCAATCGCCGCCGACCAACGAAGGCGCACCGCGTTTTCTCCCTCAAACGTGACGCCGAATGCTTCAACCGGCAACGGCTGTACCACATAAGGTGATCCGTATTGAGAGCTGATATAGCGCAAGATACCTTTGTACACCGCACGACTCACCAGAAATTTGAATCGCGGGTCGCTGCCATAGCGCATGTCCGCAAAATTCTGATGTGAAAGCAGTTCGAGCAACATAGTCGGAACACTCGGCACACGAGCTTCGTAGTAGGAACGATTCCACAATCCGCGACGATTCCACTCCGGTTCGTAGGTCTGGCGGATATCCCCCACGACCTGCGTCATCACCAGATCGGTAAGATCTCGCGACCGAAACCGATCAGCACCACCGACAAACTTTCCCCGGTTGTCATGCGTATAATAAATTCCCAGCGTACCAATGATTTCATCCCCGTCGCGAACTCCCGCATCCGAATGGAATGCCAAAGCCATGTCGAGCGGAATATGCAGCCCAACCGAATCGGGCAGTCGCTCCGAGCCACCCATGAGCGCATTGACCCAATGGGCACGCGACATGAAATCGTCCTTGTAGTCGTCCAGATTCTTTTTGGGCGTATAGACCTTCTCGTCGAAGCCAGCCCACTGCAACCAATAACGCGCCCCTTCGCAAAAACGAGGATACCCACTCGTCTCATCCGCATAGGTCGCCCCTGCCGTTTGCAGCGAGGAATCAACCGACCGCGCAATGTTGCCATATCCGCCGCCGATCTTCACGGCATCGGCAGAGACCACGCGTCCCGATTGGCGCGCGTGATTCGAGAGGGTGACAACCTCCTGCCGACCCGGGGCAAACAAGAAGCGGCCAAGGTAGATCCACGTACTCCCACCCATGGTCTGGTTGACGGCGAAGCGGCTGTCACCGCCCAAGTGATGCACCGTATACTGTGCATCGTCAGCACTTTCCGGCAGCGATTCATAGCTGACATAGACGGCATACTCCCCCCGTTCGGGAATCTCGGCCGACCAAACGGCCTGACTCTCCACACCGGTTGTTGCGGTCATTGTCCGGCGCGTTGTGCCGTGCCGGAATGGGTTCTCGCCCGTATAATAGACCTGCTGTCGGTGTGCAAATCCGCTGCCCCCCGACTGCCAACTACCCTGCTCGGCATATTGCTCCGGCTCATCGTTATTAGCCAACACCTCAATCTTTTGCACATCGCGTTCACGCGGAAGCATCACGCAAGCCCCGGCATTTTCGAGCATGGGCACAAGGTAGGGCAGCACGTAGCTTTGGGTGTATAGATCCTCACAGGTCTGCCAAAGTTGCGAACGTTGCCATTTCCAACGGTTGCGCGTCTGGTCGAAATAGCGACCGTGACTCTGCCATAGGGCGATGTGGCGACCTGACAACCCCTGCGAAGGCGTTACCGGCGCAGAAAGGCGCGTGACCAAAGGCCGTTCCGATCGGTTTACGAACGGAATCATCTGTTTGACTACTGCACTATTACGATATGCCATCGGAATTAACTCTCCAACTTCGCGATTGTCCGAATAGAGTTCAACCCGGGCCTTGCGCAAGTTGCGAGGTAGCAGCATCCGCACCGAATCGCGCAGGGCTTGGGTGTTGGCTGCGCGAAACGGATAATAAGACAAACCCACAGAGGCATAGATCCGCACGACCTTGCGTGAGGACTTGATAGCCTTGACCTTAACGGTTGCCCCCGAGACCTCACGAGCGACCACACGAGTCAGCATCTCAGCAATCTCTTTTCGCGTTGCACTCCCCACTTCCGCGGCTGAAAGCTGACCGAAAGCAAAGAGTGAGATTAGAAGATATAAAAATCTATTTTTCATTACGTTTAGATATCACATACATGCCGACAATCGTAAATGCGGCATTGTAAATTAACAATTCGAATCCAATTTGATAATCGCAGAAACGCCGTGCCGCAACCTGCAACAACGCGCTGAGGATCGGGGCTACAATCGCGATCAGCGGCATCCAGCGGTCGCGCACGTGCCGTCGGGAAAACAGACCAAAGGCGAACATGCCCAGAATCGGCCCATAGGTATACCCTGCCACCTTGTAAACCAGATTGATAACGCTGTCGTTGGCCAAATATTCGAAGGCGAGAATCACCCCGGCCATAGCAATCGCCATCACGCCATGCACGCCGCGCCGAATACGCGTCAGTCGCGCATCGCCATAACGCTTCACCCCGTCCAACAGATCGACCGTAAACGAAGTCGTGAGCGCGGTCAAGGCAGATCCGGCAGCCGAATAGGTACTTGAAATAAGTCCTATAATAAACAGTACACCAACAAACAGCGGCAATCCGCCATCCACCGCCACCAGCGAAAACACCTGATCGCTTTTCGCAGGTCGCGCGATCCCCTGCTGCTCCATATAGAGGTAGAGCAATACGCCCAATACCAAGAACAGGAAGATAACAAAGATCTGGCTTATAGCCGTCAGCACAATGTTTTTTTGCGAATCGCGTGGCGTGGCACAGCTCAAATTACGCTGCATCATATCCTGATCAAGCCCCGTCATGGCAATCAGCAAGACGACTCCTGCGGCAAACATCTTCCAAAAATAACGCCCCGACGAGGGGTCGTCAAAGAAGAATACGTGCGACATAGGGGAGGCCGAAACCGCGTCGACCGTTTGGCCGAGCGACATACCAAGCCCATCCATAATGAAGACGATCGACAACAGCAGACTGCCTACCAGACAGACGGTTTTGAGCGTATCTGTCCATATCAGCGACTTCACACCGCCCTGCTGGGTATAGAGCCAAACCAGCAACATCGTCACACCTGCATTGACCCAAAACGGCAATCCGTAGTGGCTGAAAACGAGCAGCTGCATCACGGCGCAGACGACATATACCCGCAACGCCGCGCCAAGCATCTTCGAGACGAAGAAGAACCAAGCTCCCGTGCGGTGCGATGCGACGCCGAAACGATCGTCGAGGTATTCGTAAAGCGAAATCACCTTGAGCCGGTAGAAGGCCGGGATCAGCACAAAGGCCACAACCAACTGGCCGACAGTAAATCCGGCCACCATTTGCATATAAGAAAAGGCATCGGTTGCGACCGACCCCGGCACAGAGATAAACGTCACGCCCGACATCGCAGCACCGACCATGGCAAAAGCTGCCATGTACCACGGAGTGCGACGGTTGCCCGTGAAAAATCCGGCATTGTCGGTACGTCGTCCCGAAGCCCATGCTACAACAAAAAGCACGGCTATATAGCTTAAAACGGTGATTATTACAGCAGCAGGTGTCATGCGAAGGTGTTTTTATCTGAATGACAAAGATAATAAAAAGAGCAGCACGGATAATAAAAAAAACGGTTAATCTTTCGCCCTCCGCACTCTTTCGCCCCGAAAAAGCGCGCCGCAAAAGCACCTCCGACACCAAAAGGAGCAATCAACCCACTGTGCATCAGACCCGCACCGCCGAACAATCCTCGCGTAAGGAAACGAGGGATCAAGCAGAGATCCTTGTTTGATACCCCCATATGGGATTTGGTCGAGAATTTCTTGGTGAGTTGTTTTCGGCTTGCGCAGCAAGTCGGCAGGCCGCAGCTCCGCCACGCGGAGGCCTGCTCTTCGCTGCGCTTCGTGCCGCCCCCGCGAGCTGCGACCTGGAAATAAAGACAATGCTCCCTTAAAAAGAAATTCACCAACAAGAATTACTGCTTGAGCCGAATCCGCGAGGGGAAGTTCGCTCACTCGCAACAAAAAAGAGGTCAGTCTTTCGACTAACCTCTTCGTAGCGGGTCCGAGACTTGAACTCGGGACCTCATGATTATGAATCATGCGCTCTAACCAGCTGAGCTAACCCGCCATTGCTAAAAGCGAGTGCAAAGGTAATAGAAAATTTTTATCCTCCAAAATCTTTGGCCGAAAAAACACCAAAAAATCTACATCAATCTGCCGTGGCATTGATTTTGAACAGGCTACGACCAAACAGAATCAGCATGTATTTACCCGAAAATTCGCGTATGAAGATCAACAACTCATTTGCCATACTCAAGGTATTGGCCGGACTGTTGTTGCTGGTGGCTATCTCGTGGGAGATCATCCAAGGCGACCACATCCATTTTTCACCGACATATATGGCCATTCAGCTGATCGTCTGCATCGTCTTTCTCTGCGACTTTTTTGTGCGCTGGATCACAGCCGAACGCCCAGCCCGATTTTTCGGCCGCAACATCCTGTTCCTGCTTATCTCGATCCCCTACCTCAACCTGCTGATGTGGACTCACACCGTCATATCGCACGACTGGGCGATACTGATCGGGCTGATTCCCATGATCCGCGCATATCTGGCATTTGTCATCGTCGTGAAATGGATGGTCGACACGTCGGTCGGCAAATTGTTTTGGGCATACATCTTCACCGTCGTGGTTTTCACCTATCTTTCGGCGTTGGTGTTCTACGAATATGAAGCCGTGGTCAACACCAAGCTGGAGGGCTTCGGCAATGCACTCTGGTGGGCATGGATGAACGTCACGACGGTAGGTGCTGCAATCTTCCCCGTGACGACGATCGGCAAGATCGTCTGCGTAATGCTGCCGTCGCTGGGGATGATGATGTTCCCGATCTTCACAAGCTATGTTTTGCAGGAGTACACGCAGAAAAAGAAGAAGGCCGAAAAATAGCCAGCCGCCCTACACACAAAACCTGCAACCACCCAAAAAAGATCCGCCCGCTGCAACAGAGCAACGGGCGGATTTCAGTAATTCGGATTGGAATTTATTCAATCTCCATAATGATCGCATCGGTAGCTACGGTCTCGCCCGACTGCGCTAAAATCTGCTTCACCGTTCCGGAATAGTCGGTCGTAACCGAGTTTTCCATCTTCATGGCCTCCAGAATAGCCACTTCCTGTCCGGCTTTCACCGTATCACCGACCTTAACCTTCAGCTCAATGATGCGACCCGGCAGCGGAGCATTCACCGTATTGCCCGTAATGACAACCGTCTTCTTCTCCTCCTTTTTCTCTTCGACCTTTGCTTCAACCGGCTTCGAAGCCTGATAAGCCTTCACCTTCAGATCCGTGAGGTATGTTTTGGCAACCAACGGGAAGAGTTCGAGCAGAAGCACCTCTTTCTCGGTTGCAGCCAACTTCACGCCACCGGCTTCGGGCAATTCGGGATTGGGCTGCATCTGGTATTTCGACGTATCGTAAGGGGTCTCCTCGCGTACTCCGCAGATCTTAAAGCGGAATTCGGGGGCGATCTCAACCGGCGTATGACCATATTCGCCCTTGACCAGTCCCACAAACTGCGAACTCTTGTTGGTATACATCGGACGTCCGGCCTTCTCGTCGAGCGCGCAATTCACAGCCTGCGCTCCGACAATCTGCGACGTCGGCGTAACCAGCGGCGGCAGACCGGCGGCCAGACGAACCGACGGAATCAGCTCCATGGCACGGGGCAGAATCTCCTCGGCCTTGAGCTGCTTGAGCTGCGCCACCATATTGGAATACATACCGCCCGGAATCTCGGCTTTCTGCACAAGTTCGTTCGGGGCGGGGAATCCGAAATAAGCCTCGATCTTACGGCAAAGATCAATCGCCGCAGCCTCATCGTCCTGCTGTACGGCACGAATGGCATCGTCAAAGAGTTTGTCGATTTCGGCCGGAAGTTTATCCGTCAGCGGATTGAACGGCTTCGGTTCGGGCTTCACGGTGTTGAACACCGATTGGTTCAGCTCTTTCCGGATTTCGCGCAACTCCACGTTGATCTTCGCCACAGCCTCCATATTAACACCGGTCTCGATGCCGAGTTTCTTGCAGAAAACCGAGATCAACTCGATAGCCGGTGCACCCGTACCTTCGGCAAAATACCAGCAGTTGGTATCCACGATGTCCGCACCGGCAACAATGGCCGACAACACCGATGCCAGACCATAGCCCGGCGTGCAGTGTGTGTGGAAGTCGATCGGAATCGAAAGATTCTGCTTCAGCAACTTGATCAACGTCGCCACACGGCGCGGCGGAATGAGTCCCGACATATCCTTGATCGTAATCATATCGGCACCCAGCGCAGCCATCTGTTTGGCTTTATCCAAGAAATAAGCATCGGTGAAGACTTGCTGCGGCTTCTTCTTGCCCATGAGCTTGGCCATGAATCCCGGTTCGGCATATTTCGGATCGACCGTATAGCAAACCGCACAGTCGGCAATGCCACCGTATTGCTTCACATATTTAATAGTAGACTTGACGTTATTCACATCGTTCAGCGCGTCGAAAATACGCATGATGCCCAATCCGCTTTCGATTGCGTTGCGGCTAAAGCCGTCGATAATCTCGTCGGTATAGGGGGCATAGCCGAACAGGTTGCGGCCACGCGAAAGAGCGGTAAGTTTCGAAACACCGCCCACGGCTTTGTAGATCGACTCGAGGCGCGTCCACGGATTTTCGTTCAGGTAGCGCATGACCGAATCGGGCACAGCACCACCCCACACCTCCATTGCATAGAAATTCGCATCTTTGTAGAACGGCAGGCAGCGGTCAATCTGCGCTTGGTTCATGCGGGTTGCGAACGATGACTGCTGGCCGTCGCGCAACGTTAGGTCTCTGATTTTGAGGTTTTTCGCCATTGTAATAATAGATTTAAGGTTTTTATTCTTTATATCCGATCTCCATTGTTATTCGAATAACAAAGGTAATAAACAATTTGGATAAACAAGCATTTAATCCGATTTTTTATTGCACGCGCGATCGGCGGGACTAAGAATCGCGATCCAAGAGTCCGTAATCGCACTTTCCGTCGAGGTATTTGCATTTGAAAAGATTGACGCAAAAGATAAACATTGCCAGCAGCAACGGCCCAAAGATCACCCCCATAAACCCGAACAAAGCCAGCCCGACGAAAACGCCAAAGATCGTGATCAACGGGTGGGTGTCCGCCAACATCTTCTGCATGGCAAAACGCCCCAGATTATCGACCTGCGTAATAACCAGCATCCCATAGAAGAGCAGCCCCACCGCTGCACCCCAATGCTCCTCGAAGCCCAGAAAAAGGCTCAGCGGAACCCAGATAAGTGCCGTGCCGATGATCGGCAAGATGGTTGCGCAGCCCGTCAGCACCGCCCAAAACCACGCACCGTGAATACCGAAAATCAGATAACCCACATAAGCCGCAACGCCCTGCGCAATCGCCAGCAGTGGAATTCCGATCGCATTGGAGCGCACGATCAGATAGATTTCGTGCATGGCTTTGGTTGCAACGACCCGATCAAACGGCATGATCTCGCGACAGTAACGCTCCATGCGATGCCCGCCAATCAACATAAAATAGAGCACGAACACAAGAATAATCAAGTTTACACCCAGATCCAGAAGCCCTTTGACGATCTGCTGCCCGATCTGGGGAATGTGCGCCGCCAGCGAAGCGATGTTGTCTTCGCGCCAAAAATCATAGCCTGTTTTTAGGCGAATCACCTCGGAGATATGCTTCAACTGGTGGATCAGCACTTGCGGATCGAGGGCGATGTGTTGCAATTTGGAAACGATCATCCACACCAGCAGCCCCAGCGGGATCAAAAACAGCACCACCGCTTCGGCCGTGAGCAGCGACGCCGCAACCGACCGCCGCCAGTTGCGCCGCAAGGTCAGGAAGTGCATCTGCCGCCGCAGCAAGACATAGATCGTCGCCGCGCCAAGCAGCCCACCGAAAAACGGCGCGAGTTCGACGAGAATCAACACCCCCAGTCCGGCAATCAGCGCAAAGAGCGAATAACGCCAATATTGTTCCTTGAACGAAAGCATGCGCAGGACACCGCAAGGAACGTGCCGGAGGGGGATCGGGCGACAAAGAGCAAATTGTTGACAGTTTGTTGAATAAAAAATTTCGTCTTTCTGTTGTGCCGCATGAATATTTGATTTATCTTTGTCTTATGAACCTTATGACAGATAATATCTATGTATTCGTTCATTTTCATTCCGGGCGACTTTTCGCAGGGCTGAATCTGCATACATGGCGATATCGGGCAATAACGTAAATAATTATACACGAGGGGCATTCCGAAGGCGGAATGTCCCTCGTGGCATTTTACATTCCGATGAAATTTCGGATCGGACGACGTAAAACAGACTCAATATAGATATATTTGCAACATCATAAACTCAAACACAATTTCTTATTATTAACTAAATTTCAAGTCTATGAAGAAACTAATCCTCGTCATTTTCACAATCTTCGCCTACTGCGCCGCATCGGCACAGGTGACGACGGCCGGTATGAACGGTACGGTAACCGATCAGAAAGGCCAGCCGTTAATCGGCGCGACGATTATCGCCGTGCATACCCCGTCGGGTACGCAGTACGGAGCAATCGCCAACAAAGACGGACGCTACAACCTGCAAGGTATGCGTACCGGTGGCCCGTACACGGTGACCTTCTCGTATGTGGGCTACCAGAGTGTAGAGTTCACGGGCATCGACCTCCAACTGGGTGAGTCGACCACGCGTGACGCATTCTTGAAAGACAGCCAAGAGTTGGATGCTGTTGTCATCAAAGCATCGGGCAGCCGCTTCAACACCAGCAAAACCGGTGCTGCACAGAACTTCAACAGCGCGGCTATCGCTGCCGTTCCGACCATCAACCGCAGTGTCTACGACATCGCTAAACTCACCCCGCAGGCCGCATCGCCCAAAGGTGGTGGCGTTTCACTCGGTGGCGGTAGCAACCGTTACAACTCGTTCCAGATCGACGGTATCGTCAGCAACGACGTCTTTGGTCTGACTTCGAGCGGAACAAACGGCGGACAGACCAGCGCCAACCCCATTTCGCTCGATGCTATCGAGGAGATTCAGGTGGTTATCGCTCCGTTCGACGTGCGCCAGAGCGGTTTCACGGGTGGCGGTATCAATGCCGTAACCAAGTCGGGTACGAACCAGTTCAAAGGATCGGCTTATACCTATTATAACAATCAGGGATTCTACGGTACGACTCCGGGCAAGAACATCAAGAACCGCACCGATCTGACCAAACAATCTTCGAAAGTATTCGGTGCTACGATCGGCGGCCCGATCGTGAAAGACAAACTGTTCTTCTTCATGAGCGGTGAGTATTCGAAAGAGACCTACCCGTCGACCTATTATGTAGGCTACACGAATGGCAACAAGTCGACTGCTATCACCGAAGATCTGGCAAAGCAACTCGCCGACGCATATAAGAAATACACGGGTATCGACGCCGGTTCTTATGGCCCGCGCGACATCGACACCTACGCAGGTTCGTTCATGGCACGCGTAGACTGGAACATCAACAAGAGCAACAACCTCTCGGTTCGTTACAACTTCCTCGATGCCAGCAAGGACAAATTCTCGAACTACGAAACCACGTTCAACTTCGGAAGTGCCGGCTACAAACAGGTCAACCGCACCCACTCGCTGGTAGCCGAGTTGAACTCGCGTATTTCGGACAAACTCTCCAACGAGCTGCGTTTCGGCTGGACAATGGTTCGCGACTACCGCGATCCGGCTACTGCCAATGCACCGCTGGCTGTCATCAGAAATGCCGGGACAGGGAACAATACGACCGTAAACATCGGTACAGAGGCTTTCTCGGGTGCAAACCGTCTGAATCAGGATATCTATACGCTGACCGACAACTTCACCTACTACAACGGCAACCACGCCATTACGTTCGGTACGCACAACGAGATCTACAAGATGTACAACCTCTTTATGCGTAACTCGACCGGTAAATGGACATTCGAGTCGGTAGACGATTTCATGAATGACATCGCTTCGAGATACGAGTACAACTATTCGGATACAGCACTCACCGGTACGAGTGCTTGGGGCCCGACCTTCATGGCAGGACAGTTCGGTCTGTATGCACAGGACGAGTGGAAATTAGCCAAAAACTTCACACTGACCTACGGCCTGCGTATCGACATTCCGGTATTCTTCACCCAGCCGACAACCAATGTTGAATTCAACCGCAGCGAGTTTGCCCAGAAGAACGACGTTCGCACGGGTGAAACCCCCAAGACCAAACTACTCTGGTCGCCGCGCGTCGGTTTCCGCTGGTTCTTGGATGAGAACCACAACACATTGGTTCGCGGTGGTGTCGGTATCTTCACCGGCCGTGTTCCGTTCGTCTGGATCTCGAACAACTTCACCAACACCGGTGTCGAGATGTTAAGCTCGACGATTAACGGATCAGGAACTGAGACCGCATACGGATTCGGCAAAGCCCCCAACACCGAAGGCAATAAAGTAAATCCTGAAATTGACGTCGTATCGAAAAACTTCAAATACCCGCAGGTATTCCGCGCAAACTTGGCTGTCGAGCACAATTTCGGTGCAGGCTGGAAGGGATCGTTCGAGATGCTCTACTCCAAGACGCTGAACAACATCTACTACAAGAACCTCGCAGCCGAGGACAACGGCAAAAAGCTCTATGCCGTAAACGAGGCTTCGTCGAATGCACAAAACACAACGACCTATTACGATGCTCCGGGATCAAAGAGCTACTACGGCATCTACGCCCTGTCGAACACGAACAAGGGTTACTCCTACTCGTTAAGCGCACGCATCGAAAAGCATTTCGAATTCGGACTGGATGTGATGGCTTTCTACACCTACGGCCGCACCAAGGCAATCAACGACGGTATGTCGTCGCAGGCAGCCAGCAACTGGGGTAAGAACTTCGCGCTGCGCACCAATTCGCCCGAACTGGCTTGGTCGTTCTTCGACATTCCGCACCGCGTCACCGCACAGGTCAGCTACACGAAACGTTATGCCAAGTACTTCGGATCGTCGATCTCGTTGATCTACCAAGGCTACTCGGGTCAGCGTTACTCGCTCGCTTACAGCGACACGAAGGACTACAACGGCGATACTTACAAAGGCAACTCACTGATGTATATCCCGACCAAAGCCGAGTTGGAGGCTATGACGTTCAAAGCTACCTCCAGCAAAGACGTAGCCACTCAGAAGAAAGAGATGGAAGCATGGATCGAGGGTGATGCCGATCTGCGGTCGATCCGCGGTCAGTTCACCAAGCGCAACCAATTCGCTTCGCCGTTCGAACACCACCTCGACCTGCACTTTGCACAGGATTTCTACTTCGGTGCAATGACCGGCCGCAAGATTCAGATCACGCTCGACATCATCAACTTCGGCAATATGCTGTGCCGTTCGTGGGGCGAATCCTACACCGACACATGGAGTCTGAACCCTGTAACAGTAGCGGCAATCGACAAAGACAAGGTGACTGGCAATGCCACCCCGACCTACCAATACAAGGGTGCAACCAACAACCCGAGCGATATTTTCTCGCGTTGGCACATGCAGATTGGTGCTCGCGTAACGTTCTAATCACGCGTAACCACACAAAAGGACGAGGCCGGTTTTCACCGGCCTCGTCCTTTTGTGTTTACACCTCATCAAAGGAGAGAGTTTTTGTCGAAGGGAGGAGTGTTCTCGATCCTCGAGCTTGTCGAGAGGTCGCAAAGGGATTCTGTTCACGATCCTCGAGCTCCGTCGAGAGGTCGCAAAGACTGTTCTCGATCCTCGAGCTTTGTCGAGAGGTCGCAAAGGGATTCTGTCCACGAGCCTCGAGCTTGTCGAGAGGTCGCAAAGACTATTCTCGATCCTCGAGCCTGTCGAGAGGTCGCAAAGTCCGTTCTCGATCCTCGAGCTTTGTCGAGAGGTCGCAAAGACTATTCTCGATCCTCGAGCCTGTCGAGAGGTCGCAAAGTCCGTTCTCGATCCTCGAGCTTTGTCGAGAGGTCGCAAAGACTATTCTCGATCCTCGAGCCTGTCGAGAGGTCGCAAAG
>CAZHEY010000009.1:0-84112 GCA_964532025.1 uncultured Alistipes sp. | reverse complement strand
AAAGACTGTTGATTCTCGATCCTCGAGCTTTGTCGAGAGGTCGCAAAGACTGTTGGTTCTCGATCCTCGAGCTTTGTCGAGAGGTCGCAAAGGTCATTTCGGCTTGCTGCGCAAGCCGGCAAACCTCCGCCCTGCGGAGGACTGCTATTTCGCGTCGTTCAATAGCTGTCCCCGCGAGCTGCTGACTGAAAAAGAGTAGTTTGCGACCTCTCGACAAGCTCGAGGATCGAAGACAGAGTACAAGCGACCTCTCGACAAAGCTCAAGGATCGAAGACGAAACACAGCGACCTCTCGACAAAGCTCGAGGATCGAAGACGAAACACAGCGACCTCTCGACAGGCTCGAGGATCGAAGACAGAACACAAACGACCTCTCGACAGGCTCGAGGATCGAAGACAGAACACAAACGACCTCTCGACAAGCTCGAGGATCGAAGACGAACAACCTCTCTCTCGGCAGATTTAACGCGAGGCGACCAGCGACGAAGGGGTGACGCCCCGGCAATCTTTGGCCCAATCACCGCGCGCACGGAGCACCTGCTCGACGATGTCGCGCACCGCACCGTGACCGCCCTGAAACTCAGAGACGTAACGCGACGCCTCGATCACCTCGGCCGAAGCATCGGCCGGACAGACCGGAATACCCACCTCGCGCATGCACTCCAGATCGGGGATGTCGTCGCCCATGTAGATCGCACACGCAGGGTCGATACCCTCCTGTTCGAAATATTCGTGCAGGGCGGCAATTTTATCCATGCAGTCGGTGTAAAAGCGCGTGATGCCGAGCATCCGCAGGCGGTTTTCGAGTGTCCGGCCGCGCCCACCGGTGATGATGCAGACCTTGTAGCCCATTTTCACGGCGTAGGCCAGTGCATAGCCGTCTTTGGCGTTGTAGCGGCGAATGAAATCGCCCTCGGCGGTGGGGATGATTCCTCCGTCGGTCATCACACCATCGACATCGAAGACGAAGGCTTCACAACGCGCTATATCTTCTTTGAAGTTTCCCATATACTTTGACTTATAGTTGAATAGATAGTTTCTTTTTGCTCCTCGCCGCGCAACAGTTCGAGGTGTCGTTGCTGCGTGGCAAGGTCGTGACGCGCCGCAGGGCCGGTCTGCACCGCCACAGGGGTGGACGCATCGCAGGCTTTAGCAGCCGTTTCGGCCACCAGCGGCTTCAGCACATCGAAATCCAGCCCCGCCGTGCGGGCAATCTGCTCGCCGACGACATACATGTGGTTGGCGAAGTTGCAGGCAAAGACCGCCGCCAGATGTATTTTGGCTCGCCGCGCCGAGTCGGCCGGAATGACCGTCCGCGAAAGGCATCGGGCAAAGTGCTCCAGCTCGAGGTAAAGCTCGGGCGTAGAGGCTTCGAGGAAGATCGGAATCTGCGTAAAATCGACGGCGCGCCCCTTGGTGAAGGTCTGCATGGGGTAGAAGACCGCCCGACGTGCAAACCGCGACGGCAGCACCTCCAGATCGACACTTCCGGCCGTATGCGCCACCGCCGCCCCGACGGGAATCGGCAGGGCTTCGGCCACCTCACCGACGGCGCGGTCGCTGACGGCAAGCAGGTAGATATCGGCCGCCGCCAACCGTTGCGGATCGGTCTCCCCGACCGTGGCGGCCAGACGGGCAACCTCGGCAACCCGCCGAGCATTGCGACCGAAGAGCTGCACCAGTTCCAGTTCGCTCCGGGCAATGGCGCAGCAGAGTGCCTCGGCCAGATTCCCGCTGCCGATGACTACGACGCGCCTCATAGCAGGTCGATGAGTTTGATGTTGTCGCGCGACTGGCGTGCCACCTCCTTGAGTGCCTCCATTTCGCGATCGACACGCGCCAAGGCGCGATTTCCCGAGAAGTTGAAGGCGGTCTGCGCCGTACTCTCCACGCGGTCGAGCACGCCGTAGACGGTCATCGTCGCGATGTCGTGCGCCGGAGCATAGCCTATTTCGCGTTCGTTCTCCTCGTGGTGCACGGCAATCAACTGACCGGCCTGCACCAGCTGGAAGAGCACGTCGTTGATGATGCGGGTCGGCAGATCGAGCTGCTCACGGATCTGCTCGGCGGGCATTGCCCCACCGACATCACGAAAGCGACGCACGACGGTGAGCATCACCGCCAGCATCACCTTGCGACGCTGGTCGTAACTGATATGCAACGATTCGCGCTCCTCGCCGAAGCGCGCAATATTCTGGTAGGCAAACGATAACTCGCCGCCGAAGAGGAGGATCTCCCACGAGGTCTGCATCCAGATGAGCAGCAGCGGCAAGGCTGCGAAGCTACCGTAGATGGCATTGTAGGAGGTCATCCAGCGTTGGACGTAGACGTAGCCCCATTGGAAAAACAGGAAACACGTTCCGGCAACGATGCCGGCCATCAGAGCACTTCCGAAGCGCACCTTGGCATTGGGGATCACCATGTAGAGGAACGTGAACATGATCCAGATAACGATCATCGAAGCCAGATGCGAGAGGAGAACGAAATACCAGCTGCCGTCGAAGCCGATCAGCTGTTCGATGTAGTTGCCGACCGTATTGGCGACGATCCACAGGATCGGCACAATCATCACCACCGAGACGTAATCCGTCCATTGGCGGGCAATGCTGCGGGCGACCTTGACCTCCCAGATGTTGTTGAAGGCACTCTCTATCGAGCCAAAGACCCGAATCACCGCCCAAAAGAGCATGACCAACGCCACGGCAGCCACCACGCCACCTTGCGTCCGCAGCAACGCATTCTCGGCAAAGTTGACGATCCAATCTACCAATTCGGGATTCTGCGGAAACAACCCGTAAAAATTCTCGATAAGCCCGTCGGCCAATCCGAAGCCCTTGACCACGGCAAAGACCACCGCGATGATCGGAACCATCGACATCAGCGTATAGAACGTCAACGCCGCGCTGCGAACGATCGTACCGTGTTCGAGCAGCCCGCGCGCCGTATAGAAAAGCAGTTGGTATTGACGTACCAGCCACCTTACGATGGGATTATGCCACTCGTTGAGATCACGATTGAAGATCGTATCGGTGAAGTAGGTAAGTATTTCGTTGATTTTCATAACCTTCGGATTAAACTACAAATATAATCAAACCAAGCGAATCGCCCAAAAATCGTTCCCGATTTTCGTACAGGCCATCCGCACCTGATCGCCTGCATGCAGCCCCAGCCGGCGGTATAGCTCCTCAACTCCCAACGGGAAATCGCGTTTGAGGAGTTGCGCTCCAGCCCCTTTCAGCGTGCGCTTCAACCGCTTCGGGTCGTATGGCTCGATCTGGCTGATCTCCAACACGCGGCCGATCACCTCCTGCGGCCGCTCCACCGCAAAACCGAAGCCGTTTTCGCTCCAGATGTCGGCCTTCCCGGCAAGGTGCAACCGGGCCAAGCGAGCCTTCTGCAACGCCACATCGGGGATCACCAACCAACGGTAACGTGCCGCCTCGAAAGACTCCGGCAGGGGCGTTTCGGTGTCGGGAGCAGCCGAGAAACTGCCGCGTCGCAGAGCCGTGGCGGTGATCTGCGGCCCGGTATGGTCGGCGTAGATCAACACCTCCTTGCACTCGTCGCCGAGCGAGACGACCTCGACCCGGCTATCGGGAAAGAGCCGCAACGCTTCGCCGACATCGAAGAGCGGTGAATTCTTGATGCAGAGCCGGTTGCTCGCGACCTCCAACAGCGGAGCGAGTGCCCGCAAATCGGGCGAACACTCCTCCAGCCGCACCAATTTACGGCCGCTGACCGACCGGCGATCGGGATCGGCATAGATCCAATCGAAATGCAAACCGGGACGGCGCAGGTAGGTTTCGGCATCGGCACAAACCACCTCGATGTGGTGCGCCCCGAGCCGTCGGAAATTCTCGGCTGCGATCCGCGCCAGCACCTCGTTGCGCTCCAAGGCGACCACGCGGCGAAAGCGACGGCTCAGAAACAGGCTGTCAACACCCAATCCGCAGGTGAGATCCAACACCGAGTCCCCGCCCAGCGTCTTGTGCGCGGCACACGCCTCGCTCGACGCCTGCTCGAAGGCCAGCGGCGGCAGAATACACTGCGCAGCGGCATAGGAGGGGAGTTTTTCGGCCGCACGTGCCAGATATTTGAGTTGGGTAGCCACCAGCCGCGCCTGCGGCACCGACGCATCGAGTGCCACCTCGAGCGGATCGCGGTGGCGGTTGTCGGCAATGGCGCGCTGCACCTCGTCGGTGAGCAGCGTCGTATACTCTTCGGTGGTAATCATCGGGACAAATGTACGTTTTTTTTCGGCTCGCGACACCAGAGCAGCAGCGTTATCGCCACAAAAACCAGATAGCAACCCACCGTCGCACCCCCTCCGAGCAGATACTCCACCGATCCGCCCGGCAGCATCGGAACAAACCGCGCCAGCGAGGTGATGCCCGCGGCCGATGCTCCCGTAATTGCGGCAAAGAGCGGTGAGAGCAGGCCAATGGGTGCAACGACCCACACCGCACCACCCAGCACGACTCCTCCGGCGAGTGTCACGGCAACCGGGCTGACAAGCAGTCCGGTCAGCGAGGTGATGCCGAACGTATGCGACACAAGCGGAGCGGTGGCTACCGTCGCCACCAGAGCGATTGCGTAGGCGTCGAGAATCCAGTTTGCAGCCCGGTATCGGGTACGCAGCAGACGGCAAAGCGGCACGCCCCACGCAAGGATCGCCGCCACGGCGACAAACGAAAGTTGAAAACTGATGTCGCCGATCCAGTTGGGATTCCAGAGCAACATCCCGACAGCGGCGGCAGCAAGGGCATTCAGCCCGACATACTCCGAGGTGGAGGCCAATGCGGCCTGCAAGAGGGTGCACATCACGGCCGCACGCACGGCACTCGGCGGAAATCCGGCAACGGCGACATAGCCCCAGATCACCCCCGTAACCACCAGATTGCGCAACAGGTGTCCGCGCCGCAGCAGCGGCAACCACCACAGCAGCAGGTTCGCCAGCACAAAGACGATTCCCGTATGCAGACCCGACACAGCCAGCAGATGGGTCAGTCCGCTGCGCGCGTAGACCCCTCGCAGGTCGCTTGTGATGCCACTCCGGTCACCGACCGCCATAGCACGCACCACCGCCCCGACATCTTCGGACAACGGCAGCCGCCGCAACCGCGCCGTGGCCACCTCGTGAAGCGTCTGTGCCCGACCGGGCAGCCGCTGGAGTACCGCACGCTCCGACAGCCAAAGCGTTCCGGCAAAGCCACGCCGCTGCATCAGCCTACGGTAGCTCGCCTGCCCTCCCCGAAACGGGCGCACCGTACCGCGACAGAGCAGCTGCTCACCGGGATAGAGCCTCGTCAGCAAGTCGCAATAGAGTCGGATTCGCGCATCCGAAGCGCACCAACGACCACTCGACGGATCGCGCCACGCCCCAACCGAGGCTTCGACGGTTTGATAACCGTCGCGATCGGCCGGAAAATCCTCGACCATCAAGCGGTAGGCCGTCGTCACGTTGCGCGGCACGGTTGCCTGCGGCGCACGCAGTTGCGCTACGCCGAATCCGGCAATCAGCAGCAACAGCAGAGTCCATGCCGACGAGCGCAGCCACATCGCCGCCACACCCGAACCGACAAAAGCCCCTGCGAGAAACCACAAGGGCAGCTCACCGTATGCCGCTCCGGCAATTCCGGCGGCAAACGGCACGAGGAGCTTGAGCATCGGCATGCGGTCGAAGCGAGAGGTCAGGCAGGCTGTCTTCACAAGCGATCGAGGTAGGGCTGAGCCGGTTACTCTTCGTCGAGATAGATCTCTTCCATGAGCGAATCCAGATCGCGACGCTCCTTTTTGGTCGGGCGTCCCGTTCCGCGGTCGCGGCTGACGAAGATCGTTTCGCGCGGGATGTTGAGTTTGTCCAGCTCCTCCTGCGGAGTGACGTTGAGGCAGTATTCGGCGACATTCTTGGCCGGCTGGCGGCTCGACACCAAGTCGAGGATCTTGAAAGAGTAGGTCACCGGCATGCGGCGCACGGCCACAATATCGCCGATTTTGGCATCGCGCGAGGGTTTGGCAAACGAACCGTTCACGGTCACTTTGTTGGTACGGATCGCCTCGGCGGCATCGCTGCGGGTTTTGAAAATCCGCACCGCCCAGAGGTATTTGTCGAGTCGAACATCGGTAGTCATAGCGGTTATTTTTCGTAGATTGTTTCGTTTTTCGGGGCATCGTGCGACTGCTCGTCGTTCTGACGGCTGACGCTCAGGATCATCCCCAGCGCAATGGCCGTGAAGACCACCGACGAGCCACCGCGCGAGATGAGCGGCAGGGTCTGCCCCGTTTCGGGTATTAGGTTGACCGTCACCATGATATGCAGCAGTGCCTGACAGGTAATCAGCAGTGCCAGTCCCAGCACCAGAAGCCCCGGGAAGGCCGTGCCGCAGCGACGGAATATTTCGATCGCGCGGAAAAAGATCCAGAGGTAGAGCATCAGCAATATGATCGAGAGCAGCAAGCCGTACTCTTCGACGAAGAAGGCGTAGGCGTAGTCGCTTTCGGGGTGGATCATCTCCACGCGCATGGCACTCTGGCCTGCACCTTCGCCCAAGATGCCGCCGTTGTAGATCGCGATCATCGAACGTTCGGTATCGGTGAGGTGTTCGATCGGCTTGTCGATCTGCGAATTCGTCCAGAGGTGAATCCACGTCGACACACGCCCCTCGGCCGTCTCGCTACGACCGAGGTTGAGGGTCATAATCAGCACGATCCCAGCCACCGCCCACCCGACGAGCTTCATCAACTCACCGAAGCGCACGCGCCCGATGAGCATCATCACCCACGAGGCAAGGAAGACCAGCACCGCCGATGAGGTATGCGCCGGGAAGATCACCACGCACGCCACAAAGACGGGCATGAGGATCGGCCACGTCCCTTCGCGCCAGATCCGCCGCTGCTCGGGCGAGGATCGCCACGTCCAGAAACGCCACGAGGGGACGATGCGCAAGGTTTCGATCTTCGACTGGCGACCAGCCAGCTGCTGTGCCAGAAAGAGCACCGTCGCCACCTTCAACGCCTCGGAGGGCTGAAACTGGAACGGGCCGAGCGGAATCCAGCGCGCCGCGCCGTTGGTCGTTGCGCCGATGAAGTAGACCGCAATCGTGGCCAGAATCGAGAGCAGGTAGACCGGCCGGGCGAAGAAGTTGTAGATGCGGCTGTTGATGTGGTGCACGGTGAGCATAACGAACAGGCTGACGATGAGGATCATCACCTGCTGCCGCAGAAAATGAGCTGTCGAGCGTGCGGCATGGGCATCGTAGGCCATTTTAGCCGTCGAGGAGTAGACCACCAGCACCGAGATCACCGCCAGCACGGCGATGATGATCCACAGCACCCGGTCACCGGCCAGCAGGCGGGCTTTCGGTGGGGTAGCCACGGTCGCGTCGGCAGCAGCGGTTTCGTCCTGCGGTTCGTAGTTCGGCTCGTCGGCTCTCATTGCACTATGCGTTTTCGTTCACCCACGCTTTGAAGAGCTCGCCGCGTTGTTCGTAGTTCTTGAAGAGGTCGAAGCTGGCGCACGCCGGGGAGAGCAGCACAACATCTCCGGCCTTGGCCGACGCTTTGGCTGCCGACAGGGCGGCATCGAGCGACGCCGTAGAGATCACCTCGGGGATCACCCCCGTGAACTCGCGGATCAGCTTGGCGTTGTCGACACCCAAGCAGACCAACGTATGGATTTTGTCGCGGGCAAATGCCTTCAACGGCGCATAGTCGTTGCCCTTGTCCGTTCCTCCGGCGATCCAGACAACCGGCCGCGTCATGCTCTCCAGCGCGTAGAATACCGAATCGACATTCGTTGCCTTCGAGTCGTTGATCCACAGCACCCGGCCAGCCTCCTTGACGGGTTCGAGACGGTGTTCAACCGGCGCAAAGGCATAGAGCGTGCGGCGAATCACGTCGGGATCGACCCCGGCGGCCAATGCAGCCAGTGCCGCAGCCATCGCGTTATAGGAGTTATGCAACCCTTTGATTTGCAACTTCGTGGTGTCGATCTCCACGGCACGCTTGCCAACTGCCGCCGTGAAGCAACCGTCGCAAAGGAACGCATCGCCCGCACCGCTCGCCACGGCCGTTTTTGCCGCGAAGGGGAGTTGCTTCATGCGGAAGTCGTACTTCGGCAGCTGCTCCCAGATCACCTCGTCGTCGCCCGAGAAGATGAAGAAGTCGCGCGAATTCTGGTTCTGCGTGATCCTCATTTTCGAGTCGATGTAGTTCTGGAAACAGTAGCCATAGCGGTCGAGGTGGTCGGGGGTGATGTTCATCAACACCCCGATATGAGCGCGGAATTTGTACATGCCGTCGAGCTGGAAGGAGCTTAACTCGAGCACATACCAATCGTAATCGCCCGTGGCGACCGAGTAGGCAAAGCTCTCGCCGATGTTGCCGCCGAGGGCCACCTTCAGTCCGGCATCGCAGAGAATCCGATAGATGATCGACGTAGTGGTGGTCTTGCCGTTCGAGCCGGTGACACAGATGCACTTGGCCTTTCCCAGATAGCGACCGGCGAACTCCATTTCGGAGATCACCGGGATGCCGGCGGCGCGAATCTGCTGCACCATGGGGGCTATATCGGGAATGCCGGGCGACTTGACCACCTCCGAGGCGGCAAGGATGCGCTCCTCGGTGTGCCGACCCTCTTCGTAGGGCACTTCCCACTCGTCGAGCTTGGCTTTGTAGGCCGGGGCGATCGTTCCGCGGTCGGACAAAAAGACCTCGAATCCCTCTTTCTTGGCGAGGATTGCCGAGCCGTAGCCGCTGATTCCTCCGCCCAATACCACAATTTTTTTCATCGTTTATCGAATCTTTAATGTAACCAACGTAATGGCCGCCAACAGCAGCGAGATGATCCAGAACCGGGTGACGATCTTCGTTTCGAAGATGCCCTTCTTCTGGTAGTGGTGGTGGATCGGCGACATGAGCAGGATGCGCCGTCCCTCCCCGTATTTGTGTTTGGTATATTTGAAGTAGCCGACCTGCATCATCACCGAGAAGCTCTCGACGAGGAAGATCCCGCACAAGAGCGGCAGCAGCAGCTCCTTGCGGATGCAGAGGGCAAAGACCCCCATGATGCCGCCAATGGCCAGCGAGCCGGTGTCACCCATGAAGATTTGCGCCGGGAAGGAGTTATACCACAGGAATCCGACCAACGCCCCGACCATAGCCGCGGCAAAGACCACCAACTCGCCGCTGTTGGGGATGTACATGATGTTGAGGTAATCGGCATAGACGATGTGTCCCGACAGGTAGGCCAACACCCCCAACACCGCGACGATCGGAACCGAGACCCCCGTAGCCAGTCCGTCCAGCCCATCCGTGAGGTTCGCCCCGTTCGAGACGGCCGTGACCACAAAGATCGCCACAAGGATGTAGAGCAGCCACGTAGCCGTCTGGTTGCCACCAGTCAGCCAAGCGTAGTTGAACTCGTTGTTCTTGATGAACGGAATGGTCGTCTTGACGTTTTTCGTGGTCTCGGAGCTGAGCAACACGCGCTGCTGCACACTCTCGATCACCGAGCCGTCTTCGTTCATGTAGATCGTTTCGACGGGCTGCGTCACCTTCTCGCGCACGACGATCTCGGGCGAAAGCCACATCGCCGTGCCGACGATGATACCCAACCCGACCTGTCCGACGATCTTAAAACGCCCCTTCAGCCCCTCTTTCTTGTGCCGAAAGACTTTGATGTAGTCGTCGAGGCCGCCGATGAATCCCAGCCAGACGGTCGAGACGATCATCAGCTGCACGTAGATGTTGTCGAGCTTGCCGAAGAGCAGGATCGGCACGAGGATCGCCAGCAGAATAATCACCCCGCCCATGGTCGGAGTGCCCCGTTTTTGCAGCTGGCCGTTCAGCCCCAGATCGCGGATATCCTCACCGATCTGCTTGCGGCGCAGGAAGTCGATGATCGTGCGTCCGAAGATAATAACGATCAGCAGCGAAAGGATGATAGCCGCCGCCGCGCGGAACGAAATGTATTGAAACATACCCGATCCGGGCAGGTTGTAGGCTTGGTCGAGATAACGAAAAAGATGATATAACATATTGATGAATAGGGTAAAAGATGAAACTTATTTTATCAGCGTATCGAATGCCTTCCGAACCTGCTCGCGGTCGTCGAAGTGGTGCTTTTCGTCACCGACGATCTGGTAGGTTTCGTGGCCTTTGCCGGCCAAAAGCAAAATGTCGCCCGGATGTGAGAGCATCACGGCTGTGCGAATGGCCTCGGCGCGGTCGGTGATGCGCAGGTAACGCGCCGCGGGATCAAGTCCGGCAACCATGTCGTCGAGAATCGACTCCGGGGATTCGTGCCGCGGATTGTCCGAGGTGAAGATCGCCGTGGTGGCATATTTCACCGCAATGGCCGCCATTTCGGGACGTTTGGTCTTGTCGCGATTGCCTCCGCAGCCGCAGACGACAAGTAGCTGTTGTTCGGGTTTGCGGATCTCCTCGATCGTCTGGATCACATTCTCGAGGGCATCGGGCGTATGGGCGTAGTCGACGATCGCCGTCGTGCCGTTCGCCGCGCGCACCTTCTCGAAGCGGCCGCTCACGGCGTGCAGCGAGCTGAGCACCCGCAGCACCTCGCCCCGATCAAGCCCCAGCAACACCGCCGTGGCATAGACCGCCAGCAGGTTGTAGGCATTGAACCGCCCCAGCAATCCGACCCACAGTTCCTGCGAATCAAGGCGCAGCAACATGCCGTCCAGCTGCATCTCGAGAATCTTACAACGGAAATCGGCCATCGACTGCAACGAATAGGTGTGCACCTCGGCGGCCGTATTCTGCACCATGACGCTGCCGTTGCGGTCGTCAATATTTGTCAGCGCAAAAGCCCCCTTCTCCAGCCCGTCGAAGAACCGTTTCTTCGCCTTGATATACTCGGCAAAGGTCTTGTGGTAGTCCAAATGGTCGTGGGTGATATTCGAGAAAAGTCCACCGGCGAAGTGGAGTCCGCGCGTGCGCTCTTGGACAATGGCATGCGAGGAGCACTCCATGAAGCAGTATTCGCACCCCTCATCGGCCATTTCGCGCAACATCGCGTTGAGCCGTATCGGATCGGGGGTCGTATGGGTCGATTCGACGACGCGTTCCCCGACTTTGTAAACCACGGTCGAGATCAATCCGGCGTGGTAGCCGAGTGCGCGCACCAGATCGTAGAGCAGCGTCACGGTGGTCGTCTTGCCGTTCGTTCCGGTGATGCCGACCAACTTCAGCTCGCGGCTCGGGTGGTCGTAGAACGCCGCGGCCAGATCGGCCAGCGCACCGGCAGCATCGGGCACAACGACATAGGTCGTCCGGTCGGTTGCCACAAGCGGCATCCGTTCGCAGACAACCGCCACAGCACCCTGTGCCACCGCCGCGGCGATGAAGTCGTGACCGTCGCACTGCGTGCCGACGACCGCAAAGAAGCAGTCGCCCGGACGAACCGTGCGCGAATCAAAGGTCAACGCCGCAATCTCTCGCTCGACAGAGCCGTGGATCGCCGCAACGGGAGTTCCCTCTAAAAGTTCAGCTAATTTCTTCATTTTTTATCTCATCGTAATTGCCACCGCCATCCCGGGCACAATGCGCGTTCCGGCGGCAATGCTTTGTTCAACAACTGCGCCCCGACCCGAAAAGTGCACCCGCAGGCCACGGCTTTCGAGCAGAAACAGCGCATCCTTCAACCCCATGCCGCGCACGTTGGGCATCTTGCCGAGATCGCCGGGAAGCGTGGTGATCGAGACGTTAGCCAACGAATCGACCGAGGCGCGCCCCCAGCCATTGCGGTCTTCGAACGAGGTGCGGGGCGAGAATTTATCGGCTATGCGGCGGATCTGGGCGATGTTACCCCCCTTGACCTGCTGCGGATAGCAGCGTTTGCCGCGCGGCTCAATGCGGCCATACCAATCGTGGTTGCGGTTGTAGATGTAGTCGACCATGCGTTTGACCACCGGCCCGGCCAGCGGCCCGCCGTAGTAGGCTTTGCCGGGCTGCATCTGGGTTTCGATCGTCGTCAGCACAGTATAGCGGGGATCATCGGCCGGAAAAAAGGCGATCATCGAGCCGAGGTAGTGGCCATTCGCCCCCGAGGTAACCTGCGCCGTGCCCGTCTTCGCCGCCACACGCAGCCGCGTCGTATCGCCGAAATAGGCACGAGCCGTGCCCTCGGTACAAACCGCCTGCAAGCAGCGTTGCACCTCGTGCAGTGCCGAGCGTGAGCAGATCGACGAGGCGATCGTGCGGCTCTCGAAACGCTCCTCGACCTGCTCGCCGCAACGAAGTTCGCGCACGAGGATCGGCGAGATCATCCGGCCGCCGTTGGCGATGGCGTTGTAGAATGTAATCATCTGGATCGGAGCTAATTTAATTCGGTATCCGTAGCTCATTTTCACCAGCATGACACCCGGGTCGGGGACTTTCCAGTCGGTGGTGATCGAGGGGGCACGTTCGCCGAAGCGTTCCAGCCCGACGGTTTCGCCCAGATGCAATTCCCGATGCAGGAAGTCGCTGTATCGCTGCTTCTTGCCTGTGGCTCCATAGTAATCCCAGATCGCACGCGCAAAGTAGACGTTCGACGACGAGGAGACCGCGCGGCGGAAGTCGATGACGCGATCGCCGCGGTGCGAATCGCGGATGTTGGTCGCCTGTCCGACGGTCACCGGATCGCCGTTATTCGTATCGTAGGTTGTCGAGGTGGGCATGCGCGCCTCGTCGAGCAGGGTGAGCATCGTCGCCAGTTTGAAGGTCGAGCCGGGCTCCATGGTGCGGCTCAAGGCATAGTTCTCGCGCTCGGAGAAGCTGCCGTCGGCATTGCGGCCGAGGTTGGCCAAGGCCAGAATTTCACCCGTGCGGCTCTCCATGACGATCGTCGTACCCCACAGGGCATTTTGGGTTTCGAGTTGACGGCGCAGAGCCTTGTCGGCCACATCCTGCAAGTCGAGGTCGAGCGTGGTGACCACATCCAATCCGTCGATCGGCTCTTGGTGCGAGCTGCCGGCAACACGACCGTAAAAACCGCGGGCGATTCGCTGGCGCATGGCCTTGCCGTGCTGCCCGGCCAACTCCTCACGATAAGCCTCCTCGATGCCGTATTTGCCCTGATCGCCCAGCAGACCGATTGTCCGTCGGGCAAGTTTGTCCTGCGGGTAGATTCTCTCGTCGCGTTTGATGAGCTTGTAGACCATGCCCATATTCCAGTTGAGCAGCGGATAACGCCGCAGCTCCTCCCACTCGGCGAAGTCGACTTCACGCGGCAGAATCTGAATGGGCGTATGGTCGCGCAGCGTGTCGTAGATTCGGCGGCGGATATACTCCTCGCCACGCATGCGATCGAAGAAGCGGGCGATGCGTCCCTCCGAACGCAGGTAGGTTGTGTCGCGCGGCCGGACAAGGCGGTAGCGGCGCGCATGCTCCTCGCGGAAACGGCGCGCATACTCCGCAGCACTCTTGTCGCCGAAGAAACGGGCAAGCAGCTTGGCAAGTGAGTCGCTCTGCTCGCGGAAGGTTTTCAAGGAGTCGAGTCCCGGGGAGGCGAAGTCGAAGGCGACCTGATAGCGAAAGATCGAGGTGGCAAGCGGCTCACCGCGACGCGAAAGAATGCTGCCGCGCTGTGCCGGGATCTCCTCCTCGGAGAAGATGCGACTGGCCAGCCGGTTGGCATTGTACTCCACCTCGCTGCTGAAGAGCTGCACCCAGACCAGCCGGACAAGCACGATGCCTCCGGCCAGAATGAAGAGCATGTAGAGCAACCTCACCCGCAGCAGAATGTCGCTTTTAATCTTCGAACGCTCCTGTTTCATGACCTAATTTTCGATGATTTCGCCCGGTGCAAGCGGATCATAGAGTTCGATGCCGCGACGCTGCAACTCGGCGACGATAGCCGAATGGGTCGTGCGGCGGTAGCGTTGCTCCTGCAAGCGGATCGAGCGTTCGCGCAGTTTCTGCACCTCGTTCTCCAGCCGCGAATAGCGCATGTCGAGGTGCAACGACCAGAACATCACCGCGATGCTCAAGAAAAACATGCCTGCGATGCAGAGCATGTAGGGGTAGTATTTCGACACGCCTTCGCGCACGAGAATCGTTCCCGAGAAGAGCTGCCAGAAGGTGCTGGCCTTGCGACGCTTTTCGCGCGCCTCAT
This sequence comes from uncultured Alistipes sp., assembly GCA_964532025.1. Classification (GTDB taxonomy): domain Bacteria; phylum Bacteroidota; class Bacteroidia; order Bacteroidales; family Rikenellaceae; genus Alistipes. The sequence goes on along the minus strand of CAZHEY010000009.1, from coordinate 69,996 downwards.
GCTCCTCCTCCTGCTCGCGGGCTTCGACTTCGCGCTGCTCGTCGGCACGAATATCCTCATCGGCCGCCCCGCTTCTGACACGCAGCACCTCACGCCGCACCCGACGGGCAAACTCCTCGTCCTGTTCGCGGCGAGCCTGCTCTTCGGGGGTTATGGGATCGAATTCGTGGTCGGAGTACATGGCAGATCAGGTATTTAAGATTCGGACTCGGGGAGTTTGATCGCAGCACGTAACTTGGCCGACCGCGACCGCGGATTGCGTTCCAACTCCTCGGCCGAGGGGGTCACTGCCTTACGCGTAACCAGTTCGAAGGGCACTTGCGGCCGCCCGAAGAAGTCCTTCTCGACCTTGCCCGAGAAGTTGCCGCTCCGCATGAAGTTCTTCACCAGCCGATCTTCGAGCGAGTGGTAGGCGATGACCACCAACCGTCCGCCGGGCTTCAACACCCGCAGGCTCTGTTCCAAGGCCATCTTCAACGCCTCCATTTCACCGTTGACCTCGATGCGCAGTGCCTGAAAAAGTTTGGTCAGGAATTTCGACTCGTCCTTTTTGGGAGTGCAGGGCTTCACGGCCTCGACCAGCTCGGCGGTGGTGGTGATCGGCTGGAGCGCGCGTGCGCGTACCAAGCAACCGGCCACCTTCCACGGAGTCTCCACCTCGCCCCAGTCGCCCAGAATGCGAGTCAGCTCCTCGACCGAATAGTTGTTGACCACATCGGCCGCCGTGAGGTGTCCGCGGCGATTCATGCGCATATCGAGCGGCGCATCACCACGAAACGAGAATCCGCGTTCGACGGCATCGAAGTGGTGGGACGAAACGCCCAGATCGGCCAGAATGCCGTCGACCTGCGTCACGCCGCGCAGGCGCAACGCACCGCGCAGAAAGCGGAAATTGCTCTCCACATAGTGAAATCGCGGGTCGTCGGGGCAGTTTTGGCGGGTGTCGCTGTCTTGGTCAAAGCCATAGAGGCGACCGTTGTCACCGAGTGTCTCGAGGATGCGGCGCGAGTGGCCGCCGCCCCCGAATGTCAGGTCGGCATAGAGGCCCGACGGCTCGATCTGAAGCAATCCGACCGACTCTTCAAGCAGTACGGGTGTATGATAGGTGGACATAATTGTTGTTTGCAAAGGTCTGTTTGGGTGTAAAGTTAGGGATTTTTCGAAAAAGAATACTTATATTTGCCGATAATAATTTTTGCGTAATTCATGCCTCAAATAGATATTGGTGCGATTCTCACGGAGAAAGCCCCCAAAATAGCCCGTTGGACGCCTCGTTTTGCAATCAACTGGTTGCGCCGGACGATCCGCGAAGCGGACATCAACTACATCCTCGCACACTATTGGTCGCTCTCGCCGCAGGAGTTTATTCGCGCCTGCTTCCGCGAGTGGCAGATCGGCTACTCGATCCAAGGGCTCGAGAAACTCGACCCGTCGAAACGCTACCTCTTCGTGGCCAACCATCCGTTCGGCGGCATGGACGGCATGATGCTGGCCGACAAGCTGGTCGACTACTTCGGTGATGCACGCGTGGTGGTCAACGACCTGCTGATGCACCTCGAACCCCTGCGTCCGCTGTGGATTCCGGTCAACAAACACGGCTCGCAAAATGCGGAATATGCCCGCAAGTTCGACGAAGAGTTCTTCGGCGACCGCCCGATACTGACCTTTCCCGCAGGGCTGTGCTCGCGCCGCATCAACGGCCGGGTGACCGATCTGGAGTGGAAGATCAGCTTCCTGAAAAAGGCATACGCCTCGCAGCGGCAGATCGTGCCGGTGTTTGTCGAGGGGCGGCTCTCGAACTTCTTCTACGGGGTCGACCGCATCCGCAAAGCCATAGGTATCAAAGCCAACCTCGAGATGTTGTGGCTGCCCGACGAAATGTTCTCGCAGAAAGGCAAACATTTCCGAATTGTCGTGGGTGATCCGATCTCGATTTCCGACCTACAACACATCGGATCGCTCCGCGAGCAGGCCGAAGAGGTACGTAAAAAGACCTATTTTTTGGAAAAACGGCTCTCGAAAGGGGACAAATAGCACTAATTTTGGTACTTTTGCCGTTGCTACGCAAGAAATTCAGGAAAAACAATGACTCCAATTATACCGCCTGTTGACCGCGAGTTGCTGCTCGCCGAACTAACCCCGGAGCGCAAGGTGCGCAACACAAACAAGGCTTCAAACGAAATTTACGTCTTCGCTGCGGCGGCATGTCCGGCACTGATGCGCGAAATCGGACGGCTGCGCGAAGCGGCTTTCCGTGGAGCGGGTGGCGGCACGGGACAGGAGCTGGACATCGACGCCGAAGATCTGGCCGGAGACGGCTACCACCAGCTGATCGTCTGGGATCCGGCGATGCAGCAGATTGTCGGCGGCTACCGCTTCATCGTATGCACCTCCGAGAATCCGCCGCACCTCTCCACCGAACATTACTTCCGATTCAGCGACCGCTTTCGCCGCAAATACCTGCCCCAAACCATCGAGCTGGGACGTTCGTTCGTGCAACCCGCCTATCAGGCGCGCGCGAACGTCAAAAGCATCTATGCGCTGGACAACCTCTGGGACGGACTCGGCGCACTGATCGTGCTCAACCCCAAGGCGAAATATCTTTTCGGCAAGGTGACCATGTACACCTCCTACAAGTCGGTGGCACGCAATGCGTTGATCTGGTTTCTGCGCCGCTATTTCCTCGACAACGAACATCTGGTCGAGGGGATTCATCCGCTGAAACTCGACCTCGAAGATCCCTACTACGAACAGCTCTTCACCGGAGTCACCTACATGGATAACTACCGGATTCTGATCCAGAAAATCCGCGAGTTGGACGAGAATATTCCGCCGCTGATCAACGCCTACATGAATCTGTCGCCCTCGATGAAGGTCTTCGACACGGTGCTAAATCCCGATTTCGGCGGCGTAGAGGAGACCGGAATTCTGGTCACGATCCGCGACATCTATCCCGAAAAACGACTGCGTTATACGCGCTGGCTGGGCTGGCAGGCCAACCTCAAGCACCGCCGCGAAGAGTTTCAGCGGCATCTGCTCGAGCAGCTGGAGCGCATGAAAAAACGCCGCGCCTAAATCGCCGCACGCAACCCCGAAGAGCAGGGGAGGGGATATCCCTTTTAATCTACGTTGCGCCGCATTTCTCGTTGCGATTCATTTGCGACCTTCTTTTTGCGACCTCTCGACAAGCTCGAGGATCGAGAACAGAATCTCGTGCCACCCCCTTACGACCTCTCGACAAGCTCGAGGATCGAAAACAGAATCCGTTGCAAATATTTGCGTTGCCGAAATAGCACATTCGATCCTCGAGCCTGTCGAGAGGTCGCAAACTATTATCACGCAACCCCCTTTTCAGTCAGCAGCTCGCGGGGGCTGCTAATGAGCCAACGCGAATTGCAGTCCTCCGCAGGGCAGAGCTGCGGACTGCCGACTTGCTACGCAAGCCGAAAACACATCAGCCAACAATCTTTGCACCCCCTTGCGACCTCTCGACGGAGCTCGAGGATCGAGAAACACCAAACATTGCGACCTCTCGACAAGTTCGAGGATCGAGAACAAATCACAGCGTCCCCGGAACAGAGCTCGAGGATCGTGCACACAAGCGCGACCTTAGGGCAGCCCCAACACACAACATACCCGCCGAATATCGAAATCCGGCGGGTATGTTGTATGCGACTACTCGACGACTACTCGATGTCGAGCTTATAGGGGTAGTACATGATGATGCCCTGCTGGCGGGTGGCCTCGCGGACGGCATTGTACTCCTTGAACATCAGACCCAAATCGCTGCGGGTAAAGGCACTGCGGATATTCATATTCAGCGAAGAGAGGATTGCAGCCAAGCCGGTAGGCGTTTCAGTCTGCTCGACCACGCGGAACTCCTCGCCCAGTTCGGCCTTGTCGGCCGCCAGAGCAATGGCTGTTTTTAGACCGCCATAGGTATCGATCAGGCCGATGCCGAGGGCATCCTCGCCCGACCAAACCCGACCTCCGGCCAGATCCAACACCTTCTCGATCGGCAGGTTGCGACCTTCGGCAACGTAGGAGGTGAAGGTCGTGTAGACCTTGTCGACTCCGCGCATCACCGAGGCACGCTCGGCGGCAGTCAGCGGCGTGGTTGCACCCATTCCGGCCGAGGTGTTACTCTTGACCGCATCGAGGGTGATGCCCAGCTTGTTTTTCAGACCGTCGATCGTGTTGAGGTACATGCCGAAGACACCGATCGAACCGGTGAGGGTCATCTTGTTGGCCACAATCACATCGGCCGGGCAAGAGATGTAGTAACCACCGCTGGCCGCATAAGAACCCATGGAGACAACCACCGGTTTCTCGGCCCGAAGCAGCTGCACCTCGCGCCAAATGACATCCGATGCCAGCGCACTGCCGCCGGGGGAGTTGACACGCAGCACCACCGCCTTGATCTTCTCGTTTTCACGTACCTTGACCAACTTGGCAGCCAGCGAGTTGCCGAAAATTTGATCGCCCGAACCATTACCGTCGACAATCTGGCCGTCGGCATAGACGATAGCCACCTGATCGGCTCCCAACTTCTTGGCATCGGGGGTCAGCTGCGAAGCGTATTCGCCAAGCGAAACGAAGTTGTAATTACCTTTATCATCGGCCTCTACGCCCAACTCGGCAAAGACCTCTTTCATCTGGTCTTCGTAGATCAGACTATCGACAAAACCGTATTTCACCGCATCTTCGGGCAGCGAAACCGACAGGTTGTCGGTGAGTTGCTGCATCTGCACCGAGTCGATGCCACGCGAGGCGGCAACCTCTCCGGAGAGCGTTCCCCAAAGCGAGCTGACCAGCTCCTGCATCTGCTCGCGGTTGGCCGGCGACATCTTGTCGAGGATATACGGCTCGACGGCACTCTTGTATTTGCAGGCCGTGGGGCGGAAGACCTCGACATTCAGATCGAGTTTGTCGAGCAGTCCTTTGTAGAACATGAGGTTGAACGAAAGACCCGACCAATCCATGCCCCCTTCGGGCTGCATATAGATCTTATCGGCTACCGAAGCCAGATAGTAGACTCCCTGCGAATAGGTTTCGTTGTAGGCCACGATGAATTTGCCGCTCTGCTTGAACTCCTCGAGCGCGGCACGCAGCTCCTCGACCAACGCCGTACCTGCGATACCGCCGTTGCCGTTGGGACGCAGGTAGATGCCCTTGATCCGCTCGTCGTCGGCCGCCGCTTCGATCGCACGCAGCACCTTCAGCAACGAGAGCTGCTGCTTGGTTTGCAGGGTCATGATATCCAGACCGGCCAGCGGATCGGTCGACGGGCCGTCGGTGATCACCTCCGACAGATCGATCTTGAGGATCGACTCGGAATCGACGGCAACCGGGCTTTCCATTGATCCGGCGATCCCGACCAACAGCATGATCCAGAAAAAGACAACCAGAAAAGAGCCTACGAAAAAGGCAAGCAGCCCGGCTAAAAAGGTTTTAATAAAATTCATACTATTCTTATTTTATTGTTATTGATACTCCTTCCACGGGACAAAGATACACTTATTCGACGAAAAACAAATAATTTTTATCGTTTTTCGATAAAATAAATGCGTCTGACTCGTGGACGGAGCAGCACCCCGACGCCACCGATCAGTAAATCAGCTCGATTGCAGCGTAACTACGTGCAGCGGCAGGGTGGTCGAGGCGGATGCTGACCGAAACAATTTTCGACAACGGGGCAGGTGCATCGAGTTTTTCGAGCAGGATCTCGACGGGTTTGTCGTTGGGATTCAGGGTGATGTCGACCTGCTTCTCGAGGCGCGTGTAGCCATTTGCCGAACAGCGAATCTCTTTCACGGTCACCGCGTCCTCGCCGCGAACAGGGGTGATGCGGATGCCGCGCAGCCGTTCGAACTGCTGCCAGCTGATCGAGAAACGGAGTGTCGAACGCTCCTTGGCCAGTTCGTAGGGCGACCAGAATGCCACGGCATCTGCCGGGCGGCGGATCAGCTCTTCGGTGATGTCCGAAGCCGCTGCGACCAACCGGCGTGCAGCGGCCAGCGGATCGGCAAACGGCGCGACCGAAGAGGGAGTGCGCTGGGCATACCACCCCTCATCCCACGTGCGGAAATCCGATGCCGCTCCGTCGCGTTTGAGTTCGCAGTAGTGCTCCAATCGCGGCACGTAGTAGTCGCGAATCAGCCCCGACCAGACCCGTGCGGAGTAGTCGCTCAACGAAGGGCCTCCCCAGACCGAGATCAATCGGCGTGCTTCGCCGACAAAGCGAGCCTTCTCCTCGGCATCGCAGCCCGCTTGCTCGGCCTTGCCGCACCAGCGATCAAGGCGCAGGATCGGATGCGAAGCCAGCAAACGGTCGGCATCGAGCAGCAGTTGCCGCAGGCGACCGGCGTAGGCGAGAGCCTCTTCGCCGTCGCCGTAAAGTTCGGCCCAATGCGCCGCGTAGAGCAGGATGTCGGCCTTGGCACAGAGGTATAAGGCGGCATATTGCAGGGCATCGGTACGGTAGAGGTCGCTCGTATGCAGGGTATCGGCGCAGGAGAGGAACGCCTCGATAGCCGCGTAGTAGTGCGCATTGGTATTCATCGAGGGTGTGCGCTGCGAGAAGGGGCGCAGCTGCCAGCGGAAGCGGGCATCGTTCGTGCAGTCGCCATAGGCCGAGCGGCGCATCTCCTCCCAGAAGCGGGCGATGCCGTCGGGACACACGCCGTAGCGTGCCGCCGAGTAGTTGCGCAGGAATGCCGTCACGTCGATCTTGCGATCGCTCCAGCCTGCGGCGGAGATCAGTTCGTAGACAACCTCGTTGTTCTCGACCCCCTCGGGGGAAGTTCCGAAGCCCGTCAAGCGGTTTTTATGCGGCGACTGCAACGCCGTCAGGTGGCCGTTGGCATAGAATTCCAAGTCGCCGATCAGTGCCGTGCGCCCGCCGAAGTTGGGAACAGTCGAGTAGATCCAGTCTTTGCCGAAGAAGCCAGAGAGGTAATTCCAGCTGTTTTCGCTGCGCCAGATGTAGTTGTTGAAATCGACGGCCAAGTCGATCACCTGCATCTTGCCGTCGGGAGCACCTTGCAGCAGTGCCCGCACACTCTCGGCATCCCAAATCTTGCGTTGGTAGCCGAACATCCAGCCCTGCATGACCCACACGGCATCCGGATTGGCTGCACGCAACGATTCGTAGATCGTCTTTCCGTAGTGTTCGAGGGTCGCGGCGCGTTCGGGCGAACCCTGCTCTCCGAAGGGAATATCCAGCTCGTTGAAGCTATCGATCAGGTAGTATTTGCCCTTGCCGAACGCCTGCTCCCAAGCGCGGATGTAGTCCGAACCGATCTGCGTGAAGAGCGGCGAGAGGGGCGAGAGCATCCAGTTGCGGAATCCGCTCCACTTGGTTTGCGTAAGCTCGGCTTCGGGGTGGATGCGCTTCATGGCCGGGGGTACGAATCCGGCGAACCCCGGTAAAACAGGGGTCATGCCGAGTGCCTGCATGCGGTCGAGAATCCGGTGCTGCAAGGCAATCTGGTTCACATGCCATGTGGCAGAGGGTGCTCCGTCAAGTCCGCTCATGTTGCCCATACGCATCCACGGCAGGTGTGCCGGGCCGGTGAACAACTCGTCGATCTCGGGGTCGGTCAGCCCCATGCCGCGCCAGACGCGGGCCAAGATCGCCTCACCGCCGATCGGAGCCAGCGGCATGTCGAATCCGTGGAGTGCCATCCAGTCGATCTCGTGCTCCCACTCCTCCCAGTTCCAGAAGGGCGATGTGTAGCCAAACGTGCAGACGTTCATATAGAGTCTTCGCTCGAAGGGCGAGCAGACCTCGTGGCGAGCTTCGGTGGGGAGTTCTTCGGGGAGCTCGAAGCGGTTACCCGTCCACGAGCAGACCCCATATCCGTGCGAGAGCACGTAGTCGTAGAATCCGTGGCAGAGTGCCACCGTGCTGCTGCCCTCGACCACCAAACGGCCGCGGCGTACCTCAACCGCAAAGCGATCGCGCCCCGGCGAGGTGCGGTCGACCAATCGCAGGTCGATGTTTTTCGGGAAGACGCCGAATGTGCGTTCGATGACGCCTTGTGCTTCGCGCACGGCAGTCGGAAGGGTCGATTCAGGAGCAGCAAATGCGGCCGAAAGGGTCAGCATTGTGCAGATCAACAGGCTAAAGAGTCGTTTCATGTTCGAGTTTTAATTTGGATTTGTAAATATACGGCTTTTTGCGGAAACCGGAATCGAATCGGGACAGAAAAACGGCGGTTTGCATGCGGATGCCGCCGAAGCGGAGTGTGGCGTCGAACCGGAGAGCAAATGATTTAACCCGTTTCTTTTGTTTATGTCGAACAAAGAAGATACATTTGCCGCGTAACTTGAGCAAGACGCACATGAGAGTTGCAATTACATCCGAATACGAGACCTTGTTCCGCCAACATTTCCGACTGGCCGTACTCTACGCAGAACAGATTATCGGATCTGCACACGAAGCCGAAGACATCGTGCAGGAGGTCTTCATTCGATTGCTCAACGTCGACCTCTCGGCCATCCGCCAAAAAGAAAAATACCTCTACCGTTGCGTCCACAACGAAGCCGTGGATCATGCACAGGCGCAAAAGCGACGCCGATGCTACGGCATGGACTCGAAGGAGGCGGCACTCCTGACGACCGACAACGACCCGTTTGAGGAGACGTCGGACACACACGAACAGGTCGAACAACTCTACCGCCGGATCGAGGCGTTGCCCGAACAGGGGCGGCGCATCTTCAAGATGATCTGTCTGGAGCAAAAGAGCTACGAGGAGACCGCCGACCTGCTGGCCGTATCGCTGCACACCGTGAAAACGCACATGGCACGCTCATTCAAGAAGTTACGCAAAAAAGTACGGCTTCTCTGCTCGCTCATATAACCCAAGGGCGCGAAGTGTAAAACAGGGCAATCGGCTATCAAAACAGATTTTTTTCAAAAATATATTCCGGCGTTGTATGTCTGGAACGGATTTTTGCGGTCTTTATAAAAATGTTACGACCAAAATTCAACCGAATGACAATCGGATGAAATAGGCAAAAAACGATGACGGACGAACACCAAATCACCGAGATACTCAAGGCGTACCGAGATAAAACAATCTCGGCCAGTGAGTTGCAGCTATTGCAAGAGTGGGTCGAGCAATCGCCCGCGAACCGCGAAGTGGTGGCTCTACTCGACGAATCGGCCGAGCTGCTTCCGCTTCTGGGACACCTATACACCTACGACCAAGCGCGCGTATGGAACAACATCCGTAGCGCGGCGCAACGACGCACGATGCGTGAGCGGGTTCGGCACTTCGGACGCTATGCCGCTGCGCTGCTCCTCGTGCTCCTATTGGGCAGCAGCGGCTGGTGGGCATACCGCCGGCACTCCGCCAAATTCACCGAGGACTACATCGAACAGTTAACCCCGGGCATTCGGGGCGCGATGCTGACGCTCTCGTCGGGAGAACAGATTCCGCTGGGGGCCAACGACAGCCGGGGGTTGATCGAGCAAGACGGCACACGCATCGAGATCCAAGGCAACGAAATCACCTACCGGAACGAGTTCTCGAAACAGCCGATCCCGATCATCAACACGATCACCGTGCCGCGCAACAAGGAGTTTTCGCTCTGCCTGTCGGACGGCACGCAAGTCTGGCTCAACTCCGAATCGACGCTGATCTATCCCGTTCACTTCGGAACGGAGTCGCGCGAGGTGCAGGTCATCGGCGAAGCCTATTTCGAGGTTGCCCACGATGCCACACGGCGTTTCACCGTCCACACAGACACGGTGAGCGTGCAGGTCTACGGCACGGCCTTCAACCTCTCGGCCTATGCCGACGATGCGGCGATCGAAACGACGCTCATCAGCGGTTCGGTCGAGGTGCAGAGCCGCCAGCAGCAGATCCGGCTCGAGCCGGGCGAGCAGGCGCGAATCGGTCGGTCGCAACCAACCGTGGAGGTGCGGCAGGTGGCAGCCGAGGATGCGGCAGCATGGACTCGCGGGCTGTTTGCCTTCAACGACGAAAGCGTCGCGTCGATCTGCCGCAAGCTCTCGCGCTGGTACGACATCGAGATCATTCCAACCGGAGTGGATGCCGAGCAGGTGCGTTATACGGGGGTCGTGAAACGCTACGAAACATTTGGCGAGATGCTTCGGCTTCTCGAACGCACCAAGCAGATACGCCCCGAAGTGCTTAATGGGCAGGTGCTACTGCACATCAATCGGGAAAATGGGTAATCTTCCGTTGGAAGATCCACACCACAACCGAGAGTCGGTTTAATTAATCCAAACTATTATGAGGAATTTCTTAGCATCAGTAACACTCCGAGGCCATGGACGGCTCGTGTGTTTCCGATTGTTGTTGCTATTCGGCGTGCTGCCGATGCTGGCAAAGGCCGAATCGAGGCTTCAACTCCAGACCGAGCAGATTTCGATATCGGTCGAAAAGGCGACGTTGGGCGAGGTGCTCCAGCTGATAAAACAGCAGTCGGGGTACTACCTGCTCTACAACAGCGACCTGACCAAGGGCATTACCGGAATCTCGTTCAGCAAGACGAATGCCTCGATCTCCGAGGTGCTCGACGAGGCGTTGCGCCATACGCAATTAACCTATTCGATCGAAGACCGCACGATTGTAATCCGCGCACGCACCCCGGCCGAAGTTGCGGCTGTTGAACCGCCCCGTGAGCGGGTGGTGAGCGGCCGCGTGACCGATGTCGCGGGAGTACCGCTAATCGGGGTCAGCATCCTGATCCGCAACGCCAACAAAGGGGTGGTCTCCGACACGGACGGTCGTTTTTCGATCCAGATGCCGGAGAACGCCCACCAGCTGGAGTTTTCCTATATCGGCTACGTCTCACAGACCCTTCCGGACAATCGGGTCGCATGGGTAAAGCTGGTGCAGGACGAGCAGGAGATCGAGAATGTGGTGGTTACGGGTATCTTCACGCGCAAGAAGGAGAGCTACACCGGATCGGCGACAACGATCACCTCGAGCCAGCTCACGCAGGTCGGCAACCGCAACGTCTTCGAGAGTCTGAAGACCATCGAGCCGTCGTTGTACATCATGGACAATGCGCTCATGGGATCTGACCCCAACACGCTACCCGACATGCAGATGCGAGGAATAACCACCTTCCCGACCCAAACCTCGGGAACGACAATCAAAGGCAACTACCAGAACCGCCCCAACCAGCCGTTGTTTATCCTCGACGGATTCGAAACGTCGGCCGAGAAGGTGATGGACATGGACATGAACCGGGTCGAGAGCATCACCTTGCTCAAAGATGCCGCAGCGAAAGCACTCTACGGCTCGAAGGCGGCCAACGGCGTGATCGTCGTCGAGACCAAGCGTCTTTCCGGCAATCAGGAGTTGGTAACCTACACCGGAAGCCTCGAGGTCTCGATGCCCGACCTCTCGAGCTACAACCTCTGCAACGCATGGGAAAAGCTCGAGGCCGAACGGATCGAGGGGTTATACACCACACCCAATCCGAAAATGCAGATCGAGCTGACTCGACGTTACAACGCTCTCAAGACCCAGATCCTCGGCGGACTCGACACCTATTGGCTCGCCAAGCCCCTGCGCACGGGAATCGGGCAGAAGCACAACCTTTCGTTGGAGTTGGGCGACAGCCGAGCCCTTCGGGCATTGGTCGATTTCTCCTACAACAACGTAGTCGGAGTGATGAAGGGATCGGAGCGCACGGTGCTCTCGGGAGAGGTGAACCTTTCGTACCGCAAGAAGAGCTTCCTCTTCCGCAACAACCTGAGTGTGGCGAACACCAAAAGCAAAGATTCGCCGTGGGGAAACTTTGCCGACTACGCCCGAATGAATCCCTACTGGCGCGCAATAGATCCCGAAACGGGGCTGACCGCGCGCTGGGCCTATCCCGGGATCGCCAACCCGATGTACGATGCCACGTTAGGAACGCTCGACAAGGAGAGCTACACCACGCTGACGAATAATTTCTACGCCGAATGGCAAGCCACCAAGGCACTGAAACTCACGGCTCGCATCGGCGTGAGCATCAAGCGAAGCGATGCCGACGAGTTCTACCCGGCCAAGCATTCGAAATTTACGACATACAGCAGTCCGACCATGCAACTGCGCAGGGGTTCTTACCAACTCGACAACGGAAAGGGCAGCAACCTCTCGGGAGAGGTCTATGCCAACTACACCAAGCAGTGGAAGCGACACCTGCTCTATGCCAACGTCGGCGGAAAGATCGCCGAGAACGCATACAGCGCATACCAGCACTATGCCGAGGGCTTCCCGAACAACGAAACGGCCGACATCACCTTTGCCCGACAATATGCCAAGGACAAAACTCCGGTGGGAATCTCGTCGATCGTCCGCGAGTTGAGTTTTCTGGCAACGCTGTCATACAGCTACGACGACCGCTACAACCTCGATCTGACCTTCCGCGAAAGTGCCTCGTCGCTCTACGGAGCTGACAGCCGCTGGTCGTCGGCGTGGAGCGCAGGCGTGGCATGGAATCTCCACAAGGAACACTTCCTGCGCAACCAAACGCTCCTCAAAGAGTTCAAAATACGCGCTTCGGCGGGTCTGACCAGCAACCAGAACTACGACACCAACGAGGTGCTGGCCACCTATCTTTATTACACCGACGTCACCTACCACGGGCACACCAGTGCCTACTTGGCAAAGATGCCCAACCCGGCATTGAAGTGGGAGCAGCGCATGGACTACAACATCGGAACCGATATTCAGATCCACCGAGCCACCTTCTCGTTCGATTTCTACGACTCGGTAACCGAGAACATGTTGACCGATGTGGCCATTCCCTCCTCGACGGGATTCAACACCGTGAAGGACAATCTGGGAAAGGTGCGCAACCGAGGCTACGAAGCCAAATTGGCCTACACGATTTGGCAGGGGCAGAAGGGGTATTTCAACCTCTTCGGCTCGGTCGCCTACAACAAGAACACGATCATCCGGCTCTCGGAGAGTCTGAAAGCCTACAACAACAAGATGCTGGCGCAGGCGCAGGACAAGGGCAATTCGCTCCCGGTGCTGATCTACCGCGACGGCTTGCCGATGAATGCCATCTGGGCCGTTCCCTCGTTGGGAATCGACCCGACCACGGGAAAAGAGATCTACGTCAAGAAAGACGGCTCGCTGACCTACGAATACGACGCACGGGATCAGATGGTCGCCGGAGTCAGCGACCCCAAATACCGGGGCAACTTCGGATTTGCGACCGAATACAAGGGCTTCGGGTTGAGCGCGACATGCACCTTTCTCGGCGGCGGACAGCAATACAACCGCACCTTGGTCGACAAGGTCGAGAACGTCGACATCCACTACAACGTAGATCGCCGCGTGCGTTACGGACGCTGGCAGACCCCGGGGCAGAATGCCCTGTTCAAAAAGTTGGGTTCTTACACCGACGAAGACGGCAACCAGCACGACGAGAAGACCCGCGCCACGACCCGTTTCGTACAGAACAACAACGAGCTGACGTTCTCGTCGGTGAGTCTTTACTACGATTTCAACCCGCGGCTGATCAGCAAAATACGCCTCAAACGGCTGAAAATTGCGTTTTACATGAACAACATCGCCACCCTTTCGACCATCCGCATCGAACGCGGCACAACCTATCCGTTTGCCCGAAGCATGTCGTTCTCGCTCACCGGAACATTCTAACAAATACTTGAAAAGTCATGAAAAACTACCTCAAATATCTTCTTCTCTTCTCGGTCGGGCTTCTCGTCGTCTCGTGCGAAAAATGGCTCAACGTAATTCCCCCATCGGAGATTCGCGCCGAAAAACACTACTCGTCGGTCGAAGGATTCCAGCAGACCCTGCTGGGGTGCTATGTCGCGATGTCAAAAAAAGATCTTTACGGCGAGACGCTGACCTGGCACGCAATCGAAATGCTCGCCCGCCAATACGATGCCCGCAAGAATAAGGGTGCAGACGACTATGCCCTCGACCGCTACAATTACCAATCGGCCAAAGCCTCCGCAACGATACAGGCCGTCTGGGAAAAATCCTATTCGGTGATTGTCAACGCAAACGAAGCCCTCGACTACATCGACCGAAACAAGAGCAAGCTCGATTCGGTCAACTACCGGCTCATCAAAGGGGAGCTGCTGGCGATCCGGGCCTATCTCCACTTCGACCTGATACGGCTGTTCGGCCACAGCGACCTCGCCAACCGCCCGGAGCTGAAGAAACACCAGACAATTCCCTACCTGACAACCGTCAACAAGGAGACCTCCCCGCAGTTGAGCTACGAACAGACGTTGCGCAACCTCATCACCGATCTGACCGAAGCCGCCCGGTTGTTGGAGATCGACCCGATTCGGGCACGGTATCCGGAATCGCTGTATGCCGAAGCCAACGTCGACGGCTTCTACAACTTCCGCGACTTGCACCTCAACTATTTCGCCGTCAAGGCACTACTCGCACGCGTTTGCATGTGGGAGGGGAGTCCCGAATCCAAGAAAATAGCACTGGAGGCGGCATTGGAGGTGATCAACGACCCGGCCGAGGTGCACCTCAGCTCGGGGTTGCAACTGCGCACATTCACGGTAGCCGAGAAGGTGCCGACCTCGGAGATGTGCTTTCCAAGCGAGCAGCTCTTTGCGCTGGACGTAAGCGACTTGGATGCAAAAATAGAGCGTAATCTGAACCGCGAATATTCGAGTGACGACCGCCAATACCGCGCCCTATGTATCACCAATTCGGTAGCCGAATCGCTTTTCGAGATCAAAGAGGCCGGCATCACGGATTGTCGCTACAAACAGCTCTACCACAACATCGAATCGCAGGCACAAGAGACGTTGACGCCATCGAAACTCCACCAAGAGACCTCGTCCGGAGCTGCTTACCAATACAAGAACCGGATGCCGCTGATCCGGCTGCCGGAGATGTATTACATCGCCGCAGAGTGTTATGTGACCGGCACGAAAAAAGACCTCGAGCAGGCGCGCCTACTCTTGGACAAGGTGCGCACGGCACGCGCCATCTACACCAAACTCGACGAGAAACTCGACGAGAAGGGAATCTTGGCGGAGATCGACAAGGAGTATAAAAAAGAGTTTATCTGCGAAGGGGTCGTCTTCTACTTCTACAAACGACTGGGATACAAGGCTCTTCCGCGGCAAAACGAGGTGTTGAACGAAGGGGTCATCATCGACGATGACGTTTACATGCTTCCCTATCCCGACTTCGAACTGCAATCGGGACGCGTACAATAGAACCGGTAAAATTGTTGAAATTATGAGAAAGTTACTCTGGATCTTGCTCGCCGTCGCCACCACGGCCGGCTGCGAAAAAGACGATCCGAAACGTTACGACATGTCTTTTGGACGCGTTTGTTTTCCGGGTGCTACCGCCGATGAGAAGCTCGCACACCCCGGATATTCCGCTATCGACAGCACATTCTACGCCACGCAGAGCTTCAAAAGTCAAGCACCGGGGGTCGAGAAGATGGTGATCGAAGTTCCGGTGAAGTTGATCGGCGCAACGGCTCAAGCCGACCGACAAATCGCATTCAAGCTGCTCAAAAAGGGGACAACGGCACTCCCAAGCCACTACAAGATCGTCGAATCGATCCTCCCGACCGGCAAGGACTACGGCCGGATTCGCATCGAGGTCGAGAAATCGGCCGAGCTGGACACCCAGTCGCGGACGCTCGTCGTCGTATTGACCGAGTCGCCCGAGCTGGGGGTCGGCCCTTCGCTCTACCTGAAGGCGATCGTCCAGTGGAACAACATGCTGCAACGACCGGTAGCAACCCGGCAATGGGCGACCTACAACGCATTCATCGACTCGGATCTCACCTCGGGGAATAGCTCTCCGGAGGCATACAGCCAAGCCGCGCACCAGCTCCTACTCGACGCATTCGGCTGGAAGGAGATTCCGGAATATGGCTCGGAATACAGCAACTACCTCGACGCTTGGCGCGCCAAAGCCCAAGCGTGGTATACCGCATGGAAAGCCGCGAACCCGACCAAAAAGATCGTCCATGAGGCCGGAAGCATGAAGGGCAAAGAGGTCGTAATCCGGACAAAATAAAATCGAACAACGATGAAAATACGCACAATCTATCTGCTGCTCATCGGAGTAGGGTTGGTGACAACCTCCTGCTACGAGGACAAGAGCACGCTACAAACCACCGAAATTCCTACGGTGACAATCGAAGTACCGGAGGCGATCGCCACCGAGTTGAGCGTCGTTCAAGGCACTCGGCTCGAGTTGAAGGACATTCGCATTTCGAAGGCCGGAGTGGTGAATCCCGAAGGGCTGAACTACAAGTGGAGCGTAAGCAAAACGGAGAACGATGCCGAGGCATCCGTGCTGGCCGACACGCCCGAGTTTCACGAGGTGATCGACCTGCCGATCTCTTCGGCGGGTTACCTGTTCGTGCTGACGGTCACCGATCCCCAATACGGGCTTGAATACCAGCACGCATGGACACTCTACGTCACCTCGCAATATGGCGAGGGACTGGTTGTGGCCTACACGGCCGACGGCGTAAGCTCCGATCTGGCACTGATCATGCACCCGAAGCTCACCGACAAGTACTCGGGAGCGGCACAAGGCACGATTTTGAAGGATTTGATCAAGGAGCACAACGAAAAGCCCTTCCCGTCGCCGGTCAGCCACCTGCTCTACACCTTCGACAAGCAAAATCAGCGAAATATCCTGTGGGTCTCCCTGCCCGGAGAGCTGATGCGCATCGCGACCGACGAGTACAAGATCGTGAGCCGCAAGGAGGATCTGTTTATCTATCCGCCCCAAAAGCTGAACATCGAAAAGATGCTCAACACCTACCAATGTACCCTCTTGGTGAACGACGGCGACCTCTATGAGACCCTGTTGAGCTTCGAGAAGCTCTCGACGCCCAACCCGAGCGGCATCGGAATGAGCATTGACAACAACGTCATCTCCGCCCATGCCGCGTCGAGCCATACGCGTCGTCCGAGCACCCTGTTTTACGACAAGAAACAGGGCAAGTTTTGCTACGGATACAACCGGTCATTTTTCGTCAGCACCAGCGTAGAGACGGGTATGGCGAATCCGGGTGCTGCCCCCGGGCTGCACAGCCTCGCCGGAGGAATCAGCGTCGACGGCTCGACGCACACCCTGCTGATGCAGGACGAAAAAACAACCAAACCGGAGGAGAAATACCGGCTCTACACCTTCACCAACCAGACCGACAACGGCACCCCAAAAGTTAAATTCATCTACACGATTCCGTCGGAAGCCAACGCCTACATCGAGAAGGCCGTATCGCTGTTCTTCTCGCTGCGCGAGCCAATTCTCTACATCACGACAAAAGAGGGGATCTACAAGCTGATCTTCGAGGCCGGAGCGGTGAAATTCGACGCCAAGCCCGTGTTCCAAGCTCCGGCAGGCGAACAGATTACGCTCGCCCGACTCTATTTACAGGGGGCTTACGCCATGGAAAACTACGAGCCGAATGCCACCCTTGCATGGAGCAGCCGCGCAGTGGTGGTCGTCACCTCGCAGCAGGGCAAAAGCGACAAGATCCGCATCATCCCGCAGATCAACTTCGGCAGCGGGCAGCTCGACTCCGCACAAGCCCTCAGCTTCGACGGGTTCGGCAAAATAACAGACTTCACCGTGGCCGGACTCTATAATTAACTGCCGCACAGAGACGAGCTCACCGGCGAATTGCCCGGCTCGGGAAGCATCGGGAAGCCAAAAAAGAGATGCATCGTAAAAAATGTATATCTTTGTGGCATAAATAGAAAATCATGTCCGATTCCTCGCATGTCGATTCGCAGTTGTTTGAAGGTATCCGATCGGGTAACGAATCCGATCTGGAGCTCTTCTTTCGCCATTACTATCTCAATCTGGTGAACTATGCGGTGCGGTTTGTTACGGAACGCGAAGTGGCACGGGATCTGGTGCAGGACAGTTTCGCCCACCTGTGGGAACGCCGGGGGCAGCTGCGCCGGCAGGATCTGAAGGCACTGCTCTTCACCATGGTGCGCAATCGCTGTTTCGATTACCTAAAACACGCCGGAGTTGTCGTTCGCCACGAGCTGGAATACAGCGCGCGGATGCGAGGCGAGGAGCGGCTTTACAGCTACGACTTTCTGAGCGACGCCGAGCAGCCATGTCTGCTCGAAGAGTTGCAACGCGAGATCCAAGCCGCTGTCGACGAGCTGCCGGCACGTTGCCGCGAAGTCTTCATGTTGAGCCGTTTCGAGGGGCTGAAGAACCGGGAGATCGCCTCCCGACTCGGCATTTCGGAAACTGCGGTCGAGAAACACCTATCACGAGCCGTCGGTCGCCTGAGTGATCATCTGCGCGACAGGTGTTCGTTCGAGGTGTCGGTGGTGATTCTCTCTTGTTTATTGAGCAGTTATTTGTAAAACAGAAAACAGTTGTTACCCAAAACAGCGGAGCCAACCCTCCGCTGTTTTCATTTTTATTTCGCAAAAAATAACCGGAAGGTTGGGGAAAAGAGATTTCAGTCGTATATAATAGAACAGAAGAGTATATGGAAAAGACTTTATTTGACATAACCGAGATGCGCCGCTTGGCCGAGCGCTATTTTGCGGGCACAATTTCCGCTGACGAAGAACATCGGCTTTTCGGGTTGGTGACAACCGATACCGAGGCACGCCGTCGGCTCGATGAGTGGCGCAGCGAGTGGGAGCAGCAAAGCGTCGGTAACGCCGAAATCGACGATGCTTGGCGGCGACTACGCGCGCGCATTCACCGACAAGAACCGCTTACTCCGCAGGCTACCCGACGCACCTACCTGCTGGGGCGGATTGCGGCCGCGGTAGCGATCTTCTGCGTAGCATTCTTCGGCGCGCGGTTCTACGATCGGATGTTGGAGGCTCAAGCCGAGGGCTACTACACCGTGACGACCCAGCCCGGCGACCACAGCACGATCAACCTGCCCGACGGCACACAAGTGCGTTTGCTCGAATCGACGACACTGACCTATCCGATCAACTTCAACGCCACGAACCGCACCGTCGAACTCGCCGGAGCTGCATTCTTCAACGTCTCCCGCGACGAACGCCATCGTTTCGAGGTGAAGGTCGGCAACTGCGCGGTGGTCGTGAAGGGCACGAAGTTCGACATCTCGGCCTACAAGGAGCAGGCGCAGATCACCACCACGCTGCTGGAAGGCTCGGTCGATTTCACCTCTCCGGCAGGACAGACCCAGATGCAGCCCGGCGAGGCACTCACCTACAACTGTCTTACGCAAACCACGACCTCGACACAGGTCGACACGGCGCAGCGGCTGGCATGGATCGAGGGGCGGATCGAATACGTCGACGTGACGATCGTAGAGCTGTGCAAAAGCCTGAGCCGCCTCTACGGATTGAGCATCGAGCCGGATGACCGGCTGCGCAACGACCACACCTATATTACCATTCGTCTGAATAACCGCGAGACCCTCGACAGCGTATTGAAGGCCCTCGACCTGATCGTTCCGATCTCCATTCAGCGACAAGGAACGATCGTGCGCCTTTCGGCCAAAGCCACACGCCCTTGATTGCGAAATAACCAATAATCAAATACAAAACTTTAATCCAACACTTAAAACAATCCGATGAATCATTTATCCAATCTGAAACGGGTTTTGCTGCCGCTCCTGTTTGCGGTGCTTACCCTCCCGTCGTATGGGCAGACGCAACCTGTGACGAAAAACTTCAGGAATACGCCTCTGCGGAGCGTGCTCACCGAGGTTGAGGCGCAGACCGGGCTGTCGATCATGTACGACACGCGGGAAATCGATCTCAACCGACCGATTACGGCCTCCTTCGACCAGACTCCGGTCGCTACGGTACTTGGCAAAGTACTTGGCAAAAGTGTGAAATATTCGATCAAAGACAAGATGATCGTGATCTATAAAGCGTCGGAGACGCCGCCCCCGGCACAAGGCAAAGGCAGCCGCGTAACCGGCACGGTGCTCGACGAAAACGGCGATCCAATGATCGGAGTTGCCGTGGTTGCGGCGGACGGTCGCACGGGTGCGTCAACCGATAGCAAGGGTCATTTCGTACTGACGTTAAAGAATGAAAACGAAATTATTACGGCCTCCTATTTAGGTTATGTTCCTCAGCAGATCGTGGTCGGCGGACGTTCCGAGATCGAGATCAAGCTACTCCCCGATGCAAAAAACACGATCAATGAAGTGGTCGTAATCGGCTACGGATCGGTCAAGAAATCCGACCTGACAGGTTCGGTTGCCAATGTCAAGATGACCGATATCCGCGATGTTCCCAACACATCGATCGACCAAGCCTTACAAGGTCGCATTGCCGGTGTGGATATCATGTCGACCTCCGGAGATCCGGGGGCAGGCACGTCGATCCGTGTGCGCGGCACACGCTCAATCACCGCATCGAACGAACCGCTGATCGTAGTCGACGGCGTGGTGGATGCCGTGAGCGACCTGAACGACATCAACTCGTCGGACATCGAGCAGATTTCGGTACTCAAAGATGCCTCGTCGACGGCAATCTACGGATCGCGGGGTGCGAACGGTGTGGTCATGGTCACCACCAAGCGAGGCACAACCGCCCGCCCGTCGGTGACGGCCAAAGCCGAATTCGGACTCTCGAAGATCTCGCGCAAGCTCGATCTGATGAATGCCAACGAGTTTGTTCGTTACCTCAACGACCGAATCTATTTTTCGGCACAGAATCCCGAACGTCCGATGCGTTACGATCCGTCGAAATACGGCGAAGGAACGAACTGGATGGAGGAGATCACCCGCACGGCCCTCTACCAGAACTACAACCTCTCGGTCAACGGCCGAGGGCAGAAATCGACCTATTTCGCTGCCATCGGCGGCAACGACACACAGGGCATCATCGACGGCAGCGGCTTCCGGCGCATCACCGCGCGACTCAACCTCTCGTATGACTTCAGTAAGTGGCTGAGCGTGGCCTTCAAGGGGAGCTACACCTATAAGAAAGAGAATCCCAACCGAGCCGTAATCGGCGGCACGAACCTGTGGAGCGGGGCAATCTACCTCACCCCGCTGATGCGTCCCTCCGACTTCATCAACCCGCTCTACGAAAACGGTACGGCCATCAATACGCCGCGCGCCACGATCGACTGCAACGAACATATTGTCGATGCAATGACCAACAACGACGTGGTCGAATTTACGGTGAAGCCCGTGCGAGGATTGGTGCTCAAAAGCCAGAACTCCTACATGGTCTACCAGCGTCACGACTACAAATTCTGGCCAAGCTACCTCCCCCGAAAAACCGAGGGTGAGGGGGCAGATGCCTATCGCTACGAAGGCGACGCTCGCCGTTTGAGTTCAGAGAACACCGTCTCTTATTCCAAGCGATTCTCGGGCGGGCACTACTTCGATGCGCTGGTCGGATTTTCGGCGATTTACGAGAAGGCCAACTTCTTCTCGCTGATGGCCAAAGGTCTGCTGACCGACGATCTGAAATGGGACAACATGAACGGCATCGGCAGCAAGGAGAACTACACCGGAGCTACCAGCTCGAACAAAGTGGTGCGCGAGTCGTTCTTCATGCGCATGAACTACAACTACAAAAGTCGCTACTACTTCACCTTTACGGGACGCTACGACGGATCGTCGAACTTCGCAGCCAACAACAAATGGGGCTTCTTCCCTTCGGCTGCGGTGAAGTGGAATCTCAAAAACGAGCAGTTTCTCAAGCAGGCCAAGTGGTTGAACGAACTGGCGTTGCGTATCAGTGCCGGCCGCACGGGTAACGATGCCATTGCTACCTACCGTTCGCTCGATGCTTACGGAACGTCGACCAACGGCTATCTGTTCGACGGGAAACAGTCGGCCTCGTTCTTCCCGATACGTGTCGGAAACTCCGACCTGACGTGGGAGAAGACCACGCTATACAACGCCGCAATCGACTTCGCGGCATTCGACAATAGGCTGATGATCAATCTGGAAGGGTACTACTCGACCACACGCGACCTGCTGCTGTCGCTGCAAACGATCCACACAACGGGCTACACCAGCCGCTTCACCAATCTGGGCGAAACAACGAATAAGGGAGTCGAGCTGACAATCGAAAGCCGGAATATCTCGACCCCGAAATTTGGGTGGACAACCTCGCTCACCATGTCGCACAACAAGCAAATGGTCAACGACATTGGCCACGAAGAGTACGTTTCGTGTCTGGATAGCGGCGGCAACACGCCCTACATGATGTATGGTTATCGGAACAACTATCCGCTCAACTCGCTCTGGGGCTTTCAATATGCCGGAGTATGGAAGCAGACCGCCGATTTCGAACGCAACCGTTACACCAAGAGCTATGTTTCGTCCTCTACGAGTACCGACCCGAAGTACATGCTGGGCTACCCGAAATATGTCGACCAGAACCACGACGGCATCCTCTCCGAAGAAGACCTGATCTATCTGGGAAACTCCGATCCGGTACTCTACGGCGGTTTGCAGAATACATTCAACATCGGCCACTTGCGCTTGGGCGTATTCTTTGCCTACTCGCTCGGCGGCAAGATCTACAACTATGCCGAGCTGGCTATGGCCGGCGGTAGCGCGACCAACCAATACCGCTACATGCTCGACGCATGGCATCCGGTACGCAATCCGGAGTCGGATCTACCGCGTGCGGGAACAGACGACCGACTCGTACCCAGCACCTTGCAGGTACACGACGCTTCCTATCTACGTCTGAAGAGTGCCACACTCTCCTATACCTTCGACCTGCGCAAGAAGACCCGCGCATTACGCGACATCACGCTGGCTGTGACGGGTGAGAATCTGTGGCTCTGGACGAAGTACAACGGCTTCGACCCCGACGTTTCGACCGAAAAAGACGGTTCGACTCTGCGCCGTGTCGATATGGGAGCTTATCCCCGTTCGCGCATGGTTGTTTTCAGTCTTCAGCTGCGTTATTAACCTACAAATTAGCTTCTTCTGTTATGAGAAAAATCAAATACACCCTGAATCTACTTGCTGCGACTGTGGTGACGACGCTGCTCGGCTCGTGTTCGCTGCAAGAAGATCCGACCTCGTTTGTCAATCGCAAATCGTTCTATCAGAACGAGTCGCAATGTATAGCGGCCGTCAACTCCTGCTATATGCCCATCGCGGCGATCTATTCGGCCAACTTCATGCTGGTCACCGAAGCCTGTACCGACATCTGGTACTCCGCCTCGACAACCGTCGATGCATGTCTGGACGTGACCCCGGCCAAACCGCAATACGGCGCAAGGGTCTGGACACAAGGATATAAAGGCGTCATGTACACCAACGAATGTGTGGAGTGTATCTCGACCTCGGCACTTCCCGAAGAGGTGAAGATGCCGTTGGCTGCCGAAGCACGCGTCATGCGGGCGATGTACTACTACCTGCTGACCTGCATGTTCGGCGACGTACCTTTCTACACCTACATGGTCGACAGCGATGCGCGGCTCGAAGAGATCCGCCGCCTGCCGCGCACTCCGGCCAACGAGATCCGGCAGGCTCTCTACGACGATCTGGAGAAGAATGCGCTTCCGTGGTTTACCGAGGAGAATAAGCTGAAATGCCGCGCCAGCGAGGTCAAAGAGAACCGTTCGGGCTACGCCATGGCGTTGATGCTGATGGCTAAATTCGCCCTGTGGAACGAGGACTGGAGTGGCGCATTGACCCCACTGCAAGCGATCGAGGCACTCTACGGTGACTTCACCGAGGCCAACTACCCGCTCAAAGAGGTGCAATGGCGTTACAAGAATCCCGCAGAGACGATCTTCGAGATACAACATGCTTGGTCGAAAACCGGTACGAAATACAACAGCAACGTGGCTGCGATCATGATGCCGCCGCACCAAGGCGAGGGCATTTTCGATGGGGTGCAGCTCGAAGGTTACGGCACAACAATGCCCGGCTGGTCGTCGCTGCGCGCCTGCAACCGCTACGGTATTTTCCGCACGGCGGCCGGCAGCAAGCCCGCCGAAGAGCCGGTGTTTGCCGATGCGATGTTGAATCCGCTGCCGTTGACCTACGATGAGTACGATGTCAAATTGAACCGCTACACCGTGAAACTCGACCTCGAAGCGATCGCCGCAGGGGAGATCCGCGGGCAGAAGATCGACCGCCGTGTGCAGTACAACTTCGGGTTGGGAAACACAGAAACAGGCAACACCTTCGCCCTGACACGCACCTACGGCGTCTCTTGGCCCGGCCCAAAGTTCTGGTGTCCCGACATGGAACAGAACTACGACTCGAACAACTACCGCGTCTTCCGCTATGCTGATGCGATCCTGATGATGGCCGAATGTTACTGCAACCTCGAGAATGCCGAGGAGACGATGCGTTATCTGAACCTGATCCGTACTCGCGCAGGGGTCGATCCGATCACCAACTTCACCGGATTCGAAGACCTCACGCTGGCCATTCGCAGCGAGCGGGCGAGGGAGTTGGGCGGAGAGTTCCAGCGCAAATTTGACTTGGTACGCTGGGGCATCTGGTACGAGCAGACCTACAATTTCACCAACAACATGACCCTCAAAGGCAAAATGCGTCCCTGCCACAGATTCTATCCGATTCCGGATAAGCAATGTGCACTGTCGGGCTACATCCTGACCAACGACGAATACCTCGCAGACGGATTATAAAATACAAACCAATGAAACGAATCAACCTCTTGATAAGAGCATGTGCGATCGTAACCGCACTATTCACCCTATCCTGTGCTGAAAAGTTCGAGGAGAGTTACGATTTGGCGATCGACGCAACGAAATACAGCGTCGCCGCAGAGGTCGGCACGCTGCCGATCACGGTCTACTGTTCGGGACGCTGGACTGCGGCACTGACAACCGAGTCGGAGTGGGCAACACTCGACTGCACGGCCGGCGGCGGCATCACGACGATCCACGTCGACTGTGCCGAAAACACGGGGCTTTCCCGTTCGGTGGAGCTGGTCTTGCAGGGCGCAGGTCTTGAGAAGAAGATCACCATCTTGCAGCAGAGCGGCATCACCGCCCCCACGCTGGAATTTGGCAACGAAAATCTGGCCTTCGCCAACGGCTCGTATGCCGTGCGGACTGACCTGCAAACCAACCTTCCCAAAGAGTTGTTGCAGCAGACCGAACCGACGATTGCCTATCCGGCTGAGAGCGAGGCTTGGATCACCGAAGCGACTTACGAACCATTGCCCGCAGGCGACGAAGAGTTGCCGCAGGGCATGCATGCCGGACGCTTGAGCTTCAAGACCCTACCTAACACCTCCGGCGAGGTACGCACAGCGACGGTCGGAATTCTGGTCACCGATGCCAGCGGCGTCAGCTACGGCGATACGTTTACCGTCACGCAGAGCACCAAAGAGGCGGTCATCACCCTTGAGAACGACAAAGCTCCGATCGAAGGCGGTGTGCGCGAGGTGGCATTCTCCTCGACGATCGGCGTACCGCTGAGCGAATTGCAGGTGGAGGTCGCCTACAAAGATCCGGCTGTCTCGAACTTCATTTCGGACGTAACCCTGAGTGCCGACCGTCTGAGCTACACCCTCAGCGAGAATACGACCACCGCCAAGCGTTATGCCACGATCACCCTCTCTTATACCGATTTGGAGGGGACGCTGACTACCGGCACAACGGCTGTGGTTCAACGTGTGACGGCACAACCGCGGGAAATCCCGATTGCCGATCTGCGTGCTCTGTTCGGGGCTACCGACACAACTTACGAAGGCGATGAAGATTACACGGACTACATCATTTGCCGCGTGATCGGCGACTGCAACAATCCGAACATGGATCAGAATATCAACGTAAGCGCGAACCTGATTACCACCGATGAAAACGACCGCACCAACTACGTGCAGAGCGAGGATGGCCGCTACGGATTCCGTCTGAAATACGTCACCAAGGCCGATAACACGCTCTGTCGCTACGACAAGGTGAAGATTCTGCTCGATGGACTGACGCTCTCCAAGGAGCTGAACCCGACTCGTTACACGCTTCGCAACCTGCAAGCCGCCAACATCGAGAAGCTCTCCGACGGCTCGGCCTCGGATCTTCCGGCCAAGTCGATCTCGATCTCGGCACTCAGCGACGACGATCTCTACACCTACCGGACGCTGACCGATATGGAGTTCTCCGTGAAGCAGGGTGCTTATACCAACGTCCGCGAATACGATGCAATTGATAACCCCTACCGCAAACCCTTCGTCAGGGGTTCTCAAGCACAGACGGCCAAGGACGGCGCAGCCAACCTGCTCTACGACGGTAACAACTCGGCGATCTACATGCTGGTCAACATGAACTGCGCATGGCGACGTAACGGGCAAACCGTTCCGCAAGGTGTCGGCTCGGTGAGCGGCATCATCGTCCACACGCCTATGGAGCGTTGGGGCGGCAATGTGGGTCGCTACTCGGTACGTCCGTTCGATGAGACCGATATCGCGATCTCACGTGGCGAAGCCTCCTCGTTCACGACCCTCGCCGAGTGGAAGCTCGATAAGGGAAGTCTGGGCGCAGATAGAGGTAAGGTAACCGATTACAAGTGGGACAGCAAAGACGGCCGTTTTGGCTGGGGAAATGCGACAAACTCACTGAAAGCTCTGATACAAAACAAATTGCTTGCCACAAGCAACAACACCGGCGGCAAGGCGATCCTATACAGCGAAAACTGCATGCTCAATCAGAATCCCGCAACCGACCGGGTCTATCCTCAAAATCTGGTTAATGGCTACCGCGGACTCGACGTTTCGACCTACACCAGCGGTTCCAAGCCGGCATTCGGCATGTCAAACCGCACCATGATGAGCTTCTACGGCAACCTTGCCGGATGGTATCAGTGGGACGGAAATACGTGGAACGGAAAGACCAACGGCATCGTCATGGAGTTCCCAACCTCGGGAGTGAGCGGCACATCGGCGGCGGTCAACTTCTCGATTGCCGCAGGCCGCGACAACACGGCCGAGGCTTTCTGCTCATGGGGTAGTGCCCACTCGTTCCCGGTCTACTGGAAGGTGGAGTATGCCACCTCGACCGACGACGGCTCGACTTGGAGCGAATATACCGAGGTGAACAATGCCGCCACCGGAGAAGGTGGATTCGAGATGCGCTCGTTGCCGTGGTGCATCAACAACAGCACAACACGCACCTCGATCCACAATGCAGAGAATCAGTCGGGAATCTCGACCCAGTCCGACTTCGGATTCGGCATCGTACCCTACCGTTTCGTCCTGCCTGCCGAGATCTTCGGCAAATCGCTGGTGCGCGTGCGCATCACCCCTTCATCGGACATCATCGCCGCGTGGAACGTCGGACTGGAGAACTACAACCTCGGGCAGACCTATCGCGGACTGCGGATGATGAAGACCTATCCGGGCAATATGTCGAGCGGCGTGTTCGTCGAAGACCTTTGCATTCAATACAAATAACCGGAAGCTATGAACTATTTGTTGAAATCTATCCTGTCGGTAGCGGCTATGGCACTTTGTGTGCCGGCCGCGGCCACAGGTTCTTTTACCCGACTGGTCGAGCTATGCGGGGCGGGACAGATGTTGCAACTCGCCGATCCGACCGAGCTGGAAGGGGTCGTCGTGAGCGACTACCGCAGCCACAACATGGAGTTGAACCCCAATCTGGCATTCGACCGAGTCGACCGCACAGTCAACGACTGCACGGTCTACGTACAGGCTTCCGACGGCTCTCTGGGCATTCGGCTGGTATTCGACGAGCCGAGTGAAAACCGCCTTGCACGCTACGATCGTGTACGGCTGGATCTGAACGGATGCAACCTGACCCACGCCGTCGATCCCGATTGCCTCACGGTGACGGGCCTCACGGCCGCCAATGTGGTGGAGGTGACTCCGGGAACAGCCGAAGGCGTACCTGTCAAATTGCGCTATATCAACGAACTGACCGATCAGGATCTCTACACGTTCGTCACGCTGCGCGACGCAGAGTTCGTCTTCAAAGAGGGTGCTTACACCAACATCTGGGAACCTTATTCGCAGTTTACCGAGGAGCTGCACAGCTACAATTACAACGTCTCCAACCGCATGGACGGCTGGGCATCGCTGGTGCGTGACGCACAAGGCAGCGCGATCTACATGTTGGTCAACACGCGCTGTACGTGGCGTCGCAACGGCCGATCGCTACCGCAGGGTATGGGCACACTCTCCGGAGTGGTAGTTCATACACCGATGCGCCGCTACGGCGGGGAGATGGGACGCTACTCGATCCGCCCTTTGGACGAAGGCGACATCGCCGTGAGCCGCAAGAAGAACTCGCCGTGGCGTTGCCTTACCGGGTGGTTGCTCGACGGCTCGGCGGGAGCATCGCTTGAGTTTGAACTTATGGGCTATCAGAGCGGTCTGAACAAGGAGAACGGGAAAAGCGGAGATCGCATCCTCAACGACACCGGCAGCCGCGCCTACCTCTGGACGGACAACAATGCGTATACCTATGTCGATTACGACTACAACGCCCTCGGATCGGACAACAAGGGCTGGGTAAGTTCGGGCGCAATCATCTTCAAGGCGTTGACCTCCGAGTGGTATTGCTGGAACGAAGCCGACCAAGTGGTGGGGTCTCATGCCCTGCTCGTAGAGTTCTCGACCCGGAAGATCAGCGGCACGACGCTTTGCGTCAGCTTGGAGGCCGGGATCGGCAACCACGATGCCAACCTGTCGTGGAACTTTCCGCAGGAGTGGAAAGCCGAATATGCTGTTGACGGAGGGGCTTTTCAACCCCTGAAGGATGCCGCGACGGGGAGGGATCTCTTCGTGATGCGTTCGCTGCCGTGGTGGGACAATTTTGTCGAAGGTTCGGGACACAAAAAGAAGCTCTACACCGGCTACGATTGCGGTCTGGGACTGCAACAGCACACCTTTGTCCTACCTCCGACGGCCTTCGGGCACAATCAGGTCGTCATCCGGCTGTCGCCCGCCTCGACCCAATTGGCAAGCATCCGCTCCAATCCGGCCGACGACACACGGCTTGAAACCGCCGTCGCACGTAAAGAGTGCAAACAGACAACAATGCTGCGCGTCGGTTCGCTTCTGGTCAATTACAAATAATCGCAAACTTCAATGAACCCGATACTATGAAACGTTCCTTTTTCAAGACAAAAATAAACTGGCTCGGTGCTTTTTGTGCGGTGCTTTTTGCCACCGGATGTACCACCGACGACGCGGAGACGGTCGGCATACACGAACTCACCGCCACCGAACACGAACACATTGTCGATGCCGCAGGCGGTCAGACAAAAATTCAACTTTATGCCAACGGCCACGTGCGTGTCGAGCCGATCGGCGATCCCGTCGACTGGGCTACGCTCGACCAGACCTCATTCGAAGGCGACCAGCAATTAGTGGTCGACATCCAAGAGAATCCGGCATTTCGCCGCATGGTCAAATTCCGCTTCGTGCTCGACGGTGGGGTGAAAGCCGACACGATCTGCATCAAACAACACGGCGTAGAGCCTACGCTGGAGTGTCTTGCGCCCTACAAGTCGATCCTCGGCAGCGTCGAAACATACACGCAATTTGCCGTTGATACCAACCTTCCGCTCGACGAACTGACCCAGACCACGACCTACCTCAGCCAGGCCAAAGGGTGGATCAAGAGTGTGCAGTCGGAGCAGGGGATGCTGGTCGTCGACGCCAAGCCCAATTCGGGAGACGAAGTCTGCAAGGCGATCGTAGGATTGAGCTACGTAGACGGCTGGGGCGAATCGCTCTCGATCAATCTTTACATCACCCAAGCCGACAAGAACGACGAATTCGGCCGGCAGATCACCTTCGCCGAGGCGCGTGCGATGGCCACAACCAACGGCACGGAGATCGACGAAGACCTGATTATCGAGGGTATCGTGGTGAGCGACTGTCACAGCAAGAACATGGAGGTTAACCCCAACGTGGCCTGCGACCGGGTCGACACGTCAGTCAACGATTGCACGGCCTATCTGGAGAGTCTCGACGGCTCTTTCGGATTCCGGCTGCGTTTCGACGAGGCGCAAAGCAATGTGCTGATCGCCGGCACACGGCTCTCGCTCTCGCTCAAAGGCACACGGCTGATCCGCGAGGACGACCCCGAACGCTACACAATCGCCAGCATGATCGGCGAGAACATGGTCGAGAGTGCCGTAGGAGAGGCTATTCCCGCAAAGATACGCAAGATCTCGGAGCTGACCGATGCCGACATCTACACCCATGTTTCGTTGCAAGAGACCGAATTTCTCTTCAAAGAAGGTTCGTATGCCAATGTCTATGAGATGTATGTACTCGCTTCGCCGGTCAATGCGCCGCAGAAGACCAGCAGCCGCATGGACGGCTGGGCTTCGCTGCTTGTCGACAACGAAGGTAATTCGATCTACGCACCGATCAACATGCTTTGCGAGTGGCGTCGTTCGGGCGCAGGAGTACCGCAAGGTGTCGGCTCGACGAACGGCATCATCGTCCACAACCAGCTGCCCCGTTACGGCAACGTGGGTCGCTACCAGATCCGCGTGGTCGATGAGCAGGGATTTGCCATGGAAATGCAGGGCGAATCGACCTACAAGACTTTTGCCAAGTGGGACGGTCAGCACCGCTATTCATTCGGCACGTATGCCAAATACAACCCGCGTTACGCCTACAACAAACTCGCGTCGATCACTCCGTCCGACGATATTTCGGCCGACAAGGGCACACCCAACGCCGAGCTATTCTGCGAAAACAAAATCAACACGGCTATTCCCGAAGCATGGCCGATAGCCGGTGAGGCAACCTATAACAACCCCGAAGCATCCGGCTACGGAGTTTCGACCACCTGCAAAGGGTATAGCACGCGGGTCGGTGTGAAGGGTTGGTATCAGTGGGAGAAGGATCAGGTAGTGGGCTACAACGGCCTGCGCATAGAGCTTTCGACCAAAGAGTTGAGCGGTACACAAATGCTGTTTGGCTTCTCATTCTCGGCCGGAATCATCACGGCTGCCAGCTCGAAAACCTATCCGGCACACTGGTGCGTGGAGTATTCGATCGACGGCGGTGCGAGCTACACGCTCTGCCCCAATGCCGTCACCGGAGCGAACTACGTCCACCTGCACTCGCTGCCGTGGTGGGACGCGATTCTGGGTGGTAGCCGCTTCAGCACCAGCTCTTCGGCCGGCATGGGACTTACCGACCACGCGTTTGTCTTCCCAGCCGAGGTCTTCGGAAAAGAGAAGGTCTGTGTGCGCATACGTCCCTACGACAAGGTGATGACCGTCCTGCCGCTCGATTGGAACGGCCCGACCGAAACAGCCGAAATCAGTGCCTCAACGACCTACGACAACCGCATCCGCTGGGGTGTTATCACGCTTCGTTACCGATAGAGCCGCGCACAAGATGAGAATCTCTCTTTGGTCTTTGCTCGGCGTAGTGCTCCTATGCAGCGCATGCGGCAGCGACGACACGGATTCCGAAGTCGGGACACCGGCTCACGGAGAGGTTGCGTTGCGGCTATACCCCGACATGCAAGGGACACCGCACGCTTGGAGCGCGCAGGCCGATGCACTGGTCAACGGCATCAACTACCCGGTCAGCCTCGACGAGGAGGGTGTGCCGATCGTCTACACCGACCTCTCGGAAGACGGCCGTTACACGGTGATCTATCCGGCCGAGGCATACAGCCGAATACGGAACTCGTTCGTCCTACCCCTGTCGCAGTTTCCTGCCGCCGGGGGTAGCTTCGATGCAGCCTTCTGCCCGATGTACGGCACGACAGACTCACCCGACAAGGTAACGCTCACACCCCTGTGCGGCGTGTTGCGGCTGACCCTCACCGGACAAGCCCGCATCGGCTCGATTCGCGTTGAAGACAGAGCCGGAGCGGCCGTTGCCGGGGTATTTCCATTCGACAACACAACCTCACCACTCGCCCGAAGCACCAATCCGCAAAACGAAGCGTGGTGCGTGCTCAACTGCGCCGCTGCGGGCGAGGGGGTAGCTCTCACGGCCGACGGAACAGACTTTCGGATTGTGCTCCCCGCCGGTGAATACCCGCAAGGCTTAACCATTCGGGTCAGCGACCGCGACCACCGCGCCGCAACCTTCGACATCGCCACCCCCAGCGTGATTAAGGCCGGAGAGGAGACGGCACTTCCGACGCTGACCTATGCGCCCGATCCGGAGCTGCTCTTTGCCGAATCCTTCGACAACTGTGTCTGGGGTACGGACTGCACCAACGACAAAGGCGGCTACGGCGTGACAGCCGGAGGAGCGGTAGCCTCGGCCGCCACCGCATCGGGAACCGAGATCGCCTACGTGGCAAAGGCTGCCGGAACTCCGGGCAGCGTGCTGTTCGAGTCGGTAGATTACGGCTCAACGCCTGCTGCCAGCCAAACGCTGGCCGTGCGACGCGACTACCTGCGCAACCGCAACCTCTACGATTGGACGCGACTGTTTTACGGCCGCGAATACCGCGGGGCACTCGGGGGCGGCGACGTGGGCAAATACGGCAATCGGGGGATTCTAATCACCCCGGCAATGACCCATGTCGAAGCACCTTGTCACGCCGAACTGCGTCTGCGCATCTGCACAGAGCGCGATATCGTCTCGAAGATCGGCTGTTTGGCCGGTTGCGGGGTCTTGCTGAGTGCCGAGATCGACGGGGTAGCGGTGGATGTCGATGTGGCAACGAGCCATCAGATTTCGCAATCAATCGACGGGATTACCCACACGGCTGTGATGCTCGATCCGGCCGAGGTGGAGTCGGGTAAATGGCACGAGCTGCGCCTGCGATTCGGAGCGGTGGGCGCAGGAACTTGTTTCCGGATACAGCCTACGGTGATTCGCGGTGCAAAAAACTGCTTCTGGATCGACGACATCGAACTGTGGCATACCGCTGGTTATCCGTATGACGACCAGTGGACGGCCGTTGAACCTACGACCCAATTAGGTGCTGTGGGCGAAGATGTTTCGCGGCTGCGACTCCAGCCAAGCTCCACCCTCTCGATCGGCGTTCGGGAGAACTACACCACCACGTCGGGGTTGGGGATGAAGTGGATCTCGCCGATCGTTCCATCGGATGAGACGACTTGGGCGGCTCAATTTGCTGCGGCCGAGAAGCTCCTGACCGAAAACGGGCTGAAGGTGTGGTGCATGCATCTGCCCTACGGAGCGAGGTTGGCCGAACGCAACCGCGACCTCTGCGCCACGGGCAATGCCCGCATGGTAGCGGTGGCCTATTACACCAAGGCGATCCGCGCGGTGGCGGCACTCAAACCGAAAAATCTGCTGGTGCACTGCAACCAGACACTCTCGTTCGACGACGGCAGCTCGCCGGAGAGTCTGGCTCAATCGCTACACGAGCTACAAACCGTAGCCGACCAGATCGGGGCGCATATCTGCGTTGAGAATATGTCCTACGGTGTGGGTGCGGATGCCGCCGTATTGGCTGCGGCCGTCGATCAAGCCAACGCCATGGGCAACCACCTCTACAACGTCCGCATCGCCATGGACACGGGGCATGCCAACCTCTACGTCACCCGCACGCAACCCGGAAAAAGCATCGTCGACTGGCTTCGCACGGCCGGAACACGCATCGGTCAGCTCCACATACACGGCAACCGCGGCTGGCAAGGAAGTATCACCGATGACCACCTCATGCCGGGGTACACCGGGCAGCTGGGCTATGCCGATGCAATCGGCGCAGCGCAACTCTGGGGCGCGTTCTACCACTCGCTACTCACCGATTGTCGCTACCGCGGCCCTTTCACCTACGAGGTCGGCAGCCGTTCGTTCGGGAAGGTCGACGGGGAGGCTCGCTACGACAATGTCACCGCTCCGTGGTATGTGCTCCACAACTACAATACCTATCTTTATCCTGCGTTCCGCGCATATACTAACTAAAAATGAATGCTTTGAAATCAATCTTGCGATTTACAGCGCTGTTCCTGCTGACTTTGGGTAGCGCGACCGCCGGCCGTGCCGAGACCTTCGACGCCCTACGCGCTCGCGCAGCAGGCCGCACGGTGGCACTCGATGCCGCCACACAGATCGAAGGGATCGTAATCAGCGATTACCGTTCGATGAACCGGGAGCTGAATCCCAACACAGCACACGATCAAGTCGATCTGGGAGTGAACCTCCGTACAGCCTACATCCAGAGTGAGGACGGCCGTTACGGCTTCCGACTCTTGTTCGACGGAATCTACGACAACCGACTCACGTGCGGCAGCCGCGTGCGGCTCAATCTGGAAGGCTGCCAGATCACCGGAGAGACCGATCCGGTACGTTACACGATCAGCGATCTGAAGGCCGCTTCGGTCGAGGTGCTGGCGCAGGGGGACTCCCCAGCGGGCAAAGAGCGGCACATCGCCGAACTGACCGATGACGACCTCTACACGCTCGTCACATTACACGATGTGGAGTTTTTAAGTAAACAGGGTTGCTACACCAATGTCTACGAACCGGCCGTACAGCGCACGTGGCTCAATGCCTTTGACAAACCGGCACGACGCGCCGACGGCTGGGCTACGCTGCTCAAAGACTCCGACAACCACTCGATCTATCTGCTGGTCAACACCAAGTGCACGTGGCGGCGCGGCGATGGCCTGCCCCAAGGCATCGGTGCAGTGACGGGAGTCGTTGTCCATACGCCAATGCGACGCTATGGCGGCGATCTGGGACGTTACTCGATCCGTCCGCGCGACGAGGCCGACATTGCCATTGCACGCCCGTCGGCCTCCTCCTACACGTCGGTGGCCGAATGGAACTGGGATAAAAACCGCGAAGGGATACTTCGCTTCGAGAAAAAAGGGGTGGCAACCGATGCTGCAAAGGTAAGCGTGGCCGACGACCGGATACTGCCCGATGTCGGACAGGGATTTCTGTCAGCCCCCACCGGGGTACGGATGCGGCTCGACACCGAGTATGACACGCCCGACGTGGTTCGCTCGGGGATGCGTACCAATGGTGCGCTGCGGCTCGACTCAAACACCCACGACTGGTACGGGTTCGACAACCGCGGCCGCATGGTCGCTGCGCAGTCCATTGAGGTGGAGTGCTCGACCGAAGGTGTTACCGGCCGCGGCCTGACCTTCGACTTTGCGTTTCTGGCAGGCAACCACGACATCAACCGTGCGTGGGGCTATCCAATGGAGTGGAGGGTGGAGTACGCCGCCGACGGAGAACCGTTCGTCGATGCGGGGCGTCTCTTCGTACTGCGTCCGATCTACTATTCCGACGGCACGGCCAAGGAGCTTGGCAAGCGGCTTTTCGCATACGACACCGCACTCGGATTCACCGAATATAGCGTAGCTCTTCCCACCTCGCTGCTGGGACGCAAGCAGGTCGTAATACGGCTTTCACCCGCCTCGCCGCGACTGACAACGATTCCCGAGACCCCAGACGGCGACTCGGCCGGAGAGAGCGTGACCGACTCATTCCGCCACGGATTTGTGCTGCGGCTGGGAATGGCGGCTGTCCGGGTATTGAAATAGACGAAACTAAAAACCGATAGATACGATGAAACAGATTTATTTGCTGACGATCGCCCTGCTTCTGACGGGCGGCGTCTTTGCCCAAAAAGACCTCACTTATACTCCGAAGGAGATTGCCTACATGGAAGATCAGACCCGGCATGCCTACACACTCATCGACAGCATGCTGCTCTCGCATCCGCCCAAGGTCGGCATCGACATGGAGCGTTGTATGGCCATGATGGGCATGGACTTGATCGTCCACGACAAGATCAACGACAACACACCGCCTCTTTACGAATTCATCAACCGGCGTATCGCACGCGTGGTCGACGAGTTGGCGAAGCCCGTCACACACGGTATGCGGATTTTCAAGCTGTACAACGATTCGTTCATTGCCAAAACAGCATCGACGACCATCGCTTTTGACTTGATTCCCGGCGGAGCACCCACGATCACGCCCTACATTGCCGATTCGCTGATCCGGCGTCTGGTCAAGATGTGTGACATCCTGTTCATCTCGCACGAACACGGCGACCACGCCAGTCGGGAGGTTGCCCGCCTATTCTCGGCCGAGAAAAAAATCATCTTCACACCCAAGGGCGTTTGGGAGGGACTCAGCCCCAACATCCGGAGCGTGCGCACCGAAGAGGTAGCCGATTATACGGTCAACCTATCTGGCAACCGCATACTGAAAATCCGGATTCTGCCCGGCCATCAAGCACACATCCTCAACAACATCAACCACGTTGTCACGCCGGAGGGGATCAGCATCATGCACTCGGGCGATCAATACGGCACGACGGATCTGCCTTGGCTTGCCAAAGTCCACGAGCATACCCGCACCGATGTACTGCTGGTCAACTGCTGGGCTACATCACCCGAAATTCTGATCCCCGGAATTGCACCCAAACTGGTCATTCCGGGGCACGAAAATGAACTCTGGCACGACCTTACCCACCGCGAAGCCCATTGGGAAACGTGGGGACGCATGGAGGGTATTGCTCACCCGATGGTCTTCATGACTTGGGGCGAGTGGTTCGATTACTTACCTGCTAAAAACTAATCTATCCGATGAAACACCTCCTCTTCCTGCTTTTGGCCACCGCGCTGGCCTCACCCCTCCGGGCACAACAGGCCGTCGATTGGGACGATGCCTACCGACTGGCAGATGCCAAACTTACCGAGCTGACGCTCGACCAGAAAATTGCGTTCACACGCGGATACTCCACCTTTTTCTTCTACGGCGTACCCGAAAAGGGCATTCCCTACCTCTATCTTTCCGATGCGACGCAGGGAATCCACCTGCGCGACAACCTGCCCGATCCGAACATGGTACAACAGCTGGAGCGGACAACGGCATTTCCCAGTCCGATAGCCCTCGCGGCGACGTTCAACCCAACGCTGGCTCACGCTTATGCCGAGGCTGTGGGGGAGGAGTGTCGCGCCGGAGGAATCGAGATTCTGCTCGGCCCGGGCCTGAATATCTACCGTAACTCGCAGAATGGCCGCAACTTCGAGTATTTCGGAGAAGACCCCTACTTGGCTTCGGCATTGACGGCCGCTTATGTGCGCGGCATGCAGTCGACCGGAACTGCCGCTTGCCTGAAGCATTTCATTGCCAACGAGAGCGAATTCTACCGTCGCCGCTCGAACTCGATTGTCGACGAGCGTGCCTTGCAAGAGATCTACATGCCGCCGTTCAAAGCCGGCATTGATGCCGGAGTGGCCTACGTGATGACCTCCTACAATCGACTCAACGGCGAATGGACGGGGCAGGACAGCCACACGATTCGCGACCTGCTACGCGGACAGTTGGGATTCCGCGGGTGTGTGATGAGCGACTGGAAATCGGTCTACGACACCGAAAAGATCGTTAAAAGCGGTCAGAATGTGGAGATGCCGGGACGTGCGGAGACCTGCGACGAGGTGCGTCGCCTGCTCAAAGAGGGTCGGATCTCCGAAGCCGAGATCGACCAAATGATCCGTCCAATGATCGCCACCGGTATCGCCTTCGGCCTTTACGACCGTCCCAAATACCAGCCCGAACTACTCGACCGCATGGCGGCACACAAGCAGGTCGTCTACGACGTTGCCGCCGAGGCCGTCGTGCTGTTGCGCAACAACGGCATTCTGCCGCTGACCCCCGGTCGCAAGATCCTGCTGACGGGACGTTTTCTGGAGCAGATTCCTCGCACGGGGGGCTGTTCGTCGGCTTCGGCCGAGGTGATCGGTTACGACAACGTGACCCTAAGCGATGCGCTCCGCCGCCACTTCGGCGATGCGTTGAGCGTCGTTGCTGAGCCTACGCGCGAGCAGTTGGCAGCAGCCGATGTGGTGGTGGTGTCGACCGGTACAATCGATGTGGAATCCTTTGAGCGACCCTTTGCGCTGCCAAAGGCCGAGGAGCGATTTGTACGTCAGGCGGTGGATGCCAACCCCAATACAATCGTCTTGGTCAACTCCGGCTCGGGAATCCGCATGACTGCGTGGAACGATAAAGCCGCAGCAATCATCTACGGCTGGTATCCGGGACAAAACGGGTTCGAGGCACTGGCCGACATCCTGACCGGCAAACGCAACCCCTCGGGCAAGTTGCCGATGACCCTCGAGCGCGAATTCAACGACTCTCCGGCCAAGGGCACGATGCCTGCCGGTGCAGAGTTCTACCACACAGCACCACGTGCCTTCAACGAGCGGATGATCGGCCTCTACGACATCGACTACAAAGAGTCGGTATTGGTCGGCTACCGGTGGTACGAAACCAAGGGCATCGCCCCACTCTACCCGTTCGGGTTCGGGCTTTCGTACACCTCTTTCGAACTCTCGAAGCCGCGCGCCGCAAAGACATTCCAAGCCGGCAAACCATTCCGGGTAAGCGTCACGCTCACCAACAGCGGCCAGCGCGACGGCTCGGAGGTCGTGCAGCTCTATGTCACGGAAAACAATCCGACCGTACTGCGCCCCAAAAAGGAGCTGAAGGCGTTCCGCAAAGTTGAGCTGAAATCCGGAAAAAGTGCTGTCGTGGAGTTTGAACTCGACAGCACGGCATTTGCTTTCTGGGACAGCAAAACCCACGGCTGGAAGGTCAATCCGGGCGAATACACGCTCTCGCTCGGAACCTCATCGGCGGCAATTGCCCACAAAATTTCGATCACCGTAAACTAATCAATCCGAACATGTATCTTTCACTTCGCCAAATGCTTCTGTCGGTTATGGGGCTTACCGCATGGATCGCCTCGGCGGCAGAGTCCACGGTAGACCAGCTCCGCCTGCAAAAGCTCGAGCAATATCGCTTTGTTCGCACCACGGCAAACTACAACGACCTTCAGCTGCTGCTGGGAAATGCCGAAATGGGGTCGACGGCAAAACAGAACGGATTGGGTTTCGACCGACTGTGGTTCTCCGATTTCTGGCGCACGGCTGCGGCTCGCATGCCTCTCTACGGCCCATGTTTCGAGATCGAAGGCCAAGCGACACCGGAACACTACGAACAGGAATTGGATCTATACAGCAGCATCCTCTCGACAAGCTACAAACAGGGCGAGATTGCCTATCGCAGTGAAATATTCTTCTCCGAAGCCGACAAAGACCTGCTTTTCATCCGACTCTACGACCTCAGCGAGTCCGCACGCAACCAATTGACGCTCAAGCTGCCGATACTCGATGTATCGAGTACCGAGGGGCGGCGATCGGTGGTAGTGCGCTCGAAGCACGAAACCGTCTTTAGCCTGCGGGAGCATTCGCCACAATGTGTACTGGGCAGCTCCATAGACGAGGTGATGGCCGACAACAAGCGCATGTACAAGACCGACGAACGCTATCCCGCGCCCAACAAAATGGTCTACGGCATTTGGTGTTCCGCACCGCTTGTGCCGACCCAGACAACAGGAACTTATCGCGTCGAAGCCGGGTCGGAGAAGGAGGTCTTGCTGGTCTTTACCGAATCGACAAACTGGAACGGCGGAAACTTAACCGACAACGTGCTCAACCAGTTGCGCAACAGAAACGACTACGTTCTGACCCGGAAGGCACACATCGAGGCACGAAAACGCGAATGGGAACGCATGGCCGTATTGGAGCTACCCGACAAACGCCACGAACAGTTGTGGTATCGCAGTCAGTTTTGGCTTTTTGCGACTTCGGCGAGCCGAAACGGCCTGCCCGGAGAGAGCCAGTTCGGCAACGAGGGGTGGAACATGATTCCCTTTACTTATGGAAGTGCGGGTTGGAGTATTTTTGACTTCACGATGCTGGGCTATCCCGAAAAAGCACTCCACATTCTCAAACAACACATCCGCCCAGAAGCCCAGAACCGCAACGCATTGCACTGGCTGCAAGATGCTAAAAAAGAGCGAGAAGCATCGGGAATGACCCAGCCCGGGCCTTACAAGCAAGACCCCACCTCGTCGCTGGCCCGCTGCTTTGCGCACGAGATTCAGACATCGGGTGATTGTACGCTGGTCACATGGAGCAATCAGGCGCACCTGCAAGGATTTGCGCTGGAGCTGTTTCAACGCTATTACAACTACTACCCCTCGGAGGAGTTCCTCTGCCAATACCTCTATCCAGTGGCAAAGGGCATCGCCGAGTATTTTGCCAATTTCCTGATCTGGAACGCGGAGAAGAACGAATACTACACCGCAAAAACATGGGGTGCTTCGGAGGCAGGCATGCAGAACAATCCGTTCGATGCGGTCATGGCGGTCAAGAAATGTTTGCGCGCGGCAACCAAATATGCGCGGCAATTAGGTCTGGATGAGGCTTTGGCCCAGAAGTGGAGCTTCATGGAGGAGCACATCCGCTATCCGCGCAACGAGTCGGGCTATGTGGCCTATCTGGGACACGACGGCAAGATCCCCGAAGACGGCACTGGGTATACGGGCGAACGCTATATCAACGCGGCGAACTTCATCAACCAAGAGTTGTTAGACGACCTTGACCGGCCCAATGTGGAGGATTTGCTGGGACGTATTTCAGCGTCGAATAAATTCGGCACAGGCTTCGCGGTCTTCCATTCGGCACAGACAGCCACCGCCGAGGCACTGTTCGGCCGGGCAGAGAGTGCGTTGGGCTATATCAACGGGGTGTTGAAGGCATTGGACGCCTCGGGGACGTGCATCCGCGAATGTGAGAACAACCACAAAACCTACTTCATCACCAACACCGACGCCTATCTGTTAGTCCCGATCTTCATGCTGATGCAGTCGTGCAAGGGGGTTATCAAGCCCTTTCCGGCCGTTCCCGCGGCGTGGAAAGATGCGGCATTCTACAACCTGTCGGCCGAAAGCGGCATCCGCGTATCGGGCAAAATGCAAAACGGCAAGGTGCAATGGGTGAGCTACTCCAAAGACGGGAAGGAGCTTTACCGAACCAAGAGCGATCGCGCCGTGCGAATCGACGAGCTGCTGCAAAGAGAGAAAAAATAGCCGCATAACAGGTTTTTTCGCCGCGCTTTGTATCTTCCGAAGCGCGGAGGCAATATCAGAGAAGAACACCCCAATAACGACCCGACGTCGTGTGTAGATCGTCGCGTTTTTGTTGGGGTGTTCTTTTTTTTGTCGTGTCCGGAGAGGCGTTTCAAAATTAAAAAACTCTGTTTCAGCGTC
Source organism: uncultured Alistipes sp. (assembly GCA_964532025.1). Classification (GTDB taxonomy): domain Bacteria; phylum Bacteroidota; class Bacteroidia; order Bacteroidales; family Rikenellaceae; genus Alistipes. Next base: position 29,038 of record CAZHEY010000009.1, on the reverse strand, counting down.
CTGGATCGTTGTAGATATTTTTCCGCAAATATTTTATATCTTTGCCGAAAGACTATAAAGTAAAGTATGGAAGAAAAAATCAAACAGCTCCTCGCGGCGGTGGTTCATCCCGAAACGGGGCAAGATATTGTCTCGAGTGGCTTTATTGAGCATACGGCGGCAGCCGACGGAAAAGTAACGGTGGTGTTGCGTTTTGCAAAAACGCGCGACCCATTTGCCGTGAAGATCAAAAATCAGGTGGAAGCCCTGCTCAAAGAGGCCTTCCCGGGGAGCGATGTGCTGGTCGTGATCAAAGAGGGGGGTGCAGCTCCGCGTCCCGAACCCAAGCAGAAGACCACCACCGGCGGGATCGCACGAGTTATCGCCATCGCTTCGGGCAAAGGCGGTGTGGGAAAATCGACCGTTACGGCCAATCTGGCCGTGGCATTGCGGAACATGGGCTATCGCGTCGGGCTTCTCGATGCCGATATTTACGGCCCTTCGCAGCCGAAAATGTTTGGCGTAGAGGGTTATCTTCCTGCTGCCGAGGCGGTCGACGGAGTGGATCAGATCATCCCGGCCGAGGCGCAGGGCATTAAGTTGATGTCGATCGGCTTCTTCATCAAACCTACCGATGCGCTGCTCTGGCGCGGGGCTATGGCCACGAACGCCTTGAAACAGCTGATCCACCAGACCAAATGGGGAGAGCTTGACTTCCTGCTCTGCGACCTGCCTCCCGGAACGGGCGATATTCACCTTTCGATCATCAACGAACTGAAAATCGACGCGGCGGTGATCGTATCGACACCCCAGCAGGTTGCCGTGGCGGATGTGGTGCGCGGCGTGGAGCTATTCCGCAACGAAAACGTGCAGATTCCCGTAGCCGGAATCATCGAAAACATGGCTTGGTTTACCCCCGAAGAGCTGCCCGAAAACCGTTATTACCTCTTCGGACGGGGCGGAGCACGCCGTTTCTCGGAGCAGAACGGGGTCGATTTGCTGGGCGAAATTCCGATTATACAGTCGATTATGGAAGGCGGCGAAGAGGGGCATCCGGCCGCAGGAATCGACCCGCGAGTTGAAAAATGGTATCGCGAAATTGCCGGAAAAGTGGTTGATAAGGTGATGAAAAAGGGTTGAAAACTTGTTGATAACCGACAATAAATAATGATAACTTCCGGGGTCGAAAATTTGCTTTTCAAAAAACAGCAAGGCTTAAAAAGATTCGCCCCAAAACCAAAAAAAGTTTTCAGAAAGTGTTGTAGAGACCAAATGGCGGAAAGTGGAACAGAGTGTTCAAAAACAAAACGTGTTCATCTGTTGACAACCGATATTAACAATTGTTCATTACTTTCGGAAATGGCTTACTATGAATGGAGTGTAATCAAAAATAAAGACGATAATAAATTAATTTTGTGGAGAACTTTTCGCAGAGCAAAGTTGTAAACAGTATGAACACCCTTTATTTTTATTATTATTCTTTATAAATATTAATTAAAAGATAAAAAATAAATAAAAACAAAAAATGAATGTGGATAACTCCGCTCAAAAGTTGGATCGCATCGAGCAACTGAAGCGCGAAAAAAATGCAGTCATCCTGGCACATTATTATACGACACCCGATGTGCAGGCTGCTGCGGACTTTTTAGGAGACTCCTTGGCGCTTTCGATTCGGGCACAACAGACCGAGGCGAAAACGATCCTCTTTGCGGGGGTGCATTTCATGGCCGAAACAGCCAAAGTGCTCTGCCCCGAGAAAAAGGTGTTGATCCCCTGCCTTGAGGCCGGATGTTCGCTTGCCGAGTCGTGTGATGCGGCTGATTTTGCCGCATTCAAGGCACAATATCCCGATCACAAAGTCGTTTCGTATGTCAATACGACGGTCGGTGTGAAGGCTTTGACCGATATTTGTTGCACTTCGTCCAATGCGCTGAAGGTCGTTGAGTCGATTCCGGCGGAGCAGCCCGTGATCTTTGCCCCCGACCGTAATCTGGGCGGGTATATAAAGAAGTTGACCGGACGCCAGAATATGGTACTTTGGGACGGTGCATGCCATGTGCACGAGGAATTTTCACTCGAAAAACTCCTGCAACTCAAGCGGCAGCATCCCGAGGCTAAAGTGGTTGTGCATCCCGAATGCCGCGCGTACATTGTGGAGGTGGCTGATTTTGTGGGGTCTACGGCGGCGATTCTCGACTACTGCGGAGCGAGCGCGAGCGAGGAGTTTATCGTGGTTACCGAAGCCGGTATCTTGGCCGAGATGCAAAAACGCTATCCCACGAAGCGGTTTATCCCAGCTCCGCCCGATGACGAGGCGTGCGGCTGCAACAACTGCCGCTACATGAAAATGGTCACGCTGGATAACATCATTGCCTGTTTGGAGAATGAATCGCCGGAGATTCAGCTGGATGAGACGATCCGTCAACAGGCCGAGCGGGCGATTCTCAACATGATAAAGATCAAATAACTAATGAATATGAAAAAACTATTTTTATTACTTGCAACGCTCTGTTTGTCGGTGTCGGCATGGGCGGATGAGGGGATGTGGCTGTTGCCCTACCTCCAGAAAATGAACAGCAAAAACATGAAGGAGCGTGGCTGCAAGCTCTCCGCGGAGGAGATTTACAGCATGAACCACTCGTCGCTCAAAGATGCGATCGTGATCTTCGGCGGCGGATGTACCGGTGAGATCGTCTCGCCCGAGGGGTTGCTCTTCACCAACCACCACTGCGGCTACGGTTCGATCCAGTCGCTCTCGTCGGTGGAGCACGACTACCTGAAAAACGGCTTCTGGGCGATGTCTAACGCCGAGGAGATTCCTGCTCCGGGGTTGAAGGTGCGCTTCATCCGGCAGATTATCGACGTCACGGCCGAGATGCTGGGCGGAATACCCGATACGGCAGTCGGCCAGGAGCGTCGGAAGATCCTCAAGGAGCAGGCTGTCGGGTTGACCAAGCAGTATGAGGAGGCGAATCCGGGCATGGAGATCGGTATCGAGTCGTTCTTCGGCGGAAACCAGTATTTCGCCTTTGTGATCGAAACCTTCTCCGACGTGCGGTTGGTCGGAACTCCTCCCACTTCGATCGGTAAGTTCGGCGGTGACACCGATAATTGGATGTGGCCGCGTCATACAGGCGATTTCTCGGTCTTTCGGGTCTATGCTGGTCCGGATAATAAGCCGGCAGCTTACGCGCCCGAAAACCGCCCTTATAAGGCCGAAAAGTATTTGAACATTTCGCTCGGCGGAGTCAAGGAGAATGATTTTGCGATGATCATGGGATTCCCCGGCTCGACGCAGCGTTACATGACCTCATACGAGATTGATCAGATGTTGGAGAGCGAGAACCCCCAGCGGATCTTCATTCGCGGCGAGCGGCAGGCGATTCTGCGCGAAGCCATGGAGGCCAGCGACCGCGTGCGGATTCAATATGCGTCGAAATATGCAAGTTCTTCGAACTACTGGAAGAACTCGATCGGCATGTCGCGCGGCATCGAGAAATTGGGGGTGAAGGCCAAGAAGGAGGCACAAGAGGCGGCTTTTCAGGCTTGGGCCGAGAAAAACACGCTGCCCACCGAAGGATTCATCGATGCGCTGGGAACAATCAAGACTTCGCTCGAGGAAAATGCGCCCTATGCTGCTGCGGATCAGTATTTGCGTGAGGCGTTGGGACGTGCTGTGGAGATCATTACCCCGGCGCGGATCGTCACCACACAACGTGGCGAGCAGCTCAAAGAGCGGTTACACGCTTTCTACAAGGACTTCGATGCGACAACCGATCGGCGTGTGGCCAAGCGGATGTTCCAGATCGTAAAACAAAATTGCAAGATGCTGCCGAGTGTTTTTGCCGAGCAGATTGATGCGAAGTTTGGTGGCGACACCGATGCTTATGTAGATTATTTGTATGATAATTCGGCTTTGGCAAGCGAGCAGAAGGCCCTCGAAGCAGCTGAAAAAGGGGGCGAGGAGTTGGCCGCAGATCCGGCCTGCGTGTTGAGCAAATCGCTCTATGCGAAGATCGGCGAACTATCGGCTATTCAGCGCGAGAACCGGATGCGCTTTGCCGATGCCCACCGGCTCTATATCGCTGGGCTGATGCGCATGCAACCCAAAAAGGCGTGGGCTTCGGATGCTAACTTCACGATCCGTCTGACCTACGGACGGGTGTTGCCCTACGATCCGGCCGACGGAATTCGTTACAACTACTATACTACCCTCAAGGGAGTTATGGAGAAAGAAGACCCGAAGAACCCGACGGAATTTACCGTTCCGGCCAAGCTCAAAGAGCTTTACGCAGCCAAGGATTTTGGACGTTATGCCAATGCGCAAGGTGAGTTGCCCGTTGCCTTCTTGGCCGACTGCGACATCACGGGCGGAAACTCCGGCTCGCCGGTGCTCAATGCCAAGGGTGAATTGATTGGATTGGCCTTTGACGGTAATTGGGAGGCGATGTCGGGCGATGTGGCCTTCGAGCCCGAGTTGCAGCGCACGATCTCGGTCGATGTGCGTTACGTATTGTTTGTGATCGACAAATTTGCCGGCGCAGGCTGGTTGCTCGATGAGATGACAATCAAATAGCTGAATAATGCTTTGAAGAGATAGCCGGCCCAATCAGCCGGCTATATTCTTATTTGTCGACAAAATAGGGCGGTTTAGTTTTTGTTTAGCTCAAAAATTATTAATTTTGACAAAAATTAGAATAGATACAGCATATTTTATGGCAAAAGAATTCAAACGCTACCTCATCACTTCGGCTCTGCCTTATGCCAACGGCCCGGTACATATCGGCCATTTGGCTGGCGTATACATCCCTTCGGATATCTACACGCGTTACCTGCGATTGAAGGGCTGCGATGTGATCTCGGTATGCGGCAGCGACGAACACGGTGTTCCTATTACGATCAAAGCCCGCAAAGAGGGCGTCTCCCCGCAGGAGATTGTGGACAGATACCACGAAATCATCAAAAAGGCATTCGCCGGATTGGGAATGTCGTTTGATATCTACTCGCGTACCTCGTCGAAGACGCACGCTGCGACGGCATCGGATTTCTTTCGCAAACTCTACGACGACGGCAAATTCATCGAGAAGACTTCGCAACAATATTACGACGAGGAGGCACAGACGTTTCTGGCCGATCGTTACATCGTCGGGACATGCCCCAAGTGTGGCAACGACCGCGCCTATGGCGACCAATGCGAGAAATGCGGCTCGACGCTTTCGCCCGACGAGCTGATCGACCCGCACAGTACGGTGTCGGGCTCGGTGCCTGTGAAACGCGAAACAAAGCATTGGTATCTTCCGTTGGATCAATACGAAGGATTCCTCCGCAAATGGATTTTGGAGGGTCACAAGGAGTGGAAAAGCAATGTCTATGGCCAATGCAAAAGCTGGCTTGACGGTGGTTTGTTGCCCCGTGCTGTGAGCCGTGACCTCGATTGGGGAATTCCCGTTCCCGTGGAGGGAGCAGAGGGCAAGGTGCTCTACGTATGGTTCGATGCTCCGATAGGTTATATATCTGCTACTAAAGATCTTACACCCGATTGGGAAAAATATTGGAAGAGTGAGGACACCAAAATGGTGCACTTCATCGGTAAGGATAACATTGTCTTCCATTGCATCGTCTTTCCGGCGATGCTTCAGGCACACGGCGGGTATATCCTCCCCGAAAATGTGCCCGCAAATGAGTTCCTGAATCTCGAGGGCGACAAGATTTCGACCTCGCGTAATTGGGCGGTTTGGTTGCATGAGTACCTCGAGGAGTTCCCCGGTAAGGAGGACGTATTGCGCTACGTGTTGTGTGCCAATGCCCCCGAAACCAAGGACAACGACTTCACGTGGAGAGATTTTCAAGCTCGCAACAACAACGAATTGGTGGCCGTGCTTGGCAATTTCGTCAACCGGGCGTTGGTGCTGACTCAAAAATATTTTGACGGATGTGTACCTGCTTGCGGAACGTTGAATGATTATGATAATCAGACGATTAAGGATGTTGCTGCGGTGAAAGCCTCGTTGGAGGCCAACATCGAGGGCTATCGTTTCCGTGAGGCACTCAAAGATGCGATGAATGTGGCCCGCATCGGGAACAAGTATCTGGCCGATACCGAGCCGTGGAAGCTGATTAAGAGCGATCCGGCGCGTGTTGCGACGATTTTGAACATTGCCTTGCAGATTACGGCCAATACGGCGATTGCGATCGAACCTTTCATGCCGTTCTCGGCTACGAAGATCCTTCGGATGTTGGCACTCGAGCCACTCGGCTGGGAGCGTTTGGGGACGATGAATCTCGTTGAGGCCGGACATCGTATCGGTGAGCCGAAGCTCCTCTTTGAGAAGATCGAGGACGATGTGATCCAGTTCCAGCTCGACAAATTGGCGGCAACCAAAGCGGCGAATCAGGCGGCAGAAGCCGTTGTAGAACCGCAGAAAGAGGAGGTGTCGTTCGATGATTTCCAGAAGATGGACATCCGCGTTTCGACGATCCTTGCGGCCGAAAAAGTTGCTAAAACCAAGAAATTATTGAAATTAACCGTCGATACGGGTATCGATCAGCGCGAAATTGTTTCGGGAATCGCCGAACATTTCACTCCCGAGGAGCTTGTGGGCAAGCAAGTTTTGGTGTTGGTCAACCTTGCACCGCGTGAATTGAAGGGTATTACCTCGCGGGGAATGATCCTCATGGCGGAAGATGCGTCGGGAAAACTACGGCTTTTACAGCCCGGTGAGGCAGTCGCGGCGGGTTCAATCGTCGGATAATAGAGTAAATTCCTTAAAACTTATAATTATGGATAACACAGATTGGAGTGCTTTAGGTTTTGATTACACCAAAACCGATTTCAATGCCCGCTACACCTTCACAAATGGGAAGTGGAGCGATATGGAAATCACGCAGGACGAGTACATCAAGATGCACATGTCGGCCTCGTGTTTGCACTATGGCATCGAACTCTTCGAGGGTCTGAAGGCCTTCCGCGGCATCGACGGCAAGGTGCGTCTGTTCCGCGTTGAGGACAATGCGCGTCGTTTGCAGTCGTCTGCCGAGCGTCTTTGCCTGCCTGTGCCGACGATCGAAATGATCGTCAAGGCGTGTGTAGAAGTGGTTAAACGCAACGAAAAATACATACCGCCCTACGGAACGGGGGCTTCGTTTTACCTGCGTCCGGTGATGTTCGGAACGACGGTTGGTCTGGGTGTGAAACCCGCGAAAGATGCGCTGCTGATCGTCTACGGATCGCCTGTGGGTGCATATTTCAAGGCAGGTATCAAGCCTATTTTGGTCGCTATTGACCGCGAACAAGACCGTGCTGCTCCACGTGGAACAGGCGACGTGAAGGTCGGCGGAAACTATGCTGCCAGCCTGCTATCCAGCGAGAAAGGTCACCGCTTGGGCTATTCAAATGTGATGTATCTCGACGCTGCCGAACATAAATATATTGAGGAGTGCGGCGCAGCCAACTTCTTTGGCATCAAAGAGGGTAAATATATTACGCCAAAATCACCTTCGGTACTGCCGTCGATTACTAACAAGAGCTTGCGTCAGTTGGCCAAAGATATGGGTTTGGTGGTTGAAGAACGCCACATCCCGGTTGAGGAGCTGTCGACGTTCGACGAATGTGGTGCTTGCGGAACAGCTGCCGTGATCTCCCCTATCGGCAAAATTTTCGACATGCAAACAAATCAGGTCTATGAATACGGTTCGGAGGTAGGCAAAACTTCGATGGAGTTGTATAAAAGCTTACAGGATATTCAATATGGCCGAGTAGAAGATAAACACAACTGGTGCACGATTGTACTTTAACAGCATAAAAACGCGTTTCATAATAATGTTTTTAATTTTTTGTAAAGAAACATCCGCTGAATAAGCGGCTGTTTCTTTTGTTTTAGATGCGTTTTGAAGAATGTCGGCGCAAATATACCCTCTACTTTTCTAAAGCCCTACCCTGTTATTCGCAACGATTGTTCTCGTTTGTTCCACGTGGAACATTTCCTATCGACCGAATTTTACGAGCATAACATTGACGTCTGCCGGTGAGACTCCCGGGATGCGCGACGCTTGCCCGATTGTGTTTGGCCGAATCCGCGATAGTTTCTGCCGCGCTTCGATTGTAAGCGAATTCATTGAATTGTAGTCGAAGTCAGCCGGAATCTCAATGTTTTCAAGTCGATTGAGCTTGTCGGCGAGCAGTTTTTCGCGCTCGATGTACCCTTTGTACTTAATTTGAATTTCAGCCTCCTCCACTACTTCGTCGTTCATGGCTTGATCGGTGATGTACTTTCGGAGCTTCGGCAATACTTTTTGCAGGCTATCTAATGATACATTGTTGCGCATCAGAATATCAAATAGCTTCCGTCCTTGCGTCAACGGGTCGGAATTTACCGATTTTAGATAGTCGTTAATTTCGTCTGCTCGGATACTCTGACGACGGGCATACTCTACAAGCGATTCTACGAGCTGTTTTTTTTGCGTGAATTGCTCGTATCTTTTCTCCGAAATCAGCCCGATTTTATATCCGAGTGGCGTTAATCGCAGGTCGGCGTTGTCCTGTCGAAGTAAAATTCGGTATTCGGCACGCGAGGTGAACATGCGGTAAGGTTCGTCGACGCCCTTGGTCACCAGATCGTCGATCAATACGCCGATGTAGGCTTCGTTGCGCCGCAATATGATTGCCGACTCCCCTACCCGCTTGCGGTGGGCATTGATTCCGGCCATCAGCCCTTGCGCCGCGGCCTCCTCGTATCCGGTCGTACCGTTCACCTGTCCGGCGAAGAAAAGACCCTCGATGCGTTTGGTTTCGAGCGAATGGTGAAGTTGCGTAGGTGGAAAATAGTCGTATTCGATCGCATAGCCCGGGCGAAAAATATGAAGATCTTCGAATCCCCGGATTTTGTGCAGGGCCTCCCATTGTACCTCCCACGGAAGCGACGACGAGAAGCCATTGAGGTAGTATTCGTTTGTCGAACGCCCCTCCGGTTCGAGGAACAGCTGGTGCTGCTCTTTGTCGGCGAAGGTTCGCAACTTGTCCTCGATGCTCGGACAGTAGCGCGGCCCGATGCCGTGAATCGTTCCGTTAAAGAGCGGCGAGCGGTCGAAGCCGGTGCGCAGGGAGTTGTGCACATCGAGCGAGGTATAGACCAAAAAACAAGGTAGTTGATCTTTAACTGGTTGAGTATCAGATGAAAATGAAAATTTATCAGGGTTTTCATCCCCGTATTGCGGTTCTAAAATTTCGAAGTTGATCGTGCGTGCATCGAGCCGCGCAGGTGTACCGGTTTTCATACGTCCGGTTTCGAATCCCTGTGCGCGCAAACACTCGGTGACCCCGTGCGATGCGGCATCCCCTGCCCTGCCCCCTTCGGCGTGTGCCGTGCCGCAGTGCATCAATCCGGAGAGGAACGTGCCGGCGGTCAGCACCACGGCTTCGCAGGCAAATTCGACCCCCATGCGTGTGCGAACACCGCGGATGTGTGGCCGCGGCTGCCCCTCGTCGAAGAGCAGCTCCGTGGCGGCATCCTGCCAGATGTAGAGGTTCGGCGTGTTCTCGAGTGTATGCCGCCACTCGGCCGAGAAGCGGGCTTTGTCGCACTGCGCCCGCGGACTCCACATGGCTGCACCTTTCGAGCGGTTGAGCATCCGGAACTGGATGCTCGTGAGGTCGGTGATGCGGCCCATTTGTCCGCCTAAAGCGTCTATCTCCCTCACTATCTGTCCTTTGGCAACTCCCCCTACCGCCGGATTACACGACATGGCGGCCAGTTTGTCCATGTCCATTGTCAGCAGCAGCGTGCGTGATCCGAGGCGAGCAGCCGCAGCAGCCGCTTCGCAGCCCGCATGTCCGCCGCCGATGACTACGATGTCGTAGGTAAGCGTCATTGATGTTCCTCCCAGAATTTCAGGTATTTATCCTCTTTGCGATGCATCTGTGCATTGGTGCGGGGCGTTTTGTCGTGCTGACCGCAGAGGTGGAGCACGCCGTGTACCACCACGCGGCGCATCTCCTGAAGCCTCGTTGTACTGTATTGGCGGGCGTTGTCGGCGACGGTCTCCACGTCGATGAAGATATCCCCGGAGACGATGCGCAGCCCTTTGAGGTCGCTGTAATCGAACGTTATGACGTCGGTGAAGTAGTCGTGCCCGAGGTATTGGCGGTTCATTTCGAGCAGCCGTTGTGCCGAGCAGAAGATGTAGTTGACCTCGCCGAGTGTGTAGCCCTCGGCTTCGGCCGTTGCGCGCAACCATGCCGCGGTCAGCCGCTTCTGCGGCAGGCGGTAGGTGCAGTCGTCGGTGTAATATTTTACAGCCATTGTGTGATTACTTAAAGCAGCTTTCGGCTTTCATCTTCTGTGCCGGATTGGGCGGATAGATGCCGAAGACAAGTTTGTATTCCGTTTCCATGGTCATCACGTCGACCGCCGAGCCGATCGTGCCCAGTTGCTGGTTTTTGGCCACTTTCTGCCCCTTTTCGACGCAGGTCGACCCCATGTTGGCATAGGTGGTGATGTACTCGCCATGTGCTACGTAAACCTCGAATTTGCTGGTGATGCGGTTGCGCTTGATGTCGACGACTTTGCCGTCGTAGATCGAAATGACCTCCGCGCCGCGTGGCCCGGTCACCTGCGCCATATTCTCTTTGTAGGACTTCACGCGTCCGCCCACCACCGGCAGCCGCAGCCCCGAGGTCTTTGCCGAGAACGAATCCCCGGTGGTATTCCCTTTGGTGAGCTTACGCAACTCGTTGATAGCCACATCCAACTGTTGTTCCTGCGCCAGCTTGCGTCGCAGGGCGTTCTTCTCCTGCTTGGACATTTGTTTCAGATTGGCCTTGGCGTTGCGTGCGTCGCGCTGGAGCTTCTCGCGCTGTGCCGAGAGTTTGCGGACGACCGAGTCGAGCGACCGCTTGCGGCGATCCAGCTCCTCCTGCTCGGTTTTCACGCGCACGGTGAGCTGGGCGATGTCGCGCAGCTTGCTTTCGCGCAACGCTGCAACTTCGCGCAGATTGGTGATCTTTCGCGCCACGTCGGTGAAACTCCGGGAGGCGAATATGTAGGTTATATAGTTGTTTTGCTTGTAGTTGCGATACGCTTCGCGTACCATTTCGGCATATTGATCGCGGTTGCGGACGAGTGATCGCGAGAGGTCACCCGCAACGCCGTTCGTGCGTTCGATCTCCTCGCGCAGCAGGCGAGCCTGCTTCTCCGTGGCATCGAGCAGCTGGTTACGCGAGTCGATCTGGCGCGCCAGTCGCTGGGCACGCTCCTCGGTTGCGGCACGTCCTTTCTGGATCTTCGAGAGGGCTTGCTCTTCGGCCGCGATCCTCTTTTCGAGTGCTGCGACGATGCGTTTCTGCTCCTCGACGCGCGAGTTGTTTTGTGCGGCGGCGGGCGCAGCAAGGAGGATCAGAAGCAGGGTGAGCAGGTGGAGCGGTTTCATTGCGGTTACTCTTTGGAGGCGTTGGCCTGTTCGATGCGGCGGGCGATTCGGGTGGCGTCGTACCCCTTCTCCAGTGCTTTGCGCCAGTAGGTTTCGGCCAGAAACGCTTCGCCGAGGGCGTGGAGGATGTCGCCGTAATGTACCAGTAGCTCGGGACTCCCCTGCCGGTCGAGGGCGATGGCCTGCTGAAGCGTCTTTTTCGCTTCGGCCGCACGTCCTAATTTGAAGAGCACCCAAGCATGGGTGTCTAAATAGGTCGGGTTGTTATCGGTCATGGCAACCACGCGGCTGGAGAGGCTGAGTGCCTTTTCCAAATCGCGGTTCTCCTCTGCGAGGAAATAGGCGTAGTTGTTCATCACCAACGGATTATCGCCATTGTAGCGTAGGCTGCGGTCGTAGGATTTGTAGCATTCGCTCATCGCCTTGCGTGCCGCGCCGCGAACAGTCGTCGGCTGCGTGTCCGTGCCGCCGGTTGCCTTCAGATGCCACACGTCGCCGATCATGCCCCAGATCACGCCGCGCAGCGAATCGGTGTGGGCGAAACGCAACGACTCTTTGTAGGCTTTGATCGCCCGGTCGTATTGCTTCAAGTTGCCCATGACATGCCCTTTCGACATGTGGAAATCGGCCTTTTCGGGGAAGAGTTTCAGTGCCCGGTCGACGTAGAGATTGACCGAGTCGGGGTGCTGGAGGTAACTTTCGATGTCGATCACCGTGCGGAAAAACTCCTCGGACGGCGGCTGGTCGTCGAGGTGACTTTTGTAGAGCGCAAGAGCCTGCGGCAACTCCCCGGAGGCGATCAGGTGGTTGGCATAAAGCTCCACGATCCGGTGTTCGTCGGGATAGCGGATCGCCAAGATCATGGCCAAGTTGTTGATCTGCGGATAGAATTCGCGATAGAAACGCCGGTCGGAGGTGAACTGTTCGAACCGCTTGATCTTCGCATCCAGAGGGAGCGTTTCGGAGGCAAAGAGCCGCCGTGTGAGGTCGAGCAGCGCGCGATAATCGTGTCGCTCGGCGTGGAAATCAGCCATAGACATCAGCGTCGTGACGTTTGTCGAGTCAATCGCCAGCGCACGTCGATAGGCATCCAGAGCCAGCGAATCCTTTTTGGCGCGCCCATAGAGATCGGCCAGCTCGGCGAGGTTCTGTGCTTCGTAGGGTGCGGCATCGACCAACGCCCGGGCTTCGGTTATGGCTTTGTCGATCTGGTTCGTGCCGACCAGCAGCCGCCGTTTCATGACGCTCAGGAAGGGAGTCCGTCCGAATCGCAGCTCGGCCGAGTCGAGGGTTGCGATCGCCATGTAGGGATCGTCATTCTGCTCGTAGAGTGCGGCTAAGAGCCGGTAGTTATCGGGATCTTGCGGATCGGTGGTGCAGAGTTTGCGAAAGACGCGCTGTGCCTCTTTGTAGCGTTGGGCGTAGATGAGCGTCTGTCCGTAGAAGCGGTGATACCACTTGTTGGTCGTGTCGAGTCGGTGGGCAGCACCGGCCAGCTCCACGGCCTCTTCGGGCGTGGAGTACATGCCGTTGGCTACCAATTCGTAGTAGGCCGGGGCGCAGGTCGAATCGACTTGCACAGCCTCCCGGAAAAGCTCTTTGGCGCGAAGTGAGTCGCCGAAGATCGCATTTTGCTTGATTCCCTCGGTGTAGAGCCAGACGCTTCGTAGCGAATCCGGATAGCTGAAAACACTCCCGTCTCCTTTCCCGGCGAAAAGGGCCGAGGAAAAGAGCAGACAGCAGACGGTAATCGCGATGAAACGTTTCATGCAGCTCCTTTTTATAATGCTTTGTCGAACTGGTGGAGGAAGCGCACGTCGTTCTCGAAATAGAGTCGCAGATCCTTCACTCCGTACTTCAACATGGCGATGCGTTCAATACCCATGCCGAAGGCGAATCCCGAATACTTCTCCGGGTCGATGTTGTTTGCTTTCAAGACGTTGGGATCGACCATGCCGCAACCCATGATCTCCAGCCACCCCGTGCCCTTGCAGACTGCGCAGCCCTTGCCGCCGCAGAGGTTGCACGACACGTCGACTTCGGCCGAGGGTTCGGTGAAGGGGAAGTAGGAGGGACGCATGCGGATGGCGGTATTCTCGCCGAAGACCTCTTTGGCGAAGTAGAGCAGCGATTGTTTCATGTCGGCGAACGAAACCCCCTCGTCGATGTAAAGACCCTCGATCTGGTGGAAGATGCAGTGCGCGCGATACGAAATCGCCTCGTTGCGGAAGACGCGACCCGGGCAGATCACGCGGATCGGCGGTCGCTGGTGCTCCATGGTGCGCACCTGAATCGACGAGGTGTGTGTGCGGAGCAGAATATCGGGATCTTTCTCGATGAAAAACGTGTCCTGCATGTCGCGTGCCGGGTGTTCGGGCGGGAAGTTGAGCGCCGAAAAGACGTGCCAGTCGTCCTCGATTTCCGGGCCGTCGGCCACAGTATATCCCAACCGCGAGAAGACTTCGACAATCTGGTTTTTGACCAGCGAAATCGGATGGCGCGAGCCCAATTCGTCGGCAGAGCCGGGACGGGTCATGTCGCCCGACTCGGCAGCGTGATCGGCAGCCGAATTCTGCAACTGTTCGCGCAGGGTGTTGATCCGCTCGGCGGCCTCGTTTTTGAGTTGGTTGAGCTGCTGACCCAATTCGCGTTTAAGCTCGGGGGCTACGGTTTTGAACTCCTCCATGAGTGCCGTCAGCTCGCCTTTTTTGCCGAGCATCTTGATGCGGAAATCCTCGATTTCAGCCGCGGCCTTGGGCTGAAACTCCTGTACACGTTGCAGGAGCTCTTTGATTTTATCGGTCATATTTTGATAGTTTACGCTTTTTTATCTACTTTTGAGGGCATATATAACATGCAAAGTTATAAAAAAAATAGATATGTTGCGTAAATCATTTTCATTTGTCCTCCTCCTGCTCCTCGTATCACTCCCGGCAACGGCTCAAAAGGTTGGTGTCGTGATGAGTGGCGGCGGCGCGAAGGGGCTTTATCACATCGGAGTACTCGAAGCTCTTGAGGAAAACGGCGTGCCGATCGATTATGTTGCCGGTACGTCCATGGGCTCGATTATCGCCGCCCTCTACGCTGCCGGATATTCGCCGGCCGAGATGCGAGCGATCGTGGCTTCGGGTGTGATCAAAGAGTGGGTTGTGGGGCGGATTGATGCGCATCGCTACATGTCCTACTATCGTGAAATTGCGCAGAATCCAACCTCTCTGAACCTCCGTCTTGATCTGCACAACCCGCCCGGCAAGCGACTCACCGCACCGCGCAATCTGGTTTCGTCGACACCGATTGATATGGCTTTGAATGAGCTACTTGCTCCGGCTACGGCCGCATCGAAGGGCGATTTCAATCACCTCATGGTTCCGTTTCTGTGTGTGGCGAGCGACATGAATGCCCGTCAGGCGATAGTCATGCGCAAGGGCGACTTGAGCGAAGCGGTTCGCTCATCGATGTCTATACCACTGGTATTCAAACCGATGAGAATCGACTCGATGCTACTTTACGACGGCGGAATTTTCGATAATTTCCCGTGGCGACCCCTCGATCTCGACCACAATCCCGATCTGCTGATCGGCAGCATCTGTACCGAAGGCAATACGTTGGCCAGCGAGAAAAATTCGATTTTCGATCAGGCGTTTCTGCTGGCCATGTCCGAATCGGATTACGACCTTCCCGAGGAGCGGAGTGTGACGATTCGGCGGGCGGTCGATGTCAATATGCTCGACTTCGAACGCGCCGAGGAGATCATGAATGCCGGATACGAAGATGCGAAGAAGGCGATGCCGCAGATTCTGGCCAAGGTGAAGAAGCCGCGAACAGCCGCTTATTACGCCTCGCGCCGCGAAGCGTTCCGCGCCGCATCTCCTGCGTTGCAGATCGGCGACTATCAGATTGAGGGTCTGACCGATGCACAGTTGGCTTACATCCGCGAGTTGCTGCATCTCGATCGCCGGACACCCGGCCGGCAACGTCCGATGAGCTACGACGAGCTGCGTTCGAATATCTATGAAGTCTTGGCAAGCGGCGATTTCACCATGGATTTTCCCAAGCTGGAGTTCGACACGCTTTCGAAGCGTTATTCGTTTCGTGCGAAGTTTGAAACCAAGCCCAACCTGAAGATCATGGTGGGCGGCAACATCTCCTCGACGGCCTTCAACCAAGCCTATTTCGGCTTGAACTACCAGCGTATCGGCCGTGTGGCACAGCAATTTGGTGCTGAACTTTATCTCGGCCCGCTCTATACGTGGGGAACAATCGGCGGCCGCACCGATTTTTATATGCGCGAACCGATCTTTTTGAACTATGCGTTCAACTTTGCCATACACAACCTGCGTCACGGATATTTCGGCAACGTGACCGGAGTGACCAATGCTTTGCAGGTGAAAAATAGCGACTGGTTTGCGTCGGTAGGTGTCGGCATGCCGCTGACCCACCGTTCGGTGGTTACGCTGCGCGCCAATGCCGGAAACAGCAATTACCACTTCGACACCGATGAGTTCCTCTTCGAGGAGTACGGACATACGCGCTTTGCCTACTTCGGAGCGCAGCTTGGTGTGGAACGCAATACCCTCGACAAGACGCTCTATCCGCGTCGCGGTTCGGAGATGTCGCTTTCGGCTATTTACATCCTTGGGCACGACAAATTTCGCCACGAGAACGCCTCTGAATTTACGTCGCGCTACACACGTCAGTGGGTCGGCGGCCGTTTTACGATGAACAAATATTTTGATATTCCGTCGGCCAAGTGGTTTTCGTTGGGGGTCAATGTCGATGCCGTGCTGACGAGCCAGCCCGATTTCTCGCGCGAGGTGGCGACACTCATGGCGTTGCCTGCCTATCAGCCCGTTGCACATACGAAGATGATCTTTCTGCCCGACTACCATGCGCGGCGGTTTGTGGCGGGAGGAGTCATGCCTACTTTTGACTTGATGCCCAACTGTTTCCTGCGCACGAGTTTCTACGCCATGTTCCGCAACAAACGCTACTTCAATCCGCTGACCAGTGGTGCTGACAAGCGGATGCACTACATCGCCGAGGCTTCGCTGGTCTACCATACGCCGATCGGCCCGGTGAGCCTTGCGCTGACTAAATACGAGCTGAATAGTTGGAAAAATATGTACTTGACGTTCAACTTCGGCTACGCGATTTTTGCACCGAAGGGGCTGTTCTATTAGTTCCCGGCTCGAGGGCTGGGGAGGCTTGGAGGCTTGGGAAGGCTCAGGCGGCTGCGGTGTGGCTTTCTGGAGTGCGGGCGGCTTGCGAGGTGCGGCCTTTTAGAGGTGCGTCGCGGGGCGCAAATGCGCGTTTACTGAAGAGGGTGTAATACTTGTGCCCTTTACTCTGAAATCAAGTTATTCTCTGAAGTAATTGTCTTTTGACTTGCGCAGCAAGTCGGCAGTCCGCAGCTCCGCCCTGCGGAGGACTGCTATTTGCGTTGCTGCATAGCAACCTCCGCGAGCTGCTGACTGGAAATGCTGATGCGCAATAGTTTGCGACCTCTCGACAAAGCTCGAGGATCGAGAACCGAATCATTTGCGACCTCTCGACAGGCTCGAGGATCGAGAACCGAATCATTTGCGACCTCTCGACAGGTTCGAGGATCGAGAAAGAACAGGTAGTTGCGACCTCTCGACAAAGCTCGAGGATCGAGAACGCCCCCCCCCGGCGCAAGCTCGAGAACTCGGTAGAACCGAACCGGATTTGGCTCGGTTATTTCTTATTGAAGTTATTCATTGTCATGGACGTACCGATCGTCACGAACGAACGAATGGCCTCCACGAAGAGTGCCAGCCGGTCGGGCATGGCCGTGCGTTCTTCGTCCGCCCACTCTCCCAGTACGTAGTCGACCTGATGGCCGCGCGCGAAGTCACCACCCACGCCGAAGCGGATGCGGGCATACTCTTCCGTGCCGAGGAGTTCGGCGATATTCTTCAGTCCGTTGTGTCCTCCGGCACTCCCCTTTGGGCGCATGCGCAGCGTGCCGAACGGCAATGCGATGTCGTCGGAGATGATTAGCAGATTTTCGATCGGGATCTTTTCGGTGTCGAGCCAATAGCGCACGGCTTTACCCGAAAGATTCATGTAGGTCGACGGTTTGAGCAGGATCAACGTGCGACCCTTGTACTTTACTTCGGCAATATCTCCGTAACGAGCGGTTGTAAAAACAGTGTTGGATGCCTTTGCGAGGGCATCCAACACGTTGAAACCGATGTTGTGACGGGTGGCGGCATATTCTTCGCCGATGTTGCCCAGCCCAACAATGAGGTATTTCATAATAAAACTATTGAGCCGAGCTATCGTCAGCACCGCGCGAAGCACGAGTTACGCGTACTGCGCAGATGGCCGTTGTTGCGGGGGTGATGAATTTGAGGTTCTCGTTTTTCAGATCACCTACGAAGATCGTTTTACCAACGCCCAGTTCGGTTACGTCTACTTCGATCTCGTCGGGCAGGTTCTGTACCATTGCGCTGACAACCAGCTTACGAGCCGAGAGAATCAGCTTACCGCCGACTTTCACACCTTCGGCGCTACCGGTCAAACGAACGGGAATAGCGATCGAAACGGGTTTGTTGGCTGCGATGCGGAAGAAATCGAGGTGGAGGATCTCCTCACGAACGGGGTGGAACTGCGTTTCGCGCAGAACGGCCTGCTCTTTCTTGCCGTCGAATTCGAATTCTACGATGTAGGAGTTCGGCGTGTAGATCAACGGTTTTACCTCGCGCGGGTCTACCGAGAAGGCGATTGTTTCGCCGTTACCACACAGAACGCAAGGAATCATGCTCTCGCGACGGATCGCCTTGGCTGCTTTTTTGCCGAAAGCGTCGCGCTTTACGGCTTTGATCGAAATTGTTTTCATTGTAAATTGTTTTTTAATGTGTTGCCACCGACGGTTCTCAATGCGATCTCTGCGGATCGCATCCCAGTTCCGTCTGTCTTGCGGGGCAAAGATACGAATAAATTCAGATATCAAAATCCCAAATACGACTTTTTTGCGTTTTGCGCCCCGTGGTGGCGACGAAATGGCAATTTATTTTACATCGGCGTTTAACTTTTGTTATATTCGTGCGTCTTATAAGCAAACGATGCAGAACGATTGGCACATAACCCCGGAGGAACTGACGCTGTTGCGTGACGCGACGACCCGCAATGCGGCCTTCGACCGGGTGGTTGACGGGGTGATGCTGAGGCTGTATGGTTATGCGCGGCGGATCGTGGTGGTCGAGGCCGACGCCGAGGATGTGACGCAGGAGACGTTGGTCAGAGCCTACAATCGCATCGGCTCATTCCGCGGCGGATGCGAGGAGTTTATGGCGTGGCTCTATCGCATCACCACCAACGAGGCGATCGGGTTGTTGCGACGGCGAAAACGCTCGTTCTTCACCTCGCTCGATGATGTGAGTCGCGAGCTTGTAGGTGCAGTTTCTGCCGCGAGTGATCCGGCAGCCGATGAGCTGCTCGTTCGATTTCAGCAGGCGGTCTTGGAACTGCCGCTCAAGCAACGGCTGGTGTTCAACTTGCGCTACTACGACGAACTTCCGTATGCGCGCATTGCCGAAATACTGGGGCAGCGTGAGGCGACCCTGAAGGTCAACTACCACTATGCTGTGACCCGATTGAAGGAGCGATTAAAAGAGGAGATACTATGAATGAATTGAACGAAATAAAGCACAAACTTCCCTACCGGGAACCCGATTTGGGAGCGTTGCGTGAGCGGATTCGCTGCCGCACGACCCTACGGTCGGCCACAGAACGCCGGCAGCTACCGATGCGGCTGTTGGTGGCAACGGCTTCGGCCGCGGCCATTGCACTGGTGGTGGGGCTGTGTGCTGTTTCCCGCGGCAAAACCGCCCCGCCGACCCCTTCGGTCGAGCAGCTTTTGACAACAGCATCGACCGAGACCCTGCAAAAAGCGGCGGCGGAAAATTACGACGATATCCTGAATAATCAGCAATTATAAAGAATCAAATAATGAAACAGTTTCTCACCTTTTTAGTAGCCCTGCTTTTTGCGTTTGCAAATTGTATGGCCATGCCCTCCGAACTCGATGTTGCGGTTGCCGAGGTGCGTGCGGCAATCAATGCGGCCGAAATCGCGGCGTTGAAGAGCCAGTCGCTCGAAGAGCTGAATGAGGCGGCGCAGGCACAGGTTGTGCGCGAACTCAAACTCACGGGGGCTAAGCGAAAGGAGTTCGAGACGCTCTATCGCTCTTATCGCGCGGCACTCGACAAGGCGGTTTGCACTACGACGGGCGTTGTGACCAACGACCAGCTCAAGGCCAAGCTCTCCAACATCGCCGCCACGGCACAAGTCAAACGCGATTATGTCGATCGCTTCGCCAAGATCCTCACGGCCGAGCAGATCCGCACGCTCTACAACACCGAGGGACAGATCGCCACGAGTATCAAATCGGCTGTCGGTCGCCGTTCGCAAGGGCGACTTCGGGGCAGCGGTCGTCTGGTGACGCAGGACTGGGGAAAAGTGGGGGATTACACCTCGATTTCGACCTCTTCGTTCGTAAAAGTTACCGTCAGTGCCACGGCACGGACGGTCAGCGTTACGGCCGACGACAATGTGATCGACTACGTGGAGATGGCGCGCGAGAACGGAGGGCTGAAATTCCGGCTCAACGCTTCGCAGACCCAGGATATCTCTGTGTCGATCGTCGTTCCGTCGTCGTCGTCGCTGGCTTCGGTTTCGGCCGGTTCTTTCGGAAAAATCATCTGCCAGACTCCGCTGACCGCGGCCGACGTCCAAGTGGCCACATCGAGCTATGGCGTAGTGGAAGCCGATATTGTTTGCACCGGAAAAGCCTCGGTCAAAATATCGAGCTATGGTACATTTACCGGCTCGGTGCAATGCGAGGATTGCAATTACGTATTGTCGAGCTACGCTTCGGGGTCGGGCAGCGTGGTCTGCCGCGATCTCTGCGACATGAACGTCAGCAGCTATGCCAGCTTCTCCGATCCGGTCAAGGCGAAAAACGTCAATTTGCAGATCAGTAGTTACGCATCGTTCAAAGGCAGCCTCATGGCGGCCGACGAAACGAAACTGTCGGTAGGCAGTTATGCTACCTTCAGCGGCGACATCACCTCGCAGACTACCGTCATGTCGGGTTCGAGCGGGGCTTCGATCCGCAGTGCATTTACCGGTTCGAGTCTACGTGCGGAGGTGGGTAGTTACAGCAAAATCGTGCTCTCCGGCGCGGCCAAGGTCAATTCGGCGATTGTCGAAATTGCCAGCAGCGGATCGTTTTCGGCATCCGAATTGCAGGTTGTCGATTACACATTGACGGCATCGGCATACGCCTCGGCTTCGGTGTGGTGCTCGGGTGTCCTGCACGTGAATGCGGCGACTTCGGCAACGGTCAAATACGACGGCCCGTGTCGCGTGGAGTCTTTTTCGCCCAATATCAAACGTCGATAAGCGAGTAAATACCAAATCCATAAGCGTATTTACAGACAGGGTGGCTATCCGTGCGGATGCCACCCTGTCGATTTTATTATCTACCCGAATTCGGGGAGTTTGTTTGAATTTGATCTCTCTTTTGACTTGCGCAGTAAGTTGGCAGCCTGATTACAACGCTTCGGCGACGACGTAGGTGCTGCCGCCGATGAAGATCATGTCTTCGGGGGTGGCTAACTCCTTGGCGCGCGCGATGGCTGCCGTTACTTCGGCCACGGCCTCGCCTTTGAGCCCGTAGATCGCCGCTTTGGCGGTCAGGTCTTCGGCCGGAAGGGCTCGTTCGGTGTGTGCCTGTGTGAAGATATAATGGGCTTCGCGCGGCAGGAGCGGCAGGATGTGGGCCAAATCTTTATCGCGCACAAATCCAATGACGCAGTAGAGCTGTTTGTGGGGAGTCTCTTTGAGTTGCTCTGCGACATAAGCGATGCCGTGTGCATTGTGTCCGGTGTCGCAGATTGTCAGCGGAGCATCGCCGAGCTTCTGCCAGCGGCCATGCAGCGCGGTGTTGGTGGCCGTGTGGCACATGCCCTCCAAAAAGGCGCGGCGCGAAATGGTCAGGGGCGTCTCCTCGTGCAGAAAGTCGATAGCCGTAGCGGCTGTTACGATGTTGTTATACTGGTAGTTACCCTGCAAGTCAAGCTGTACGTTGAAGCAATGTCCGTCGCGAAGACGGAGCAGCCGGAACTCTTGGCACTCCTCTTTGAGGCAGTGCTCCTTGCATTCGAATTCGTGCTGGGCATAGATCACCCTCGACTTGTTTGTCGCGGCCACCTGCTCGATCGTGCTGTTGTAGCGGACATCGCCCTCGCCGATCACCACCGGAATGCTTTTCTTGATGATGCCGGCTTTTTCGGTTGCGATCTTCGGCAGAGTATCACCTAATAGGTCGGTGTGTTCCAGCCCGATGTTGGTGATGATGCTGAGAATCGGCACGATCAAGTTGGTCGCGTCGAGCCGTCCGCCCAATCCGGTTTCGATCACAGCGACCTCGACGTCGCTCTGTGCGAAGTAGTCGAAGGCCATGGCGGCGGTCATCTCGAAGAACGAAAGTTCCTGCTCGACCATTTTGTCGTGGTGTTTGTCGACGAAGTTCACCACTTTTTGCTTGGGAATCATCTCGCCGTCGACGCGGATTCGCTCCCGGAAGTCGAGCAGATGAGGCGACGTGAAAAGCCCCGTGCGGTATCCGGCTTGCTCGAGCACCGAAGCGATGATGTGAGCGACCGAACCCTTTCCGTTGGTTCCGGCGATATGAATCGTGAAGAAGTTACGCTGGGGGTTGCCCAGATGACGGCAGAATGCGCTGATGCGCTCTAACCCCGGTTTGTAGGCCGTTGCTCCTATGGTTTCAAAGGCCGGAAGCGACGAGAAGAGGAATTCGAGTGTTTGATTGTAATTCATATCGGGATGCTGGTTTTATTGCACAAGGTGGTTTCGCCGTTTGACTCGATAGGCGATATAATAGAGGACGCAAAGCAGCAGAATATACTCTGCAAGGCGACCCAAATAGTCTCCAAAGCGCGTGTAGAGCGTCTGGTGGTTGTTGAGCGGAACGGATGCTGTCAGCACGCCGCGCTCCTCCCAGCCGAGGGTCTGCCCGACTTCGCCACGTGGCGAGATGAAGCCCGATTGCCCCGTGTTGGCCGAACGGGCAAGGGCGCGACGGTGCTCGATCGCACGCAGGCGCGAGATCGAGAAGAGGTGTTTGTAGCCGGGGGTGTCGCCCCACCAGCCGTCGTTCGAGATGATCGCCATGAACTGCGCTCCACGGCGCACGAAGTCGCCATAGAAGTCGCCGTACAACCCCTCGTAACAGATTGCCGGGCCGATGCGCACGCCGCGGTGGTCGAATGCCGAGCCGCTTGTGCCGCGGCCGATCTGCCCATACGTGCCACCCAAGTCGATGACCAGGAAATTCAGCACCTTGAAGACGATCGTCGGTGTGTTTTCCACGCCGATCACCAAACGCCCCTTGTGGTGAAGTTGCAGGCGGTCGGTGCTGTCAAGCCCCACGGCCGAGTTGAAACTGTCGTAGTAATTCCCGCTCAGCTCACTCCGACGGGCTGTTTCGGTCTGTGTTCCGGCGACGTAGTTGCGGATCGTATTCGCTCCTGTGATGAGCATCGCCTCCGGATAGCGGCTGCGCAGGGTGTCGCGCAGCTCCTGCCAGAACGCTCCGGGTTGTTCGGAGCGGTAGTTGTCGCTCAAGTGCGGCTCCAGATAGTAGTCGGGAACGGCCGTTTCGGGCAGCAGGATGAATTGCGACGAAGCCGGAATTTCGGTCAGCAGGTCGATGATGTTTCGTTCTTGCAGTTGGCTGTCGGAATGGAATTTATCGTAGCAATCGACGTTTGGCTGAACGATACTCACCTCGACACTTCCTTCGTCGGGTTGTTGCCAGCTGTACCAGATGCCGAGCGAGATCGCCATCGGCACACCGATTGCACAGGCGGCCACCACGCTGCGGGACAAGGAGCGGCTGCGCCATGCCTCGAAGAGCAGGATGTTGCAGAGCAGCACCCAGAGCGATCCGCCGAAAACTCCGGTGTACTCATACCACTGCACGGCCCATACGTCGTGCGAAAAGCCGTTGCCCAGAATGAGCCACGGCCACGAAAAATCGCCTACGGTGTACCAATATTCGGTAGCAATCCATGCGGCGATTAATGTTGTATATGCCAATGCTTTATGCGCCTTCTTCGAGATCGTATGAAAGAGCATGAAGGCGATCATGTTCAGGAATGTCGATGCCAACGTGGCGGCGATAGGCCCTACCCATGTCGCGTTCCAGATCCACCAGATCGTTGCGGCATTCCACAGAGCAAAGGTGAGTGTTGCCCAGCCGAATACGCCCCACCAGCCGCGTCGCGAGTCCTCTGCCTGCGCGCTGATCCACAGCAGCGGCACGAGTCCGGCGAAGAGCGTTAGGCCGCTTACGCCGAGCCAGCCCACCGAAAGCAGGAGCGTCGAGAGTATGACCGCAGCCGATTTGCGCAACATGATTTTGTGTGATTTAATGTCGACAAAAGTAGTCAAACCCCAGCATATTTCAAAATAATTTCTCTTTTTGTATAAAACGGCATTTCAAAATGCTTCGGCGGCTCTCTTTTGGTGTTTTTTTTGTGTCGAGAACAGGAGCTGAAACCGTAATTTCATGTGGAAAATCCTGACAGCTTCCGAAAAAATTACTATATTTGTAGCTAAAACAAAAACTACTCAACATGAAGAAATCGTGTGTTTTGGTCAGCGGTGGAGCCGGATATATCGGATCGCATACCGCCGTGGAGCTTATCAATGCCGGATATGACGTTGTGATTGCCGATAATTTTTCGAATAGTGACCTGCATGCCGTCGAGGGGGTGCGCACCATTACGGGTATTGATGTGCCCTTTGTCGAGGTCGACTGTTGCGACCGTGCTGCATTTAAGAAGGTCTTCGAACGGTATCAATTCGATTCGGTGATCCACTTCGCAGCGTCGAAAGCGGTCGGCGAGTCGGTCGAGAAGCCGCTGATGTACTACCAAAATAACCTTACGTCGTTCATGAACGTCATCTCGCTGATGCACGAATTCGGTCGCCCGAACATCGTCTTCTCGTCGTCGTGCACGGTCTATGGCGAGCCGGACAAGCAACCCGTGACGGAGCAGACGCCCCGCAAACCGGCCACTTCGCCCTATGGCAATACCAAGCAGATTTCGGAGGATATTCTCCGCGACTCGATTGCCGCATACGACGGACTGAAGGGCATTGCGCTGCGCTATTTCAACCCGATCGGGGCTCACTCATCGGCACTCATCGGTGAGCTGCCGCGTGGTGTGCCGCAGAATTTAGTGCCCTACGTCACACAGACCGCCGCCGGATTGCGCGACTGCTTGTCGGTCTTCGGCAACGACTACCCGACTCCGGACGGTTCGAATATTCGTGACTACATCGACGTGGTCGATCTGGCAAAGGCACACGTGAAGGCGATCGACCGCATGGTCGGGAATGCCAACAAAGCCCGCTACGAGGTGTTCAACATTGGCACGGGACGCGGTGTTTCGGTGCTGGAGTTGGTGCACAAGTTCGAAGAGGTCAACCACTTGAAGCTCAACTATAAGATCGTCGGCCGCCGGGCGGGTGACATCATCGCAATCTGGGCCGATCCGACTCTTGCCAACACCGAGTTGGGCTGGAAGGCCGAGCGCACGCTCGACCAAACTTTGGAGTCGGCATGGAACTGGGAAAAACGCCTTCGCGGCATCAAATAGTAGCGGATTAATCCGAGATACTTGTTGGTATCTCCATTTGGGGTTAGGTTGAGAATTTCTTGGCGAGTTGTTTTCGGCTTGCACAGCAAGTCGGCAGGCCGCAGCTCCGCCACGCGGAGGCCTGCTCTTCGAGCCGTCCCCGCGAGCCGCGGCCTGAGAACAAAATAATGCCCCCAAAAGAGTTAGCATCAAAGAAAAGGCAGAGGAAAACGAATTTTCCTCTGCCTTTTTTTGTTCCTCGAGCTTACCCCGGAGGTCGTCTTGTTTCTCGTTCCTCGAGTTTGTCCCGCAGGTCGCAAACTATGGTCGTCGGCTCTTCAGTCGGCAGCTCGTGGAGGCGGCTATGACGCAACGCAAAATAGCAGTCCTCCGCAGGCCGGAGCTGCGGACTGCCGGCTTGCACAGCAAGCCGATCTTGTCGCAAAGATTCCTTTTTTCGATCCTCGATCCTGTCGAGAGGTCGCAGGTGTTTCGCTCCTCGCTCCTACCCCGGCGGCTATCGACGAATGCTGCCGCGGGAGAGAACGCTTTCGAAATAGGCAATGGTTTTGGTCAGACCCTCGCGCAGCTGAATCTTGGGTTCCCATCCTCCCAGCATGTTGTGAGCCAGCGAGATGTCGGGCTTGCGCTGTTGCGGATCATCCATAGGCAACGGCATGTGGATGAGCTTCGACCGCGAGCCGGTAAGCTCAAGCACCTCATGAGCTAACTCGGCAATGGTGAACTCGTTCGGATTTCCGATATTCACCGGCCCGGTGAAATCATCGGGGGTGTTGTTCATCATGCGGATCATCCCCTCGATCAGGTCGTCGATGTATTGGAACGAGCGGGTCTGCTCACCGTCGCCGTAGATCGTAATATCCTCGTTGCGAAGTGCTTGTACGATGAAATTCGATACCACGCGGCCGTCGTTGATATTCATGTTCGGGCCATAGGTGTTGAAGATTCGAATGATCTTCGTCGGTATGTTGTAAGAGCGGAAATAGCTGATGAAAAGCGATTCGGCACACCGTTTGCCCTCGTCGTAGCACGAGCGGATGCCCAGCGGATTGACATGACCCCAATAATCTTCGCGTTGCGGATGCACCAACGGATCGCCATAGACCTCCGAGGTAGAGCTTTGGAGAATTTTGGCTTGGTTGTTTCGTGCGATTGCCAACATATTGAGCGCGCCGATGACCGAAGTTTGGGTCGTTTTGATCGGGTCGTGCTGGTAGAAAACCGGAGAGGCGGGGCAGGCGAGGTTGTAGATCTCCTCGACTTCGGCCATGTAGGGATAGATCACATCGTGACGGATCGCCTCGAAATTGGGGTTTGCCAACAGGTGACGGATGTTGCTTTTGTGTCCTGAAAAGTAGTTATCCAGACAGACTACATCGTTCCCTTCACGGAGTAATCGTTCGCATAGGTGTGAGCCGATGAAACCGGCGCCACCGGATATAAGGATGCGCTTCATGCTGTAAATGGTTCTATTATTTATACAAATCTACAATATTTTCGCAAAAATCCACTAACTTTGGACGTTATAAATTACTTTCTGGATCAAATTATGGGGCGAATTGCAGTAAACTATCTATTTAAGGCTCTTTCGGTTGTTTTTGGCGGGTTGTTGTTGGCTTTGTCGGTGATGAGTTGGCGCGCCTCGTTCATCTCTCCGGCCTCCGGCGAGCTGTGGACTTCACTGGCGTTGTTGATGCCCGTGATCCTGTTTGTCAACTTCTTGCTGCTCCTCTGGTGGCTCATCCGCCGCCGCTGGTTTTCGGCCGTTATCCCGCTGGCGGCGATCCTATTCAACTGGGAATATATCGGTTCGATGATCCGACTGCCGCACAAAACACCGCAAGCCGCGACCGTCGATATTCGCATCGCGACGCTCAACGTCGGCATGTTCCGGCGGTTGGGAAATCTGGAGGTCACGGCGCGTGCGGTCGATCAGCTGATGACTCGTGAACGGGTAGATGTGCTTTGCTTGCAGGAGTTTGGCAGTTCGTCGACATTTCCCCCAGCACAAATTTCGGAACTCTTTTCGGTAAATATGCCGTCGTTTGTCAGCGAAGGCTCGCAGGCGATCGCCAGCCGGTTTCCGATTGTGGCTCATCGCTACGTTCGATTTCCGCAGACAAACAACGACTACCTATGGGCGGATCTGAAGGTCGGCAGCGACACCGTGCGTGTCCTTTCGGTGCACTTGCAAACTTCGGGTATCACTTCGCTGCGTCGCCGCTTCCGCAAGTACTACAACCGCGATATTCCGGTCGACCGCGTTTTCGACGAACTGGAGTCCAACAGTCGGATTCGAGCCGAGCAGGTTGCCACAATCCGCGACTTGATTGATACGACCCGTTACCCGGTGGTTGTGGCTGGGGATTTCAACGATACACCCTCGTCGTATACCTACCGCATGCTCAAGGGCGATTTTACGGACGGATTTCGTGAATCGGGACAGGGTTTCGGCGGCACGTTCCGCTACATCGGAGGGTTATTGCGCATTGATTACATCCTCTACGATGCGCGCCTGAAAAGTACCGACTACCGGATTTTACCCGAAGACGTGAGCGACCACAAAGCCGTGGTTGCCGATTTGCAGTTGGTGCGATAGGGGGGGTGACCTCCGAGGGCGGAACTATTGCGACTCCATGCCGTGACCTTTGCAACGAATATAGAGTGGGTTGTAACCTCCGGGGGCGGAACTTTCGCGACCCTTCCGGCTGCCGCCTTGGGCGAATTAGCTGGCAGAAGGGGCGTTGCTCTCCTCTTCCTCTTGTTTGGGTTGCTCCTTGGCGATTGAAAATGAGAAAGTTGATCCTTTGCCCTTCTCCGATTCGATCGTGATCTGACCGCCATTGCGCTGCGTGAGGTTGCGGCAAAGCTGCAATCCCAATCCCGAACCCTCCTCGTTTTTTGTGCCGTAGGTAGTGAACGAGACGTTGTCGTCCTGCAATTTAGCCAGATCCTCGGCGTCCATGCCGATTCCGAAGTCGCGCACGCTGATCACGGCGTGGGTCGCCGTCTCGTGAACTGAAACGACGATCCGACCGCCCTCATTGCTGAATTTGATGGCATTGGAGAGCAGGTTGCGCATGATTGTCTTGACCATGTCGACGTCACAATTAACCTGTATCGGGCCGGGAATGTCGTATTCGATCTCAATGTTTTTGACTTGCGCCACCATGTCCGACATTTTGCTGGCAAAGAGCACCACCTCCGAGATGTCGACCTGCTGGAAGACCGTATTCATGCGGCCCGTCTGGCTCTTAGTCCACTTCAGCAGGTTATCCAGCAGCATGAACGTGCTCTCGGTGATGTCGTTGCCCATGGTGAGCATCTCGAAATTCTCCTCGCCGATTTGCTCGGAGGTGAGGTTCATCGAGAGCATGTTGAATACCATTTTCAACGTGCCGATCGGGGAGCGCAGGTCGTGTGCGATGACCGAATACATCTTGTCGCGCGCCTCGATCGTCCCCTTCAACTCGTCGCGTTGGGTCATGATCATCCGGTGTGCTGCGGCCAGTTGGATGTGGTGGGCAACGCGCGTAATCAGCTCCTCGTGGCTGAAGGGTTTGGAGACGTAATCGCTCGCGCCGACCTTGAATCCCTTGACGATGTCTTCGGGATTTTGCAGAGCCGTGAGGATAATGACCGGAATATCCTCGTGTGCCGGATTGGCCTTCAGCCGCCGCAAGACCTCGTATCCGTCGATGTCGGGCATCATGATGTCCAGCAGAATCAGGTCGGGATTCTCCGATTCGACCTTTTCCAAGGCTTCGATACCGCCCGATGCCGTGATCGTCTTATACTTCGCCCGATTCAAGATTGCCTTGAGCAACATGATGTTCGTAGCAATGTCGTCGACGGCGAGAATCGTATAATCTTCGGGCTTTATGACGATGTTTTTCATCTGATATGCGCGTTAAATA
>CAZHEY010000008.1:0-92728 GCA_964532025.1 uncultured Alistipes sp. | reverse complement strand
GGGCTCATAACCCGAAGGTCGGAGGTTCGAGTCCTTCTCCCGCTACCAAAGAGGTTAATCGAAAGATTGACCTCTTTTTTTCGTATGATACTGAATTTATGCCCATAATTTCTTGCTGTTACAAAAATAACAATTATATTTGCATTATAAAAGGAATCAAATTTTAATCTATAAACAGAAGATATTATGAACGTACCAGCAAATCTGAAATACTCCAGCGACCACGAGTGGTGTCGCATCGAGGGTGATACGGCCGTGATCGGCATTACCGACTTTGCACAGAGCCAGTTGGGTGACATCGTTTTTGTCGATGTGCCGACCGTAGGCGAAACGATTGCCGCAGGTGAGGTGTTCGGCTCGATCGAGGCGGTGAAGACCGTTAGCGATGCCTTTTTGCCGATTAGCGGCGAGATCCTCGAATTCAACGAGGCTGTCGATGCCGATCCTTCGGTAGTGAACAAAGACGCTTATGGCGAAGGCTGGCTCGTGAAGGTTAAATTCTCCGATGCGGCTGAGTATGAGAAGCTCTTGAGTGCAGCAGAGTACGAAAAGTTGATCGGCTAACCGATCGCATTTTTATTAATTGATCATTGTTTTATCGTAAATACATCTATGTTATGTCAAAAGTTACCGTTGTAGGTGCAGGTGCCGTAGGCGCAACCTGTGCGAACGTAATGGCTTGCCGCGAGGTGGCAAGCGAAGTAGTCCTGATTGATATCAAGGAGGGACTTTCGGAGGGAAAAATGCTGGACATGTACCAGACCTCCACGCTGATGGACTTCGATACGAAGCTCACGGGCGTCACCAACGACTACAAAGCAACCGCCAACTCGGACGTGGTGGTTATCACGTCGGGCATTCCCCGCAAGCCGGGTATGACGCGTGAGGAGCTGATCGGCACGAACGCCAACATCATGAAAGGTGTGGTTTCTAATGTCATCAAATATTCGCCCCGCGCAATCATCATCGTGGTTGCCAACCCGATGGATACGCTGACTTATCTGGCGTTGAAGGCTTCGGGTCTGCCCAAGAACCGCATCATCGGTATGGGCGGTGCGCTCGACTCGTCGCGTTTCAAGTGCTATCTGGCCAAAGCTACGGGTGCGAACATCAACAACGTGGACGGCATGGTGATCGGTGGTCACGGTGACACGACGATGATTCCGCTGGTTTCGAAGGCTTCGGTCAATGGAGTTCCCGCTTCGCAATTCGCTTCGAAGAAGAAATTGCAGGAGGTTGTTCAGAACACCATGGTCGGCGGTGCTACGCTGACTAAACTGCTTGGCACGTCGGCTTGGTATGCTCCGGGTGCTGCCGTATCAATGATGGTTGAGTCGATTCTCAACGACCAGAAGAAGATCATCCCCTGCTCGTGCTACCTCGAAGGAGAGTATGACCAGTCGGATCTCTGCATCGGTGTTCCGGCCGTGATTGGCCGCAAGGGTATCGAGAAGATCGTCAAGATCGAGCTTACGAAAGAGGAGGCTGCGAAGTTTGCCGAATCAGCTGCTGCGGTTCACAAGACCAACGCCATTCTTCACGAGATCAAGGCACTGTAATTTAGCCATTCCTATTAATACGACGCGAGCCGCATCCTTCTGGGTGCGGCTCGTTTCGTATTGCTTTGTCCGGCGAGGCGGGTAATGAGGAATCAAGCAGGAATCCTTGGTTGGAGAATTTGTTTTTGTTCTCAGGCTGCAGCTCGCGGGGACGGCTCGAAGCGCAGGCCTCCGCGTGGCGGAGCTGCGGCCTGCCGACTTGCTGCGCAAGCCGAAAACAACGCGCCAAAAAGTTCTCAGCCTAATTCCAAATGGAAGCACCAACAAGGATTCCTGCTTGATCCGTAATTCGCCGGTTTGTAAAATCGTTAAAACCGAATCTTTGCGCCGACAAACCAGCTGCGCGGCAACGACGGCCCATAGACATAGCCCGAATCGCGCGTAGTCCCTTGGTCGAAATCTTTCTGGTAGGCACTGAAGAGGTTCTGCACGCCGGCGAAGAGCTGAAGCGTCAGCTCCTTATAGATCTTCAGATCATACGCAGCGCGCAGATTGACATCGCAGAAACGGGGCGTTGTGACGGCCACGTCGCGATCCGTTCCCGAGCCGGCCATGTGCTGTACGAGCATCTGGCCTGTGATCGTGCCGGACGCGTCGATCGAGAACTGTTTGACGGGTTTGAAGGTCGCCGTGAAATAACCGTAGGTGTCGGGCGTGCGGAACATGCGGCGCACGGGGGGAACTGTGGGGTCTTCGCTCCACGACTCCGGTTCGAGGTAACGACTTCGCTGCCACGTAAGGCCGGCTTGCAGCTCGAACCAGCGCGTGAACGCGGCGCGGCCCTCGACATTGATGCCGCCCACGGTAGCTCCCGACCCGTTGTAACGCTCCTTGACGCTGCTTCCGTCGACGGTTGTCTCTTTGAGGTCGCGTAGCGAGAAGACGTCGTTGAGTCGGGTGTAGAATCCCTCGATGATGAGGTTGGTCTGGACTTTCCCGAATTGGTGTACCAGATCGGCCGAGAGGCTGACGCTGTGCGACCGCTCCTCTTTCAGGTCGTCTGCAAGCTGGATGCGCACGCGTTTGCCGCCCACGATTGCGATGTGCATGTCCTCGTCGAATGCCTGCGGTGCGCGGTATCCTCCGGCGTAGCTGAGGCGCAGGCTCACGGCTTTGCTGGGGTTGAATCGCACGTTGGCGCGAGGGCTGAAGATCGCGTGATCAACCAGATTGTGTTTGTCGAGCCGTCCGCCCACGAGCAGCGACCAGCGTTGGGTCTTCCACTCGTTTTGGATATATCCGCCGACGATGTGCACCGTCTGTTTGGTGTCGATGCCGTAGCCCAGCGACTGGTCGTGCAGGTCGTCGTAGTTGTATTCCGCGCCGAGAGTCAGTTCCGAGCGCATGAACAGCAATTTGCGAAATGCGTGGATGTATTGCGCTCCGGCGGCGAGGGTCAGGTCGTGCGTTGTGCCGTAGGCTTTCTGATCCTGCTGGCTGCCGTAGTAGCTTTTGCGCGCCGTGTTCTGGAACGAAGTGTAGAGGTTGAGCCGGTTCGAACGGTCGGCTGACGAGAGGTCGAAGGAGAGACTTCCGCCGTCGATCGCGTGGTCGGTCTGCTCGGCAATGAACGCCTCGTGCGCCGGACGATCCAGCTGGTCGCCGCCGCGTCGGAATTCACCGATGTGGTGGTACTGCGCGGTGATGCGCGAATAGGCACTTGTGCGGAAGTAGGAGCGCATGCCGACCGATTGGCTTTGTATCTGGGGCAGTTCGGTGAATCCGTCCCCGTCGTGGTCGTAGCCCGAGCGGTGTCGGGTCTGGCCGAATAGGCAGATTCCGGCGCGCCCGCTTTCGGAGACCAGCGAGGCGTTGAGCAACGTCGCATTGTCGTAGGAGTTGCTACTCCCGAGCGAGGTGAGCGTATGCGACAACTCGGCCGAACTGCGCAGCGGCTCTTTGGTGATGACGTTGATCGTGCCCCCGATTGCCGATGAGCCGTAGAGTGCCGATCCGCCGCCACGCAGCACCTCGACCCGCTCGATCATGTTCGCCGGGATCTGTTCCAATCCGTAGACACCCGTCAGAGCCGAGAATAGGGGGTGCGAGTCGACCAGAATTTGGGAGTAATGCCCGTCGAGGCCATTGATGCGCACCTGCGTGAATCCGCAGTTCTGGCAGTCGTCCTCGATGCGCACTCCGGGCTGGAACGATAGCCCTTGTGCCAGACAGGAGGCGTTGGTTTTCTCGAATAGAGCCGCGTCGAGTATGCTGACCAGTGCCGGGGCTTCGCGCCGCAGGGTTGCCGTGCGGCTGGCCGAGACCACCACTTCGTCCATTCGGATGTCGCTCTGGACGACCTCGAAATTCAGCTCTTCGGTCTGACCGCCATGCAGCTCGATCGTCGCCTGTTTGGTGGCGTATCCCAAGGCACGAACTTCGATCGTGAGCGGGCCTTCGGGGAGGTTTTTGAGGTAGTAATGTCCTGATGCGTCGGTTGTCGTGCCGAATGTTGTACCCAGAACGCCGACCGAAGCGTAGGCGATGTGTTCGTGTGTTTTGGGGTCAATGACATGACCATAGAGGTTTGCATCTGTGTTTTTTTTCGGTGCGTCGATGCCATACGCACATACGGTACACAGCCACACGAAGAGTGTCTGTGCAATCAGCTGTTTCATTGCAAGCAAATTTTTTAAGAAAATACGATCTTTGAGGAAATTACCGGGTGGAATCAGATCGTCGGAGGTGCTCGCAGGTGAAGCGTGAGGATTTTTGTGACCTGTTTGCATTGGGTGGCCAAGGGCAAAATGATGGCCGCCATCTGCACATAGAAGACCGGCGTGAAGGCCGTGTCGGTCAGAAACGAAAAGAAGGGGTAGTTGTCGACCACGCATCGTTCGCTGACTTGCTCTTGTGCGCCGTTGTCCGCAACCAGATCGCCGCTAAAAGCCGCGAAGTGGCGATGATCCTCGTTGTAGATGTGCAGCTTCTGCCCAATTTGGGCCGAGAGGAGCAGGGTGAGGAACACGCCGGCGTAGAAACGGGTGATGCGTCTGTCTATCTTCATTGCCCGGCAAAGGTATATAAAAAAAAGGACCGCACAATGCGATCCTTGCAAAATACCTAATACGTGTGATAGGATATAATATGTCGTGTCCGCATCATTCGGGAAGCGGACGTTTCGGCGCCGCATCCCGCAGAATGTGGCACCTTTAGATGCTGATGTCGAGAATCTCGAACTTGAGTAGGCCGGCAGGTACTTCCACGTCGATGCAGTCGCCCTTCTTGTGGCCCAGCAGTGCTTGGGCGATCGGTGTGCCGATCGAGAGCTTGCCTTCGCGCAGGTTGGCTTCGTGTTCTGCGACGAGAGTATACGACATTTGCTTTTTGTTGTTGTGGTTCAGGATTGTGACTTTACTCAAAATCTGCACCTTGCTTTTGTCGATTTTAGACTCGTCGATCACGCGAGCGTTGGCGAGCGTGTCCTCCAGCTTGGCGAGGCGCATCTCCAGCATACCCTGTGCCTCGCGGGCAGCGTCATACTCTGCGTTCTCTGAGAGGTCACCCTTGTCGCGAGCCTCGGCTATTGCAGCCGAGATCGCCGGACGCTCGACGGAACGCATGTGGTCAAGCTCCTCCTTGAGTTTTTTGTAACCCTCTGCTGTCAGATAAATTGTTTCTTTTGCCATAATACCATAAATTTCCCCTCCGAAAAGGGGCTTACTAAACACTAAAAAAATAAGAATCCCGACCAGTTAAGGCCAGAACCCTGTTGCTTTGTATAGGCAAAGGTAGAAAGGATAATTTGATTTTCCAAATCTTTTTCAAACTCTCTGGCACGGATCGTGCGCGCGGGTAACCGTATGTATATCCTGCTTTTGATTCATTTGTGCTGGGTGCTTTGTGCGTTGCCGATTCTTGTGCACCGACAGCGCAATCCCGCTTCGGCAGCGGTATGGCTGGCGCTGATCTTGCTGCTGCCTGTTGCCGGAACATTGCTCTATGTGCTGGTCGGAATGCGCGGCGACGTGCCTGCTTCGTTGGGGGGTTGCGAAGGTAACGACGATGATGCCGTGAGCCGGATCATCACCTGCGGCTGCGGCACGCAGATGACCCGCTGCAATCGCATCACGTTGCTTCACAACGGCAACAACGCCTTCACGTCGCTGATCGCTGCGCTGCAACGAGCCACGCGTTCGATTCATCTGGAATATTACATCTTTCGCGACGACCGCATCGGCCGTGCGATCGCCGAAATCCTGATTCGCAAGGCGCGCGCCGGACTCGAAGTGCGGCTGATCTACGATGCGGTCGGGTCGTGGCATTTGAACCGCAAGACGTTGCGACGGCTTCACGCGGCGGGAGTCCTGACGGCGGCTTACGAGCCGATCCGCTTCCCGTGGTTTACCTCGCGGGTCACGCGGCGCAACCACCGCAAAATAGTTGTCGCGGACGGGCGTGTTGCCTATTTGGGTGGCATAAATATTGCGAAATACTACCTCGACGGAGATTACATGGGCAAGTGGCGCGACGAACACCTTCGTATCGAGGGCGACGCCGTGGCCGATCTGCAACGACTCTTTATCGCCGATTGGGCGCGTGTGCGGGGCGAATGCCTCGATCCGCGTCGCTACCTAACCCCACACGGCATCCGGCAGGTGTTGCCGGTGCAGCTGGCATGGACCGAGCCGGGGGCGTCGCGATTGACTTTGATCGAGGCGTTTGCGGCGGCAATCATCCGGGCGCGCCGGAGGGTACGGATATCCTCGCCCTATTTCTTGCCGCCGCCGCTGATGCTCGACGCCCTGCGACTGGCATCGCGAAGCGGCATCCGCGTCGAGGTGATGATCCCGACGTGCAGCGATTCGCCGGTTACGGATCTGATTTCCGACTCTTACATCGAGGATTTGCTCGATGCCGGGGTGGAGCTTTACCGTTACGACAATGGATTCCTGCATGCCAAAATGGTCGTTGTCGACGATGCGTTGGCCTCTGTGGGAACGGCGAATATGGACTACCGCAGCCTGCTTGACAACCTCGAAGTGACGGCTTTTATCCGCGACCGGGCTACCGTGAGTGCGTTGGCTGCGACCTTCGACGACGATCGGGCTTCGTGTCGCCGGATCGACCGCCGGCAATGGCAGCCGTTGTGGTGGCGACGCACGCTGGGCGATGTGCTGCGACTCGTGTCACCCCTGATGTAATCCTGCGCTAACACACTTTTCTCTACATGAAACAGATGTTTTCTCTGCTTGCTGTGCTGCTGCTTCTCGGCGGCACGGCTTCCGCTCAACGCCTGATGGTGGGCGTGCGCGGCGGTGTCAACTTCACCGACTACTCCTTCGGCCAAATTCGTATCGGTGATGTCCGGTTTTCGCCCGGCTCGTCGCGTGCGGGCTATGAGGCGGGAC
The DNA here is from genome assembly GCA_964532025.1 of uncultured Alistipes sp. GTDB lineage: Bacteria > Bacteroidota > Bacteroidia > Bacteroidales > Rikenellaceae > Alistipes. The sequence continues at coordinate 85,818 of CAZHEY010000008.1, read as the reverse complement.
TTGTGGTGCGGCTCAACCTCACCAAACACCTCCACTTGCAGTCGGAGCTGAACTACGTATTTGCCAACTACGACGTGCAGGCGGTGGATACGCGCCAGCGCACGGTCGTACTGCGCACCGAACGGTTGCAAATCCCCGTCGAGTTAGGCTTCCAATTTGGGGTGTTGCGGATTTTCGGCGGGGTACAGTTCCGCATCGCTCAGATGCAGCACAGCAGTGCTCCGACGCTGCTGACGGTCGGATTCAACGATTCGGATGTGGCACTGCTCGGAGGTCTGGGCATTCATGTGCGTAAATTTTTTCTCGATTTCCGCATCTCGGGCTATCCGCGTGGCCACGTGTGGCAGACCTTCTCTTCGAATCAGGTCTCGCGACGGGTGAAAGTGCCGCACGATATCGTTTACGGCGGCTCTCTCGGCTTCTTTTTCTGATGAAAAGTCCCAGCTTCGGCTGGGACTTTTCCTATTCGTCGCGTTGCACAATAATTTTTTTTGGAATTCGTTATTTTATGCGTAACTTTGCGCGATAAAGCGCCGTAAAAGATTTCTAAATGAAGCAAACTTTTTTATATGCCGTATGCGGATTGGCCGTGGCGGTCATCCTCAGCGGATGTGCAGGCATCAACACCTTGTTGAAGAGCGGACAGCCCGACCAGATTTACAATGCGGCGCTGGAGTATTACCAGAAGGAGAAGTGGCAACGTGCTTCGACTCTTTTCGAAGGGGCCGAAAACCTCTTTACCGGTACTTCGCGTGAGGACTCGATCGCCTTCTTCAATGCCCGCTGCAAATTCAAGAGCCGCGATTACGAAACCGCTTCGACACTTTTTGACGACTTCCGTCGTAAGTTTGGTCGCAGTGGCTTTGTCGAGGATGCAGAAGGGATGTATGCGCTGTGTTTCTACTACCTGTCGCCCGCGCCCTCGCGCGACCAGACCATGACGGGGCACGCGCTGGTGGCGATCAACGAGTTCATGTCGCGTTATCCGCAGAGCGATCGGGTCGATGACTTCAAGAAGATCAACGACGAGCTGACCGCTCGGCTGCATGAGAAGGCTTATCTGAATGCCTATACCTATTATAAGATCGGCCGCTACAAGTCGGCGATCACGGCACTTAAAAATGCACTGAAACAGTATCCCGAAAGCAGTCACCGCGAGCAGATCATGTACCTGATCGTCGATTCGAGCTACCGCTTTGCCAGCAACTCGATTGCCGACAAGCAGACCGACCGCTACCTCAAGATGCTCGATTCCTACCTCTCGTTCCGCGAGGAGTTTCCCGAATCGACCCACATGAAAGAGTTGGATCGTATGGCCAAACACGCCCACGACTACCTCGACCGCAATAACAAAGACAACAACATATAGAAATGGAAATCAAGAAGAACATTCCCAACAACACCGTTACGCGTAAGCTGGTGGATCTGGATCGCGAAACAGGCAATGTCTACAAGAGCGTAAACATCATAGCTCGTCGTGCCAATCAGATCTCTGCCGAACTGAAAACCGAGCTGAACCGTAAACTCGCCGATTTCTCGTCGCCGACCGACACCATGGAGGAGACTTTCGAGAACCGCGAGCAGATTGAGATTTCGCGTTACTACGAGCGTCTGCCCAAACCGGTGATTATCGCGACCGAGGAGTTCCTCGACCACGAGCTTTTCTACAAGATGGACAAAGACGACGTGCAAAAGGAGTCTTAAATTCCGTCGGCCATGAAGAAGCGCGATGCGGCGTGTCCTCCGCTTGCGGGGCAACACATACTGCTGGGTATTACGGGAAGCATAGCAGCCTATAAAGCTGCCGTGCTTTGTCGTCTATTGAAGACCTCTGGTGCTGAGGTGCAGGTGGTTATGACACCCCTCGCCAAACAGTTTATCACCCCGCTGACCATGGCGACCCTTTCGAAGAACCCGATTCTGGTCGAGTTTTTCAATCCCGAAAATGGGGCGTGGAACTCCCACGTCTCGCTCGGAGAGTGGGCGGATTACTACCTCATAGCACCCGCCACGGCCAATACGTTGGCCAAAATGGCTGCCGGCATCGCCGACAACCTGCTGCTGACCACCTACCTTTCGGCTCGTTGCCCGGTGGTGGTCGCTCCGGCTATGGATCTCGATATGTATGCCCATGCGGCGACACGGCAAAACCTGCGGACGTTAGTCGAACGCGGGGTGCAGGTGGTCGAACCTGCTGTCGGGGAGCTGGCCAGTGGGTTGCAGGGCAAGGGACGCATGGCCGAGCCGGATCAAATTGCCGCATATCTCGGGGAGTTGCTCTCCGCTGCGGATTCCGAAAAAAAAAAGAGCCTGCGAGGTAAGCGTTTCGTGGTGACGGCCGGAGCTACGATCGAGCCGATCGACCCGGTGCGTTTTATCTCGAACCACTCGTCGGGGAAAATGGGGTATGCCATTGCCGGGGAGTTGGCGGCCTGTGGGGCTGTCGTGACGCTTGTCAGCGGCCGTACCGAACTTGCGACACCTCGGGGTGTCGAGCGTGTTGACGTGCTCTCTGCTGAGGAGATGTATGTGGCTGCAATCGACGCTTTTAAGACGGCGGACGGAGCGGTGATGTGCGCGGCTGTGGCCGACTATACGCCCTGCGAAGTTGCCGACCGCAAGATCAAAAAGGGCGACGGCGAACTGACGATCTCCCTGCGGCGCACACGCGACATCGCTGCCGAGTTGGGCGCACACAAAGGCAACCGCCTGCTGGTCGGATTCGCACTCGAAACCGACCACGAACAGGCGCATGCCGAGGAAAAACTCATTCGCAAGAACTTCGATTTCATCGTCCTCAATTCGCTGCGCGATGCCGGGGCTGGCTTCCGTGGCGATACGAACAAGGTGACGCTGATCGACCGATCGGGGCGCGAGGAGCTGCCGCTGATGTCTAAACGTGAGGTCGCCGTGCGCCTTGTCGAAAAAATAGTCTCTACCTTAAAATCATAGCTATGTTACGTCGTCTGTCGGTCGAAAATTACGCGCTTATCGAAAAGCTCGAAATGGAGTTGGACGCGCATCTGAACATCATTACGGGTGAAACGGGAGCTGGAAAATCCATTTTGCTCGGTGCTCTGGGACTGCTTTTGGGCGGTAAGAACGACGGCTCGGCAATGAAGGACACCACGCGCAACTGTATGGTTGAGGGGGTGTTCGATCTGTCGGGGCGGACGTTGGAGGCTTTTTTCGAGGAGAACGACCTCGACTATGCCCCCGAAACGACCTTGACGCGTCTGATTACGCCGGCCGGAAAAAGCCGCGCCTTTATCAACGATGTGCCCGTGCAGCTCAGCCAGTTGCGTGAACTTGGGACGCGGCTGATCGACATCCATTCGCAACACCAGAACCTGATTCTTTCGTCCGAGGAGTTTCGCACCTCGGCACTCGATACCTTCGCCGGAAATGCAACTTTGCTGGCAGCTTATGCCGTACAATATGCCGCTATGACCGATTTGCGGCGTAAGCTCACGGCACTCCGCGAGGCGGCTGCGGCAGGGCGACGCGACGAAGAGTGGCTGCGCTTTCTGGTTGAGGAACTTACGGTGGCGAACCTGCGCGAGGGCGAGCAGGCCGAGATCGAAGCGGAGCTGGGCGTGCTTGAGAATGCCGACCGCATCGGTGAGGTCTTTACGACGTTGCGCAATGCGCTCGATGCCGATGAAACGGGGATTCTCGTGCAGCTGAAAACCTCGCAGAACGACCTTTCACACCTGCGCAGCCAGTATCCTGCGGCCGGAGAGTATGCCGAGCGGCTGCATTCGGTGATCGAGGAGCTGAAAGATATAAATAGCTCGGTGGCAGCCGACAGCGAGCGGATCGACGCCGATCCCGAACGGCTCTCGAAACTCTCGTCGCGGTTGGATGCGCTGCTGGCTTTGCAGCAGAAAAATCGGGTTGCGGACGAGGCGGAGCTTATCGCATTGCGCGACCAAACGGCGGCGCAACTGCGCGCAATCGTTCATGGCGACGAAGCGATCACGGCGGCCGAAGCCGAATTGCAGGCTGCGACCGAGCGTGCTTCGGCATTGGCCGAGAAACTACATCGGGCGCGCGAGAAAGCCGCACCGGCCTTCGCCAAGCAGATCTTGACGACGCTGACCCGGTTGGGCATGGCCGAAACGCTTTTCCAAGTGGCTCTCGCACCGCTCGACGAGTTGTCGCGCACGGGGCGCGATGGCGTGCAATTCCTCTTTACGGCCAACCGCAACATGACCCCGCAGCCGGTCGAGCGCATTGCTTCGGGCGGTGAAATATCGCGCGTCATGTTGGCTCTCAAGGCTTTGCTTGCCGAGAAGATGCAACTTCCTACGGTTATTTTCGACGAGATAGATACGGGCGTATCGGGACGGATTGCCGATGCTATGGGCGAGATTATCACTTCGCTTTCGGCAACGATGCAGGTGGTCGATATCACCCACCTGCCGCAGGTCGCTTCGAAGGGCGAGGCCCATTTTGTGGTCTACAAACGCGCCGGGCAGACCAATATCTTGCGATTGAATGCCGACGAACGGGTCGACGAGATCGCCAAAATGCTCTCCGGATCGGAGGTGACCGATGCGGCGCGGACACAGGCGTGCATCCTGCTGAACCGATAAATCTGTCGCTTGGAACTTTGCCCCGAATTTTTAAGGAGTTGTTTTTTTTGTTGATTGTCAAAAAAATAGTACCTTTAATATGTAAACAGGACTTTTTTGTCCATCAAAAATTAATGAAATGAAAAAGTATTTAGCAGAAATGGTGGGAACGATGGTTCTCGTATTGATGGGTTGCGGTGCAGCGGTATTCTTGGGCTGCGACGCTCCGGCTGAGAAGCTGGCGGTGGCTTTTGCCTTCGGTCTTTCGGTGGTGGGCATGGCCTACTGCATCGGCGGAATTTCGGGCTGCCACATCAATCCTGCGATTACGTTGGGAGTTTGGCTTTCGAAGCGAATGAGCGGCAAGGATGCCATCGGGTACATGGTAGCGCAGTTTATCGGTGCGCTGATCGGTTCTGCAATTCTCTATGCACTGACTTCGACCGGTGGTTACGGTGCTACGACCGCCACGGGTGCGAATGCCTTCGGTGAGGGCGAGATGCTTCAGGCGTTCATTGCCGAGGCAGTCTTCACCTTCATCTTCGTGTTGGTTGTGCTCGGCTCGACCGATAGCGAGAAGGGCGCAGGCAATTTGGCCGGTTTGGCGATTGGTCTGACGCTGGTGCTGGTGCACATCGTCTGCATTCCGATCACCGGAACGTCTGTGAATCCGGCACGTAGCTTTGGCCCGGCTATTTTTCAGGGTGGCGTGGCGTTGAGCCAGCTGTGGCTCTTCATCGTTGCTCCGTTTGTCGGTGCGATCCTTTCGGCCGGCGTGTGGAAGGTGCTGACCTGCACTTGCGGCTGCGAGAAGAAGTAACAAATCGCTGTGGATGCCACCGATGGGTTGGCATTCAAAACAGATAAAAGGCAGAGGAAAAATCGTTTTCTTCTGCCTTTTCTTTGACCGGGAATGGCCTGTTGTGTCTGAAAGATAAATTCTCGATCCTCGAGCTTGTCGAGAGGTCGCAAACTATCTTTGTCTGTTTTTCCAGTCAGCAGCTCGCGGAGGCGGCTATTAAGCAACGCGAAATAGCAGTCCTCCGGGCGGAGCTGCGGACTGCCGGCTTGCGTTGCAAGCCGAAAACAACTCGCCAAGAAATTAATCCCAAATGGAGATACCAACAAGATTCCTGCTTGATCCCCAAAAAAGCCTGCGGCAGAGAGTCGCAGGCTTGTGTAGAAAGGGAGCGGTCGCTACTTGAGGCTCTCGTTGTAGGCCGCAACACCGCTGCGCAAAAAGGCGATGAACCCTTCGATGTCGAGGTTGTAGCCGCGCGGAGCAACCAACGGTTTGCCGTCGCGCCCCTGTAATACGTAGTAGGGCTGGGCGTTGACGCCGTAGGTCTGAAGGGCGTAATAGGAGTTGATCTTGCCGAGGCTTTTGAGCACCTTGCCCGTGTCGGTGGTCACCCAGTCGCTCTCGGCCAGCTCCTTCTTGTCGTCGGTGTAGAGGGCAACCAGCACGTAGTCGTTGCGCAGGATGCTCTGCACCTGCGGATCAGACCACACGCGTGCCTCCATCTCCCGGCAGTTGACACAGCCGTGACCCGTAAAGTCGATGAAGAGCGGCTTGTTGACCTTTGCGGCATAGGCTTCGGCCTCTTTCAGGTCGAAGAATCCCTCCAGCCCGTGGGCGAGATGCAGAAAATCGCTGTGCTTTGGGCGGCGTCCGTCGACGGTCAGCTGTCCGCCGGTCGATTCGGCTGTTGCCACTTGTCCATTGCCATTGCTCTGTCCCAGCACAAAATCCTGTGTCGAGAGCGGCGGCAGGTAGCCCGACAGCCCTTTGAGCGGAGCACCCCACATCCCGGGGATCATGTAAACCACGAACGAGAAGGTGATGATCGCCAGCAGAAGTCGTCCCACGCCGAGGTAGGGCATCTCGCTGTCGTGTGAAAATTTGATTTTACCTAATAAATAGAGTCCCAATAACGAGAATACGACGATCCAGATCGCGAGGTAGATCTCGCGGTCGAGGAGTCCCCAGTGGTAGACCTGATCGGCTACGGAGAGGAACTTCATGCCGAGGGCGACCTCGATAAATCCGATTACGACCTTTACCGAGTTGAGCCAACCGCCGCTTTTGGGCAGGTTTTTGAGCATCGAGGGGAAGAATGCAAAGAGTGTGAAGGGAAGTGCAAAGGCGGTCGAGAAGGCGAGCATGGTGACGATCGGAGTCCAGAACTCGCCGGCTGTCGATTTGATGAGTACCGAGCCGACAATCGGGCCGGTGCAGGAGAACGATACGAGTACCAGCGTCAGTGCCAAGAAGAAGATTCCGCCCAACCCTTTGGTGTCGGCCTTGCTGTCGCTCTTGTTGACCAGCCAGCTGGGCATCGTGATTTCGAATGCGCCGAAGAACGAGGCGGCAAAGAGCATGAAGACGATGAAGAAGATGACGTTGGGAATCCAGTGCGTTGCCAGCCAGTTGAAGATGTCGGCTGTTATGGCATCGCCACCCAAGATCCGCGTAACGAGGATGATAGCGGCGATCGGCAGGGTGTATAATCCGACAATGAACAACCCGTAGAGGAATGCGCGGACGCGCCCCATGGCTACGCCGCCCTCGCCTTTGAGGAAGTAGGAAACCGTCATCGGAACCATCGGGAATACGCACGGAGTCAGCAGCGCGGCAAAGCCCCAGAGGATTGCTTCGACAATCAGCGACCACATCGAACCGCCACCGGCCGCATCCTTCTGTGCGGGCTGTGCGGCGTCGATCTCGGTGGCAGGCTGTGCCGTCGTGGTCGGTTCTGCGGCCGTAGCCGTGGCTGCGGCGGGAGCACCTTCGGGAAGGGTGATTGTCATCTCTTCGTCCGAGGGCGGCATGCAACTCGTGTCGTCGCAGATCATCCACTCCAAGACCACCTTCAGCGTAGCTTGGTCGGCCGTAAGTGTTACGTTCTGTGCAAATTTTGCTGAGCCGGAGTAGGTTCCGATCTCCATGTCAAAGGTCTTGTCGAAGTGGCGGTCGGGGGTCGTGAGCTGTTCGATCGAACCGTCGAGCGTAGCACCTGTGTCGGGAGTCACCGTGATGGTTGTGGCGTTTGGCCCGCCGACGTAAGGCCCCATGTCGTACATGTGGTAGGGGCTTGGAATCGTGGCTGTGAATACAAGGCGGTATTGGTTGCCGTCGATGTGCTCAACTGCATTTTCCCAGCGGACGTTCTGTGCTGAAGCAGTGACGGTTGCAACCAGTGCTGCGAGCGTGAAAAGTAGGACGCGGATCAGTTTGTACATGGTCTTGTCTGTTTATAATTTATGCAAATATAGAGGTTTTTCTATAAAAATAGCTACATTCGCACAATGATTCGCATCTCACTTATAATTCCCACACACAACCGTGCCGCCGAGTTGATCGCGGCACTGGAATCTGTTGTCGTGCAGGATCTGCCCGCCGCCGAGTGGGAGTGCGTGGTGGTTGACAACAACTCCACGGACGATACGGCTGCGCGCTTTGCCGCTTTTGCCGCCGCTTACCCCGCACTCCGGCTGCGCTATCTCTTTGAACCGATGCCCGGTGTCTCCTACGCGCGCAACCGTGCTTTTGCCGAGGTTGCTGCCCCCTATGTCGCCTGCATCGACGACGACGAACGGGTGAATCCCGGCTTCTTGCGCGCCTATGCCGACCTCTTCGATGCCCACGCCGATGCCCTGGTTGCCGGAGGTCGAATCATTGCCGAATACCCTTCGGGTCGACCCGATTGGATGTCGAAATACGTGGAGATGCCGATTGCCAACCCCATGGACTTCGGCGATCGGGTGCGGCTTTTCCCCGTGGGGCGCGTGCCCGGTGGCGGAAATATGGCCTTCCGGCTGTCGGTCTTGGCGCGTTACGGAGGTTTCGATCCCTCGCTGGGGCGGGTTGGAGGTCAGCTGATCGGCGGTGAGGAGAACGACCTGTTCGAGCGGCTGTTGCGTGGTGGGGAGCAAATTTGGTACGTGCCCGATGCGGTGATGTGGCACATCATACCCCCGCGCAAGCTCACGCGCGATTATTTCAGTCGGCTCTGCCGCAATGTAGGTGTCAGTCAGCGTCTTCGGGCGCAGATCCACGGCCGCGTGGCCAAAACAAAGCTGCTGGAACTTGCGAAATGGGGTGCGACCTTGGTGCTGTGCTGTACGATGTCGCCGCGCAAGTCGTTGTGGCTGTTGCGGATGCGACTCGATATCAGCCGCGGGCTTTTTGATCTGCGTTGAATTTGTCAATTCGCTGTTGAAACTTTTTATGGGTAAAAGATTGCACACGCCGCGAAAAAAAACTATCTTTGTGCCCGATTATAGTAAATCGAAATCCGTATGAATTATACTTCCCACATATCACTTGCGCAGGTTTTTTGGCAGCAGGATTATTGGTCGGGGGCGCAATTTCCGGCAGATTTCGGTATTATTGTTTTATTAGGGTAACTGTTTTGGTTGCCCTATTTTTTTATGTGTAGATGAGAACCGTATATACCCATGTTTTGATCTATCGCGCCGGGGCGTTTGTTCCCGGGGAGCTGGCCGTGGAGGCTGGCCGCATCGTTCCCGTCGGCATGCGTCGGGAGGATGACCGCGTGGTCGACCTCGGTGGCCGACACCTTGTGCCGGGACTGGTCGATGTCCACGTCCACTTGCGCGAGCCGGGATTTCCACAGAAGGAGACCATTGCAACCGGTACGGCGGCGGCGGCTTGCGGAGGTTATACCACGATCTGCTCGATGCCCAACCTCAATCCAGCCCCCGATTCTCGGAAGACTCTCGGCGAGCAACTCTCGCTCATTGAGCGCGATGCCAAGGTGCATGTGAAGCCTTACGGCTGCATCACCATGGGGCAGCGCGGTGGCGGCGAGCTGGTCGATTTTGCCGCTCTTGCCCCCGATGTGGTCGGATTTTCCGACGACGGTCGCGGCGTGCAGTCTGCGGAGCTGATGGAGGAGGCGATGCGTCGTGCGGCGGCTGTCGGTCGGCCGATCGTGGCCCATTGCGAGGTCGACGACCTGCTGCGGGGCGGTTATATCCACGACGGGGAGTATTGCCGTGTGCATGGCCACCGCGGAATCTGCTCCGAGAGCGAATGGCAACAGGTGGCGCGGGATATCGCGTTGGCCGAAAAGACGGGGTGTCAATACCATGTCTGCCACGTGTCGACCAAGGAGAGTGTCGAATTGGTACGTCGGGCGAAGGCAAAGGGCTTGCGCGTGAGTTGCGAAACCGCGCCGCATTACCTGCTGTTGACCGACTCCGATTTGCAGGAGGACGGCCTTTTCAAGATGAATCCGCCCCTGCGCAGTGCGGCCGATCGCGCGGCACTCATCGCCGGTGTGCAGGACGGAACGATCGAGGTGATCGCGACGGATCATGCGCCGCATACGGCCGAAGAGAAGTCGCGCGGCTTGGCCGGAAGTGCTATGGGAATTGTCGGGTTGGAGTGTGCCTTCCCGCTCCTCTATAAATATATGGTGCTCACGGGGGCGATTTCGCTCGAAAAACTCATTGCCCTGATGTCGGTCAATCCGCGTCGGATCTTCGGTCTGGAAGGTGGTCTCGAATCCGGTGATGTGGCCGATTTTACGGTGCTCGATCTGGCTGCGGAGTTTACGCTCGATCCGAGCCGGTTTCGCTCGAAGGGGGCAGCAACGCCCTTTGCCGGCTGGAAGGTGCAGGGACGCGCCGTGTTGACGGTGGTCGGCGGGCATGAGGCATATTGTGATGAAACAACGAATATTATAAGATAAAGGATGAAGCCATTTACGAAAAAAATTGTACTGGAAAACGGCCGTGAATTTTACGGATACGGATTCGGCGTCGATCGGGAAGCGATCAACGAGATTGTCTTCAACACCTCGATGGTGGGGTATCAGGAGGTCATATCCGATCCGTCGTATACGGATCAGATGGTGGTCATGACCTATCCGCTGATCGGCAACTACGGTACGGCCGAGGAGGATTACGAAACCAAGTTCCCGTCGATCGGTGGCCTGATCGTGCGTGAGTACAACGACACCCCCTCCAACTTCCGCTATACGCGCACCTTGAACGAGGTCTTCGAAGAGTTGGGCATCCCCGGAATTTCGGGTGTCGATACCCGCACGCTGACGCGTATCATCCGCGACGAGGGAAGCCAGAAGGTGATTATCACCGATGTGGCCACTCCGCTCGAGGTGGCACTCTCTAAGCTACGGGCTTACGAGCTGCCCCACGATATGGTAGCGCATGTAAGTTGCAAGAAACGCTGGTTTTCGCGAACGCCCAACCACCGGTTCGACGTGGTGGCGATCGACTGCGGCATCAAATACAACATCATCCGTTGTCTCAACGAACGCGGCTGCAACGTCACGGTCGTGCCTTACGACGCGACGGTCGAGGAGATCCTCGCGTTCCGTCCCGACGGCATCTTCCTCTCGAACGGCCCGGGCGATCCGAGCGACGTGCAGCCCGTGATCGAGAAGGTGCGCCTGCTCAAGGGACGTCAGCCGATCTTCGGCATCTGCATGGGGCATCAGGTGGTGTCGCTGGCCTACGGAGCGAAGACTTTCAAGATGAAGTTCGGACACCGTGGGGGCAACCACCCTGTGAAGTGCTTTGCTACGGGCAAGATCGAGATCACGAGCCAGAACCACAGCTTTGCCGTGGATGTCGACTCGCTGAAAGATACGCCGCTGACGCTGACGCATATCAACCTGCTGGACAATACGGCCGAGGGTGTGGAGTGCCCCGAAGAGATGGTCTTCTCGGTGCAGTACCACCCCGAAAGCGCGCCCGGCCCGCAGGATAGCGTCTATTTGTTCGATAAGTTTATTAAAATGATGGAGGAGCATAAAAATGCCTAAGAGAAGAGATATCAACAAGGTAATGGTGATCGGGTCTGGCCCGATCGTGATCGGTCAGGCTGCGGAGTTCGACTACGCGGGAACTCAAGCCTGCATGGCTCTCAAAGAGGAGGGCTATGAAGTCGTGCTGGTCAATTCGAATCCGGCGACAATCATGACCGATACGCACATCGCCGACAAGGTCTATATGGAGCCTTTGACGCTGGAGTATGTCGCCAAAATCATTCGCTACGAACGTCCCGATGCCATCGTTCCGGGACTGGGCGGTCAGACGGGTCTGAATCTGGCCGTGCAGCTGGCCAAGAAGGGCATTCTCGACGAGTGTCAGGTCGAGATCCTCGGCACAACCTTCGAGTCGATCGAACGGGCCGAAGATCGCGAACTCTTCAAGGAGTTGTGCGAATCGCTGGGTGAACCGGTGCTTCCCTCGCACATCGCCATGTCGATCGACGAGGCGGTAAGCGTGGCACAGACGATCGGTTATCCGGTGGTGCTGCGTCCGGCCTATACGCTGGGCGGTACGGGCGGCGGCTTTGCCGACGACGAAGTCGAGCTGCGCGAGATGATGCGCAATGCCCTGTTCCTCTCGCCCGTGCATCAGGTGCTGATCGAGAAGAGCATCAAAGGCTATAAGGAGATCGAATACGAGGTGATCCGCGACTCGAACGATACGGCCATTGCAATCTGCAACATGGAGAATATCGACCCGGTGGGGGTGCATACGGGCGACTCGATCGTCGTCGCTCCCAGCCAGACGCTCACCAACCGCGAATACCAGATGTTGCGCGACTCGGCGTTGAAGATCATCCGCGCGCTGAAGATCGAGGGCGGTTGTAACGTGCAGTATGCGCTCGATCCGCTGTCGTTCGAATACTTCCTGATCGAGGTCAACCCCCGTGTGTCGCGCTCGTCGGCTCTTGCTTCGAAGGCTTCGGGATACCCGATCGCCCGCGTCAGTGCCAAGATCGCCGTGGGCATGACCCTCGACGAAATCCGCATTGCCAACACCCCGGCCAGCTTCGAACCGACGCTGGACTACGTGGTGACCAAGATCGCCCGCTTCCCGTTCGACAAATTCTCCGATGCTTCGAATAAGCTCGGTACGCAGATGAAGGCCACGGGCGAGGTGATGTCGGTCGGCCGTACCATGGAGGAGTCGCTGCTCAAGGCGGTGCGCTCGCTCGAAACGGGTGTCTGCCACATCTACCACAAGAAATTCAATGGCTGGTCGGACGACGATTTGCTGACCTACATCAAGGACGGCACGGACGATCGGCTCTACGCCATTGCGCAACTGATCCGCAACGGCATCGACCTGCTGCTGATCTACGACCAGACGAAGATCGACATGTTCTTCCTCGAGAAGTTCAAAAATATCGTTGAGTTCGAGCAGGTGGTACGCGACCACCCGCGCGATCTGGAGACCTTGCGCGAGGCAAAACGCATGGGCTTCAGCGACAAATATATCGGCCAGCTGTGGGGCATGAACGAACACGACATGTACCTGCTGCGCGAGCAGAACGGGATCTTCCCGGTCTACAAGATGATCGACACCTGCGCCAGCGAGTTTGCCTCCTACGTGCCTTACTTCTATTCGACCTACGAGTTGGAGAACGAGTCGATCGTCAGCGGCAAGGAGAAAATCGTGGTGCTGGGTTCGGGCCCGATCCGCATCGGCCAAGGTGTCGAGTTCGACTATTCGACCGTCCATGCGATCTGGTCGATCCGCGAGGCCGGTTACGAGGCGATCATCATCAACAACAACCCCGAAACCGTTTCGACGGACTACACGACCAGCGACAAACTCTACTTCGAACCGCTGACCGTCGAGGATGTGATGAATGTCATTCACCTCGAGAAGCCCAAGGCGATCATCGTCTCGCTGGGAGGTCAGACGGCGATCAATCTGGCCGAGCCGCTCTCGGCACTGGGTGTGCCCATTATCGGTACGGATACGCAGGCGATCAAAAATGCCGAGGATAGAGGTTGCTTCGAGAAGATCATGGAGGAGCTGGCTATTCCCCAGCCCGAAGCCGAGGCAGTCACCAACATCGAAGACGGCGTGCGCGCTGCGGCTCGCATCGGTTATCCGGTGCTGGTACGCCCGAGCTATGTGCTGGGCGGCCGCGCCATGCAAATCGTCTCGAACGAGGAGCGTCTGCGCCACTACCTGCAAACGGCCGTGGAGGTCAACGACGACTCGCCGGTGCTGGTCGATCGCTACATTCTGGGCAAAGAGTTGGAGGTCGATGCGATCTGCGACGGCCGTGAGGTCTTCATCCCCGGCATCATGGAGCACGTCGAACGCACGGGTATCCACTCCGGCGACTCGATCAGCGTCTATCCGACCTTCAGCGTCAGTCAGGCGGCCAAAGATAAGATCATCGACTATACCGTCAAGTTGGGTATGCGCATCGGGATCATCGGACTCTATAACATCCAATTCATCCTCGACGGCAACGACGAGGTCTATGTGATCGAGGTCAATCCCCGTTCGTCGCGTACCGTGCCGTTCCTGTCGAAGTCGACGGGTGTGCAGATGGCGCATATCGCCACACAGGTGATTCTGGGCAAGAGCCTGCGCGAGCAGGGTATCACGGAGGTTTACGGCCGTGAGAAGGAACGCTGGTATGTCAAAGCTCCGGCCTTCTCGTTTGCCAAGATCCGCGGCATGGATAGCTACCTGTCGCCCGAGATGAAGTCGACGGGTGAGGCGATCGGATACGATGATAAACTCACGCGTGCGCTCTACAAAGCCTTGCAGGCCACGGGAATGAATGTGTCGAACTACGGAACGATCTTCGTGACCATAGCCGATGCCGACAAGGCACAGGCACTGCCGCAGATCCGGCGGTTCTACAATCTGGGCTTCAACATCGAGGCTACGACCGGTACGGCCGAGTTCCTGCGCGAGCACGGAATCCGCACCCGCACGCGTCGCAAACTCAACGAGGGCAGCAACGAGATCATCGAGTCGTTGCGTCAGGGACATGTTAGCTATGTGATCAATACGATCGACATCAACCAGCACAACACGCGGTTGGACGGCTATGAGATCCGCCGCACGGCCGTCGAGAACAACGTGACGGTCTTCACGGCACTCGAAACCGTCAAGGTGTTGCTGGATGTGCTCGAGGAGATCACGTTACGCGTTTCAACCATTGATGCGAAATAATGTATAAAAAAGGAATCTATACACTCCTGTCGAACCGGCCGCTGACCGATGCGGTGTGGCAGATGACACTTGCCGGCGATACGCAATGGATTACCGCGCCGGGTCAGTTTGTCAACATCGCGCTGGAGGGCAAGTACTTGCGTCGGCCGATCTCGGTCTGCGACTACGATGCGCAGTCGCTCACGCTGGTCTACAAGGTTGTGGGCGAGGGCACGGCGCAGATGAGCCGCATGGTGCCGGGCACACAACTCGACCTGCTGACGGGGCTGGGCAACGGATTCTCGATCCAAAACGCGGCGCAACGGCCGCTGTTGGTCGGGGGTGGAGTCGGCGTGCCGCCGCTCTACAACCTTGCGCGGCAGCTCTTGGCATCGGGTCGTCCGGTGCAGGTTGTGCTGGGATTTAATACCGCGTCGGAGCTTTTTTATGTCGACGAATTCCGAGCGTTGGGTTGCACCGTGACGGTGGCCACGGCCGACGGCTCGGCCGGAGTCCGAGGCTTTGTGACAACGGCGATCGCCGCATGCGCTCTGGAGTTCGACTACTTCTATGCCTGCGGGCCGATGCCGATGCTGCATGCGCTGTGCGATGCCTTGCCGCAGGACGGGCAACTGTCGTTCGAGGAGCGCATGGGCTGCGGATTCGGAGCTTGCATGGGCTGCTCGTGCCGGACTAAATACGGAAACAAATGCATTTGCAAGGAGGGCCCGGTGCTGGAGAAAGGAGAGATTATATGGTAGATACTTCGGTCATATTAAGTGGGTTGCGGCTGGATAACCCGGTGATTCCGGCCAGCGGCACTTTCGGCTACGGCAACGAATTCAAAGATTTTTACGACATCAACCTCCTCGGATCGTTCTCGTTCAAGGGGACGACACGTGAGGCGCGCTTCGGAAATCCGACACCCCGAATCGCCGAGTGCTCGGCCGGGATGATCAATGCCGTCGGGTTGCAGAATCCCGGCATTGATGCGGTGATTGCCGAGGAGCTGCCGCGTCTGAAGCGGTTCTTCCATAAGCCGGTTATCGCCAACATCAGCGGCTTCTCGATCGAGGAGTATGCCTATTGCTGCGGGAGGATCGACCGCGAGGAGCAAGTGGGGCTGATCGAAGTCAACGTGTCGTGTCCCAACGTGCGTCACGGAGGCATGTCGTTCGGCACGTCGCCCGAAGCCGCCGCCGAGGTGACACGTGCTGTGAAGGCCGTGACCACGAAACCCGTCTACATCAAACTCTCGCCTAACGTTACGGATATCGTTGCCATTGCCAAAGCCTGTGAAGAGGCTGGTGCGGACGGCATCTGTCTGATTAACACGCTGCTGGGTATGCGTATTGATACGGCGCGCCGCCGGGCGGTCATCGCCAATACGATGGGCGGATTCTCCGGTTCGGCGATCTTTCCCGTGGCGGTGCGCATGGTCTATCAGGTGGCTAACGCCTGCCGGATTCCGGTCATGGGGTGCGGCGGAGTCGGCTCTGCGCACGACGTAATCGAGATGATGATGGCCGGAGCTACGGCCGTGCAGGTCGGTGCGGCCAATCTGATCGATCCCTACGCCTGCAAACAGATCGTCGAGGCTCTGCCCGGAGAGATGGAGCGGCTGGGCATCGAAAAATTGAGTGATATTATAGGAATTGTAAAATAAAATATAAGTATGCAACACGACGTAATTATCGCCTGCGACTTCAAATCGGCAGCAGATACCTTTCGCTTCCTCGACCTGTTTCAGAACGAGGAGCGTAAACCTTTCTTGAAGATCGGCATGGAGCTTTTTTATGCCGAAGGCCCTGAAATTGTGCGCGAGATCAAACGCCGCGGACACCGGATTTTCCTCGACTTGAAGCTCCACGACATTCCCAATACGGTGAAGAAAGCCATGGCGGTTCTCTCGCGTTTGGATGTCGATATGTGTAACGTCCATGCAGCTGGCACGATCGAGATGATGCAATACGCCCTCGACGGGCTGACCCGTCCCGACGGTACGCGTCCGCTGCTGATTGCCGTGACGCAACTCACCTCGACCAGCGAGGAGCGGATGCAGCAGGAGCTGCTTATCAACGCCTCGATCAACGAGACAATCGTCCGGTATGCGCAGAACACCAAAGCCGCCGGTCTCGACGGCGTGGTCTGCTCACCGCTGGAGGCCGGAATGGTACACGATGCCTGCGGCCGTGACTTCCTGACGATCACGCCCGGCGTGCGTTTTGCTGACGGCGATGTTGCGGATCAGGTGCGGGTCACCACTCCGGCACGTGCCCGTGAGATCGGCTCGGACTACATCGTTGTCGGCCGCCCGATCACCGCAGCCGAAGACCCCGTTGCGGCCTACCGCCGTTGCGTGGCCGAATTTTGCGATTAAAAAACCACGATTATGAAAGACGTAAAACTGTTCTACCTGAAAAACTGCCCCTTTTGTAAAAAGGCGTTGCGTTACATTGACGAGGTGAAAGCCGCTCATCCGGAGCTGGCTGCCATTGAGATTGAAATGATCGAGGAGTCGGAGCAGCCCACGCTGGCCGAGAGCTTCGATTACTTCTATGTTCCGACGTTCTACATCGGCGGTGAGAAAGTGCACGAAGGCGGAGTCTTTGCCGACGAAATGGAGGGCATTTTACGCAAAGCATTGGAATAAATTCAAACACAGCATCAACGAACAAACGAACAAAATGGAGAAGAAAATTGCAAAAGACCTGCTGTCGATCGGCGCGGTATTCCTGCGTCCCGAACAGCCTTTTACGTGGGCAAGTGGCATCAAAAGCCCGATCTACTGCGACAACCGACTGACGCTCACCGCTCCTGCGGTGCGTAACGAGGTCGAGGCAGGATTGGCCGAAGTGGTGCGCACGAAGTTCCCCGAAGTCGAGGTGCTGATGGGAACGTCGACCGCCGGAATTGCCCACGCAGCTATCACGGCAACGATTCTCAACCTGCCGATGGGCTATGTGCGCAGCGGCTCGAAAGATCACGGACGCGGCAACCAGATCGAGGGCAAACTCGAAAAGGGTCAGAAAGTCGTCGTGATCGAGGATCTGATCTCGACCGGCGGATCGTGTATCGAGGTGGTCGAAGCCCTGCGTGCGGCCGGTGCTGAGGTGCTGGGCGTTGCGTCGATCTTCACCTATGGCATGCAGAAAGGTCTTGATCGCATGAAGCAGGCGCAAATCATCAATTACAGCCTCTCGAATCTCGATGCGCTGGTTGAGGTTGCGGCCGAGGAGGGATACATTCGTGTGGAGGATAAAGCCCGCCTGTTGCAGTTCCGCAACAACCCCTCCGACGAGAGTTGGATGAGTCGATAAAATGACGAGCAAAGAGTGGGGAAAAGCCCGGTCCATAGCCACTGAAGCCTTTCGGCCGATTTTCGCTTCTTGCGTTTATTAATATTCAGTATGAGACATTTGATAGATCCGACTGACTTGACAGTCGAAGAAACCGAGCAGATCATCGCCCTGGCCGAGGATATCATCGCCAATCGTGCCAAATATAGCGAGGCTTGCAAGGGCAAAAAACTCGCGACACTCTTCTATGAGCCGTCTACCCGCACGCGCCTGAGTTTCACCTCGGCGATGTTGGAACTGGGTGGACAGGTGATCGGATTCTCCGACGCCAACTCCTCTTCCGTCTCGAAGGGCGAAACCGTGGCCGATACGGTGCGTGTGATCCGCTGCTTCGCCGACATCATCGCCATGCGCCACTTCAAAGAGGGTGCGCCGCTTGTGGCATCGCAGTATGCCGGCATTCCGGTGATCAATGCCGGTGACGGCAGCCATGCCCACCCGACCCAGACGCTCACCGACCTGCTGACGATCAAACGCGAAAAGGGCCATTTCGACAACCTGACGATCGGTTTCTGCGGAGACCTGAAGTTCGGCCGCACGGTGCATTCGCTCATCAAGGCTCTCTCGCGTTATACGGGCATTCGGGTGATTCTGATCGCCCCGCAGGAGCTGCGTCTGCCCGATTACATGCTGGCAGAGATGGCCGAAAATTCGAACCTCGAGTTCCGCGAAGTGACCACCATGGAGGAGGTGATGCCCGAGCTGGATGTGCTTTATATGACGCGCGTACAGAAGGAGCGTTTCCTCGACGAGGAGGAGTTCGACCGCGTGAAAAACAGCTTTGTCCTCGATCCCGAAAAGTTGCTAACGGCCAAGAAGGAGATGATTATCCTTCACCCGCTGCCGCGTGTCAACGAAATTACACGCGCTGTGGATAACGATCCGCGTGCGGCTTATTTCCGACAGGTTGAGAACGGGAAATTTGTCCGTATGGCACTGATCTACACGCTTCTGCGCTGGGTAGATGAAAACAAACCCTATCCGCAGACTCCGGTCTTCGGCGACTCCTACCTCGTCAACGAGCAGGAGTGTGCCAACCGCCGCTGCATTTCGGCAACGGAAGATGTCGATCAACTCTTCCACCGCATGCCCGACGGCTCGTGCCGTTGCGTCTATTGCGAGGGAAAAGCGAAATAATTACTATCTTATAGATTATCAGCGGACTGCCTCTGCGGTAGTCCGCTTTTTCGTCCATTTTTTTCAATAGGAATGAAATAAGGTAGAATATTTGTTATATATTTGAATGCGTAATTGTATTAATAGGAGATGGCATTGAATGGAATTCGTTCGGGTGTAGCGTTGAATATCGAAGTATTCAACCGGCTCTTTGCGGAGTTTCAGCAGCGGTTTATCCGCTTCGCTGTGAGCTACGTGAACGACCCCACTGTTGCCGAAGATCTGGTCATGGAGAGCTTCGTTGCAGCGTGGGAACGCCGCGATACGCTCTCTGTCGAAGCCTTTCCGCCCTATACGTTGACCATTGTTAAGAACAAATGCCTGAACTACTTGCGCGCTCAAAACGTGCGACTGCGTGCGGCCGAAGATATCCATTTGCACCGAGCGCGGATGCTCGACCTGCGCGTGTCGACCTTGCAGGCGTGTGATCCCGAAGAACTCTTCAGCGAGGAGGCGCAGCGGCTGGTCAACCATACGCTCGATGTGCTGCCCGAACGAACGCGCGAAATCTTTATCCGCAGTCGATTTCAGGGTCAAAGCTACAAGGAGATTGCTGCCGAAATGGAGACGACCCCCAAAAGCGTCGAGTTCGAAGTTTCGAAGGCGATGAAGCACCTGCGCGTGGCACTCAAAGATTACCTGCCATTCTTTGTTTTTTGGTTTTATATTCATTAAAAAATACACGTTTAATCGACCTCCAAGGGCGATTCTTGAAAAAAGTGCAAAATTTTTCAGGGATCTTCGTCGGTGAGGTGTTATTAGTATGTCTATGGAAAAGGAGTTACTATATCGTTTTTTCGATGGCTGCACGACGGTCGCGGAAGAGAAACAGGTGCTTGACTGGGTCGATGCCGATCCGTTGCACCGGCAAGAACTGCTCGCCGAGCGGCGGGTGTTCGATGCCGCGTTGATGTTGGCGCGTCCCGAAAAGACGAAACGCCGAATGATAACATTGCCTCGCTGGAGTCGCGAGGTGTTGAAATACGCTGCTGCTATACTGGTCACGGTCGGCATCGGGGGGGCGTATGTGTCGCACATGCAGGAGCAACTCTTGCAGGCTGGCAATACGATAACGGTGCCGGCCGGGCAGCGCGTAAATGTTGTGCTGCCCGACGGAACGAAAGTCTGCATGAATGCCCTTTCGGAGCTGAAATACCCCTCGGCTTTTGCAGGCGGCAAGCGTAAGGTGCAACTCAAGGGCGAAGCCTTTTTTGATGTGACTCACGATAAATCACACCCCTTTGTTGTCGAAACCTACGCCTGCGATGTGGAGGTGCTTGGTACGAAGTTCGACGTTGAGGCACGTGCCGAAGAGAACGAATTCACCACCTCGCTGGTCGAGGGTCGTGTGCGGGTTACCGACCGCAACAACGCCGGCAACGCGGTGCTTCTCGATCCGAATATGCGTGTCAAACGGGTTGCCAACCGACTGGTGGTTGACCCCATTCCCGAGGGCGAGGAGTTCCTCTGGCGCGAAGGTCTGATCGTATTCCGCGACGCCTCGTTCTTGGAGCTGATCGGCGAATTCGAAACCTATTATGGGGTGGCGATCGACATCCGACGCGAGCAACTTCCCGAAAACCTCTTCACCGGAAAAATCCGTGTTTCGGAGGGTATCGACCATGCTTTGTGGATCTTGCAGCGGAGTGCCGATTTCAACTACTCGCGCAACGAAGCCCGAGACCAAATTTTCATCTATTAATTTATAACAAATCATAAAACTTGTAAAAAAGCGAATGCCTATGTAATCAGAATCGACCCAACCACACCGCGCTGTCCCCACAGCCAAACTTTTTTTACCTCCGCGAATCAATTGATTTGTCGGAGATCTTCCCGACCAGAAGATTTTAATAAAACCTAATTACTGACTTATGAAAATGAAAGACCAAGTGAGAGCACGTCTGCTCTTGCCTGTTTTGACGCTGATGTGCTGCCTCTTTGCAGCCCGGGCGCATGCACAGTCTGCTCAGGTGACCATCCGTGTGACGGATACCCCGTTGGAGCAGGTGCTGAATGCCATTGAAAAGCAAACGACCTATTTGTTTGTTTACGACAAGAGTGTCGACGTGACACGCCGAGTATCTATCGACGTGAACAATGCACCCCTCAAAGGTGTACTGAATACGCTTTTCCAATCTACCGATATACAATATGCCGTCGAGAATACCTCGATCGTGCTTTCACAAAAAGCATTGCCGTCGCAGCCTGTGACGGTGACCGGTGCGGTTGTCGATGCCGCCGGGCAGCCGGTGATCGGTGCCACGGTTGTCGTCAAAGGGACGACCATCGGAGCCAGTACCGATGTAAATGGTGCTTTTAGCTTGCAAGTTCCCCCCCCCGCAGATTCCAAGTATCTTGATGTTAACTATTTAGGCTATGAGCCGGTGAGTGTTCTCGTCGGCACACGTACCCAATTCAAGATTACGATTCAGGAGTCGGCCGTACAGGTCGACAACGTGGTTGTTACGGCCTTGGGTATCAAACGTTCGGAGAAGGCTCTGTCGTACAACGTGCAGCAGGTCAACTCGGAAGATATCGTTGCCAATAAGGATGCGAACTTCATCAATTCACTTAATGGTAAAGTAGCCGGTGTGACGATCAATGCCTCTTCGTCGGGTGTCGGTGGTGCTTCGAAAGTCGTGATGCGTGGTCAGAAATCGATCTCGCAGACTTCGAATGCCCTCTACGTGATCGACGGTGTGCCGATGCTCACCACGGCTCGTGATGCCAGCACGGAGTTCGGTTCGCAAGGTTCGACCGACCCGATTGCCGATATCAACCCCGAGGACATCGAGTCGATGACGGTGCTGAACGGTGCTGCCGCAGCCGCACTTTACGGTTCGGATGCGGCCAACGGTGCGATTGTGGTCACTACCAAACGCGGCCAAGCAGGTAAAACTACGGTTACCGTGTCGAGTAGCACCGAGGTGATGTCGCCGTTTGCGCTTCCCGAATTCCAGAATCGTTACGGTACGGGCGACCTGAACTCGAGCGAAGGCTCGACGATCCGCAGCTGGGGCAACAAACTCAACTCGTCCAACTACCGCGGTTACGACCCCGCAAGTGACTATTTCCAGACCGGTGTCACCGGCACGGAGAGCGTTTCGCTGTCGACGGGTTCGGAGAAAAACCAGACCTATTTTTCGGCCGCTACGGTCAATTCGCGTGGTGTCGTGCCGAACAACGGCTACGACCGTTACAACTTTACGTTCCGCAATTCGACCCACTTCCTCGATAACAGAATGACGCTCAACGTGGGCGCAGGCTATGTGATCCAGAAAGACCGCAACATGATCAATCAGGGTTCGTACAGCAACCCGTTGTTGGGTGCTTACCTCTTCCCGCGCGGAAACGACTGGTCGGATATCAAGATGTATGAGCGTTATGACGAGGCACGTCGCCTCTATACGCAGTATTGGCCCTCGGGCGATGCAAGTATGACTATGCAGAACCCCTACTGGATCAACTACCGCAACCTGCGTGAGAATCGCAAGGATCGCTACATGCTCGATGCTTCGCTGGCCTACGACATTCTCGACTGGTTGAGCGTGACGGGCCGTATCCGTGTCGATAATTCGAATACGAGCTACACCGAGAAATTCTACGCTTCGACCAATACCCAGCTGACCGAAGGTTCGAACAACGGTCTGTATGGCATCACGAAGACCGACGACCGTCAGGTCTATGGCGATGCAATGCTCAATATCAACAAAACTTTCGGCGAAGATTGGTCGTTGCAGGCCAATATCGGTGCTTCGATCTCGGATATGCGTTCCGATGCAACCAAGACCCGCGGCCCGATCCGCGACGGTGTCATCACCGACGAGAAACCTTCGCTGGCCAACGTGTTCAACGTACAGAACTTGAGTAACACAGCGATCACCGAGCGGTTGCAGTCGGGTTGGCGTGAGCAGACCCAGTCGATCTTCGGTTCGTTTGAGTTTGGCTACAAAAACACCTATTTCCTTACCCTCACCGGTCGTAACGACTGGCCGTCGCAGCTGGCAGGCCCTCACTCCGAGAAGAAATCGTTCTTCTATCCTTCGGTCGGAGCTTCGGTTGTGCTGTCGCAGATTATCCCCGAAATGCCTAAGAACCTGTCGTATGTGAAGATTCGTGCTTCGTATGCCTCGGTGGGTGTGGCTTTCGAGCGTTATTTGGCCAATCCGCTTTATAGCTGGAATGCCTCGGGTCTGAACTGGAACACACAGACCGAGTATCCGCTCTACAACCTCAAACCCGAACGCACGAAGTCGTTCGAGATCGGTCTTACGATGCGTTTCCTCAAGCATTTCAACTTGGATTTCACCTACTACAATACCAAGACGCAGGATCAGACCTTCCAAGTACAACTTTCGTCGGGTTCTGCCGCATCGAAACTCAAAGTACAGTCGGGTAACGTGCGCAACCGTGGTATTGAGTTGGCTCTGGGTTACAACAACAAATGGGGCAAGTTCGGTTGGAATACGAACTACACGCTTTCGACCAATAAAAACAAGATTATCTCGCTGGCCAACAACATCGTCGATCCGGCAACCGGAGCGGTTGTTTCTGTCGATCAGTTGGATATGGGTGGACTGGGCAATGCTCACTTCTTCCTGCGCGAAGGTGGTACGTTGGGTGATCTCTACTCGATGGTCGACCTCAAACGCGACAGCAACGGAGCGATCTACACCGACGAAAAGGGAAATATCGCAACCGAAACGATCAAGGACGCAAAGAGCTATATCAAGTTAGGTAGCGTGCTGCCCGATGCCAATATGTCGTGGCGTAACGACTTCTCGGTCGGTAACTTCAACTTCGGCTTCATGTTGTCGGCTCGTCTGGGTGGCGTGGTCTTCTCGCGCACACAGGCTCAGTTGGACTACTTCGGAGTTTCGGAGGCTTCGGCCGCAGCTCGCGATGCCGGTGGTGCACTGGTTAACGGCGGCGACTTGGTCAATGCCAACAAGTGGTACACGACGATTGGCGGCGGTAACTCGATTCCGCAGTATTACACCTACTCGGCGACCAACGTTCGCTTGCAGGAGGCTTCGATCGGTTACACCATTCCGCGCCGTGTACTCGGCGACGTCTGCGACATCACGATTTCGTTGGTGGGCCGCAACCTCTGGATGATCTACAACAAAGCTCCGTTCGATCCCGAAACGATCGCTACGACGGGCAACTTCTACCAAGGTATCGACAACTACATGATGCCTTCGCTGCGCAATATCGGCTTCAACCTCCGACTTAAATTCTAAACCGAATGACGATTATGAAAATCAACATATTAAAACCGATTTTGGCCGTTATGGCCTTGACCGGGGCAGCTTGTACGAGCAATTATTTCGATATCAACAGCAATCCCTACGAACCCAACGGGGATCAGATGCAGACCGACGGTTATGCGATCGGTTCGGCTATGACCAACTTGTCGAGTGCTGTGATTTCGACCGATGTCAATACGGCCCAGTTCACCGACTGTCTGTTGGGCGGCCCGATGGGTGGTTATTTCTCCTCGACGGGAGCGTGGACGCGGACGATCGACAACTTCAACGCGACCAACGACTGGACACGTGTCTTCATGAATAGCGACCAAGTGATTCCGTTGCTCTATAATAACCTCTCTGAATTGGAAAAGGTGACCGACGACCCGATCGCGCTGGCTATCGCTGAGATCATGAAGGTCTGCGCCATGCACCGCGTGACGGATACCTACGGCCCGATTCCCTATTCGAAAGTTACCGTCGGAGGCGACTTGCAGGTGGCTTACGATGCACAGGCCGATGTCTACAAAAAATTCTTCGAGGAGTTGAACCATGCTATCGGTGTTCTCTCGGAGCGTCGCACGGGCGCTATTGCCCCGACGGCCGATTATATCTATGGCGGTAAAGCCGAGAAGTGGTGCAAGCTGGCCAACTCGATCAAGCTGCGTTTGGCGATGCGTATTGTCTACGCGGATCCCGAATTGGCGAAGGAGATGGCTGAGTCGGCAGTATCGAACGAGGTCGGTGTCATGACTTCGAATGCCGACAACGCAAAAGTATCGTCGTTTGGCGACAAGGGTAATCCGATCTACGTAGCTACGAGATACAACACGCCCGAGCATGCAGACGGTACGGTTTGCCCGACGGGTGGTGATACCCACGTGGCTGCCGACATCACGACTTACATGAATGCCTTCAACGACCCGCGTCGTGCCAACTATTTCGTGGCTTCGGAGTGGGCAGGTCACACCTATGCCGGCATCCGTCGCGGTATCGTTAAACCCGCGTTGAAGGACGTTGGTCACAAATATTCGGGTCTTCAGATTAAGTCGACTTCCGATCTCTACTGGATGAATGCTGCCGAGGTGGCTTTCCTGAAGGCAGAGGCCAAGGCGGTGTTCAACTTCGAGATGGGCCCCGGTACAGCCGAGGAGTTCTACAAGGAGGGTGTACGTCTGTCGTTCGAGCAGTGGGGTGCAACGGGTGCTGATGCCTATCTGGCACAGTCGATTCCGGTGCAGGTAACCTACACCGATCCCGCCGGAACGAACTCCTACTCTGCTGTGCTGACGACGCTGCCCGTAGCTTGGAGCGAGGGTGCAACGCCGGCCGAGAAGCAGGAGCGCATCATCACCCAGAAGTGGATCGCCAACTGGCAGTTGGGTAACGAGGCGTGGGCTGATTTCCGCCGCACGGGCTTCCCGCACCTGATCCCTGCCACCGACGAAGGTAATATGAGCAACGGAATCGTTGACTCGAATCTGGGCGCGCGCCGTATGCCTTATCCGCAGGAGGAGTACACCAGCAACGGTGAGAATGTGCAGACGGCCGTATCGTCGCTGCTCAAGGGCGAGGACAACATGGCAACCCGCATCTGGTGGGACTGCAACCCCGCAATTAACTAACTACCAATCTTTGATACCATTATGAAACGGATAATAAAGAATATCTTGATGCCGGCTTTCGCGCTTGCTGCTCTTACACTGGGTGCTTGCAGCGATTGGAACGACACCGAAAGTCTGGACATACATACGCCGACGCTCGAAAATCAGAACGAGGCACTGTATAAACAATATCTGGCTGCGCTGTGCGCCTACAAGCAGAGCGAGCACGCCGTGACCTACCTGACCATGCGGAATCTCACGGAAGCTCCCTCGCAGCGCAACGAGCACCTCACAAACATGCCCGATAGCGCCGATTTCATCTGCGTGACCACAGGGGCTAACCTGCACCCGGTGTTGGTGAAGGAGATTGCCGAGGTACACAAAAAAGGCACACGTGTGGTTTACAAGATCAGCTTCGACGCAATCGAAGCGGCTTGGAAGGTAATCCTCGAAGAGGAGGAGGCCAACAAGCCCGAACCTCCGACCGAGGAGGCCGCAGAAGGTGGCGAAGGTGAAGGTGAAGGTGACGGTGAAGGCGGCGAAGAGCCGGCAGAGCCTACCGTAGAGGAGCGTTTCCTTGAGTTCTGCAAAACGCAGACTGTCGCACAGTTGGCCTACTTCGACCTGTCGGGTTTCGACGGTGTGGAGATAACCTACACGGGTCGCGCACCGCAGAGTATGACCGAAGAGGTGCTGGCCGCTTACAAGCTGCGTCAGGAGACCTTCTTTGGTGCGATCAAAACTTGGTATGAGACACATCCCAACGCCCTGCTCTTTTTCCGCGGTAATCCGCAGAACTTGGTCGACCAGTCAATCCTGCCGCTGTGCCGCAACATCATCATCCCGCAGCTGACCACCAAGTCGGCCGAGAAGATGGGCTATGCCATGATTATGGCTTCGGTGTCGGGTGTTCCGACCGACCGCTTCTTGGTGGGCGTCACGATCCCCTCGATCATTGACCCGACGATCGAAGCCGGCTATTTCTCCGGATACGAAGCCGACGGTAAGACGCGTCTTCGTGCCACGAAGGGAGCTGCTCAATGGGTTATAGCTCCGGCTGCCGGCGGCTATACGAAGTCGGGTATTGCCATCGACGAGGCGCAGAACGACTACTTCAACATCAAATTGGTTTATAAAAACATCCGGGAGGCAATCTACGTTATGAATCCCACCCCTAAAAACTAACGAGCCATGAAATTCAATCTGAAATATATTGCACTGCTCGCCTGCACCCTTCTTGCACTTACAGGCTGTAAGAAAGAGGATTTGAGCCGGCAGCATTACGAGAATAAACTCTATATCTCGACTACGAGCTTCACCGAGGAGTTGTTGGTGAAGGCTACGGCGGGGGATTTCTCGCGCGAACTCAAAGTCGGCATCGCCAAACCCGTTGCCCACGATATCAACGCCCGCTTCAAGGCTGCTCCCGAACTGCTGGAGACCTACCGCGCGGCATACTACGATCAGAATGCTGTTCTGCTGCCCGATTCGAACTATGTGATGGAAGCTCCCGATACGAAGATTCAGGCCGGAGGTGTTGCAAGTACTCCGGTGAAGATCGACTTCGTCAATGTTGCCGAGCTTGATCGCGACCTGCGCTATGTATTGCCCGTGACGCTCGCTTCGGTCGAGGGAATCGATGCACTCGAGAGTGCTCGCACGGTCTACTACATCTTCAAGGGTGCTGCGCTGATCAACGTGGTGGTCGATCTGTCGGGCAACAAGGCTTGGCCCGATTGGGTGAACTCCGATCCGGTGAGATACATGTCGACCTTTACGCTCGAGGCGTTGATTAACGCAACCGAACTCAACAAGGAGATCTCGACAATCATGGGTATCGAGGGTAAATTCCTCGTGCGTATCGGTGATGCCGGTGTCCCCAAGAACCAGATTCAGATTGCATCGTCGAGAAATATTACCACCTCGGATCTGCAAATCGAAACAGGCAAGTGGTATCATTTGGCTGTGACTTTCAATCGGGGCGGTGTCGAAGTCTATCTCAACGGCGTACTCAAGTTGTCGGGCAATGTAGGTGCTTCTTCGGTAAACATCGGCGTGGAGCACTCGAACGAGTCGAATGGCGCACCGCGTTGCTTCTGGATTGGCTATTCGTATAATGACGACCGTAGTTTCGAGGGCAGAATGTCCGAGGTGCGTATCTGGAATCGCGCGCTTACGGCTGACGAGATCAATGCCCCGGTACACTTCTACGGAGTCGATCCCGCATCGCCCGGTCTGGTCGCTTACTGGAAGTTGGACGACGGAGCAGGTGCTATGGCCAAAGACTACACCTCTTATGGCAACAACCTGACCATTGGCAACCTGCCGCAATGGCCCTCTGTTTCACTACCCGAAAAACAAAAGTAGTTTAACACCTAAAAAAGAATAAGATGAACTTCAATCAATATTTCAAAAAAGGACTTTTCTCGATTGCTTGTGTGGCGACCCTTTCGCTGGGATCGTGCGCCGACGACATCGAATTGGAATCGAAAGTCAACGAAGCACCCTACGAAGCGGTGAATCGTGTAGACGGGCAGCTGCTCGACAGAAAGACGAACAAAAAGATCTCGACGATCGAGCTGCGCGGTGAAACCTATAAGACCTCGGTCTATTTCCGCTTGACGCAAGCCCCGAAAAAGGGTGTTGATGCGACTATTCTGGTCGATGCTGCCTACTTGGAGACCTACAACAAAGAGCATGGCACAGATTATAAACTCTATCCGGTCGGTTTGGTGTCGTTGGCACACAACGGCGAATTGCTGCTTGCGCCCGACGAAAAGAATTCGATCGACATCGAGATGACGATCAAGGCGGCTACGGATCTCGAAGCTGATGTCTCCTACGTTATACCCCTGCGCGTTTCGTCGCGCACGGAGGGAATCACCTTTTCGGAGAATTCTCAGTGCGCTTTGTACTTCGTGAAGGACATGCGTTCGCAGTCGGATTGCTACAAAGGCGAAGATGCTGTGAAGACGGTGCTCTATTTCGAGGTGAACGATGCCAATCCGCTCAACGCGTTGGAATTTGTCCTCAAAGATAGCGGTAAACTCTTCTTCGATGAAGTGGTGCTCTTCTCGGCTAACATCAACTACAACGCCGAAACCGGTCAGGTCTATGTCTTCAACAACCGTCAGGTTCAGTTCCTGTTAGATAACAGCGAACAATACCTTCAGCCGCTGCGTAAGCGTGGTATCAAGGTGATTCTCGGCATTCTGGGTAACCACGACGTTTCGGGTGTGGCGCAGTTGTCGGATACGGGAGCACGGATGTTCGCCAAAGAGTTGGCGGCAATCTGCTACGCCTACAATCTGGACGGTGTCGGATTTGATGACGAGTATTCTGATTATCCTGACCTCTCCAATCCACTGTTTACGCGTTCTTCGGAAGCCGCAGCCGCTCGTTTGCTCTATGAAACCAAATGTGCTATGCCCGACAAAACGGTCATGGTCTATTACTTAGGCAATGTTAATTCGACTATTCCGGCTGTCGATGGTATTCTGCCGAGCGAGTTTGTTGACTATGCGGTGGATGACTACGGTGGTGCGGCAGCTCCTATGCAAGGCATGACGAAGAAGAACTGTGGCGGTATGTCGATTGAGTTGCAGCGTGGTAGCGGTGATTCCAGCGAATATACGGCACGTAGCCGCAAACAGGAGGGCTATGGCTATTACATGTTCTTTGCACTCGATCCGTCGAAATACTCCACCCAAGTGAGGCGTTGCCAATCTGTTTGCCGAGGGTTGTATGACGATGAGTTGCTCTATCCTACGCATTATTATAAACAGTATAGTACAGAACGTCTTTCACGTTAGTAACTTAAAATAGAGATAAAAACCATGAAAAAATTATGGATACTATTGGCGGCTTCTGCGCTTTTGTGTGGTGGTTGCTCCGAAGATAATACCGATGCGGAAGGCTCACGTGATGAAATTTCGGTTACGCCCTCTTCCGAGATTACAATAGGCCCTGACGGAGGGACAACTGAATTCACAGTCACCAGCTCGGGTAGTTGGCGCATATCGGGTGTTTGCGACTGGGCACGCCCCTCGGCTGTCGCTGGTAAAAACGGCGATAAGGTGACCTTTACGGTCGATCCGAATAGTTCGGATAAAAGTATGGAGACGACTTTCAAGATCTTTACGGGTTCAGCGGTCGCCCCTATAACAATAACCTCGCAGATAGGTGAAATTTTAAGTTTAGTTTCAGATCCGAAGGTTGAGCTGGAGCGCTCAAAAGGAACTTTAACCGTTAGGGTGCGTACCAACATCCCCGAATTGGGATATACATTTAGCGGTGACGGCAATAACTGGCTGACATTTGATGACCGCGTGGAGGGTTTAGGTGGAGTTACTCTGATTCGATTTGCGGTAACTGAGAATACTGATTTTAGCCCTCGTTCGACCGATCTGACGATTGCCGGCAAGGATCGAACGCTGGTTATTCCAATTACACAAAAACAGGTCGATGTGCTTTTGGTTGATAAAACATTCTATGAGTATGATCTTGCCGAACAAACCTTGTCTTTTGATGTAAAGGCCAATGTTAATTACGTTGTTAAAAGTACTGATTGGATTACTCGTCTGCCTGATACACGCGCGGTTGAGACAAAAACATTGTCGTTTAAGATTTCACAAGCAACGGCATCACGCGGTGGCTCAATCACTATTTTGGCGACCGGTTTCGATCCGATTGCAATTACCGTGGTTCAAAAAGATCCCAATCAAGAAACTCAAAAGATCCCAGATGCTGCATTCCGTCAGAAACTGGTTTCGTTGGGTTATATTGTTGACCTTGGCGGTTCGGCATGTATTGTTACAGATGCCGGTTTGAATGCTACGGTTCTTGATTGTTATCGCTTAAAGATAAAATCGCTGGAGGGTATTGCTTACTTGAAAAATCTGACCACTCTCTATTGTAAGGGTAACCCCTTAACTACGGTTCCGTTAGGTGATCTTAATATCACTACGTTGGATTTGAGTGCTGATTACTACGGAGGTAATAATATCGTGGTGTCGGGTACGAAACTTAAGACTTTGGATTTTCTAGAGTCTGCTAATTTAGATTTCTTGGATGTCTCCGGATGTCCTGCATTGGAAACATTGGATATATCTTTTGTCTATTATCTTCAAAAGGTTTATTTGAAGCAGGGGCAGACTATTGCAACTATTCGTGATGAATGGGCAGGTACGTTTTCTCCAGATGGAAAGTATGTGATAGCCTACAAATAATCTTTTTTTAACTGAACGTTACCGTGCAGTCGCAGGCCGAAAGACCCGTCGGCTGCACGGTTTTCGTTTTGCAGAAGGTGGCGTTAACGTAATTAGGCTAAAAAAGTCGCGCGCAGGCGCGGCGCTTTTCCTGATAAATTCGTACCTTTGAGCCGCTAACTAAAACTTACAAAGAACCGATGTCTGAAAAAAGTTTGAAAAAATCGCCCCTAACATGGGTTCCTACGCTCTATTTCGCTATGGGGCTGCCGTTTATATTGGTCAATATGGTCTCCACACTCATGTTTCGCGGCATGGGTATCGACGACGCGCGTATTGCACTGTGGACGTCGCTGATCATCCTGCCGTGGTCGCTGAAGCCGATTTGGAGTCCACTCATGGAGATGTTTCGCACCAAAAAATTCTGGGTTGTGTCGACACAGCTGGCCTCGGGATTGGGGCTGGCATTGGTTGCCATGACGCTGCCGTTGCCCAATTTCTTCCCCTATGCCATTGCGCTTATGGCGGTGGTGGCCTTTAGTGGTGCAACCCACGACATTGCGGCTGACGGAGTCTACATCTCGGTGCTGTCGAAGGATCAGCAGGCGCAGTTTATCGGCTGGCAGGGTGCATTTTACAACATCGCCAAGGTCTTTGCTATGGGCGGTTTGGTCTATCTGGCCGGTACGCTCAAACAGAGCGTCGGAGTGGTCGAAGCGTGGATGATCGTCATGGCGTTGTGCGGTGCGTTGCTCTTCCTGCTGGGCATCTACCACATCAAAATGCTCCCTTCGGGCGGCGCGGCAACGGCACATGCCGGCAATGTCAGCGAGGCTCTGTCGGAGACGAAGCGCATTTTTGTCGAATTTTTCCATAAGAAATACATCTGGATCTACGTGGCTTTCATCTTGTTCTACCGTTTTGCCGAGGGCTTGGTGATCAAGATCGTGCCGCTGTTCCTCAATGCGCCGTTGGAGTCGCAGGGCATGGGTCTTTCGGAGCAGCAGATCGGCCTTTACTACGGTACGTTCGGGGTGATTGCGTTTGTCGTCGGCTCGATTCTGGGCGGCTACTTCATCTCGTGGCTCAAGTTGCGCCGCGCCTTGCTTCCGCTGATCTGCATCTTCAACGTGCCGTTTGTGGTCTATGCGCTGCTGGCGATGTTCCAGCCGACCGATGCGGTGCTGATCTGCGGCGCAATCGTATTCGAATACTTTAGCTACGGATTTGGATTTGTGGGGCTTACGCTCTTCATCATGCAGCAGGTTGCACCCGGCAAGCACCAAATGGCGCACTATGCGTTCGGTTCGTCGCTGGCCAATCTGGGTGTTATGCTGCCGGGTATGATCAGTGGTGTGCTGTGCGAGGCGGTGGGTTACCGCTCGTTCTTCCTGTGGTCGCTGCTGGCTACGCTCCCGGTCTTCTACCTCGTGCTGCGCCTGCCGTTTACGCATCCGGACAATAATCCCGAAATCGTCACCGACGAAGAAACCAATTAAATTATAATATCAATATGAATACATTGAAAATCAAGGGTATCAGTCTGCCTGATATGCCGTGGGAGGAGCGTCCCGCCGGCTCGAACGTCCCGATGTGGCGTTATACGAAAAATCCGATCATTCCGCGCGATCTGTTGTCGACTTCGAACAGCATCTTCAACTCGGCGGTCGTTCCCTTCAAGCAGGGTAAGTACAACTACGCCGGCGTATTCCGCTGCGACGACACCAATCGCCGCATGCGCATCCACGTGGGCTTCTCGGTGAACGGCATCGACTGGGAGATCGAGGAGGAGGATTTCAAACTCACGGGTGCTGATCCCGAAATCGCTGCGTGGGAATACGGTTACGACCCCCGCGTCTGCCTGATCGGGGACAAATACTACGTGACGTGGTGCAACGGCTACCACGGCCCGACGATCGGTATCGCTTGGACGACCGACTTCAAGACTTTCCACCAAGTGGAGAACGCCTTCCTGCCCTACAACCGCAACGGCGTGATGTTCCCCCGCAAGATCAACGGTAAGTTCGCCATGCTCTCGCGTCCGAGTGACACGGGACACACGGCATTCGGTGATATTTTCTACTCGGAATCTCCCGATTTGGAGTACTGGGGTCACCACCGCCACGTGATGTCGCCCGCGGCATTCGAGAAGAGTGCTTGGCAGTGCATGAAGATCGGTGCAGGCCCGATTCCGATCGAGACTTCGGAGGGCTGGCTGATCCTCTACCACGGCGTGCTGCGTTCGTGCAACGGCTATGTATATGCGTTTGGCTCTGCGCTGCTCGACCTCGATCAGCCGTGGAAGGTGCTGGCCCGCAGCGGCCCGTATCTGATCTCGCCGCGCGAGATTTACGAGTGCACGGGCGACGTGCCCAACGTGACCTTCCCCTGCGCGACACTCCATGACCCCGAAACGGGACGTTTGGCCGTATACTACGGCTGTGCCGACACGGTGACGGGACTGGCCTTCGGCTATATCCCCGAGATCATCGAGTTTACGAAGAAAAACAATATCCTGTAAGCCCATGAAACTGCTTGCTCTGCTCTCTGCCGCGCTTGTGACACTCGGCGTGCAGGCTGTACCTCCGGTCGATCGGGTCAACCCGTTTGTCGGGACGACCAATTTCGGAACGACGAATCCCGGCGCAGTCTGCCCCAATGGCATGATGTCCGTCACGCCGTTCAACGTCATGGGGTCGGATCGGAATGTTTTCGATAAGGATGCTCGTTGGTGGTCAACACCTTATGAGTTTCACAATAAGTTTTTCACGGGATTTGCCCACGTCGCATTGAGCGGCGTGGGATGTCCCGAATTAGGCTCGCTGCTGACCATGCCCACGACCGGTGGGCTGGAGGTCGACTACAAAAAGTACGGCTCGGAATACACCGCCGAAACTGCGTCGCCGGGTTATTATGCCGCGACGCTCTCGGCCTACGGAATCCGTGCCGAGGCGACCGCTACACTCCGTTCGTCGGTCGAGCGTTACACCTTCCCGGCCGGTGAGGGGCACATCCTGCTAAATCTGGGCGAGGGGCTGACCAACGAGTCGGGTGCTCTGGTGCGCCGAGTGAGTGCCACCGAGATCGAGGGCATGAAGCTCATGGGGACATTCTGCTACAATCCGCAGGCTGTTTTCCCGGTTTACTTTGTGCTGCGCGTGTCGAAACGCCCCACGACTTCGGGCTACTGGAAGAAGCAACCGCCCAAAACTGGTGTCGAAGCCGAGTGGGATAAGGATGCCGGAGGCTATAAGCTCTACACCTCCTACGGCCGCGAACTCGCTGGTGATGAGGTGGGTTACTGGTTTACGTTCGACGACCTGACGGCCGGCGAGCAGATCGAGGTGCGCATGGGTGTGTCGATGGTTTCGACCGAGAATGCCCGCATGAACCTCGAGACCGAGCAGCAGGATCGTTCGTTCGATGCGCTGCATGCGGCTGCGCGCGAGCGGTGGAATGCCGACTTGGGACGCATTCGCATCGAGGGCGGCACGGTCGAGCAGCAGCAGGTTTTCTATACGGCACTCTACCATGCACTGATCCACCCCAATGTGTTGAGCGATGTGAATGGCGAATATCCGGCCATGGAGGGCAGCGAAATTCTCCGTGCGGATTCACCCCGTTATACGGTTTTCTCGCTCTGGGATACCTATCGCAACCTCCACCAGCTGATGACGTTGGTCTACCCCGAACGGCAGGCCGACATGCTGCGTTCGATGATCGACATGTACCGCGAATGGGGCTGGTTGCCCAAGTGGGAGCTTTACGGCCGCGAAACCTTTACCATGGAGGGCGATCCGTCGATTCCGGTGATTGTCGACAGCTGGATGAAGGGACTGCGCGATTTCGATGTGGCGACCGCCTACGAGGCGATGCGCAAATCGGCTACCACGCCCGGTGCGCAGAATAAGATGCGCCCGGATATCGACCCCTATATCGCGAAGGGCTATGTGCCGCTGGGCATGTATGCCGCCGATCTGTCGGGCGACAACTCTGTCTCGCACGCCTTGGAGTATTACATTGCCGACCATGCGCTGGCGTTGTTGGCCGACTCGCTGGGTAAGAGGGAGGATGCGGCACTCTTCCGCGCGCGTTCGCTGGGCTACCGCCACTATTACAGCCCGGAGTCGGGCACGCTGCGTCCGATTACGCCCGAGGGGAATTTCCTGACACCGTTCAACCCGCAGGCCGGGGAGAATTTCGAAGCTGCTCCGGGTTTCCACGAAGGTTCGGCGTGGAATTATACGTTCTATGTGCCGCACGATGTCAACGGACTGGCGCGACTCATGGGTGGCCGTCGCCACTTTGTCGAGAAGCTGCAAATGGTCTTCGATGAGGGGCTTTACGATCCGGCCAACGAGCCGGATATCGCCTATCCCTATCTCTTCAGCCGTTTCCGCGGTGAGGAGTGGCGCACGCAGCGCGAGGTTACGCGTCTGCTGAACAAGTACTTCACGACTTCGCCCGACGGCATTCCGGGCAACGACGATACCGGTACGATGTCGGCGTGGGCGGTCTTCTCGATGCTCGGATTTTATCCCGATTGCCCGGGCGAACCCTACTACACGTTGACCTCGCCAGCATTCGACCGTGCCGAGATTGATACGCCGCAGGGAACGCTCGTGATCGAGTCGCGACGCTCAACTCCCGATGCCAACTACATCCGTTCGATGTCGCTCGGCGGCCGGACGCTGAATCGCTATCGCATCAGCCACGACGAGTTGCTGCGCGGCGGAACACTGACTTTTGAATTACAAAACCGAAAATAATGAATTTTACCAACATTTTATCGAGCGGCGTTTTGCTGCTGCTCGCCGCCTGTGCGCCGAAAGCACCGGCTGATAATTTTACCCAATATGTCGATCCGAAGATCGGCACGGGCGGCCACGGCCACGTGTTTGTGGGGGCGAATGTCCCCTACGGCTTCGTGCAGGTCGGGCCTACGAGCATTCCCCAAACGTGGGATTGGTGCTCGGGTTACCACCAGAGCGATTCGACGGTGATCGGCTTTTCGCATACCCACCTCTCGGGGACGGGCATCGGCGATCTGTTCGATGTCACGGTGATGCCTGTGGTCGGTGAGGTGACCTATGCCCGTGGTACGGAGGACGATCCGCAGTCGGGTCTGTGGTCTTATGCCGACCGCTCGAAAGAGGTCGTGCGTCCGGGTTACTACTCCGTGCCGCTGACCCGCTATGCAATCACGGCCGAGCAGACCGCGACCGCGCGCGTCGGCCTGCACCGCTATACCTTCCCTGCGGCCGAAGATGCCGCGGTGGTCTTTGACCTCGAAAACGGCGGTTGCTGGGATAAGGCGACCCAGACCCACATGGAGCAGGACGGCCCGACGCGCTTGGTGGGCTACCGCTACTCGGAGGGTTGGGCGAAAGATCAGCGGATCTTCTTCGTTGCCGAGTTCTCGAAACCCGCTGCGGCCGTTGAGTTGATCGGTGAGCGTTATGCGCGTGCCTCGTTTGCAACGACCTCGGGCGAACAGCTGTTGGTCAAAGTGGCACTCTCGCCGGTGAGCATCGCCGGAGCGAAGGCCAACCTCGCAGCGGAGCTTCCCGGCTGGGACTTCGAGGCGACGGCTGCGGCTGCCGATGCGGCATGGAACAGCGAACTGTCGAAGGTGCGCATCACGACCACCGACGAGCAGACGAAACGAATTTTCTATACCGCACTCTACCATACGATGATCGCCCCCTCGCTTTTCTGCGATGTCAATGGCGACTACTACGGTTCGGATCACGAAATACACCGTGCTCCCGGCTTCACGAACTATACGACCTTCTCGCTCTGGGATACCTACCGTGCCGCCCAGCCGCTGATGACGCTGCTGCATCCCGAGAAGATGTCCGACATAATCCAGACGATGCTTCACATCTGCGATGAGCAGGGTCGTCTGCCGGTTTGGCATCTGATGGGCAACGAGACCGACTGCATGGTCGGCAATCCCGGCATCTGCGTAGTTGCCGATGCGATCACTAAGAACATCGGTGGCTTCGATCGCGAAAAGGCTTTCGAGGCGATCCGCAAAACGGCTATGGACGACGGTCGTGGCGGTGATCTGCGAAAGCAATACGGATATATCCCCTGCGATAAGATGCACGAATCGGTGGCTTTCGACATGGAATATGCCATTGCCGACGGTGCTGCCGCAGCTGCTGCCGCAGCCCTTGGCAAAGAGGAGGATCTCGCTTATTTCACCGAGCGTAGCCACTCCTACCGCCGTTTCTTCGATGCACAGTCGGGATTCATGCGGGGTGTCGATACCAAGGGTCGGTTTAATGAGCCGTTCAGCCCGTTCGCTTCGTCGCACCGCGCCGACGACTATTGCGAGGGCAACGCATGGCAATATACGTGGCTTGCGCCGCACGACGTTGCCGGGCTTGAGGCTTGCTTTGGCAGCCGCGAGCGCATGCTCGAAAAACTCGACTCGCTCTTTGTTGTCAGCTCGCAGGTCGAGGGTGCGGCATCGCCCGATATTTCGGGTCTGATTGGCCAGTATGCCCACGGCAACGAGCCCAGCCACCACATCCTCTACCTCTATACGATGCTTGGCCAGCCCGGAAAGACGGCCGACCGCGTGCGTGAGGTGCTCTCGACGCTCTACCACGCTGCTCCCGACGGATTGTCGGGCAACGAGGATGTCGGCCAGATGTCGGCATGGTATGTCCTCTCGTCGCTGGGCTTCTATCAGGTTGAACCGGCTGGTGGTCGCTACTATTTCGGATCGCCGTTGTTCGACCAAGCCGAGATCACGGTTGCAGGCGGTCGCTTCACGGTCACCGCACACAACAATTCGGCTGAAAATAAATACATCCAGACGATTACGCTCAACGGGAAGCCCTACACCAAGCCCTACATCGACTACCGCGACATCGTGGCCGGTGGTACGTTGCTCTTCGAAATGGGTGCTGAGCCGCAGGTGTGGTACGAATCGCAGGCGTTGTAATCCGTAAGAACTTATTTGAATTATGTATAGAATAACTGTTTTTCTGCTGGGATTGCTGTTTTGCAGTTGTGACCGGCAACCGGCCGAGGTGCTTCTGCCTCCGGTAGAGTATGTGTCGACGTTGGTCGGCACGCAATCCGATCACAGCCTCTCGACGGGAAATACCTATCCGGCCGTGGCTTTGCCGTGGGGCATGAATTTCTGGACACCCCAGACCGGCAAAATGGGCAACGGATGGGCTTATACCTATGGCTCGCAT
Organism: uncultured Alistipes sp.; assembly: GCA_964532025.1. Taxonomy (GTDB): domain Bacteria; phylum Bacteroidota; class Bacteroidia; order Bacteroidales; family Rikenellaceae; genus Alistipes. Next base: position 47,460 of record CAZHEY010000008.1, on the reverse strand, counting down.
ACGATTTGCGGCTTCAAGCAGACCCACCAGCCCTCGCCGTGGATCAACGACTACGGTCAGTTCTCGCTGATGCCCGTGGTCGGAGGCGGCAAGGTCGACGAGGAGAGTCGCCGGAGCTGGTTCTCGCACCAGTCGGAGGAGGCCAAGCCCTATTATTATAAGGTCTATCTGGCCGATCCCGATGTGACGGCCGAGATAACACCGACCGAACGCGCAGCAATGATGCGCTTCACCTTTCCCGAAAGTGCGGAATCGGCCATTGTGGTCGATGCTTTCGACTGCGGTTCGCACGTGCGGCTGGTCGATAGTGTGACCGTGGTCGGCTACTCGACGCGCAACAGCGGCGGTGTACCCGACAATTTCCGTAACTACTTCGTGATTCGCTTCGATACGCCCTTCTCGGCTGCGCGTCTCTACGACGGTGGCCGTGAGGTGACTGCTGCCGAGGTGACGGGCGACCATGCGCTGGCTTCGGTACACTTCGCCACGCGCCGTGGGGAACAGATCAACGCGCGCATTGCCTCTTCGTTTATCTCGGAAGAGCAGGCCGTGCGCAACCTTTCGGAGGTCGGCAGCGAGTCGTTCGATGTCGTGAAGAGTCAGGCCGCAGGCCGTTGGAACGAGGTTCTGGGACGCATCGCGGTCGAAGGCGGCGATCCGGATCAGTACCGCACGTTCTATTCGTGTCTCTACCGCTCGGTGCTCTTCCCGCGAAAGTTCTATGAGATCGACGAATCGGGTGCTCCGGTGCATTACAGCCCCTACAACGGCAAGGTGCTCCCGGGCTATATGTATACCGATACGGGCTTCTGGGACACGTTCCGTGCCCTGTTCCCGCTGCTCAATCTGGTCTATCCGTCGGTCAATGCCGAGATCCAGCAGGGGCTGGCCAATACGGCGCGCGAAAGCGGATTCCTGCCCGAATGGGCTTCGCCGGGTCACCGCGGCTGCATGGTGGGTAACAACTCCGCCTCGGTCGTTGCCGATGCGATTCTCAAGGGTGTGACACCCGAAGCCGAGGTTGCAACGCTCTACGAGGCGATGCTCCGCGGCCGCGATACGGTGCATCCGACTGTCAGCTCGACGGGTCGTTTGGGCCATACCTATTATAATACGCTGGGTTATGTTCCTTGCGATGTGAACATCAACGAGAGTGCTGCGCGCACCTTGGAATATGCCTACGACGATTGGTGTATCGCACAGGTGGCTCACCGCCTCGGCAAAAACGAGGACGCTACGCGTCTGGAACAAGCGGCACAGAACTACCGCCATTTGTTCGATGCTTCGACCCGCCTGATGCGTGGTCGCCGGGCTGACGGCCGCTTCGAAGAGCCGTTCTCTCCCTACAAATGGGGCGGCGTTTTCACCGAAGGCAACGCATGGCACTACACGTGGTCGGTGTTCCACGATGTCGAGGGACTGGCTAACCTGATGGGCGGAAAAGAGGGATTTGCAACGATGCTCGACTCGGTATTTGTCGTGCCGCCGATCTACGACGATAGCTACTACGGTGCGCGTATTCACGAGATTACCGAGATGCAGATAGCCAACATGGGCAACTACGCCCACGGCAACCAACCCGCGCAGCACATGATCTACCTCTACGACTACGTCGGTCAGCCGTGGAAGACGCAGTATTGGACGCGCGAGGTGCTCAACCGGCTCTATTCGGCTAAGCCCGACGGCTATTGCGGCGACGAGGACAACGGACAGACCTCGGCGTGGTACGTCTTCTCGGCATTGGGCTTCTACCCCGTGTGCCCGGCTTCGGACGAATATGCTGTGGGTGCTCCGCTGTTCCGCAAGGCGACCGTGAAGCTCGAAAACGGCCACGAGATCGTGATCGAGGGCTACTCCAATTCGCCGCACAACCGCTACGTCTCGACGATGAGCTTCAACGGCCGCAACTACCCGCACAACTACCTCCGTCATTCGGAGCTGGTGCGCGGTGCAAAGGTGCGCTTCTGCATGCAGTCCGAACCGAATCTGTCGCGCGGCACGGAGACGGCCGATCAGCCCGGAGCTTCGGCGCACGAGACCAAATAGGAAGCCCTTTGTCGGGAGCGTTGATTTTTGTCGATAAATTGTCGATAGAATCAATCTCGAAGTTTTGAATGTCGGCTAAAAATGACTACTTTTGTGACGTTGTTTTACCATTAGTTAGGTTAAATTAGGCATTCGAATGATCTCAATCGGCAGTATCGATCAGCGTCAGCGAAAAAGACAGCACGGGCAACCCGCTGCGTTTTATTCGCCGGTGCGCCGACAGCAGGGGATGCAAAGCGCGCAGTCGCAAGAGCAGCAGTTGATCTCTGCTTGCGGGATGCTCGGATAGATACAGACCGCCATGACTTGGAATGTCGTGGCGGTTTTTTTATTAGAAATTCAAAAAACGAAACGATGAGAGTTGGCGTGATAATGGGCTCGACGAGCGATTACGAGGTGATGGCCGAAGCCGTGAAGATGTTGGAGGAGTTCGGCGTTGAATACGAGAAACGCGTGGTTAGCGCACACCGCACCCCCGATCTGTTGTGCGAATATGCGAAGACGGCGCGCGAACGTGGCATCGGGGTGATTATCGCCGGAGCCGGTGGCGCGGCGCACCTGCCGGGCATGGTGGCTTCGATGACGCCGCTGCCTGTGGTCGGTGTCCCTGTGAAGTCGCGCGCACTCAATGGATTGGATTCGCTGCTCTCGATTGTGCAGATGCCGGCCGGTGTCCCCGTGGCTACGACGGCAATCAACGGAGCGAAAAATGCGGCGTTGATCGCCGTGTCGATTCTATCGTTGGGCGATCCGGCGTTGGCGAACAAGCTCGATGCCTTCCGTGCCCGGCAGACCGCCGATGTGCTGAAGGCCGAGTTGTAGCCCCCCCCCTCCGACGCGCCCGCAAGGTGGCGCGGGGCAGTCCATCGCCGAGGAGAATTTAGGGGTCAGATTTGCAACCAAGGTCGCAGAGCTTGTAAAAAGTGGTGGTAGATCGCCAGACAAAGGTACGTAGTACGAAACAACGGCAGAACGCCGGCAGATAGAGGATTTTCGCAGACCGATTCACGTCGCGCAGCGTCAAGTCCCCGCCGAGGCGGGGATTTAGGGGTGGGTCAGATTTGCAACCAAGGTCGCAGACCTTGAAAAAAACGGCGGCGGATCGCCAGACAAAGGTACGTGGCACGAAACAACGGCAGAACGCCAGACAAACAGGAAATAAACAGATAACTATGAATAGCAATAAAACGCTCGGAATAATCGGTGGAGGCCAGTTGGGGCTGATGATCGCGGAGCAGGCGCATGCGCTGGGCGCACGCGTTGTCTGCCTTGATCCGGCGGCCGATGCCCCGGCGGTGGCCGTATGTGACGAGTCGATCTGCGGTCGGTTCGATGATCCGGCGGCTGTCGAGGAGTTGTGCCGCCGAAGCGATGCGGTGACCTATGAGTTTGAGAATGTGCCGGGTGATATTCTGATCCCGTTGTGCGAAAAATATTGCATCCCGCAGGGATATAAGCCGCTTTACGATTCGCAGGATCGCCTGCGCGAGAAGACGAATGCCCGCAATCACGGGCTGCGTACCCCCGATTTTGTGGCGGTGGACGACGAAGAGTCGTTGCGCGCCGCGGTGCGTAAGCTGGGACTTCCGGCCGTGCTGAAGACCCGCACGCTGGGCTACGACGGCCACGGACAACGGGTGCTAAAGCACGAGGCGGAGATCGCCGATGCGCTGCCCATGCTCTCCGTGCCGTGTATTCTGGAGGAGTTTGTGTCGTTCGATTTCGAAGCGAGCATCGTGCTGGTTGCCGATGCGAACCGCGTGGTGAGCTTCCCGGTTGGCCGCAATATCCACCGCGACGGCATTCTCGACCTGTGCGTCGTGCCGGCCGGAGCGGATGCTGCGTTGCTGGAGCGAATGCGCACGCAGAGCGAGCAATTCATGCGCAGCTGCGGCTATCAGGGCATCTTGGCGATCGAATACTTCGTGCGTGACGGCGAGATCTACTTCAACGAAATGGCACCGCGTCCCCACAATTCGGGTCACTATACGATCGAAGGAGCAACGACCAACCAGTTCCGCGAACTGGCGCGCTACCTGCTGGGCGAGGAGCTGCACGAGGCCGAATTGGTTGCCCCGACGGTGATGAAAAACATCTTGGGGCAGGATCTCGAGGCCGCCGAACGCATTGCGCGCGAGTCCTATCCGGGAGTCTATGTTCGCCTCTATGGGAAGAGCGAAAGCCGCCCGAAGCGCAAAATGGGACACATCACCTTCGTCGGCACGACCGCCGCGGAGTACGAAGCCCGTTGGGCCGATAAATTTGTAAAATAAGTTAAATCAAGATATGAACAATTACCGTATTTTTGTAGAAAAATTACCCCGTTTTCGGGTCGAGGCCGAGAGCCTGCGCCGCGAACTGAACGCCAACCTCAATCTGCAACTCGCCACGCTGCGTCTGCTGAACGTCTACGACCTGTTCGGCTTCAGCGAGGAGCTGCTCTCCGAGAGCCGTTATACGGTTTTCGGTGAGCTGGTGACCGATACGGTGACCGGCTCGTGCGATTTGACGGGCTGCAAATATATCGCCGTGGAGTTCCTGCCCGGCCAATTCGACCAGCGTGCCGCTTCGGCTGTGGACTGCGTGCGGCTGATCGACCCGACGGCCGATGTGCGGATTCGTTCGTCGAAACTGCTGATCTTCGACGGCAAGGTGACCGATGCGGAGCTTGCGCGGATCAAACACTACTATATCAACGCCGTGGAGTCGCGCGAAAAAGACCTCAAGGTGCTCACCGATATGGAGCAGGCCGAGGTGAAACCCGTCGTGGTGCTCACCGGCTTCCGCGAATTGGCCGATGCCGAGTTGGCCTCCTACTGCAAGCAGTTCGGCTTGGCGATGAATGCCGATGACCTGCGCGAGGTGGTGAACTATTTCCGCACGGAGGGACGCGATCCCTACGAAACCGAGTTGCGCATTCTCGATACCTATTGGAGTGACCACTGCCGCCATACGACCTTCACCACCGAGTTGGAGGGTATCACCGTCGAGGAGTCGTTCGTGAAGTCCGAGATCGAGGACTCGCTGGCACTCTACCTGCGCATCCGCCGCGAACTGGGACGCGAGCACAAGAGTCTTTGCCTGATGGATATGGCGACGATCGGTGCGCGCTACCTGCGCAAAAAAGGGCTGCTGGACGATCTGGAGGTGAGCGACGAGAATAACGCCTGCTCGGTCTTTGTCGACGTCGATGTCGACGGAATGACCGAGAAGTGGCTGCTGCAATTCAAGAACGAAACCCATAACCACCCGACCGAGATCGAGCCGTTCGGCGGTGCGTCGACCTGTCTGGGCGGTGCTATTCGCGACCCGTTGTCGGGGCGCAGCTACGTCTATCAGGCGATGCGCGTGACCGGAGCGGGTGATATCTACCAGCCGGTTGGCGATACGTTGGCCGGAAAACTTCCGCAGAGCGTGATCTCGAAGCGTGCCGCAGCCGGCTATTCGAGCTACGGCAACCAGATCGGCTTGGCTACCACCCATGTACGCGAGGTTTACCACGAGGACTATGTGGCCAAACGCCTTGAGGTGGGCGCGGTGGTGGGCGCGGTGAAGGCCGAGCACGTCCGCCGGGAGCGTCCCGAGGCCGGAGATGTAATCATCATGCTGGGCGGCCGCACGGGACGTGACGGCATCGGCGGAGCTACCGGCTCGTCGAAAGAGCACGACGCCAAGTCGCTGGAGAGTTGCGGTAGTGAGGTGCAGAAGGGCAATGCGCCCGAAGAGCGGAAACTCGAACGGCTGTTCCGCCGTCCGGAGGTGACGCGACTGATTAAGAAATCGAACGACTTCGGGGCTGGTGGTGTGAGCGTGGCGATCGGCGAGTTGGCCGACGGACTGGATATCTACCTCGACCGCGTGAAGACCAAATACAGCGGATTGAACTCCACCGAACTGGCGATCAGCGAGTCGCAGGAGCGTATGTCGGTGGTTATCGAGGCCAAGGACGCCGACGAATTCATGGCCTATTGCCGCGAGGAGAACATCGAAGCCGTGCATGTGGCCGATGTGACCGATACGGCGCGTATGCGCATGTTCAACGGCGATCGCATGGTCGTCGACCTCTCGCGTGCGTTCATCGACAGTGCCGGGGCGAAACATTATGCCGAGGCGAAGATCGGAACGGTCGAAAATCGCGATCCGTTTGTGCGCAAGGTGGCCGGGAATGCGGTTGCGGAGCGGTTCGAAAACAACCTGAAAGATAACAACGTCCTCTCGCAGCGCGGTCTGATCGAGATGTTCGACTCGACGATCGGCCGCTCGACGGTGCTGCTGCCCTTCGGTGGTGCTACGCAGCGCAGCGAGACGCAGGTCTCGGTGCAGAAACTGCCCGTCGACGGCTATACCGATACGGCCAGCATCATGGCCTTCGGCTACAATCCGTTCCTCGCGGCGTGGAGTCCCTACCACGGAGCGGCTTATGCTGTGGTCGATGCCGCGGCCAAGGTCGTGGCTGCCGGTGCGCGTTACGACCGCATGCGCTACTCCTATCAAGAGTATTTCGAGCGCATGACCAAGCAACCCGAATCGTGGGGCAAGCCGTTGAGCGCGCTGTTGGGTGCGCTGAAGATGCAGGTCGAATTGGGGCTGCCCTCGATCGGCGGTAAGGATTCGATGAGCGGAACGTTCCAGCAGATCAATGTGCCCCCCATGCTCATGGCCTTCGGCATCACGACGGTTTCGGCCGGCCGGGTGATCTCGACCGACTTCAAACAGGCCGGTAGCCGCGTCTATCTGGTGCGCCATACGCCGTTGGAGAGCCGCATGCCCGATACGGCACAGCTCAAACGCAATTTCGACTTTGTCAGCAGCCGCATCGAGTCGGGCGTGATCCGCTCGGCATGGGCAGTGGGCTTCGGCGGTGTGGCCGAGGGTCTGGCCAAGATGGCATTCGGCAATGGCATCGGCGTGGAGGTGACCGCCGACGAAGCGTCGCTCTACAACTACGCCTACGGCTCGATTCTGGTCGAGAGCACCGAGGAGCTGGACTACTCCGCGGCCGAGTTGATCGGTACGACGGTGGCCGATCCGGCGATCACGGTGGCTGGCGTGCGCATGCCGCTCGATACGCTCTACGAGGCAAATACCACCAAATTCGCGTCGGTCTATCCCGATAAGGGATGCAACGACGCCGAGGTGATGCTTGCCAATGCGTCGAACAATAAATTCACCTATTGCGGTGATGCTGTGGAACATCCGATTGCCTACCTGCCGGTTTTCCCCGGTACGAACTGCGATTACGATACGGCCAAGGCATTCCGCAAGGCGGGGGCAGAGGTGACGACCAGCGTGTTGTGCAACATCGCCGGAGACGACATCCTGCGTTCGATCGCCCAGATGAAGGCGCAGATCCGCCGGGCACATATCTTTGTGTTGAGCGGAGGCTTCTCGGCCGGAGACGAACCCGACGGAAGTGCAAAATTCATCGTCAATGTGTTGAACAACAAAGATATTCGCGAGGAGATACACGCCCTGCTCGATCGCGGAGGACTGATTCTGGGTATCTGCAACGGTTTTCAGGCACTCGTCAAATCGGGTCTGCTGCCCTACGGACGGCTGGGTATGGTCACCAAGGAGTCGCCGACGCTTTTCCGCAACGACATCAACCGCCACATCTCGCAGATCGTCACCACACGTGTGGCTACGACCTCGTCGCCGTGGCTCTCGAGCTTCCAGTTCGGCGAATTGCATGCCATTGCCGTCAGCCACGGTGAGGGTAAATTCGTCGTCAGTGAGCAGCTGGCCAAGGAGTTGTTCGCCAATGGACAGGTGGCATTCCAATATGTCGATGCCGCCGGGCAGCCGACCGTCGAAGCTCCCTACAACCCCAACGGATCGTCCTACGCAATCGAGGGTATCATCTCGGCGAATGGGCAGATTCTCGGCAAGATGGGACATACGGAACGTTACGAGAACAACCTCTTCAAGAATATTTCCGGCAACAAGGAGCAAGCACTCTTTACCAATGCCGTCAATTATTTCCGCAAGAGATAACCGAACCGGGCTGAGGGCTGAGCCGCATAGGTCAGCCCGCCGATGAATAGCAATAAGAGGTACAAATAACAAGCAGGTGACAAGCAGACAACTCCGCCGTAATGCGTTTTCCGCCGCAGGCGGACAAAGCCCCCGCCGAGGCGGGGGTTGGGAGTGGGTCAGACTTGCAAACACGGCCTCTGGCCGTGCAGACTGCCGATCAATAGCAATAAGAGGTACAAATAACAATAAACTTAAAAAAACGTATACAACTATGAAACAGCTTGAAATGCTCTATGAGGGCAAGGCAAAACAGGTATTCCGCACCGACGATCCCGAGAAAATCATCATCCACTATAAGGATGCGGCAACCGCTTTCAACAACATCAAGAAGGCAACGATCGAGAACAAAGGTGTGCTGAACAATGCTATTTCGACTCTTATTTTCAAGGAGTTGCAGAAAGCCGGTGTGAAGACCCACTACATCGAGACGATCAACGACCGCGACCAGATCTGCCGCAAGGTATCGATCATTCCGTTGGAGGTGATCGTGCGCAACGTCATCGCCGGTTCTATGGCGCAACGTCTGGGCATCGAGGAGGGTACGCAGCCGTCGAACGTGATTTTCGACATCTGCTACAAGAAGGACGAGCTGGGCGATCCGCTCATCAACGACCACCACGCCGTGGCACTCGGTGCAGCGACTTACGAGGAGTTGCAGCAGATCTACGCCATGACGGCTCAAATCAACGAGGTGCTCAAAGGGCTGTTTGCACAGATGAACATCAAGTTGGTAGACTTCAAGATCGAGTTCGGTAAGACCTCCGATGGTGAGATCGTATTGGCCGACGAGGTATCGCCCGACACCTGCCGTTTGTGGGATGCTACGACCAACGAGAAACTCGACAAAGACCGTTTCCGTCGCGATCTGGGCAAGGTGCGCGAGGCGTATGAGGAGATTTTGGCTCGTCTGAAAAAAATCACGGCCTAAATGATGATGCAACGGATTAGTGATCGCGAGTTGCACGAGGAGTGCGGGGTGTTCGGCGTCTATGGTGTGCCGAACGCCGCGACACTGACCTACTACGGACTCCACGCGCTGCAACATCGCGGACAGGAGGGCGCAGGCATCGTGACTGTCGACAAGGGGGCATTCCACCGCATCAAGGGCGGTGGCTTGGTCACCGAGGTCTTCACCGAGGACAACTTGACCACGCTGACTGGGGACATGTCGATCGGCCACGTGCGCTACACGACGGCCGGGGGCGCAGGGGTCGAGAATATCCAACCGTTCCTGTTTCGCCATAATTCGGGGGACTTCGCACTGGCGCACAACGGCAATATCGTCAATTCGAGTCTGTTGCGTACCTATCTGGAGAATAAGGGAAGCCTCTTCCAATCGACTTCGGACAGCGAGATTCTGGCACACCTGATCAAGAAGGAGACCCGTTACCACGACCGGCCGCGTATCTTTGCGATTATCGATGCACTTAATATGCTCGAAGGGGGATTTGCATTTCTGATCATGACCGCCAACCGCATCTACGCCTGCCGCGACAAATACGGACTGCGTCCGCTCTCGATCGGTCGGCTGGGTGACGGCTACGTCGTGTCGAGCGAGACCTGTGCATTCGATGTGTTGGGTGCGGAGTTCGTGCGCGATGTCGAGCCGGGGGAGATCGTGACGCTCGATGCAACGGGCATCCGCAGTCGCGACTACTCGATGTACAAACGCTCGGAGATGTGCGCCATGGAGTATATCTATTTTGCGCGCCCCGACAGCGACATCGAGGGTTGCAACGTCCACGCCTACCGCAAGGAGTCGGGACGGCTGCTCTTCCGCGAAGCTCCGGCCGAAGCGGATATCGTCGTCGGCGTACCCGATTCGAGCCTGAGTGCCGCCATGGGTTATGCCGAGGCGAGCGGTCTGCCCTATGAAATGGGGTTGATTAAGAACAAATATATCGGTCGCACGTTTATTCAGCCCTCGCAGGAGTTGCGCGAGAAGGGCGTGCGGATGAAACTTTCGGCCGTGCGCACGATTGTGCGCGGAAAACGAGTGGTACTGGTCGACGACTCGATCGTGCGCGGTACGACTTCGCGCCGGATCGTCACGATGCTCAAGGAGGCCGGAGCGACGCAGGTTCACGTGCGTATTGCCAGCCCTCCGATGACCGATCCCTGCTTCTACGGAGTGGATACGTCGACGCGCGACGAGCTGATCTCGGCGCGTAAGAATCCGGCGGAGGTGTGTGCCGAAATCGGTGCTGATTCGCTTTCGTTCCTCTCGCCTGCGGCGTTGTTGCAGGCCGGAAACCGCCGCGAACTCTGCATGGCTTGCTTCACGGGGCACTATCCCACGGTGCTCTACAATGCTCCGGAGGAGGCCGAAAAGAAGAGTAAATGTTAAGTAAAAAATAAGGAAAAATATCATGGCACAGAGTTATGAAAAGGCCGGCGTGAATCTCGAAGCCGGATACGAAGTGGTGCGACGCATCAAAAAGCACGTCGCATCGACCTCGCGCCTCGGCGTGATGGGTAATATCGGCGCGTTCGGCGGCATGTTCGACCTCTCGGCACTCCACGTCAAAGAACCGATTCTGGTGAGCGGAACCGACGGCGTGGGCACGAAGCTCAAACTGGCCTTCGAAATGGATAAGCACGATACGATCGGTATCGATGCCGTGGCCATGTGCGTCAACGACGTGCTGGCACAGGGCGCAGAGCCGCTGGTGTTCCTCGACTATGTGGCTGTCGGTCACAACGAACCGCAGAAGATCGAAGCGATCGTCGCGGGTGTGGCCGAGGGTTGTCGTCAGGCCGGTTGCGCATTGGTCGGCGGCGAAACGGCCGAGATGCCGGGCATGTATACCGAGGGCGAATACGACATCGCGGGCTTCACGGTCGGCGTGGTCGAGAAATCGAAGCTCATCGACGGTTCGCAGGTCAAGGCCGGCGACGTATTGGTCGGCATCGCCTCCACGGGCGTGCACTCCAATGGCTTCAGCTTGGTGCGCAAGATCGTCGGCGACAACTGCCTCGATCTGCATAAGTCCTATCCCGAACTCTCGAACAAACTGCTGGGCGAAGTGTTGCTGACCCCGACGCGGATTTACGTGAAGCAGGTGCTGGAGGTGATTCGTCAGTGCAACGTTCATGGCATCAGCCACATCACGGGAGGCGGCTTCGACGAGAACATTCCGCGCATCCTCCACGCAGGACAGGGCCTCGAGATCGAGGAAGGCTCGTGGGAGATTCTGCCCGTGTTCCGTTTTCTGGAGAAGTACGGCAAGGTGGCTCACCGCGAGATGTACAACATCTACAACATGGGCATCGGTATGGTGATTGCGCTCGATGCCTCCGAGGCACAGCGGGCGATCGACATCCTGACTGCTCAGGGCGAAAAAGCATCGGTGATCGGTCGGGTGACCGACACGGAGGGCGTTCAAATCCGATAGCCTCATGCGACGGCTTGCGGTCTTTGCCAGCGGCAACGGGACGAATTTCGAAGCGATTGCCGCGGCGTGCCGACAGGGTGTGCTCGAAGCCGAGGTCGCACTCGTGGTTTGTGATAAACCCGGAGCACGGGTGATCGAGCGAGCTGCGGCAGAGGAAATTGCGACATTCGTCTTTTCGGCAGGGGAGTACCCTTCGAAAGCCGATTACGAACGCGAGATCGTGCGGCGGCTGGATGAGGCAGGGATCGAATTGGTCTGTCTTGCCGGCTACATGCGCATCATCGGCGAGGTGTTGCTCTCGGCCTATGAGGGTCGGATCATCAACGTGCATCCGTCGTTGCTGCCCGCGTTTCGCGGTGCGCATGCCATCGAACAGGCTCTGGCATACGGCGTCAAGGTCTATGGCGTGACGATCCACTATGTCGACGCTTCGCTCGACGGCGGCCGTATCATCGCCCAACAGGCATTCGACTACCCGGGGAGCGACCTCGGGGAGCTGGAGGCCAAAATTCATGCGACGGAGCATCCGTTGTATGTGGAAACGATTAAAAAAATATTGAAACAGAAATAGCAATGCGAGCTTTAATTAGTGTAAGCGATAAGACGGGCGTGGTTGATTTTGCCAAAGGACTACGTGCGTTAGGCTGGGAGGTGATCGCCACGGGCGGAACCATGAAACTGCTGGCCGACAGTGGGGTAGAGGTGATTAACATCAGCGACGTCACGGGATTTCCCGAGATCTGCGATGGCCGCGTCAAGACCCTACACCCCAATGTTCACGGCGGTCTGCTGGCGCGCCGCGACGATCCGTCGCACCTTCAGGCACTCAAAGAGAACCACATCGAGTTCATCGACATGGTCTGCGTGAACCTCTATCCGTTCCGTCAGACGATTGCCCGACCCGACGTGAAGATGGAAGATGCGATCGAGAATATCGACATCGGCGGCCCGTCGATGTTGCGCTCGGCAGCCAAAAACTGGGCCGATGTGACGGTAGTCTGCGATCCGGCAGATTATGCACAGGTGCTCGCGGAGTTGCGCGCCGGCGGAAATACCGAAAAAAACACCCGGCTGAAGCTCTCGGCCAAAGCCTATACCCATACCGCCGAATACGATGCGATGATTGCGACCTACATGCGTGCGCAGGCCGGACTGAACGAGAAGCTATTCCTCGAATTCGACCTCGTGCAGTCGTTGCGCTATGGCGAGAATCCGCATCAGGAGGCTAAGTTCTACCGCGAGGGCGCAGAAGTTCCCTATTCGTTGGCTTTCGCCAAACAGCTCAACGGCAAGGAGTTGTCCTACAATAATATTCAGGATGCCAATGCCGCGCTGTGCATCGTGCGCGAATTCGAAGCTCCGTTCTGCGTGGGTCTGAAGCACATGAATCCCTGCGGCGCAGCGATCGGTGCGGATGTCGTTGAGGCGTGGACAAAAGCTTACGAAGCAGACAAGGTGTCGATTTTCGGCGGCATCGTGGCGACCAACTGCGAGGTGACGCGCGAAGTTGCCGAGTTGATGAAGCCGATTTTCCTCGAAATCATCATGGCTTCGAAGTTCTCTGCCGGGGCGTTGGAGGTGCTCTGCACGAAGAAAAACCTGCGCCTGCTCGAGGTTGATATGAGCCGCGGCGCGATTGATCCCAAGCAATATGTGAGCGTCAACGGCGGTCTGTTAGTGCAGGATCTCGATGTGGCGACGGTGGCTGTCACGGCCGATCGGTGTGTCACCGAGCGCAAGCCTGCTGCCGCACAGATGAGCGATCTGAATTTCGGTTGGCATATCGTCAAACACGTGAAATCCAATGCCATTGTGGTGGTGAAAGAGGGGCGCACGCTGGGTGTCGGAGCGGGTCAGATGAACCGCATCGGCTCGGCCGAGATCGCCCTCAAGCAGGCTCATGCCGCGGGTGTTACCGAGGGTCTTGTGCTCGCTTCCGACGGATTTTTCCCGTTCGACGACTGTGTGACCCTCGCGGCCGAGTATGGCGTGACGGCGATTGCACAGCCCGGCGGTTCGGTGCGCGACGAGGACTCGATCCGCAAGGCCAACGAGTTGGGAATCGCGATGGTATTCACCGGCGAACGGCATTTCAAGCACTAATGTGCTTGAAATGCCGTTCGGATGCAAAAATCATTCGGACGCAAATGCCATTCGGGACACCTCCTCTAAATTTGAAATTGATAGTTTTTAGCTTATGAAAGTTCTTGTTATAGGTTCAGGCGGCCGTGAGCACGCCATTGTCGATGCGTTGTCGCGCTCGCCGCAGGTCGAAAAAATCTACTGCGCACCCGGAAACGCCGGCATCGCCTGGCAGGCGGAGTGCGTGGCGATCAAAGATACCGAGGTGGAGCGGTTGCGCGATTTTGCGGCGGAACACGAAATCGCGTTGACGGTCGTCGGCCCAGAAGTGGCTTTGGCCGCGGGTGTGGTCGATGTGTTCAAGGCTTCGGGATTGCGGATCTTCGGCCCGACAAAAGCTGCGGCGCGGATCGAATCAAGCAAGGAATTTGCCAAGGATCTCATGGCGAAATATGCCATTCCGACCGCTGGTTATAAGACTTTTACCGACTATGCCGAGGCACTTGCCTACGTCTCGTCGCGTCCGTTGCCGGCGGTGTTGAAATACGACGGGTTAGCTGCCGGAAAGGGGGTTGTCATTGCGCAGACCCTCGCCGAGGCGGATGCCGCGCTGAAGGAGATGCTGCTCGACGACAAGTTCGGCGAGGGCAAGGTCGTTGTCGAAGATTTTCTGACCGGCCCGGAGTTCTCGTTCATGTGTCTGGTTTCGGGGCACAAGGTCTGGCCGCTGGCATTGGCGCAGGATCACAAACGCGCCTACGACGGCGACAAAGGCCCGAATACGGGTGGCATGGGGGCTTATTCGCCGCTTCCGTTCATCTCGGACGAAGAGCGCAAGGAGGCTCTCGAACGGGTGATGCAGCCCGCGGCCGATGCGCTGGTGGCCGAGGGGTGTCCGTTCGAGGGAGTGCTCTACGGCGGTCTGATGAAGACGCCGCAAGGCATGCAGGTGATCGAGTTCAATGCCCGTTTCGGTGATCCCGAAACCGAGGTGGTCTTGCCGCGTCTGAAGAGCGACATTGCGGCGGCGTTCTGCGCCGTGGCCGACGGTGGCGAGGTCGAATTGGAGTGGCACGATTTTGCGACGTTGGGCATTGTGCTGGCGTCGAAGGGTTATCCCGAAGCGTATGAAAAAGGTCACGAAATCAAGGGCTTGGATCACCTCGACGGCACGATATACCACATGGGAACGCGTGCCGAGGGCGGGCGAATCCTGACGGCCGGAGGGCGTGTGCTGTTTGTCGTGGGACGCGGACGCGACCTTGCCGAAGCGCGGCGTGAGGCATTGGCGCAGGTCGCTAAAATCGACTGCGGCAACCTCTTCCACCGTACCGACATCGGTCATTATGTGTTGAATAAGAACGAAAAATAGAGAAAAAAAGAGATGATTATCAGCGGAAAAGAACTCTCGGCGAAGATGAAGGCCGAAATGGCCGCCCGCGTGGCGACCTTCCCCGAAAAATATGGACGAGTGCCCCATTTGGTGGTGATTCTGGTGGGCGAAGACCCCGGCAGCGTCTCCTATGTGACCGGTAAGGCCAAGGCTTCGGCCGAGGTCGGAATCCGGAACACGACGATTCGCAAGCCGGCGACTATCGCCGAAGAGGAGCTGTTTGAGATCATTGCCCAGCTCAATGCCGATGCGCAGGTCGACGGCATTTTGGTGCAGCTGCCCCTGCCCAAACACATCTCCGAGGATCGGGTGATTGCCGCAATCGACAAGGCGAAGGATGTCGACGGGTTTCACCCGCTCAATGTGGCCGCATTGTGGCAGAAGCAACCCTGCACGTTGCCCTGTACTCCCAAGGGTATCATCCAGATGCTCAAGGCTGCCGGGGTGGAGATTGCCGGCAAACGCGCCGTGGTGATCGGCCGCAGCAACATCGTGGGATTGCCCATTTCGAAGCTGCTGCTCGACCAGAATGCTACGGTGACGATGACCCACAGCCGCACGCGTGACTTGGCGACGGTGACGCGCAATGCCGAGATTCTGGTGGTCGCGATCGGTCGGCCGAAGTTCGTCACGGGCGATATGGTCTCGGACGGTACGGTGGTGATCGACGTGGGTGTCAACCGCGATCCGCAGACCGGAAAACTTTGCGGCGACGTCGATTTTGCGGCCGTTGAGCCGAAGGCTTCGGTGATTACCCCCGTGCCGGGCGGTGTCGGGCCGATGACGATCTGCTGCCTTATGGAGAATACGATCGAGTGCTTTTTGCAGAACGCCGCAACGAAATAGAATGCGATGAATATCGAGCTGATCGTGATCGGAAAGACCGATTCGAAAGAGGTTGCCGCGCTGGTGGAGATGTATGCCAAGCGCGTGAACTACTATTGTCGGTTTGCCATGACGACGCTGCCCGATGTGCGGAATACGAAAAACCTGACGGCCAAACAGCAATCGACGGCCGAGGGGGAGGCGATTTTGCGCCAGCTCACCGACGGCGATTGGGTTGTGCTGCTCGACGAACGCGGTGAGCAGCTGCGCTCGGTCGAATTCGCACTCTGGTTGCAGAAGCGCATGAACAGCGGTGTGAAACGCTTGGTGTTGGTTATCGGTGGCCCTTACGGCTTTTCGGAGGAGGTCTACCGTCGTGCCGATGCCAAGCTCTCGCTCTCGCGCATGACCTTCTCCCACCAGATCGTGCGGGCGATCTTCGCCGAGCAGATCTACCGCGCCTTCACCATACTCAATAACGAACCCTACCACCACGAATAGATGCCGACACGTCCGACCATAGCCATCGTAAACCCCTGTGCCCTGACCGGCATCGGGCTGAAAGCCATTCTCGAAAAGGTGATCCCCATGGCCGATGTCGAGCTGTTCGGCGATTTCGACGACTTTGTGGCGGCCGATCCGACGCGCTTTTTCCACTTCTTCGTCTCGGGGGAGGTCTTTGCCGCCCATGCCGGATTCTTCGGCGAGCGGCGACATCAGACCATTCTGCTGACCGCCGACGGGGCGCAGGTCGAGGGGATGCACTGCCTCAATACGTGTGCCGGCGAGGAGTCGCTGGTGCATGAGATCCTGCGGATGCACCACGGAGCGCACCACCACGACCACGATGCGGCCGTCGAGCCGCCACGCCGTACCTCGCTGACCGACCGCGAGATCGAGGTGCTGCGACTTCTTGCGCGTGGCTACATCAACAAGCAGATCGCCGATCAGCTCCACATCGCGCTGACGACGGTGATTTCGCACCGCCGCAACCTCTCCGAGAAGTTGGGCATCCGCTCGGTAGCCGGACTGGCGATCTATGCGCTGCGTGCCGGGTATGTCGACGAAGAGAGCCTTTAGCGTCGTCTCCTCATAAATAAGGATTGCAGCTTCGGAAATAAATGGTTTACTTTGTATCCGAAAAAAAACGCTATTTTGCACTCCCGATTCCCCCTGATACTTGCCTCACTACTGCTTCCGCTCTCGGTCGCTGCGGTGCAGAAACCTGTTTCTGACCAAACGGTTGCCGATACGGTGATCGTGGTCGATCGTGTGCAGGTGTCGGCGATCAAACAGGGATTGGTGTTGCGTTCGCAACCGGTGGCTTCGTCGATCGTCGGCCGCCGCATGATCGAACGCGGGCGTGTCGATGCTCTCAAAGACCTCTCGACCGGAGTGCCCAACCTCCACATCCCCGACTACGGATCGCGCATGACCTCCTCGATCTATGTGCGCGGACTGGGGGCGCGTATCGACCAGCCGGTCATTGGGTTGAATGTCGACAACGTGCCGGTGCTCAATAAAGATAACTTCGATGCTGAATTGGCCGATGCCGAGCGCATTGAGGTGCTTCGCGGCCCGCAGTCGACGCTCTATGGCCGCAATACGATGGGCGGTGTGATTAACGTCTATACCCTTTCGCCGCTCACCTACGAGGGCGTGCGCCTGAGTGCCGGCTATTCGAGCGGAGCGAGTTACCGTTTCCGCGCCTCCTCCTACTACAAACTTACGCCCGACTTGGGCATGGCCGTTACCGGCTATTATACGCATACGGGCGGCTTCTTCGAGAACGCTACTACCGGCCAAAAATGCGACTGGGAGCGACTCGGGGGCGGCCGCTGGAAAACCCAATGGAAAAACGATCGCGGACTTCGCGTCGATAATACGCTTTCATTCTCGGTGCTCGAGCAGGGCGGATACCCCTATGTCTACGTCGGCGAGGAGATTCTCCGCGACGGGCAGAGCATCATCCGGCCGGGCCAAATCAGCTACAACGACCCCTGCGGATACCGCCGCACGACCATAAGCAACGGGCTTACGGTGCGTTACGATGCGGCGCGCTACTCCGTCTCGTCGATCACGAGCTACCAGTATTCCGACGACCAAATGACGCTCGATCAGGACTTTCTGCCGCTCTCATACTTCACGCTTCAGCAAGCACGACGCGACCACGCCGTGACCGAGGATCTGGTTTTTCGTTCGCGAGAGCTGCAAACCTACCGCTGGCTCTTCGGGGCTTTTGGCTTCTACCGCCACTATACGATGGATGCGCCGGTGCTCTTCAAACCCACGGGAATCGACGAGCTGATCTTCGCAAATGCCAGTGCCGGTGGTCTCGGGGAGTTTGCTTGGGATAGCAACGCCAGCCCCGAGAAGACCCTGCCGCTGCACTCCGATTTCCGCGCCCCGTCGTTTGGGGCTGCGCTCTACCACGAATCGCGCGTGGTCACCGGAAACTGGGTCTTCACGGCCGGAATCCGCGTCGACCTCGAACATACCTCCCTGCGCTATCACACACAGGCATCGCTGCCTTATACCTACGATTACAACGGGCAGCACTCCGCTCTTTCGGCCGATGTCGATGAGAGCAACTCGCTGTCGCACACCTATGTCGAGGTGCTGCCGAAAATCACGGTGCTCTATGCCTTCGATGCCAATCGCAATCTCTACCTGTCGGCGGCGAAGGGCTACAAGGCGGGTGGATTCAACACCCAGATCTTCTCGGATATTTTGCAGGAGAAGCTCAAATGGAAAATGGCCTCGGGCTTGGACTATCAGGAGAGCGATCAGATGTCGTACAAACCTGAATACAGCTGGAACTACGAATTTGGCGGCCACTTTTCGTGTGCCGAGGGGGCTGTGCGTGGCGATTTCGCGCTCTTCTACATCGACTGCCGCGATCAGCAGCTGACCGTTTTTCCGGCCGGATCGTCGACCGGGCGCATGATGACCAATGCCGGGCGCACGCGCAGCTACGGTGCGGAAGTGGCTCTGCAACTGACCCCGTGGCGCAACTTCGATCTCAACCTGAATTACGGCTACACGAATGCCAAATTCGTCCGTTACGATAACGGCCGCGCTGATTACGCCGGCAACCGAATCCCTTACGCACCGCAGCACACCGCCTCGGCAAGTGCCGCATGGACAATCGCTACGGGTGTCAAGTGGCTGGGCGATGTGGTGCTTCAGAGCGGAATCCGCGGTGCGGGGCGCATCTGGTGGAACGAGGAGAACACCCGTTCGCAGCCCTTCTATGCGCTTTGGGATGCCTCGCTGCGGCTCGAGCAGGCCCACTATTCGATTGATATCTGGGCGCGCAACTTGGCCGGCTGCGACTACGAACTTTTCTACTTCAAATCCATGGGCAACGAATTTGTCCAGAAAGGCCGACCGCGCACATTCGGGATCACCTTGCATATAAACCTCTAAAAAAATATTGAAAACCATGAAAAAATGCTTACTTTTGCTCGCGCTGGCAGTAGCTGCCGTAGCGTGCGACAAAGAACCTGATTACGACGTAAGACTCTACGGCTACAACTACAAGTATGCGTCGACCAACGATTTGCTCAACGACGGAAAGATTGAGAATAACATCCAGTTTTACGGCAAAATGCAATCGGCCGCCGCTTCGGGAGAATCGGCCGCCGCTTCGGGAGGTACGTTTACCGATGATAAGGTCTATTTCGAGCTGACTTCGAGTAACATGTCCGACGGTGGTAAGTCGATACTTTACATGCATGCTACGCGCTTTCTGGCTCAGATGCCGGGTCTTGAGATGCGGATTAAGGAGCTTCCCTTCTCGGGAACAGGCAAAGTTGCCGAGGCGACGCGTGACAAGGCGACTCCCGAGGCCAAGATACAGAATGTGTATCGGGAGATCACAGACTATCCGATCTCGGAACTCAAAGTGAAGATCGAGGATACGGTGCTGACGGTGAGCTTCGTGTGCAACACCCCCAAAAACGGCGACTACCTGGTGACCTATACGGGAAGAATGATTGTAAGTGTTAAATAGAGAAGATGAAAGAGGAGTATAAACCTTTTGTAAACGAATTGATCGACCTCTGTATCAAGGAGGATATCGGTGACGGCGACCATACGTCGCTCTGCTGTATTCCGGCAGAGGAGCAGGGGCGCATGCGCCTGCTCTGCAAGCAGGAAGGGGTCATTGCCGGGATCGAAATTGCACAGATCGTGCTCTCGAAACTCGATCCGGAGATGAAATTCGAACAGTGTCTGCACGACGGCGACCGCGTTGTCCCCGGCGATGTGGCATTCTATGTGTCGGGACGCTTGCGCTCGCTGTTGCAGGCCGAGCGCATCTTGCTCAACATCATGCAGCGCATGAGTGGTGTGGCAACGCAAACGGCATTCTATGTCAAACAGTTGGCTGGGCTGCATACGCGAATTCTCGATACGCGGAAGACGACTCCCGGCATGCGCGTGCTCGATAAAATGGCCGTCAAGATCGGCGGCGGCGAGAACCACCGCATGGGGCTTTTCGATATGATCCTCTTGAAAGACAACCACATCGACTTTGCAGGTGGCATCCGTCAGGCAGTCACCGGAGCGAAGGAGTATCTCAAGGCGCGCGGTAAACAGATTCCGATCGAGTGCGAGGTGCGTTCGTTGGCCGATATCGACGAGGTGTTTGCTGCTGGCGGCTGCGACCGTATCATGTTCGACAACTTCACGCCCGAAATGACGCGTGAGGCCGTTCGGAAGGTCGACGGTCGTTGCGAAACCGAGTCGAGTGGTGGCATCACGCTGACCACGATGCGTGCCTATGCCGAATGCGGTGTCGATTTCATCTCGATCGGGGCGTTGACCCACCAGATCAAGTCGCTCGACATGTCGTTGAAAGCGTGCGAATAGCCCCTTTCGATGCGACGGCTGCCCGTTGAGGGCAAACGAAATAGATGACACATGATTGAATTTAAGTCGGTAAGCCTCGAGGATCGCGCGACGATCGAGCGGTATACGCTTCACTCCGGCATCAGCAACTGCGACTTGTCGTTTACCAATATGTACTGCTGGCAGGCCGTGTACCATAGTGCGTGGGCGGTTATCGACGGCTTTTTGGTGATCCGCTTTCAGATCGACGGCGGCGAGAAGATCGGTTACATGCAGCCGGTCGGGGTCGGTGACTTCGCGCCGCTGATTCCCTGCCTGCGCGAGGATGCCCACGCCCACGGACAACGCTTGCGAATTATCGGTCTGGCCGATGCCGGGTGCGAGATGATTCGGGGCATGCACATCGGGCAGTTTGCGTTCGAATCGGATCGCAACATGGAGGATTATCTCTACCGTGCCGACGACCTGCGGACGTTGACCGGTCGCCGCTACCAGCCCAAGCGCAACCACATCAACCGGTTTGTGGCCGCCTATCCCGACTTCCGCTACGAGCCGCTGACGCCCGACCGATTCGATGCTTGTCTGACGCTCGAACGTGCATGGCGCAAGGAGCACGACGGCCATACCTCGGAACTTTGTGCCGAACAGCGTGCCATGCAATGCGCCTTTGACCACTTCGACGAGCTGGGGATTCAGGGCGGCTGCATCTATGTCGGCGATCAACTTGTGGCGTTCACCTATGGCTCGGCGTTGCTGACCAATGTGTTCGACACGCACGTCGAGAAGGCCGACACGGAGTTTGACGGGGCATTTACGATCATCAACAAACTTTTTGCACAGCACCTTCCCGAGCAGTTCGAGTTGATCAACCGCGAGGAGGATCTGGGTCTTGACGGCCTGCGTCAGGCGAAACTTTCGTATCATCCCGCTTTTTTGCAACATAAATTTTTGGGCATCCACCTGCATCCCGACGAGGTGGCTTGCAAGGAGCTGTGGCAGCGGGCTTTCGGCGACGAAGAGTCGTTCGTCGATGCGTTCCTGATCCGCTATTACAGTCGCCATGCGATGCTTACGGCCGAACACGAAGGCCGCATGGCTGCGATGCTTCACCTGCTGCCGTTTGAAACCGAGCTGGGGCGCATGACCTATATTTATGGGGTGGCAACCGATCTCGAATGCCGAAACCACGGGCTTGCATCGCAACTCATGGAACGGGCGTTGCAGCAGATCCGCGAGCGCGGCGACGTGGGTGCATTCCTGATACCGATTCCCGGACAGGAGTGGCTGCGTGAGTTCTATGGCCGATTTGGCTTCTCCGGCGACGTGCCAGTCACCTTCAGCTCGCACGACGGCTTCGACTTCGGCACGGGCGATGCGTCGTCCGATCGCGCTATGATCCGACTTTGGAATGCTGCTACCGAGCCGTGCGATCTCCCGCCGACATTGACGGCAACCTACAAAAAATAAGCGGTCGACCTTTTGGGTCGACTGCTTTCGTTTTTGGACTTCGTCGTTGTTGGCACAAGCGTATTATGTGCCAAAATCAACGTCCATATCGAAGAGTATTCACGATCCTCGAGCCTGTCGAGAGGTCGCAAAGGCTTGTCGTAAAGGTCTGTTCACGATCCTCGAGCTTGCCTCGGAGGTCGCAAAGATGCGGCACAGAACAGCTCTCGATCCTCGAGCTTTGTCGAGAGGTCGCAAAGGTTTGTCGCAAAGGTCTGTTCTCGATCCTCGAGCCTGACGAGAGGTCGCAAACTATTTTATAGCTGGAGATCTTTTCAGTCAGCAGCTCGCGGAGAAGTGCTATGCAGCAACGCGAAATAGCAGTCCTCCGCAGTGCGGAGCTGCGGACTGCCGGCTCGCTACGCAAGCCGAAAACACCTCGACGTGCAACCCCTTTGCGACCCCTCGACAAGCTCGAGGATCGAAAACAGGACACTGCGACCTCTCGACATAGCTCGAGGATCGAAACCTGAACATAGCGACCTCTCGACATAGCTCGAGGATCGAAAAGAGTGGAATCAGAATTTTCAGCCTACCCAGCAACCGTCAGTCTATCCAGCAACTCGACCGCCACAACATCCGCGTCGGCAGCCCGGGCTGGCTGGCCGTCAGAGAAACAGCACCGCCAGCACCGCGACCACAAAGCCGCCGCAGAAACCGCTTGCAACCTGAAGCGGATTGTGGCAACCCAGATAGAGCCGAGCCGAAGCCAGCGTTCCGGCGCAGAGAATGGTCACCATGAGCGGAATCATCATGTTGCCCACGCCGACGATATTCATCACGACCAGCAGTGCCACGGCAGCCCCCATACCTGTCAGGTGGAGACTGATTTTCCAGTTAAGCGACACCACAAGGCACATCGCCTCGCAACAACACGCAGCCAGCATGAACTTACGCAGGAAAATCGCTGACGGGATCTTGGCAATAGTCAGCGCACAGAGCAGGTAGCAGATTGCCCCGATCAGAAGCGGGATCAACCGTTCGCGGCGGTTGTCGATCCGATAGTCGGAGATGCGCCCCAGCGACCGCAGCACGCCGAGCGAAAGCACCGGAATGAGAATCGCATAGAGGACAACCACCCACGAAAGGTAGAGCTTCACGGGTGTGGCATATTCGGCAAATACCGTCTGCGTCAACAGAATAGCGAGCAGGTAGAGCGGCAGCAGAAATGGGTGGAGCACCCACGATATAGCGTGTGAGATTTTCGTGTAATTCATGTTTGGGGTTTTGGTTTGTCAGATCTGTTTGCGCAGCCGCGCGACGGGAATGCCCAGCATCTCGCGGTATTTTGCCACCGTGCGGCGGGCTATGCGGTAGCCCTTCGCATTGAGAATATCCATGAGCGTCTCATCCGTCAACGGATGCCGTTTCTGCTCGGAGTCGATACACTCCTGCAAGATCTGTTTGATTTCGTAGCTCGACACCTCTTCGCCCGAATCGGTCTGCATCGCCTCCGAGAAGAGCGACTTGAGCAGGATGATTCCGAACTGCGTCTGCACATATTTGCTATTCACCACGCGCGAGATTGTCGAGACGTCGAGTGCCGTGCGGTCGGCAATATCCTTGAGGATCATTGGCCGCAGTTTCGACTTGTCGCCGTCCTTGAAATATTCGCGCTGGTAGTCGAGTATGGTCTGCATGGTGCGCATCAGCGTATCGTGCCGCTGCTTGATCGCCGAGATGAACCACTTGGCCGAATCAATCTTGTTCTTGACGAACTGAATGGCCTCCCGATTCTCCTCCTTGACCGTTCCGTCGGCCGCCACCATTTCGCGAATCATCTCCATATAACGACGATTGACGCGCACCTCGGGCACGTTATAGGAGTTCAACGAGAGGTTGAACTGCCCATCCTGATAGTCGAGGATAAAGTCGGGAATGATGTATGGGGTCGTATCCGTCCCGCCCTCGGTATAGAGGTTTCCGGGCTTGGGTGACAAGCGTTTGATCTCGCCTATGGCCTCGCGGAAATCCTCCTCCGAGACCTGAAGGCGCGCCATGAGTTTGTCGTAGTGTTTCTTGACGAACTCCTCGAAGTAGTTGGTCAGGATCTTGCGCGCCAGCCTGCGCGGACGGCTATTCATCCGGATCTGATCCATTTGCAGCAGCAGACACTCCTGCAACGAACGCGCCCCGATGCCGGCCGGTTCTAATTCGTGGATGATGCCCAGCAACCGTTCAAGCTCCGCAACAGGCACTTCGATTCCAATCGTGAAGGCCACATCGTCGGAGATCGACTCCAGATCGCGCCGCAGGTAGCCGTCCTCGTCGATGCTTCCGATTAGGAAGGTCGCCAGCCGCATTTCGCGTTCCGAAAGACTGTGATAACCCAGCTGCTCAATGAGATACTCCTGCAACGACCGCCCCTCGGTGAGGTAGACCGGGCGCTGTTTGTCGTCCTTCGAAAAGTTGTTGATATGGCTTTTATACGAGGGGGTATCGTCTTCGCGCAGGTATTCGTCGACCGAGATCTGCTTGGGCTGCTGCTCCTCATCCTCGGCCGTGCGCTCCTCCTCTTCCAACACAATATTCTCCTCGATCTCCTGCTTGATGCGCTGTTCCAACTGCACGGTCGGCAGTTCGAGCAACTTAATCATCTGGATCTGTTGCGGGGAGAGCTTCTGCTGGAGCGAAAGGACTTGTCGTTGGTTGATTGACATAGATAAATAAAGGATTAAAGATGAAAAATTAAAAATTCATTCACGGCGACTTTCAATTTTTCATCTTCAATCTTTACTCGTTCATTCAAATTAAAAGTCAGCGTGTTGCGGGGTACGCGGGAAGGGTTGTACGTCGCGGATATTGCTCAATCCCGTCACGAACATCAACAAGCGGTCGAAGCCCAGTCCGAAGCCGGAGTGCGGAGCTGATCCCCAGCGACGTGTGTCGAGATACCACCAGATGTCTTTCTCGCTCATTCCCAACTCGGCAACGCGTGCAGAAAGTTTGCCATAATCGGCTTCACGCTCCGAACCGCCGATAATCTCGCCGATTTTTGGGAATAATACGTCCATTGCTCGTACCGTCTTGCCGTCCTCGTTCTGCTTCATATAGAAGGCTTTGATATCCTTCGGGTAGTTGATCAGAATCACCGGACGCTTGAAATGCTCCTCGACCAGGTAGCGTTCGTGCTCCGATTGGAGGTCGCAACCCCAGTCGCAGGGGAATTCGAACTTACGGCCCGAAGCCTTGAGTATTTCGACACCCTCGGTATAGTCGAGTCGTTTGAAATCGTTGTGTACCACAAAGCGCAGCCGTTCCAGCAACTCCTTGTCCCACATCTTGTTCATAAACTCCAGATCGGCCATGCAGTGATCGAGCGCATATTGAATAAGGTATTTCAAGAAATCCTCGGCCAGCTCCATGTTGTCCTCCAGCTCGTAGAAAGCCGCTTCGGGTTCGATCATCCAGAACTCCGACGCGTGGCGCGGGGTGTTCGAATTCTCGGCACGGAACGTAGGCCCAAAGGTGTAGATCCGCCCCAACGAGAGCGCACCCAGCTCGCCCTCAAGCTGTCCCGACACGGTCAGATTGCAGGCCTTACCGAAGAAATCCTGCGAGAAATCCACCTTGCCCTCTTCGGTCTTGGGGACGTTGTTCAGGTCGAGCGTCGTCACTTGGAACATCGCACCTGCACCTTCGCAGTCCGAAGCCGTAATGAGCGGAGTATGAAAGTAATAGAATCCGTTCTTATTGAAATATTCGTGGATCGCATAGGCCATGGCGTGGCGGATACGCAGCACCGCACCGAAGGTGTTGGTACGCGGACGCAGGTAAGCTATATCGCGCAGGAATTCAAGCGAATGTCCTTTTTTCTGCAAGGGGTAGCTTTCGGGATCGGCCGTTCCATAGATCTCGATCTTCTCGGCAGCCACCTCGACACCCTGTCCTTCGCCCGGAGAGGCGACCAGCCGGCCGTCAACGCGGATACAAGCCCCGGTCGTGATAGTTTTCAGACTCTCCTCGGCTATTTTCGAGAGATCGACCACCACTTGTATATTGGCCACGCACGAGCCGTCGTTCAAGGCGATAAAGGCCACGTTTTTGTTTCCGCGCTTGGTGCGCACCCATCCTTTGACGACCAGATCCGTATCGATGACTCCCGATTCCAGAATCTCTACAATTCGTTGCGTTTTCATAAGATCCGTTTTTATTCTAATTTTAATCGTTTTTTCCGAATTGACAAAGTTAACGATAATTTGCGATTCAACAAAATAAAAAGTACCTTTGTCGGTATTAGAGCCTATTTTTGCACGTTATGAAACAAGCCATATCCCTGCTGCTGTTGCTGTCCGCCACATTCGTAACAGCTTCGTCACAAGAGCTTTCCGACACAGCTGTTGCCATGCCGACCGAGGTCGGCCGCATCCACCGCACCGAGGTCATCCCCTACGATACCCGCCACGACGCCACCGCCCGCAAGCGCGATGCCGCAGGCTACTGCATCGCCCTCTCACCGCAAACCATTGCCGCTGGTGAGCAGATGCAGATCGTCGGCCAAACCGTCGAGATTCCCTACGTCTGGACAGACGGGAATGTCTACCTGCACCTCGAAAACGTCGGCTCGGCCTACTCGCTCTGGCTCAACGACCAACCGGTTGCCGAGGTCGAAGATCCAGCCACCCCGGCCGAGTTCGCCCTCACGCCGCTGATCCGCCAAGGTGAAAACTCGATCCGGATCATGCTGCGCAAGAGCCTCGCCGAGCAACTCAACAGCATCCGACCCACACCGCGCAAACCATTCACCGACAGTTACCTCTACTATCAGGACAAGCGTTCGATCCGCGACTTTGAGATCGTCCTCACGCCCGACTCGACCCGTAAATTCGGCGTGCTGGAGCTGGCGATCGTCGCCCAGAATTCGTTCAACTACGAAGAGCCGGTCACGGTGGGTTTCGACATCTATTCGCCACAGGGTAAACTGCTTGAATACAACATGAAAGAGGTGTTGCTCCCCGGCCGCTCGATCGACACCGTGCGCTTCACGCCGCTGATCTACAACACCAACGTCAACAAGTGGACGGCTGGAGGGAAAACCCTGCCGCCGCTCTATAAAGTGATGCTTTTCACGCGTCGCAACGGCGTCTATAAGGAGTACATGCCCCTGTCGCTCGGATTCGGCAAGACCGAACTCATTGACGGTCGGATCATGCGGTTCGATAAAGAGCTGACGCTCAGCAAAGCCGCCTACAATGCCTCTGCCGACCGAAAAAGCACCGCCGCCGAGCTAAAAGCTCTGAAAGCCAAAGGCAAGAATACGATCTGCCCCGACTACCCGCAGCCCGTCTGGTTCTACGAATTGTGCGACTCGCTGGGACTTTACGTCATCGACCGTGCCAACATCAATGCCCCCGAACACCGCGACGACCGCACCGTCGGCGGCACTCCGGCCAACGACCCGGCACTCTGCGACGAGTTCGTCGAACGCGTCCGGACAATGTACTACCGTTCGCGCAATTTCACCTGCGTAATCGCCTACTCGCTGGGTGGCGATTCGGGCAACGGATACAACCTCTATAAAGCCTATTCGTGGCTCAAAAGCGTCGAAAAGTCCCGCCCGGTGATCTACGCCGATGCCGACGGCGAATGGAATAGCGACCTATAAGCAACGCGCTATACAATAACATCTTACACAGAATAATCCGGCTCTCGTTTTGAGGCCGGATTATTTTTTGGCATCATTACCCTCTTCACGATCCTTGAGCTATGTCGAGAGGTCGCAGTGTCTTGTTCTCGATCCTCGAGCCTGACGAGAGGTCGCAAGGGGGTTGCACGTCGAGGTGTTTTCGGCTTGCGCAGCGAGCCGGCAGTCCGCAGCTCCGCCCTGCGGAGGACTGCTATTTCGCGTTGCTGCATAGCACTTCTCCGCGAGCTGCTGACTGAAAAGATCTCCAGCTATAAAAATAGTTTGCGACCTCTCGACAGGCTCGAGGATCGAAAACAGGACACTACGACCTCCGGGGCAGGCTCGAGGATCGTGAACAGACCTTTACGACAAGTCTTTGCGACCTCTCGACAAGCTCGAGGATCGACAACTGAATACAGCGACCTCCGGGGCAGGCTCGAGGATCGAGAACAACCCCTTTTCTACTCTTCCTTGACCTCGCGAAGCCACATGGCGGCCGAAGCATCGGAGGGCATGCGCCAATCGCCGCGCGGCGAGAGCGACACCGAGCCAACTTTCGGGCCGTCGGGCATCGCCGAACGCTTGAACTGCTGCGAGAAGAAGCGGCGCAGGAAGACCGTAAGCCAGTGGCGGATAGTTGGTTCGTCGTAGCTTCCCTCGAATGCCTGTTGGGCGAGGAAGTTGATTTTGTCGGGATTTGCTCCGGCGCGCACCAAGTGGTAGAGGAAGAAGTCGTGCAGCGCATACGGGCCGACGAGATCTTCGGTCTTCTGGGCAATTGCCCCATTTTCATCGGCCGGAAGCAACTCGGGACTCACCGGAGTGTCGATCACATCGAGCAATGCCGTTCGCGTGGCCGGATCATTCTCCGTGTCGGCAGCCCACTTAACCAAGTGACGTACAAGGGTCTTGGGGATCGATGCGTTGACTCCGTACATCGACATCTGATCGCCGTTGTAGGTCGCCCAGCCCAGCGCGAGTTCCGACAGGTCGCCTGTGCCGATCACCAGTCCTCCGACGTGGTTGGCGACATCCATGAGGATCTGTGTACGCTCGCGTGCCTGACTGTTTTCGTAGGTCGCGGAGCGGTCTGCGGGGTCGAGTCCAATGTCGGCAAAATGCTGCATGCAGGCATCGCGGATCGGGATTTCGCGCAGGGTTACGCCCAACCCGCGAATCAGCGTGAGTGCGTTATTATAGGTGCGGTCGGTCGTGCCGAATCCGGGCATGGTGATGCCGATGATGCCGCTGCGGTCGAGCCGCAGTTTGTCGAAGGTACGCACGGTGACCAGCAAGGCCAGCGTGGAATCCAGCCCGCCGGAGATGCCAACGACGGCTTTTTTGCATCGTGTGTGTGCCAAGCGTTGTGCCAATCCGTGGGCTTGAATCTGGAAAATCTCCTCGCAGCGTTCGTTGCGGTGCGCCGGATCGCGGGGGACAAATGGCATGGGGTCGATCTCGCGGTCGAGAGCCGCAGCGCGTAGGCTTTCGGGAACTTCCATCTCGATCACCGTGTTCTCGGTTGTCGCCTCGTGCTGGCGGAAGGTGGTGGTGCGGCGGCGTTCGAACGCGATTCGCTGGAGGTCGACATCGGCGACGATTAGCTGTTCGTCGAGCGAGAAACGCTCGGCTTCGCGCAGAATCTGCCCACTCTCGGCGATGATGCCGTTGCCGGCAAAGACCAGATCGGTCGACGACTCGCCGAAGCCGGCCGAGCAATAGACGTAGGCCGAGAGCGTGCGTGCCGACTGCTGGGCGATGAGCTGACGCAGGTAGGTGTGTTTGCCGACCGTCTCGGGCGATGCCGAGAGGTTGAAGATCACCTTCGCGCCGTTGAGTGCCAGCTGTGACGAGGGCGGAATGGCTACCCAGAGGTCTTCGCAGATCTCCACACCGAACTCAGCCCCATTGACTTCGAAGGTGAGGTCTGCGCCGAAATCGGCCGACTGCCCACCGACTGCGATCTGCTCCTCGGTGATGCCTGCGCCCGATGCAAACCAACGATTTTCGTAGAACTCGGTGTAGTCGGGAATGTAGGTCTTGGGCACGACCCCCATGATCTTGCCCTGTGCGAATACTACGGCGCAGTTGTAGAGTGTCGATCCGTGGCGCAAGGGTGCTCCGATGAGCAGCGTCAAGGGGAGCTTGCGGGTGGCGCGCACGATCTGTTCGATCGCCTCGTCGGCAGCCTCGAGCAGGGTCTCCTGCAACAGTAAATCGCCGCAGGTGTAGCCCGTGCAGCACAGTTCGGGGAAGGCCACGATCTCCACGCCGCGCTGTGCGGCCTTTTCGGCCAGCGCGATGATCCGTTCGGCATTGTAGCCGCAGTCGGCAACGCGCACCTGCGGAATGGCCGCCGCAACCTTCAGAAATCCGAAATTATCCATTCTTATCTTCCGTTTTTACTTCGCCCACAGCTGCGCGAGGTTCAGGATTACCTGCTGTGCCTTGCGCATGGTCGTGAGCGAGCAATATTCGAATTTGCCGTGGAAATTCATGCCGCCGGTGAAGAGGTTGGGGCAGGGGAGTCCCATGAACGAGAGCCGCGCACCGTCCGTGCCGCCGCGTATGGGGCGCACGAGGGGTTCGACCTCGGCCATTCGCATCGCTTCGATCGCCTTGTCGATCACCTGCGGATGCGGCTCAACCATTTTGCGCATGTTGAAATATTGGTCTTTGAGCGTGAGGGTCAGCACCTGTTCGCCATATCTCTTCTTCAGCAGGTCAACGCAGGCCCACATGAAGACCTTGCGGGCTTCGAACTTCGCGGCGTCGTGGTCGCGGATGATGTAGCTCAACGTGGCGTTCTCCACCGTGCCGTTCAATCCGACGCAGTGGTAGAACCCTTCGTAGCCCTCGGTGTGCTCGGGCTTCTCGGCTGCCGGCAGCAGCGACTGGAGTTCGCATGCCACCTCGATGGCGTTGATCATCTTGTCTTTGGCATAGCCCGGGTGGACGTTGCGCCCCTGAATGGCGATTTTTGCGCTGGCAGCGTTGAAGTTTTCGTACTCCAATTCGCCCTCCATGCCGCCGTCGACCGTATAGGCGAAGTCCGCTCCGAAAGCCTTGACGTCGAAGAAATCAACGCCGCGTCCCACCTCCTCGTCGGGGGTGAAGCCGATGCGGAGCTTGCCGTGTTTGATCTCGGGATGAGCCAGCAGATACTCGGCCGCGGTCATGATCTCGGCCACACCGGCCTTGTCGTCCGCACCCAACAGCGTCGTGCCGTCGGTGTGGATGAGCGTGTGCCCTTTGAAAAAGGCCAGCTCCGGGAAGTCGGCAACGCGCATGGTCAGCTGGCCGTTGAGCGCGATGTCGCTGCCGTCGTACTCCTCGATCGTGTGAGGCTTGACCCCCGCGCCGCTCATGTCGGGCGAGGTGTCCACGTGGGCGATGAAGCCGATCACAGGGGCATTTTCACACCCCTTGGAGGCCGGAATCGTCCCCATGACGTAGCCGTATTTGTCCATCGTCACCTCTGTCATGCCGAGTGCCGTCATCTCGTCGCGCAGGGCGGCAAGCAGGACTTTCTGTTTCTCGGTCGAGGGGAAGGTCTCGCTCTCCTCGGAGGATTGGGTGTCGAAACCCACGTATCGTAAAAAACGCTCTTTCAGATCCATAATTCGTATCGTTTTAATTTTTTAATTCTCTTTTTTAGCTCGTAGGGTGTGCCATGCAAAGTAGACGGTGATCGCCAGATACATCGCCAGCGCAGTCCACTCGGCAGCATTGGTCGATGCCCAGCTACTCAAGAACCAGTCTACGCCGACGAATTTGAGCACGGCCGTCACCACGCCCATCAATGCACCTCCGGCGATGAAGCCCGAAGCGATGAGTGTGCCGCGGTCGAAGCGGGCTTTGTTGAGCGCAGCGTCCTTCGAGCGGTTCGACACGAACCATGCCACCAGACCGCCCAGAACCAGCGGTGCGTTGAGGCTCATCGGGATGAACATACCCAGTGCAAAGGCCAGCGCGGGAACGCCGATCGAGGTGAGCACCAGTGCCAGTGCCGCTCCGCAGAAGTAGAGCATCCAGGGTGTCTGACCGCCGGTCATCAGAGGCTGAATCACTGCTGCCATGGCATTTGCCTGCGGAGCGACCAATGCCCCTTCGCCGACAAAGCCGTAGGATTTATTGAGGATAATCATCACTCCGGCTACGGTTGCCGCTGAGACGAACGTGCCGAGGAATTTCCAAGTCTCCTGCTTGCGCGGCGTTGTGCCGAGCCAGTAGCCGATCTTCAGGTCGGTGATGAATCCACCGGCCATGGAGAGTGCCGTGCAGACCACGCCGCCGATCACCAGCGCGGCGGTCATGCCCGTTGTGCCGTTGAGTCCGACGCTCACCAGAATGAGCGACGAGAGGATCAGCGTCATCAGCGTCATGCCCGACACGGGGTTCGTGCCGACGATTGCGATCGCGTTGGCGGCCACCGTAGTGAAGAGGAATGCGATGATGAAGACGATCAGGATCGCCGTCAACGACTGTGTCCAGTTGCCGCCCAGCAGCCCGAAGTGGAAGAAGATGAAGACCGAAAGCAGCGTGGCGACCAGAATGGTCAGGATGCGCTTCATCGTGATGTCGTGCTGCGTGCGCTCGACGGTTGCCGAGGCCGATTTGCCGCCGCCGAATTCCGAAACGGCCAGCCCGATTGCCTGCCGGATGATCTTCGACTGGCGGATGATGCCGATGATTCCGGCCATAGCGATGCCGCCGATGCCGAGCGGCTTGCCGATAAACGTGTAGAGGTTCTCGGCCGTGAAGAGCGACTGCGGATTGGCGAGGATGTCGGAGTTGGTGACGCCCAACAGCGAAGCCATGGCCAGCGGGTCGATGCTCTGTGCCAGCGACCCTACGACCGGAACGATCACGAACCACACCAGACACGAGCCGGCGGTGATGATCATGGCGTATTTCAATCCGATGATGTAGCCCAGACCGAGCAGTGCGGCCGAGGTGTTGACGCTGAAGACGACTTTGAATTTATCGGCCACCAGCGTACCCCATTCGCAGACGCGCGTCGAAACGCTCTCCGTCCAGAGGCCGAATGTTCCCACCACAAAGTCATACAATCCGCCGACCAGACCGGCTATGGCCAACAGCTTGGCCTGATTGCCGCCCTTCTCGCCCGAGATGAGCACCTCGGTGGTGGCGGTGGCTTCGGGGAAGGGGTATTTGCCGTGCATCTCCTTGACGAAGTATTTGCGGAAGGGGATCAGCAGGACGATGCCCAGCAAGCCGCCGAAGAGCGACGAGAGGAAGACCTGCCAGAAGGCGGCATCGAGTCCGAGGATGTAGAGTGCCGGAAGGGTGAAGATCGCTCCGGCGACGATCACGCCCGACGAAGCACCGATCGACTGGATGATGACGTTCTGCCCCAGCATGTTTTTCTTGCCCATGACCGAGCCCATGCCCACGGCGATGATCGCAATCGGAATGGCGGCTTCGAAGACCTGCCCGACTTTGAGGCCGAGGAAGGCTGCGGCGGCCGAGAAGATGATTGCCATCACGATGCCCATCAGAACCGAGTAGGGGGTTACCTCTTTGGGGTTCGACGAGGCCGGCATCACGGGTTTGTACTCCTCGCCGGGTTTGAGTTCCCGATACGCATTTTCGGGTAGTGAGGTTTGCGGTAAATTCTGTTCCATTAAATTCTTGATTTTGAGTTGAGCTATCTGTTGTCGCCGCTGCCGGAGAGGATGTTGCGTTGCATGCGCGAGCGGAGTTTGTCGACATTCATCTGTGCTACGTCGTCCAGTTCGTAGCCCAGATCGCGTGAGAGGGTGGCGCAGTACCACAGCACGTCGCCGATCTCCTTGGCAATTTCGCGTTTTTTCTCGTCGGTGAACTCCTCGTGTCCGTCGCGGATCACTTTCTTGACTTTGTCGGCCACTTCGCCGGCTTCGCCCGTCAGGCCGAGCGTGGGGTAGATGATGCGGCGATTTTCGGGGTAGATTGCCGTTTCGAGCGCATGTTGTTGGTATTCGTTGAGTGTCATACGGATTTTGATTTATATGTATCGGACAAAATTAACAAAAAAAATTAGAATTTAACACGAAAAAGCCCCGACTCTGCGGTGAAGTCGGGGCTGATTTTGTTACAAAGGGCTATTCCAGCCGGAAAACAGCGGCTGCAACCGGCTTCAGGCGGATGGTTGCCGAGCCTTTGCGGGCTTTGTAGGAGGCGTGCGAGTCCGTGCCATAGATGTAGGTCGCGCGATCGCCCTCGGCCGGAATTTGTGCCGTGACGCTTTTGTCCGACGGATTGAGTGCCACGAGGTATTTAGCCTCCGGTGTTTCGCGGACGAAAAGCATCGGGTAGGGTTGATCCAAGTTACCGACGTAACGCCAGTTGCCGGCTGTGCCGAGAGCCGGTGTGGCAGCACGCAGAGCCAGCAAGCCGCGCACGTAGTTGAGCTGCGAATCGCTGTCGGCGCGTTGGGCTTCGACGGTGGGGCGTGCCGGATTGGGGTCGATCGGCAGGTAGAGCTGCTCGGCGGATGCAGTGGAGAATCCGGCGTTGGCCGAGGCATCCCACTGCATCGGGGTGCGGCACGAG
Organism: uncultured Alistipes sp.; assembly: GCA_964532025.1. Lineage (GTDB taxonomy): Bacteria > Bacteroidota > Bacteroidia > Bacteroidales > Rikenellaceae > Alistipes. Next base: position 13,139 of record CAZHEY010000008.1, on the reverse strand, counting down.
CTGCGGTTGCGGCTGGTCTGGCTACCCTCCTTGACCGGGACATCCTCGATGTTGCGCATGCCGATCTCCTCGCCGTAGTAGACGATCGGAACCCAAGGCATGAGTGTGAAGAAGGTCAATGCCACCTTCAGCTCCTCGGGAGTCGAACGTTGCATGCGGTTCAATCGCCAGACATCGTGGCTGCATGTGGGCATCGAAGCGAAGCCCAAGTCGCGTGTGGCGAGGTATTGATCGGTGTAGTTCTCGACAAAACGGCGCACCTCGCCTTTGCCTGCGCGGTCGAAGTAGCAGGTTGCCGGTTGTCCCTTGTCGGTGGTGTTGCAGACCAGCGGGCGGTAGATCTCGTAGCCGACGCCGTTGTGGATGATCAGGTCGATGTGGAATCCGGCCTTGATCGACTCCTTGGGCTGACTCCACTCCGAAAGCAGGATACATTCGGGGTAGTTCTCATCGAGCCAAGTGCGCATCTCGTGCCACAGACGCATGGTGGTGGTGTGGTGCTTGTCGTCGTTCTTGACGAGGCTCTGTGCCATGTCGCAGCGGAATCCGTCGACACCCTTGTCCATCCAGAAGGCCATGATGTTGCGGATCTCCTGTCGCACGGCTCGCGGCCCGGGAGCGTCGTAGCCCTGTTGCCACGGCTGCTTGGGGTCGGGGTTGGCATACCCGAAGTTGAGTGCCGGTTGGATGTCGAAGAAGTTCTTGAGGTAGTTGCCCTCGCGCGGCGCATCGCTGCGGACGAATTTCTTGGTCGGAAGTTCGGCTTTCGAGTGATTCCAGATGTAGTAGTTGCTGTATTGCAGGCAGGTGTCGGCTTGGCACGACTGGCGAAACCACGGGTGCTTGTCGGAGGTGTGGCCGGCGACCAGATCCAGACAGACCTTGATCCCCTTGGCGTGAGCATCGCGCACCAGCTCAACGAGTTTCGAGTTTGTGCCAAATCGTGGGTCGATGCGGTAGAAGTCGGTGATGTCGTAGCCACCGTCCTCGAATTCGCTCATGAAGCAGGGGCTGATCCAGATCGTGTTGAAGCCCAGATCCCGAATGTAGTCGAGTCGTTGGCGGATGCCCTCCAGATCGCCGATGCCGTCGCCGTCGGAGTCCTGAAATGTCGAGGGATAGATGTGGTAGATGGCGGCTGTTTTGAGCCATGCCGGTACGCGTTGAGCCGAAGTTGCGGTGACGCAACAGAGGAGCGTCACCAACAGAAACATTTTTTTCATTTGGGTTTGCTTTATTGGTTTTTTCGGATTCGAAGTTAGCTAAAAAAATCGTAATAGCAAACAAAAGTGATCCGAAAGGAAATTTAGAGTCGGCGGATGAAGTCGATGACAGCAGCCGCGAATGTTGGGTCGAGCGGAAGGTCGGCATTGGAGTAGACGCTGCTCATCTGGCCGGCAAAATCGCGGCTGTCGCTGTGTTTGAGCGTGTGGGTCATGCCGGGGATGATTGTTTTTTGTGCGCGGGGGTGTGCTTTTGCGAGGGCTTCGGCATTGTCGACGGTGACTTGAAGGTCGTTGTCGCCCTGAATGATTAATATGGGAATGCGCTGTGTTGCAATCAATTTGCAGGGGTTTAGCACCAGACTCGAGATCATATAGGGTTGTACCGAGGGGCGGAAAAGAGAGGTGAGCATCGGCGGCACGTTTTCAACCTGCTGACCACGTGCCAGTCGGTCGATGATGCCGTTGGCCTCGATCATCAGGGCCGGGTCGACTGTCATAAGTTGTTGGGCAAGTTGCAGTTTTAGAATATCCCCCAATGGGTAGCCTGCTCCTGCGACATGAACGATCGCGGTGATTTTCGGGTTGTTTTGCGCCACGCGCAGGGCGATCAAAGCCCCTTCGCTATGGCCGACCAGCACGATGCGCCGGTAGCCCTTTGCGGCGAGGTAGTCGACACAGGCGGCGGCATCGTCTACGAAATCATCGAAACGAAGGTCTTCCTCTCGCAGATCGGCCGGATTGTCGTAACGACTGGCTCCGATGCCGCGTTTGTCGTAGCGCAGCGAGGCGATGCCGGCTTTTTCGAGTGCTTCGGCGAGGTAGAGGTAGGAGTTGCTGCGGATGTTCTGCCCGTTGCCGTTGCGGTCGGTCGGCCCTGATCCGGCGATCAGGAGCGCAGCGGTCTCTGCACCTTGTGCGGGTTGGAGAAGTGTGCCGTGAAGCGAGCCGAAATCGCGGGTGATCGACACCAGTTCTTCGGCGGCAGATCGTCCGGCGATGAAGAGCGAGAGGATGAAAATCAACTTTTTCATAGGAGTTCCAATGTCTTTTCCAATCCGATGCCGCGCGAACCTTTGACCAGAATCAGGGCGTCGGTGATCGGCTTGGCGGAAAGCTCGGCGCAAAGTGCTTCGCGCGTAGGGTAGCAGGTGACTCCGGCCGGAGTCTCGGCTGCGGCGCGCGTGAATTCGCTTCCGACCAAGCGAATGTCGGCCGTCGTGTCGTGCGCGGCCAACTCGATCAAGGCGCGGTGCTCGGCTTCAGACCAGTCGCCCAATTCGAGCATGTCGCCCAGAATCAAGACCCGTCGCGTCCGGTTTTCGAGCGGCTCGGCCAGAAAATGGCTCACCGAGGCGCGCATGCTCGACGGATTGGCATTGTAGCAGTCGACGACCAGCGTATTGCGGCGGGTCTGCATGCGTTGCGAGCGGTTGTTGTCGGGAACGTAGCCCGAAATGGCGTGGCGGATGCGGTCGTCGGGGATGCCGAAATAGCGGCCGATAGCCACCGCCGCTGCGATGTTGAAGCGGTTGTAGTCGCCCTCGAGGTGGTGTTCGATGCCCTCGGCGAGGGTCGTCGGATAGTGCTCGGCCGCCAGTGCCGGACGCTCGGCCGCCATCGCCGTGAGGGTGGGATCATCCTCACGCACAAAGGCATGTCCTCCGTGTGTTGCCAGAAAGTCGTACAGTTCGCCTTTGCCGCGCCGCACCCCCTCCGGGCCTCCGAAGCCCTCGAGATGTGCCCGGCCGACGTTGGTCAGCAGGCCGTAGTTCGGCTCGGCGATCGAGGTGAGCAGCGCAATTTCGCCGCAGGCACTTGCCCCCATTTCCACGATGCCGAATTCGGTGTCGCGTGTCATGGATAGCAGTGTCAGCGGCACGCCGATGTGGTTGTTGAGGTTGCCGCGCGTGGCGTAGAGGTCGAATTTCTCGGCCAGCACGCGGCTTATCAGCTCCTTGGTGGTGGTCTTGCCGTTGCTTCCCGAGATAGCGAGGATCGGCAGTCCGAGTGCGCGGCGGTGTTCGAGGGCGAGAGCCTGCAAGGCTTTCAGGGTGTCGTCGACCAGCAACATCCGGTCGTCGGTTGCCACGGCCGGATCGTCGACCACGGCATAAGCCGCCCCCTTGGTCAGGGCATCGGCCGCAAAACGGTTGCCGTCGAAGGTCACTCCGCGCAGGGCGAAGAAGATCGAACCGGGCAGAATTTGCCGCGTGTCGGTCGAAATTTGCGGATGCGCACCGAAAAGGGCATATAATCGGGTCATGGGGTGCTTAAATATGCTTCTCGCCGTTGTTGAACTTCACCTCGTCGATGAATTTCTTGATGTTTTGCTCGTCGCTGCGTGGGCAGATCAGTAGCACGTCGTCGGTGTCGACCACGATGTACTCCTTGAGTCCGCTGATGACGGCCACCTTCTCCTTCGGGAGCGAGACGATCGAGCTGCGGGTGTCGTAGAGGTAGCACCCCTCTTCGGGTATGGCGTTGGCATATCGGTCTTTACGCGCATGCTGGTAGACCGAGCCCCACGTGCCGACGTCGCTCCAGCCGAATTCGCCGCAGCGGACGTAGACGTTGTCGGCTTTCTCCATGATGCCGTAGTCGATCGAGATCGCGCGGCACTCGGAAAAGGCCAATTCGACGATGTTGCGCTCGGCATCCGTCCCCAACGCACGCATGACGCCGCTGAATAGGGCGTGGTGTTCGGGCAGGTATTTTTCGAAGGCTTCGATGATAGCGCTTACCTTCCAGATGAAGATCCCCGAATTCCAGAAGAATTCGCCGCATTGCAGGAACGTCTGTGCCAGTTCGAGGTCGGGCTTCTCGGTGAAACACTTCACCTTGCTGATCACGCTGCTGTCGGAGACCTGTATGTAGCCGTAGCCCGTGTCGGGGCGTGTGGGTTTGATCCCCACCGTGAGCAACGCATCGTGTGCCGCGGCAAAATCGAGACACTCGGCCAGAATCGCGCGGAAGTCCTCCTCGTTGAGGATCAGGTGGTCGGCCGGCGTGACGATCATCTCGGCATCGGGGTCTTTCTTCAGTAGCGTATAGGCGGCGTAGGCGATGCAGGGGGCGGTGTTGCGGCCGATCGGCTCGCAAAGCACCTGCTCGGGCTTCAGCTCCGGAATGTGCTGGAGCACCAGCTCCTTATATTTGTAGTTGGTCACCACCAAGAAGTTCTCGGGCGGAACCATTTTTTCGAACCGTTCGTAGGTGTGGCGGATGAAAGATTTGCCTGTCCCGAGGATGTCTAAAAACTGTTTGGGCATCGATTGACGGCTTTTGGGCCAGAATCGGGATCCGATGCCACCGGCCATGATGACACAATATTTATTGCTTGTCATAGTTATAATATGGTATTAAGTACGACAAAGATAAAAATATTTTGTAACTTTGCCGCCTATTGGATATTAATTTTTCAACGAGGCAATGAAAATAAAGCTCTTTACGATACCGAATATGCTGACCCTCGGGAATCTGCTATGTGGCTCGTTAGCGGTGGTTTCCGCGCTGTCGTTCAACAACCTGACTTGGTCGTTTTGGTTGATTGTTCTGGCGGTGGTCTTCGATTTTTTTGACGGCTTTGTGGCGCGTCTGCTGAAGTGTCCCTCGCTAATCGGCGTGCAGCTCGATTCGCTGGCCGATATGGTTTCGTCGGGGGTAGCCCCGGCTTCGATCGCCTATGTGCTCTTCACCAACGCTGCGCTTTTTGAACAGCCCGCCATCCGTTTCGGCGGTGGCGTGCTCTGCATGCTGATCGCGCTTTTCTCGGCGTTGCGGCTGGCTAAATTCAACATTGACGATACGCAACACACCGAGTTTTGCGGTATGCCGACGCCGGCCAATGCGCTCTTCTTCGGCTCGTTGGGCTGGATTTCGGCCAATACCGACTTCGCTATCGGCAGCTGGATTCTCGCCTTTGTGGTCTTGATGTCGTGGCTGTTGATCTCGCCGATCCGGATGTTCGCCTTCAAATTCCAGGGCTACGGTTGGGCTGGCAACGAGCTGCGCTACACTTTTCTGGCGGTCTCCGCAGTGCTGCTGGCTCTGCTGGGCGTGCAGGCATTGCCGGTTGTTATTCTCCTTTATGTTCTCACGTCGGGTGTGCGCTGGGCGCTGATCCGCAAACAATAGTTTATGTCGCGGTTGTCGAATCGTCTGTTTGTTCTGTTGTTGCTCGGCCTACTTTTTGCCGAGCCGGCATGGGTGCATGCGCAAGGGTTCGATGCCAAGTCGCTCATGCGGGCGCAGCAGCGCGGCAAGACCGGTAACATGTACGGCAACAATCCCTACGAAGAGAATCAGGAGGGCGAAGAGGGTCAGGAGGGCGAGAAGCAGGATACGACCAAAAAGGAACGTAAAATCCGCAAACCCCTCGAATCGTACTTTTTTAGCGACTCGATCCGCTCGCTCAATAACTTCATGTGGCATGTGCGCCGCGGTTACAACCGGGTGGAGATCGCTCCGCTGGATACGACGCTGACCGATTTTCGGATCGATTACCCGTTCTACCGTGAGGATGTGGGCGACATCGCGCAGGGTGCTCTGGGTCAGACTTCCGTGCCGCTCAACTATTTCCGACGACCGCAGGATTTCAACTTCAGCTTCGCGAGCCCCTACTACGCCTATACCTACACCATGGAGAACGTGCCCTTCTACAACACCAAGCGGCCGATGATCCGCATGAGTTACGAGGAATCGGGGCAGAAGCGTTTCCGCGAGGAGAACTTCGGCATCATGCACGCGCAGAATATCTCGCCGACGACGGGTTTCAATGTCGACTACAAGTCGCGCGGCACGCGCGGCCAATACGTCTGGTCGCGGACGAAAAATCACAACATTTCGGTGGCCGTCAGCCATACGGGCAAGCGTTATTCGGTGCATGCGGCCTACTACAACAACCACATCGAACAGCAGGAAAACGGTGGTGTTGTGGGAACGTGGGCGGTTGCCGATACGACCTTCGAGATGCCCTCGGGTGTGCCGATGAAGCTCGCCGATGCCCAAGCGAAGAATGTCTACCGCAACAACGGATTTTTCATCACCCAAACCTATGGCCTGCCTTTGCAACGCGTCACGCAGGACGATTTCTCGCTTGCCGATCTCTCGGTGGTCTACGTCGGTCATGCCTTCGAGTACAACTCGTGGAGCAAGATCTACTCCGACAAGAAATCGACCTATATCAACGAACGCGCCCACCGGGGCGAGAACGGCGAGTTTATCCCCGATACACTCTCGTATTACGAACATTGGTATGTCAACCCCTTCGAAACGCGCGACTCGATCTACGAGCGCAACATCTCCAACCGCTTTTTCGTGCAGGTGCAGCCGTGGGATCGCAACGGCGTGGTCGGTACGATTGATGCCGGTGTGGGGATCGACCTGCATACCTATTCGCAATTTATCCCCGACGACTACCTGTCGGGAAAATATACGAAGGTCAATAAGACCAGCTATTTCGCTTACGGATCGGTGAGCGGAAAAATGAAAAAATATATCGACTGGGACGCGAACCTCAAGTTCTACCCGTCGGGCTATCGAGGCGGAGATCTCTCCGTGGGCGCACATCTTGCGCTGACGGGATTCATCCGCAGACACCCCCTGATTCTCGAAGGCAGCTTCTCGCTGGAGCGTCGCTCGCCGAACTATTGGCAGGAGAATCTATTCTCGAACCACTTTGTGTGGTCCACTCCTTTGAATAAGGAGAATGAAACTCGATTCGAGGTTAAATTTTCTGTCCCTGATTTCGCTTTCGAAGCGGGAGCATGGCAGGGCGTTGTGTCCGACAAAATCTACTACGGCGCGGACAGCCGCATCGCCCAGAACAGCGGAAACGTTAGCCTCACGAGTGTGTATGCTCGCAAAGATTTCCGCCTCGGCGGACTTCATTTGGATAATAGGGTATTGTTACAGTGGAGTACGAATCAAGAAGTTGTACCCGTTCCACTTTTGAGCGCCTTCCTTTCGTATTATTACGAGTTCTGGGTTGTGCGCGATGTTTTGCGTCTTCAGATCGGTTTGGACGGTCGCTATAATACTCGGTATTATGCGCCCGGTTATAACCCGGCATTGTCGGCGTATTACAACCAACGCGACGTCGAGGTGGGGAACTATCCCTACATGGACGCCTTCGTAATGGGAAAGTGGAAGAGAATGCGGATATTCGTGAAATATCAGCATGTCAACAAAGGGCTGTTCGGGAACGGAGAGTATTTCTCCGCAGCGGGTTATCCGCTCAATCCGGGCATGTTCAAGTTGGGCATCTCGTGGGGATTCTATGATTAGCGTCATCTTCTGTGCGGTATGAACTGCCCGCAACACCAATTTTTATGCTTAAAAAGACCGTTTTAACGTTTGCGTTCTTAACATTATTGACCACTTTTTACGGGTTTAATGCTCGTTTCGGAAGTACGGCGGGAGCAGCAGCTTCCAGCCGAACCGTGAGCGAAAGGTCGTATTACGAGGAGAACAAACCTGTTATCTCTGCTTACGACAACCTTTTCCGGAATGTCAGCGAAGAGGAGGGGCACGATTGGCGACTGATGAGTGCCATTGCCTACCACGAATCCCGCTTTACGCCCGACATCGTTTCGCGATGCGGAGCCAAGGGACTGATGCAGATCATGCCTTCGGTGGCACGTCAGTTCGACGTTCCGGCCGAGCAGATCGGCGACCCCAGAACCAATGTCTGGCTGGCTAACAAGCTCCTCTCGAAGATCATCTCTTCGGTGCAGCTTCCGGTCGAGACCCCCGAAAAAGATCGGATGAGTATCATCCTTGCTTGCTACAACTCGGGTGTGGGGCACGTTGCCGATGCACGTCGGCTGGCGAAATATCACGGCGAAAATCCCAATTCCTGGGAGGTTGTGGCTCGTTATTTGGATCTGAAATCAGATCCGGAGTATTACGAGAACGAGGTGGTCAGATGCGGCCGATTCACCGGAGTGCGCCAGACGCGCGCTTATGTGGACGATGTAATAGGACGCTACGACAAATACTGCCGTATTGCCGCGAGGTAATGCTGTTGCAGTGCATAAGAGAACGGGATTCCTTCCGAGGAGTTCCGTTCTTTTTGTAGCAACGCCGAGAATTATTCGTATCTTTGGCTGCGCCTTAGATACTTCGCCTCGGCATAATTAAACTTTGTTTGCTTCTGCGCTCGGCTTTTCGTATCTTTGCATCCCAATAATAAAATATGTATAAATTTTCAACTTATAAGGATCAATACAAATCCAATCTGCGGCTGGCATTCCCGGTGGTACTTACGCAGTTGGGGCAGATCCTGACGCAATTTGCCGACAACTTGATGGTCGGTCACTACGGCGGTGACGATCCGGTGCCGTTGGCCGCTGTGTCGTTTGGTGGCGCAGTCTATTTCATCCTCTTTATCGCCGGTATCGGCATTACGCTGGGACTCACGCCGCTCGTGGGCGAACTCTACGCGCAGGGCGATCGCCGCAAGTCGGCCGGGCTGCTGCAAAACGGCATCCTGTTCTATACGGCGTTGGGGCTGGTCATGTCGGCCGTGCAGCTGGCTATCGTTCCGCTCATGTACCACCTCGGACAACCCGAAGAGGTGGTCGATATGGCAATTCCCTATTACCGCATGCTGGTGTATAGCATGCCGTTTATCATGCTCTTCTTTGCCTTTAAGCAATTCCTTGAGGGCGTGGGGAATACCAAGGTCGAAATGGTGGCTACGATCGTCAGCAATGCCGCGAATATCGGCTTCAACTGGGTCTTTATCTTCGGTAATTTGGGCTTCGCCGAGATGGGAGCTGTGGGCGCAGGTCTGGGTACGTTGCTGGCGCGCATGATCGCTCCGATCCTGATGATCGGCTACTTCTATTCGCGCGATAAATACCGCGCTTATCTGGAGGGGTTCTCGCCCCGAAATTATTCGTGGGCAACGATCAAGAAGCTGTTGCACATGGGCTTCCCGATCTCGATGCAGATGTTTCTGGAGTCGTCGGCGTTTGTGGCTACCAGCATCATGATGGGGTGGTTCGGCGCGGAGACGATGAGTGCCAACCAGATCGCGATCACGCTGTGTAACTGCGCCTTCATGATCGTGATGTCGATCGGCGCGGCAACGACGATTCTCGTGTCGCACGGCTATGGCGTGCGCGCGATCGGAGAGATGGCGTTGGCGGCCAAGGCGTCGTATCACCTTGTGCTGGCGTGGAATGCGCTTGCGGCGGTGGTCTTCATTACCTTGCGCCACTATATCCCGATGCTGTTTACCTCGAATGCGGAGGTGATCGAAATCACCTCCGCGCTGCTGATCTTCTCGGCACTGTTTCAGCTTTCGGATGGCGTGCAAAACGTCTCGGTGGGTATCCTGCGCGGCATTCAGGATGTGAAGATCATCATGCCGATCGCATTGATCTCCTATTGGTTGCTCAACGTCCCGGTCGGTTACTTCTTCGGGTTCACGCTCGGCATGGGCCCCGAGGGGCTGTTTGTCGGATTTACCTTTGGCCTCTCCATGGCGGCGTTGCTGATGATCGTTCGTATCCGGCATAGTTTTCGACGTTTGCACGCCGAAAATTAAAAAAAAAGCGTAACTTTACACGAAATATACCTATTACTATGGATTCCGATACGCAACATACCAAACATTTTAAGCCTGAAATCGGCCGAGGCTGCTCGTTCTGCGACAGTGGCTCGGAGTGCGAAGCCAAGCCCTGCGAGGGGTGCTCGAAGCTCCACGAAAGCGCATGGCTGGAGGATTTTCCGGCAAATATCCCGACCGATATCGTCGAGGTGCGTTTCAAGAATACGCGCCGTTCGTTCTTCCAGAATGCCAATAACCTGTCGCTGAAGCCCGGAGATATCGTGGCGGTCGAATCGTCGCCTGGACACGACATCGGGGTGGTCTCGCTGACGGGAGATCTGGTTGCCCGGCAGATGCGCCGCACGGGATTCAACCCGTTCAACGGCGAATTCAAGAAGGTCTATCGGCTGGCCAAACCCTACGACATCGAGCGGTGGCAGGAGGCCATTGCCATGGAGCACGAGACGATGATCGCCTCGCGGCAGATTGCTGCCGACATGGGGCTGAATATGAAGATCGGCGACGTGGAGTATCAGGGCGATAAGATCAAGGCCATTTTCTATTATATTGCAGACGAACGCGTTGACTTCCGTGAGCTGATCAAGGTTTTTGCCGAGCAGTTCCACATCCGGATCGAGATGAAGCAGATCGGGGCGCGGCAGGAGGCCGGACGTATCGGCGGATTGGGCGCGTGTGGGCGTGAGCTGTGCTGCGCTTCGTGGATGTCGAGCTTCTCGAGTGTCACGACGGGTGCTGCCCGCGTGCAGGATATTTCGCTCAACCCCCAGAAACTGGCCGGACAATGTTCGAAACTCAAGTGCTGCATGATGTACGAGTACGACACCTATGTCGATGCACGCAAGGATTTTCCGCGTCTGCGTGAACCGTTGCAAACCCTGGATGGCGAGTGGTTCTTGGTCAAGAGCGACGTGCTGGCCGGAACGTTGAGTTTCTCATCGAGCAAGGATGCGATGGTCAACGTGACGACACTTTCGGTGGCACGCGTGCGCGAAATCATGGCACTCAACCGTCAGGGAAAGAAGGTCGATCAGCTGCAACATGCCGACGTGGTGAGTGCCGAGGCCGAAGTGCCGACTTACCGCTCGGAGGAGGATAGTATCACGCGTTTCGATCAGTCGAAACGGCGTAAGCGCGGCGGTCGCAACCGCAACCGCGGTGAGCGTGATGAGCAAAATACTACGACCGAGAGCCAGTCGGCCGAAGTCGCGCCGGAGGGCGCAGCTCGACCGGCAGGACGTGGAAATCGGTCGGCGGATGCCGCTGGCCGCAACAACCCGCGGCAGGATCGTCGGCCACGGCGCGGTGATCGTCCGAAAGAGAATGCCGAGCGTCCGCGTGAAAACGGTGGTGAGCCCCGTGTGGCCGCTGAGCGTCCGCGCGGTGAACGTCGTGAGGCGAACAATGGGGGCACCAAAGAACCTCGTGAGAACGCCACCAACAAAGAACCTCGCGAAAACGGGGGCAACAAGGAGAATAACAACCGTGGTCGCGGACGCAACAACCGTAACCGTGGTCGCAATGGCGGCAACGGCAATGGGGGTGCAAACGGCGAAGGCGGTTCGAATAATGGCCGGAGCGGAGGTGATAATGCCCCCGCATCGGGCGGCTCAACCGAAAAATAGCAGGTCGTGCGGTATCGGAGGGGGTTTGTCTGTCTCGCCGTGTTTTGCGTGGCGATGCTTCTGATGAGCGGCTGTGTGACGCCTTGTCGTTGCGTAGCGGTCGATGTGCGCGATGGAATCTGGGACACCTCGGTTGCAATCCGGGTGGACAATGCCGATACGGTGACGTTGCATAATGCTGTGATTTTTCTGCGTTGCAACGAACGATTTTCGCAGGATACGCTGACTTTGTCGGTGATGACTACGACCCCCGATTCGTTGCGTTGCGAGGAGAACCTACGGCTGGTTGTCCCTCCGCAGGTGACGCCAGCACCGCTTTCGGGCGAGGTGACGGTTACCTACCGCGAACGCATCCGCTGGGATCGGCTGGGCGTTTATACGATCCAAATTACACCGGTACGACCCGTTCGCGGAGTCGAGGCGGTGGGTATTAATTTTGTAAAAAGCGAATAATTTCCGATATGGGCAAAGACAAGCTCCGCAGATTCCGTGAGAATCTGACGTTCGACTGTTTCATACAACCCGAATTCGATGCCGTATTCGGCAACGATCACCCCTTGAAGGGGCATTGGCATCGTGATTTTTTTCATAACGATCACCCGATTGTGCTCGAACTGGGTTGTGGCAAAGGCGAGTACACCGTGGCGTTGGCCGAGCACGACCCGTCGCGCAACTACATCGGCATCGACATCAAAGGCGCACGCATGTGGCGTGGTGCCAAGACGGCAACCGAACGCCAGTTGCCCAATGTCGGTTTTCTGCGCACGCGCGTGGAGTTTATCAATAGCCTTTTTGCCGAGGGCGAGGTGTCGGAGATCTGGATTACCTTTCCCGATCCGCAACTCAAGACACGCCGTGCCAAAAAGCGGTTGACCTCGCCGCTGTTTCTGGACTATTATGCGGCGTTGCTGCGTCCGGACGGCTGGATTAACCTCAAAACCGATTCGAAACACCTCTTTGGCTATACCGCCGAGGTGATTCGTCACTACGGGCTGCCGTGTGAGGTGTCGAACGACGATATCTACGGGTCGGGATATGCCGATGCAGTGCTGTCGGTCAAAACGGCCTACGAGCAACGTTTCCTCGGTATGGGGCTGCCGATCACCTACACGCGTTTCTCGCTCAACGGCCGCCACGACTTTCCGTGGTTTGACTGGGACGAGGATGATAAACTCGAAAAAGACAACGAACAAGCTCGAAAGCCGACGTTTTAACGTCGGCTTTTGTCGTCTGGGGGTGCGGATTTGTTTTGCGCGAAGGGGCGGATTTGCTTCTTGATCCCCGAGCCTGTCGAGAGGTCGCAAATGTGCGGTGCAGAATCGTCCTCGATCCTTGAGCCTGTCGAGAGGTCGCTGTGGCTTGTTGGTTCTCGATCCTCGAGCCTGTCGAGAGGTCGCTGTGGCTTGTCGGTTTCCGATCCTCGAGCCTGTCGAGAGGTCGCTGTGGCTTGTCGGTTTCCGATCCTCGAGCCTGTCGAGAGGTCGCTGTGGCTTGTCGGTTCCCGATCCTCGAGCCTGTCGAGAGGTCGCAAACTCCTTATATCTCATTTTTTCAGTCAGCAGCTCGCGGGGGCGGCTATTGAGCAACGCGAAATAGCAGTCCTCCGCAGGGCGGAGCTGCGGACTGCCGACTTGCTGCGCAAGCCGAAGAGACACTTGTACTTAGTCGCCCCTTAAAATCGCACTTATCTACTGACATACAACAAATTACTTT
>CAZHEY010000007.1:4715-107528 GCA_964532025.1 uncultured Alistipes sp. | reverse complement strand
ATACCAATATCACCAAGGAGTTTGACTTAAACCCGTTCGATATTCAAATTGGCGATGGTATGTAAAAATTTACATACCATCGCTTATGTAAACATTTAGAATATGTAAACCTTTTAAGATAACTACTTATAGTTCAAAACTACACATCCTAAAAGGTTTACATAATTTTTTACTTGCCAAGCCCTTCGAGCCATTGAAGAAGTCCTTTATTCCTCTGCCACACCGGTAATTTGTCCGGATCGGGAGATAGAGAGGTTTTCTCAATGGCTTCTAATTTCTGTCGATTATTGATTCGGGCGTATATCTCTGTTGTTGTTACCGAAGAGTGGCCAAGAAAATCGCGAATGCTAATTAAGTTCACTCCTGCTTCCTGCAACATCATCGCTTTTGAGTGCCGGATAGAATGAGGGCTAATACCTTCAAGTATAACTAACGGATTGATTGTACGTGCCCGAACTGCATATTTTTTTACAATATTAGAGATAGCCATCCGAGACAATTTGTCCTCCTGACCATTATTGAAAAGAGGTTGTTCATTTGCCCAGCCATTTAACAGCCCTGTTTCACTCATATAGTGCCGAAGTAATTTCGCACCTTGCTCAGATATCGGAACAAGACGTGTTTTATTACCTTTTCCTCTAATTCTGAGGGTAGATGGATTGCCAAAGTGTACGCACGAAGGTGTAAGATCTGCAATTTCTTGGACACGCCCCGCGCATTCATACATCAATGACAACAATGCTAAATCGCGCCTTCCTTTGGTTTTGGTCGTATCAGGTTGCTCAAGAAGAAGCTTCATCCCCTCAGATGTCAGATAAACCACACTCGCTGTATAGGTTTTCTTTACTTTGATGGATAATATCCTATGCCATTCGTGTAGTTGTTCGGGTGACCGATATAGTAAAAAGCGGAAGAAGGCATGCAATGCTGAAAGTCTTGAGTTGCGTGTAGACACACTGCTTTTGCGTTCTGATTCAAGCCAGTCGAGATACATTGTGACTCGTTCTTGGGTAATGTCTTTAAAATCTATTTTGTCTGCTCCTACACGGTATTTATCTCGCATGAAATTGAGAAATAACAGCATATTATCGCGGTAAGAAAAAATTGTGTTTGTCGAGTAACCTCTCTCGTTAGGAAGGTAGACGTTTAGATATTCAGATAGATATTTTGCAAATTTTGTAGGTTTCATAGCTTATATTCTTTTGAAATCAGGATAAATATACGTGCATATACTATCGGTCTGGCTCAACAGTTCGGGGAACATTTCTGAAGTCAGGCGAACATATTTGTCTGTAGCTTTTAGAGACATGTGACCGATATACATTGAGAGGATAGGCATGACATAATACAAATCTTTGCCTTCTCTGGCGAGTCGAGCCATTGATTTGACACAGAAGGTATGTCGCAGGTCATGTATCCTCGGTCCTCGTTGTTTCCCAAGATGAGGAATACCTGCTATTTTCAATATCTGATTCCACCAATGCCCGAATGATTGATTAGTGCATTTGGTTCCGTTTAGTTTTACAAAGAATGTATTACTGTGAATATAAGGAAGTAGAGATTTATAATCTCTATATTGCTTGCAAACTTCCGAAAGAGATTCAGAAATAGGGACTAAGCGCTCAGTACCATTCTTAGTATCTCTTAACGTGAGACAATTATTTTCAAGGTCAACATCTTCGTCAAGCAGATTCACAGCTTCACCAAGCCTAATACCAGTTCCGGCAAGCATACGAATCAAAGTAGGAACGGAAAATAGTCCGTAACATGGATGAGAACGCTTTTGCACAAGGATGTTCGTCGCATTGAAGATTGCTTCCAGTTCTGTATCCGTATAAATATATGGCACTACTATCTCGCGTCTGACCTGGAGTACAGAAGGAATATAGGCATCATAACCGAGATTAAACAAGTGGGTGGATAGTTGGCGAATATAATTAACTCGATGGCTCCACGTTGTGATAGCCTCATTAGGTCTTTTGGAACACCATTCCTCTACAAGTTCTTTTGGTAATGCGATTTCCTTATTGCCCTTATGATGTGTCCATGTATCAAATGCCCACAGACCAATTTCGATACGTTCAGCCTTATATCCAAGCCCTTTTTTGACTCGGATAAAGTCCCTTATAAAAGGAGATAAGACGCTGTTGCGATAGTTTTTGATATTAAAATTAGCCATAAAACTCTCCTCCTTTCTGTTCGTAAAACGACACTGGAACCAAAGGAACCTCCATCGAACATTGCCTCATAGACTCCATGTCGATCCTTAAATAGTTCATCGATGTCTGAACACTTGCGTGACCGAGAACTTCTGCTATTACTGGCAGAGTCGTACCTCCATTTATCATATTATTGGCCATAGAATGTCGCATAGCATGGGGACCGCTTTTGCGATTGCCGATCTTTACACCAGACGAAGCGATGATTTTCCTAACCATATGGGTTATACCCTCGCGTTCGATTGGATGATGAGGGTATCGGGGGCTAAGGAAAATACTTTTCTCATTCGAAATCGGACGACCATTCTTGATATAATTAATGATTCCTTCACCTACTTCGGATGGTAATGGTAACGAAACATCTCTGCCTGTTTTCATCTGCGTGAAAGAGACCTTGCTTTCAGACCAATTTAGGTGCTTAAATTTGAGAGCACAAATATCCGAAGCTCTCATCCCAAGTCGAACTGCGAGTAAAATTATTACATAATTTCTCTTGCCGATGGACGTTGAACGATCTATTGATTGGAGAATTTGCCTGATTTCATCCTTTGTGTAAACAGATGGGAGCTTTGCCTGTTGGCGATAATTGTCTTTGGGAACTACTTGCGATAGATTGCGTTTAATATATCCCTTATCATACAAGTAGTTTAAGAATCGCCTGACAACGATTAGCGACTGATTTTTTGCAGCTGGTTCGTCTGGGAATATTTCAGATGCGTAGTACATCAGTTCCAATGGCGATAGGAAGTCGATGGACTGAACCTCTCTTGATATCAGATAGTCAGAAAATTGGTAAAGATGCCATCTATGAGCTTTCAGTGTAATGTCCGATACTCTCATAGACTTTTTGTGGTCCAGATATTCGTCTACTACTGATCGAAACGCATCTGTTATCTCATACTTAGGTTTTCGGTCAATATAAATCGGGATCTCGCCAGTATCGTGGAATTGAATTAGACAAATACACTGCCGAAGATGATCCTTTTGATAGTGGGTAAGGTTCTGGATTTCAGACTGCCCATAAGTCGATTTAATGTATTTCATCACGACCTCTTCTCTATACTCTCGAATGTGGTGGTCGTCCATGAATCTGTGGAATCGACCCCATGCCCAGAGATAAATTCGAATTGACTCCTCTGATCTTCCCATATTGCGAAGATATTGTGAAGCTCCAAGAGTCAACTCATCAAATGGTTTGCAAACTGTATTCATAAGCTAATAGTATTAAAAAAGGCAGCGAAGTTGCTGCCTTCTAATACAATATAGCCTAAAAAGTTGTTATTGGTATTCTAACCTTGATTATTTAAAATAATTGCTCAATCGCAACAGTATAACTAACAGTATCACGATGTTAGGAAAATTGTATTCACACGCATCCATCAATCCATGAGCAACCCTGTTTCTTAAATTATGCCCTTTCAGAGTCAACACATATTTCAGGAGTAATCTATCCTCTTCCTTGAATCCAGTTGGCTTTTCAGGTGTGTCTTTCAAATCGCTCAATAGATCATCCATTAGTTTTTCCATAACCAGTGCCACTCCAGACTTTTCGCGCGGTTTCATTGTCGCAATGCCTATTCTTTCACAATACAAACGTAAAATTGACTCGATTTTTACCGTTAGTGTATCAGTGACTGTAATATAATCAAAATGGTAATTTACCAGATCATTCATGGCTGCTTTAAGTTCATCGAAGCATAGTTTTAAACCCGGACGTAGGACCTCCAAAACCCTAACATCGACAGTATCTCCATAATAAGTACGAGTAATGGGTTCGTTATACCATGTTCCTTCAAAATAACCTATGAAAAGGTCATAAGATATTTTTTTTGCTTTGAAAGCTTCAATTATGAATTGATGAAGGTTCTGTACACCTATTTGATATGAAAACCCATATTCTTGCCAGAAGAACATATCCTTTATTTCATCATCAGTAATGTATTTATCAACCGTGTTGCCGAATTTATCTTTTATTACAGTAGTAGCAACTAAAGGCACTATGCTTCCACTATAATTAATTTCAGCCTGAGCTTGTATTTGTTCTGTGGTCTTAAACCATCTTGAGTCCATTAACTCAGTAAGAATACCTCTTTCGTCTGATGTTTTTATTATTTCGTATATCATATTTGTAACTTCGGTTATATATTCTGTCGGAAACTCAGTAAATTCAGAATTTAAGGTTATCTGGCTCCGTGTAGCCATATAAGCAGCTTCCATTCCCGCTACTTTTGCCGAGTCTTTTGCAATTTTATAAAATCGCAGAGCATTTTCGATAAAAGTGAGACATACAAGTTTTTCAGTTCTTTCTCCAGCCATTTTTTCAAACAATTCAGCTTTGTAGTGAACTAAATCTTTATAATCAGCATTTTGTTTGTTCCTTATGGATATACATTGGTCTACAATGTAAATAGCTCCCCATGTGTATGTTTTTTGTAACTCATTGGCTGCACTCATATTTTTTGCTATAATATTATTGAAGTCAACCTTATTTTTGAACAAGGAAAAGTTCTCAGTCATTAATCCTGAAAGATCCAACATGCCTCGCAGAGAATCGCTCCTGTGTATATCCCAGTTAGTGTGTTTATCAATAATTTCTGTACATAAGGTCTCTATTTCTGTCGTAAGTTTGGCCTTTTGGAAAATATGGAACGCTAATTTGAGAATTCTAAAGTAATGTTGGAAGTTGTGATTGTGTTCTCCTCCCTCCAAGGATTTGTCCCAGTATTTTTTTGCCAACTCGGTCAATTTCAATCCTAACTCAGACTTAAAATCATTCCTTTTAGAGAAAGGTGTTGCCTGTCCAAAATACACTAACAACCCATATTCTATTTTAGGGAAGAGGCCAGAACAAGCCTTATAGCGATTTTCGTAATACTCAAAATCGTCCTGTTTTAACTCCCTTACATCTGGTACATATATGTCTATTTCTTCTCCGACTTCATTACTTCCTTTGCCGGCAGTCATCCAAGATAGTCCATGCACTGTTCCTTTTGTTGGATCGTTTTGATAATCGAACGACTTCCGAATCTTAAAAGCCATCCATTCTCGAGCACTGGCAAGAAAATCTGGATGCTTAGATTCATGCTGAGGAAGTAAATTAATAACGTCATCGTCAGTTATTCCATTAAACTCAGAGTTATCAATTACCGCATAATAATCAAGTATTGTTTTCATGTTGTTTATATTTGGCTGCAAGATACTAATTTACAAAGTTGCTACGAAGAAAAAGACTGCAAAGTTGTTGTCTCCTAATACAAAAACAACTAAATATTATGTAACCTTTTTCAGAAAGTATATTTTGATTGACCGATACTTATCCGAAAAAGGTTACATATTCTATTTGTTTACATAAGCGATGGTATGTAAAAATTTACATACCATCGCCAATTTGAATATCAAAGGGGTTCAAGTCAAACTCCTTGGTAATGTTGGTGTCGTCCTGCTGAGACTCCATCCCATCCTCGGAGAAAATACAGCCTTTGAGCGTTACGGTGGTGGTAGTCCAGTCGTCCGATGCCATTGGATTAGCAAAGCTGACAATCAGGTCGAACTCTCCAATATCCATCAGGCTACCATACGTTGAACGAAGCATCTGTTGGGTGGCATAGTCCATTGTAATGGATGCCGTATAGGATATATTTCCGAACCCACGGCTTACTGGCTTGCCGCCCATACCGTAGTTAGATTCAATTTTACGTTTCTTGTTCCACTTGATACCGGAAACTCCCTCAAGCGTGGTACTTCCTTCCTCTATTCCAAGGGCGGTTGATGAGAGGGTTATCATCGACCACGAGTACGCTACATTATTAATTATAGGCATAGTTTCTCTTATTTAGCGGTTAGTGACAAGCCCTCTTCAACGTAAATCTTCGTTGCAACACCTACCGGAACAATCACATAAGATATGCGAAGCGTGTCGTCAATGAGCACATTCTGATTGGCATCAATAGTTACGGCATAACCGCTGATTTCCTGCGCAGCCTGCATCTTGGCAAGGATATCCCCAATGAGTGTTTTGAATGCCGAAATCTTAGAGGGCGCAAGAAATCCCGTTGCCGGATTCACCATTAAAGGAGAGTTTACGTATGGTAGTAATGCAGCTCTTACCGCACGACGGCTCTTATTGATAGTGCGATTACGGGCAATGGTACGGTAATCGCCGACAGAACAAGTCTGGTCTTTACTGATGTAGATACCATTTTCTCTACCTGCATACTTCATCGGGAAGATGTAGCCCTTCTCATCAAGGTCATCCAGAAGGACAGGGGAAAGCGACTCGTACATATTCAAGCTCACAAACTCATCTTCAGCTGTAAGATTAATGTCCCCAAAACCCAGTTCAATATCTTGAAACTCATCGTCGAACAGGTTAAACATCTTCACCCACGCAACCGACTCCTGCACATTCGCACGGGCAATAGCACCCAGCATCGCACCGATAAAACCCACTGGTGTGTTATTGGCATTACGTTTCTGCATTGTTAGCACTTTCGAACTGCGAGCCTGACCAAAGATTACAGATATACGACTTGACTCGCAAATAGCTGTCGGAATCTTATTCAAGTTAATCTGTTTGCCTTCACTGGTGGTGCTTCCAGTATTCGATGGATTTGCCGAAAGGATAACCGACAGAGGTTGATGTTGGTCGGCCATCGCCACCGCCTTGCCGTTCAAAGTCTTGACAATATTTAGGTTATATTTTTCCTCCGCACCGTTGAGCTTCCAGAGCGGTTGTTCGGTCCATACGCCAAGCTGGTTAATCGTTCCTCCTGCAACTCGTTGCATCACATCAATTGCATCCCACGAGGCGGAGCAGTCGGCAAACATCACGTATAGTTTACCGTTGCCATCGACATTACCACTCATTCGAAAGAACTCTCGAATGTGATAAGCAGGAATGCCATGCAGAAAATTGACGTTATTTTCGTCATCCTCCGTAGTTTCCACTCGCTCTATAATGCCAAAGTCCTTCGTTGCCGATTTGAAGTTGGTGACATATAAGACATCGCCCAGTTTGAGCTTGCTTTCGTTATTCTTACCATATCCTGCGGCAAAGAGGTCAGGTTGGAGCGACACATCAAAGAGCAACCCCGTCACTTTCTCTTGACCGGACACGCCGCTGTACGGGATATTCCCGTCAACGTCTTTTATGATTACATTTCCTAATGCCATGATTTATCGTTTGTAAAATGGGTTTTTGTAAAGCACCGCACCACCTCGGATGGGCTTTGGTGTATCTGCAGTAAAAGCTCCTCCGTGTTTATCCACATAAAGAGACTCATTCGTCGGGAATGATTTAAGAATTTCAAGTGTGAAGCTGTCGGGTTGCGTCGCCACTTGTTTCGTCTCCCTTTTTTCAGGGGTGGGTGGGCTTTGCGGCTCCTGTTGGGGTGTGTCAAGTGTAGTGTTTTGCTCCAACTCTTGAAAGGTCTCTGCTCCCTCCACCGGAGCTTCAATTTCTTCTATCTGATTTTTCTGTTTAGCCATGATTTTTTGAATTAGAAAGGGAGATGGAGATTATCCACCTCCCTGTTGATGAATTAAAGTGAGTGTATTAGACCGTCTTTTTATAGGCTGTATGCACCACGATTTCCCCCGGACGGACGATGTTCACGTCCATCTTCATTCGCATTTGAAAGAAGAAGAGCTCGGAGTTAGATTGCAGGCGGTCGATTTTCAACACCTCCGCATCGTTCGCATAATCGACACCCATCCAAAGATTCGACTCCATACCTGTTGAAAACTCACCCAACACGATGGTGTGTTCAGGGATACCGACAATAGGAATGATTTTCTTACCCTTGAAGCGGTAGCGGTTCACCTCGGTATTCTCCGAATATTTCACCTGCTTGTCAGAGATGTACTGGTCGTAAGCATCCCAAGCGTCCCAGCCGATGACAAATGCCAGACTGGTTTTTTTACGGATCTGTTTCGGGCACTTTTTCCACATGGCATAAAGGGCTTTCTCCACCGCTGCTCCGTCAGTCAGTTCGGCATTGCCCGAGACAATACACTGACCACCGGCTACAGTTTCGGCATCTGTCGCGTTCACGTTGTCAATGATGCGCTTCACCACGCCATCGAAATACTTCTCCTTGCCACGACCAATAAGGATTGAGTCTGACGGAGCCGTTATTCCCGCACTGGCAGCACCTCCTTTGGCAGCAGTCCAGATAGCGTTGCCGATATATTCGTTCTTTTTGTCCATCAACAGACGAAGCATCGTTGCCTGAACTTTGGGGTCGAGTTCGCGGAACACCAGATTGCCATCTGGCTGTGCGAACTTCCAGTACTTTTCGTAGTCTCTTGGATTGAACTCCAAATAGACCATAAAGTCAGAAGGTTCGAGATAACGCTCCGTGAGTGTGTACTCATTCTCGCCATTTGCACCTTTAGCTCCGTGATTAGATGTGGGGGTCGGCACATTATCCTGAATAATATCTCCGAGTTTGATTGCCGGAAGCGTGTACTTGTGCTGTATTCCGGCTTTGATATGGATCAGACCCTCCTTGTAGGTGTCGTTACCTTGGGCGGTGTAGGTGAGCAAGTCTTCGAGTACCTCACCGTTATATCCATTCTGTAAAAATGTTACTGTATCAGCCATTTATGATAGTTTTTGATTATTCTTTTTTTCCTCAGCTTAATCTGCACTACCGTATGCGCTGTATACGGATGTTGTGTCCCTCACGACACTTCAATTGATTGGGGTTGTGTTACTTCATCTTTTTGAATTCAAAATTTTCACCAACCACCTGCGTTACTTTCTCGGCCATCTTCTGCTCGACTGTTTTCGTGGCAGTAGCGGCGGCTTGAATATTGGCAGGGTCAGAGGATATCTCCTTGGAAATCTGCTCTCGCTCCGGAATACCATTCAATGTATTTTCGACCAGTTCTGGATTACTCTCAGCCATTGCCAGCCAGTCGGGTTTTGTCTCTCGGGAGATTTTACCGGCTACGATAGCTGCCTCGATTATTGTCTCGTTCTTTGCCTTTTTCTCGTCAGCTTCCTTTTGTTGGTAAGTGGTAAGAGATGTCGTGGCAGTAGAGAGATCTTTTTGCAGATTTGTGATTGTCGCATCTTTCCCGGCTATTACGGTCTGGGCATCAGTCAGAGATTTTTCCGTCTCTTTCAGTTTTGCCTCGACAGCCACCAAGGAGTTGATACGAGCCATCACATCTTTGACCTCGTAATTTTCTTTCATTCCCAATGTTGCGGCTACTGCGGCATACTCGGGAGAGTTGTTCTTTTCTGTACTCATGCGTTGGATATTATCTGTTTGGGATAGATTAGGGATTTGAACTTCAAAAGGTTTAATATCTATCTCGGGCGGAAGAGTAGCACTGATTTCCTGCATCAAATCTTGTATGCGAGAGGTGTCTTCCAATCCCGAAAGTTCACATTTTACCTTGTCGCAAATCTGCTTGGAAGTATGTAGAATATTGGCAGCTGGTATGATACCCGCTTTGACAGCAGCTGCTGCATCGAAGAATGTTCCGTCTTTGTCCGCCTCTCCACTCATAATCGAGCGAATGTGTTCGGCTTTGAGCCCAAAGCGTTTGCGATAGATCGTTTCAATCTGCTTGGTAAATGCTTTCACCAAGTCCGAAGCTTCTTTCTCGGTATCATCTTCGCTCGGTTGGAACGGGTTATGAATCATCAGGATGGCATAGTCACGCATCAGTGATACATCACCCGCTGCCCAGATAATGGAACCCATCGAGGCGGCAATGCCTTCGATAACACATTCGGTCGGTATTTTGGAGTTGCTGATTGTCGAATAGGTGGTCATACCGAAGAGCACTGAACCACCTTCAGAGTTGATAAGCACTCGAATTAAAGAGGGACGCACGCAGTTCTCCAAAAAATCGAACTCGGCGTTGAACTGGGAGGTAGACTCTTCGGTTACCTTGCCGAAGAAACGAATGGTAGCCACCTCTCCGCTTTTCGCTTCTCCAAGTATGTTTTGAAAATTTTCTGTATCCATAAAAATGCCTTTGGGATAGAATAGACACTTTTATCTCGAATGGGTTAAAACAAAAATGCGGGCAGAAGCTGTTACGCTTTGCCCGCCGATGAGGTGTGTGATTTTATATTTTCGGTCAGTTCGAAGGTCTATTTCTCGATTAACGAAAAGATGAACTCCCGTCCTTTGCTTGTCCACGCCAGATAGGTGATTTCCGTTGGAACCATCTCGTCGTCTTCATTGAGCCTTTTTGATAACGTCTTACGTTCAACCGCATAACCCGATTTTTTGTATTTGTCGGCAATGTACCACGAGCCGTCAATCTTGATTACCAAACCCCGTCTGATAAGCAGTTTGTTTAATCCGGCAGGTGACATACCGAGCTCTCTGGCAATCTTACTGACATTGTGGATTTTTCCAGCCTCGTCTTTTTGCCGAATCTGTTGCAAGTTATCGTAGAACTGCACCTTCGTGGCATTTTGCTCGGCTTGTTCCGCTAACAGTCGGTTCTGCTCTTCGAGTAGTCTATTTTTCTCTCGGCTCTCTTTGATATGCTCCATCATCGCCAAGACAAAGCTCGGGTCGGTTGCAGCTTTCAGGAGCATCTCCTCGGTAGCAGTCAATCCAAAACTCAATAACTCCTTGATACGGTCGTTGCACCAAATGGCGAACATCGGGGATAACCATCGGGCAAATTTAAGAGCCACATCCTCATTTAACCAAGTTCCCTGTTTAACTTGCCCTGGCATTCCTCCCTTGACAACCTTTATCAATGATGGATAATTACGTGCTAATGATGTGGTACTCAACGAAGTCTTAATTTCCCCTATCGGTTTTACACCCCTAATTTGGGCAAGGCAATGAATAAACTCGTGAGTCGATTCATTATCAAACCACTGTTTTACCTCTTTTCCGAACGATCTGGCCATATCAGTAGCACTAATCATTCTATTTTCATCCCCCATCAAGAAAGAAATCGGGGTTTCGTTGTACTGGAAAATTTGTACGTTTTGCATAATTCTTTATCGTTTTTATGGTTAAAACTAATCCAATCAATTGATAATCTGAAACATTCAATTTTGCTGAACACCAAATCCTCTTAATGAATGGAATCGAGGTCTATATCGCTAACAATCTGATGAATAAACTTCATCCCCTTTTCTGTCCACTTGGTAATATAGTCATTAACCCGTTCTCCGTGCTTGTTGAGATGACTGCATTTTGTCAGGCGAGTGTAGCCATAGTTATGAAATCGCTCCGTGATATACCAAGTTCCATATTCCCGAGTTTGAACACCCATTGTTTCAAGCTTCTTGTTAAGGCAATTGGCGGTCATATTCATCATTTTTGCAATTTCAGATACGGTGTAAAGTCTATCCGTATAGCCATTTGACAAGGGTTCGCCCGTTCGACTCTGCAAGCGCCGTTTAAGATCACTAATTCGGTCTTCGTATTCTCTGATAGACTGAGCATTCATCTCTATGACCTTTGTCGCCGTGTGTGCTTCTAACTTCAAAGCCTGATTCTCGGCTTCGAGTTTATACATACCCGTCTTTCGGATTGAAGGCAATACTTCCGATGTTACCCAACGCTTGAATGCTTTAGCTTGGGGTAACTGAGAGCCAAGGATTAGAGAATACATGCCACTTTCATTTACAAAAATCAGGAATTGTCGCCCACCTTTGGTAAGGGAGCGGTGTTTCAGGGCGTCCTCAGCATCCACGTGCCGGGTGATTGCATTGCGAGTTTTTTTGTAGCCAAGTTGTTTTGCCAAATCGATGGCGGCAAAATAGGGATCGCCATCAATGCTAATCGTTCTGATTTGCCCAAAGTTAGGGTTACTGAAGATTTGTACTGTTTCCATTTGTTCCTTTTGATTTTAACAATAATCTAATCCAATCAATTGATAATCTGGAACATTCAGTTTGATTATAACTCTAAATCTTTAATAATTCTTTTCTCTACACTGGAAGATAATAGTAAAAAGAGAACTGAAAGTGTATGTTTAGATAGTGGATAAAATAACAAAATGGTTAAACTGAAAGTGTTTTGTTATTTATCCTCTATCGTAATACAGGGAGTACATTATAGTTCCCTCTAACGAGGAAACTATAATGGTTATGAGGGAATAAGAATAATAGTGGGTCGAAAAGGTATTAACCTTCACTTACGTTCAGGTATAATACCTTTTCTCCCTATGTGTTTTTACAAGTCTAAAGCCTTGTAAAAATATTTATTTCTTATATTATTACTATTAGGTATATATGTATTATTATATATACATGGTAGTTGCCGAACTTTCAATATTTTCATAAAATACACATTATCAGTAAAATACAAGAAACACTCACTCTATCTTCGTAACTCCACTTTAACCGACAGCCCAAAGCGACTGAATATTTCTTGGATAACAGGAAAATTCTCCTTATTCAGCCACTCTTTCGCCACATTATAAGCCAGCCCTTTGCTGAATACATAGTTCTCCGACTTAATCTCGTGATGGGATAGTCGCCCCTCAGTTGGCTTAAGTCCAAAGTCGTGTAACTGACATAATCCGTCCTCGTGAAAGATACACCAGCCCTCTTCCGTCTGAATAGCCTGAACCATCGCAATGGAATAATCCAGCTTCCCCAATACCATACCGACACACCAGTAAGTCGGTTTTAACTTCTCTATGTATCCGGCTTCTATCAGGTTTAAGATATCTTGCGGTGTCCCCAAACAAGGAGTTCGGCACTGGTTCTTACACGCCCGACATTTGCACTCACTTGGTTTCCGCCCTGTCTTACGGACGATTTTCTGCAATATATTCTCTGACATGCTATTTCTTCTTTCTGTATATTTCAGGGTGCTGCTCTTGCCATAATTCGATGATATATTCACGTCCTGCCTGAGTCCATCGCTTGACGGAACCTGTCGGATAAACCTTTCCGTCACTCTTCTCCCACATATATGGCACATCGCATTGTAGTGCTTGATGTTGAGTTAAAACCACCCATCTATAGCCCTCAAAGCGGATAATATTATTCTCGGCCAAAAAGCGATGCAACTGTACAGTAGAAATTTCCAGTTCATCGGCAATACGGGAACTTTTGAAATGATCCCGATCCTCTACAAATGAGTCATAAAACTCAACTTTGGGCTGATCTTCCCGAATTTTCCGAGCTTGTTCCAGCGCCAGTTCCAAAGCTTCTTCAAAATTTTGAGGAACCGGCAGATTTCCCGTTGCTTCACCAAATGAATATCGAGATTCAGACTTCATTGGAGCCATAGATACATAACCTTTTGTCGCCAACTCTTTGATTCGTTCATTACACCAATCTGAAAACTCGGGAGAGAGCCAACGAGCAAACTCCATAGCAAGAGGTTCTTCAATCCACGTAGCACCATAATGCCCACGTGTGGTCATCACCTGATTCTCCATAGAAAGTGATTTGCCCTCCCGAACTAAAGAGTTTCTGAATTCTGTTGTGGACGAAAGCGTAAGCCAAGTTGATGGTAATTTGTCAAAACTCTTTGCCATCTGGGTGGCATTAACATATATACGTCCACTATCGCTCTTGAATGTATTGGGGAATTTGTCTTGGTATGTAAACACCACAGGTTCACCAATAGGAGCAAGCAGAGTTGGTCTGTTGGCTTGTATATCACCACAAGGCAGAGCATTTACCCACTCCTGCAACCTATCACACGTTTTACCCACCAAAGCATTTTCGGGGCGTATAGTTCTTAACAGGTTATGCACATCGTAGGGTTTTACACCCCAACGATTACGTCCGCCATCCTTAAATGGAATGCGTAAGGAGGTTCTGCAAATTCGCATTGCAGAACCATTATCCATCATACAGGTGCGGTCAAGTGCCTTCAACAGGTCGTTCAGACAAATCCACTGCACCGAGTTATTGTCACTATATATTAAGCGAATAGGCGTTTTTCCAAATTTAACAACGCCTAACTTATTGTTGTTCTGTTCCATTTGCTTCTTCGTTTTGATGATTTCTACGTTTGTCTTCGGCTATCTTTCTGCGTCGAGCCATCTCTCTGACAGAATGGTATCGCCGTTCATTTTTACACATCTTGTCATAATCCTGCAACTTGAGCGTATCCAGATCGGCAATCTCGATCTCAATATCGGGATGTATATGACGATAATAAAAATTCCCCGCAGAAATAGCTCGTCCGGTACACGCAAACGAGATAGCTTGCGGATTGCCTCCCGATATCTCAGAGGCACTGCGAATGGAGCGCGTGATACCTACCAGCACATATGCTCCGTTAAAAATTAAAACTGGCTTGGGTTGATGAAATACACTTCTTTTCATAATTCTTCTATTAAATTTGACAATGTTTCTTTCGTTAATCTTTCTCTGACTATTTGCATAATCCGGGTGTCCGAAAGTGTTACACCGTCAAGAAGCATCTCTGAAACTCGTTCCAGCATATAAACCCCAAAACCAGGATCAATATATGCCACAAAAAGTAAAGCCAGTGATTCGTCAATTAATACGTGCCCGGTTGCCTCATCCGTTATCACAACCTCATTGTCAGGTATCTCATAAGTGGTTTTTACACTGTCAAACCAGTGCGCAAACTTGCGAATGAAATCTACTGGCGAATGCTTTCGTGAGTCTCCTTTCTTCGTAACATAAAAGGTGGCATCGAAGTATACAATGCCTCTTTCGGACTTCCCAAACAGCAATTCCGGAAATTCCCTATACTTCAAAGTGTAGGGAGTCAGGATTTTATGTTCCATTCATATCCATATTTGTTTTTACGGTTAAAAATACGCTGCAAAGATAGTTAAAACAGTGTGAAAAAAGTCAATTTTACGGAGTTAATAACCTATCATACAGATAGTTACACAGCACGATTCGGGGTGTTTAAGCACGATTTAGTGTCAAATAATAAGCAAATAAGTAATTGTCAACTTGAAGATTATTATCAAGTTAGTCTGGATATTCTGATTTTACTCTCAACTTTTTTTCGTAAGGGGGGCTATTCTTATAGAAAATCAGACACATGCAGGTAGTTACAGCCCAAAATTCTTTTAACGGAGAGCTTTTAGAGAGTATATTTCGAACCTCCAAAAAGACAATAACTGAATATGTTCGTGAGATTGAACGCAACAACCGTTATAAATCTGTCAGGCAGGATATAACATTTGGAACCATACTCGACGACCGTTCCCGATTGATAGACCTTTACGAGGCTTGTCTGGAGCAGGATGCACATATTAGGGCGGTTATAGAAACGCTCGAAAGTCAGATTTTGGGAGACCGCTATATGCTTGCCCGAATGAATGACAAGGGCAAGTACGTGAAAGATATTCAGCACACACAGAAGGTTCAAGGCTCTCAGTTCGATAAGATAATACGTGGAATCGTGGAGTCCAAACTCTATGGGTTTTCATTGATTGAGATAATGCCTCACACAGATCCCAAAACAGGAAAACTATCTCAGGTAAATCTAATTGAAAGGCGCAACGTGTTGCCCGATCAACATACCGTGGTCAAACGTCAAGGCATCTGGCTTCCGAATTGGAATGTCAGCTCAAAGAAGTATCGTCCCAACTATGTATTAGTCAATTCGGGTGGCATTGGACTCTTCTCGGCAACAACCCCTTTGATCCTCGCAAAAAAGTTTACCGTGGCAAACTACGTAAACTTTTCGCACACCTATGGACAACCCATAATTCACGGGAAAACGGTCAGTGAGAGCAATGCAGACCGTAAACGCCTTGCCAATGATATAGCTAATGCCGCACAAAACAAGGTTGTAATTACCGGAATCGAAGACGAGGTAGATATCAAAACCTTTACGATGTCAAATTCAGAGAAGATATACACCTCTCTCATCGAGTTTGTAAACCGTGAGGTCTCTAATCTGATTCTGGGAAGTGAGTCTATGGCAGGAGCTACCCAATCATATGTTGGCTCGACCAAAGCACATCAGGACATATTCAGGGAGCGTATTGAGGTCTATCGTCGCTACATCGAAAATATTATGAACGAGGAAGTGATGCCCCGATTGGTTGCTATGGAATATGTACCGGAGGGGCTGGAATTTAAGTACTCCAATCGCATCGAGATGAACAATGAGGACCGTATCAAACTCTACCAACTTATCACCGACAAATATGAGGTGGCAGCCGATGAGATTGAGAAAGAGTTCGGCATCAACGTGGGCAAACAGCTTAATGCCACGCCTATGAATTCAGGCGTTGGGGGTAAATCCGAAATCAAAGCAAGTTCAAGCAATGACCGCCGTGTGATGAGTGATGAAGAGTATTACCGTCGTTACGGTCATTCCAGAAGTAGTCAGATTGCCAACTTCTTAAAGCAGTAGTCCGATGGCAGAAAAAGTAGAGATTAAACAAGACGAAAAAGGACACGAGGAGTATTTATTTATCCTCGATGCATTTCGTCGTATGGTCTATAACTTCGATAACAGTGCCCAGCGATTAGAGGTGTTCGATGACATCATATCGCTACGTGCCTCGTTTCTGATAAACAGGGTTCTCGACGGACTCCGCATTGACTTTGACAGGGCGTTGGAAATTTTGAACAGTAAGAACATCGGACTGACCGAGCGAGAGGAACTGGAACGAGATACACTTACGGCTGCCATCGACAACTTGGTAGATTTTGCAACAGCCCAGGAGGTGGCAATGATGCGGGAATTACCCGAGGCGTTGAGTCTGGCAGAGATGGATACATACGAGCAGGTCTGCCAAAAATACAATGAGACCTATGCAGAGACAGAAAACGCACAGGTATTTCACTCGGCAGCCATAGCAGCGTGGTGGATGGGTGTTTCAATGGACAGCATCGTCACTTTCAACACCCAGAATGATGAGCGAGTGAGAGCGTGGCATCAATCATTTGATGGCGTGTCATACATCAAAAGCGAGTTTCCTCCCGAACTGATACCACCTATCGAATGGGCCTGCCGTTGCTACCTAACCTCTGACGGTTATGGTTCTGTTGCTGCCTCTATTCTGAAACCGGATTTCAAAGGTAAGATAAATCCTGTTTTTGCAGAGAGTTTGGCAACGGGTGGCAGGATATTCTCTCTATTACACCCGTATTTTCAACATCAACTACCACCGGAAGTCGAGGCTATTAAACTACGCATCAAGCGTAAATTTGGTATCTTATGAACAATCTCACATTAGATCAGTTTTGCAACCTATGGGCAAAAGATGTCAGGCAGAAGCAATGGCACAGTATATTGGCAAAGAATGCTGAGGATTTTGCAACTGAGGCGGGTGAATATGCCCTAAGTTGTTTTAGAGCCTCATTTGACCAAGGAGGATTTTACGGCAACGGAACGAAGTGGGCACCCCGTGAATCGAAGTGGGGAAAGAAATTCACTCACCCGATTATGATTGACAGGGAGGAGCTAAAGAGCAAAATCAAGGGCGAAACAAATAAGTTCGGTTCGTACAGTGCATTCGGCAAAAGAGATTACCGTCGTCGCTATGGTTATGATATCTGGACAGATGAGAAGAGTGTGCCGGTTAAAGGGAAACGTGGTAAGAAGCGAGGCCGTTACCAGAACTACGCGGCGGTACATAACACAGATCCTAAGTTCGGATTGTACACCGTCAATCAATACTCATCTCGCCGTCCCGTACAGAGACAGTTTATCGGTCATAGTATCAAAGTTTTAGAACATATAAATTCAGCATTAACCCCTAAAATATTCGAAGGATTTCCCCACGTATGATAAAAGAGAAAAAACAACCTGATGCAGTAGTTCCTACCGCCTCACACGAATCTCCAAGGGTCTCCGTCCCGGAGGAGGTGGCAAAGAATCCCTTTGCTGAAATGTACTACGCAGTAAAACGAGCGTTGCTTACTATTCGTGAAGGCCCGGAAAATCCAACATCTTCGCCTTTCTTCAAAACCATAGCCATTGATAATGGTCAATACCTTCGAATTATCCGTGATACCAATCTGGAGATGGAGGTAGCGTTCCCTGCAATCTTCGTCCACTTTGTCAATGTCCGCTATTTGGTGCAACAGCAACGTATCGGTGAAGGTCGAGCCACAATGAGAGTGCGTTTCATACTCAATAATCTAAACAACAGCGACCCTGATAAGGAATGCGAACCATTCGAGGTATTTCAGCGCATCAACGTTGCCATTCAAGATGCAAAGAGCAAAGAACCGGCACTCAACGAACGTTGCAATCTGACCTACTTTGATATGCCACAAACAACCAATATGCTACAAGCCTACTGGATAGATTATGAGGTTTGGTTCCGGGAAATATCCGCGTGGAAATATCGAGACTGGGTAGAGCGTTATCTCGTGATACCTCCTTTCACAAATCACAGTGATGCACCCCAGCACGATTACGAGAATCACGGCAATCACAACAAGCCCATTTACAAGGAATCATCAGGTTTAGTCCCGTCAGTCGAAGAGCCGGATACGCCGGAAGAACCGGGACAAGAAGAGGGATAATACCATGAAGCGAGGTGAAGGTTTTCATCTCGCTTTTTGTTTCTATCAAAAACCTCACGAATTTATCAAATAAGTAAGGCAAATCAACCAGACAAAAAATCAGGATTATCAATATATACACCAGACCTGTCACAAACGACCATTTTCAATATACAGTGAATGGCGTGTAACACATCAGCCTACGAATATATTGCAGAACTGGTTGTTATACAATATGCTTGAACTTCATATATACACAATGAGAATAAGGCTAATTCTCTGTATAAGCTACTTGCACCATTATGTGGCTGAGAAGCAGGAGGCATTGCTCGTAGTTTGCTTACTTACAAAAGGTAAGTAAATCCAAAAACGAGACTTGGAAAAATCCCCTTATCTCACGAATGCACCTCGCACCGACAGGCACACCCTCCCCAATCTTTTTATTTTTATCACACCGTTGTAATTCAATTAGTTAGTAGGTTTATTTTGTATAAAAGTAAACCGTTTTAGTCTGTATATTCTGTTTTTACTTTCAATTTGAAACTAAAACCAATTATTTTATTTTCTATTTTATTATAGATGATTGTAATATACTGTATATCAATGTTTTACAATGTATTTCAATTCAATACACACCAATAACCACACCCAAAACGAAAAAACAGAATGAAAAAATATTTTTCAAAAAAATAAACTTTTTTCTTTCATATTGATATTCAATCATTTATAGCCTCTCCCTCGCGTGCGTATGCGTTCAAGTCTATTTTTGACGTGTGTTTGGCTCTCCTTCAAAAAAATATTTTCAAAAAAGTTTGGAGATTGGAAAAACGGTGTTATACTTAATCAAGTCGAACGGCAAACGAAACAAGCCAACCGACAAACAAAAAACAGTATTAAAAAACAAATTAAAAACGAAACAGAAAAACCAAAGAGAGAAAAACCCGAAACGTTATTTTAGAGCGAAAGCAATTTTTTGACTGTATAACAAAAAATTCACTGGAGCGTATTGGAACGCTTAATTGAGGTGTCAAACAACCACACCCCTCCAGCCTACAAACCAATGTAGTGTTACGGAACGGCAAAAGTACGTGTACTTTGACCGCCTAAACAAAACGCAATAATTTGGGAGCGTGAGTTTTAGGGAATAAGGACGTGAAAAAATAGTGCCATAAGTCTGCCCAGTTGTAGCAGGAAGTAAAATTCACGATAGTAGGAAAAACAGCCTACACGGAGCTTGAGAAAAGAGCATTGCCAATGTTATGCCCATAATCACCAGCCGCCCACCGCCTTACTGTTAGCTGCCCCATTGGAAAAGATGGGGGACGTGCCAAAGAAACGCCTTTGCGAAATTGGAGTAACAAAGGGTTTGCCACGATGCAGGATAATATGTATTTGCTCTGTCAATAGTGCAAATATAACGCTTTATTCTTGCGGAGCAAACTATATGGCACGTTTTAGTGAGTGAGGCATATTGAAAAAATTGCACACAGTCAGGTGAAAAGGATTGTGTGCATTTTTTATGGGCTGACGGTAAGGTTGCCGTGCTTTACATTAACGTGTAAAACGTGGGGTTCGATTCCCCACCTGCCCACAATATGCACTTTTGCATAGGTTCAAACAATTCATTAACAATCTAAAAATTAAAAGATTATGGCAACTTGTAAATTAAATGCAGAACAATTCGCAAATTTGGCAACCAATTTTGCAGGTGTGGTATTGGTGTACAAATCAACTAACAAAGAGGGGTTGGAAACGCAAACTGCACAACATTTTTTCGGGGCTGAATATGAAGCAACCGACAAAAGCGAAAACGAAATTTTCCGTGTGTGGAAAAATGTCGTGCAAACATTCTGGGACGTGAAAGTCAAAGAAACATCATTGCGTGAAGACAATGACGGCATCAGATCGAAACTTCGTGCCTCTACTCCGTCCGCTGTTATCTTCAAAACCAACAAAGGTGAAACGGTAAAGCACTTTGACCTTGAGCAATCGGTGTGGCAAAAAATCGGTCTTGTTCCTACCAAAAAGGATTTAGAACGCACTGCAAGGGACTACAAAAAAGCAATTCACGCCGCTACAAAGGCAAGTTTTGACGCTCTGGGGTTCCGTGTGGAATTGCAAAAAGAGGCTGAAAAACCAATTGCAAAAATAGCAGAAACAGAGACAAAAACCCAAAAAGCGACCAAGCAACCACAAGCAACTCAAGCCGCTGCGTAACTGCACGGTAAGGGTTTAGTCGGTTTGGGTAGATGCAGGTAGTCGGCTCCTAAAATGGGGTCGCTATCTGCATTTTTTCTTATTGTGCCACACGTATGTACTAATGTGTTATGTGGGCATTTTTTGCGGGTGATTTATACCCGTCCTATATCCTGATTAAAACAATAATGTGCCGAAAATATGTATAAATTGATAGCTTTTAGTGATGTCTCCCAGAACTTTACCGTGCAGTTTAAGATGTGTATCTCACCATTTTTCGACCGCACGGAGAGCAATAAGACGGGTAAATTGGTATTTCTCACCAACAAGTTTGTGAAATATCTGATGAAAGAACGTGGCTATGGCGGTAGTGCTCACGAACCTTTGCAGAGTTATGTCTGCCGAAAATTCGGTGAACCTGCGTGGACTCTTCTCAAACGCTTAATGTGATTATTGGTAATTAAAAACATATCAGCATTATGATAGAATTACACGATGTTAAGGGAACCAGAAGTTTTGGTTGCTTTAAGAATTTCAAATCCTGCAAGAGTACACTCCAGCTGCTCAAAGATAAAGGGGAATTGCGTGAGAGTCGTAATACCGTTACCGTGTGCAGTTTTAAAAATAATGTGCTACAACGGGCTTATAATGTGCGCTTTCTCCGTGATAAATGGCGACCACTACCACCCATAGCATAATACCTTATATCACTATATCCCACCGGAATCCTGCAAAGTGTTCCGGTTTTTTATTCCTTCTAAAAATGTTGCCGATGAAATAAACAAAAAAGTAATCCTGCAACTACTCTGAATAACAATGTAAACTAAAATAATATGACAAAAGCCTATATCGTCCACTATGTGGTATACGACTATAACGATACAGACAGAAGTGTAGCTCAGGGTATGACTTATGAGCTGCCCGAAGAGATACACGCTACAAAAGAGAGTGCCACCGAAGAGTTTGAAGCAATGATAGCCGAAGAACTCCAGAACTGGGATGTGAACAATGCCGAGATGGAGCGTGATGAAGAGTGCTTCTATATCAGCGAAAAAAATCCTGAGCGATGGACTGAGATACGAATCAAATGTGTAACAATCAAAAATAAATAGTAATGCCAAACTGGTGCAACACTGATTATAAGTTTGTCGGTAATGCAGATGAAATTACCGATTTACACAAAAAGCTGAAAGAACTTGAAGATATGCCCGAACCACTTGTCGAGAACGGTTTTGGTAACTTGTTTCTGGGCTGTGTAGTCAATCACTTTGGTGGCAATTGGAAAACTATTTATTGCCGCGGAGAGATTGATTACATGGAAATGTGCGGAGATAGTATGTTACAACTCTCCACAACGACTGCTTGGGGAGATATGCCGGAAGTATGGGACTTCGTCTGCAAGAACTATCCCAGCATAACATACTACTATCTCGCCGAAGAGGGTGGAATGTGTCACTACGTCAATAGCGATACAACGGGAGAATACTTCCCGGAGAAATACTATATCTATCACGCTGATGGTTACTCAGAGTATGTTAATGACGATAAAGAATTATTCGAGTACATAGCAGAAAAGATAGGTGTAAATGCGATTGAAAATTTCAAGGAACTGGGTATTCACCTCGACTCATATAACAAAGACCACCTTGACGAAGAGATTTATTATTACGAATTTAAACATCCTAATTTATGAAAACGAGTGAACTCTGCCCTCATTGTGAGCAACCGTTAGAATGTTCAAATCCAAATGAAGTCAAAGGTGTAATCATTAGCCGGGCTTTGCTCGAAGAGTACGGGTATGATGGCAATCTGCCAACAGATAAACAATTACACATCATAGCGAAAGAGTTATTGGAATATTGGGGCGTGAGTGATGGTTTTCGTGACGCTTTGACAAGTACGATGTCGAGTATGTTTGGTATCGACACCAATTAATAAATCGACATCCAATCAACTGAAATATTAATTGACAATAAAGATTAAAGTTTATGGAAGGTAAATATGCGACCCTCCTGCTCCCATATTGTGGGTACAGGACTATAAGACTTCTCTCCAAAGAAGGCTTTTGCTGGACTGCAGAGATATGTGATAGCGGTAAAATAATAGAGGTGTACGAAGATGACTTTATCCTCGACACGTAAATGGTAACAAGCTAAAAAACAACGATATGAGTGAGAAGCAATTATTAAAACTTGCCGAAAGTGGCGAGTGGCGTGAACGAGCAATAAACCTGCTCCAGCGCAAGACAAATGCCTGTCTGGATGTAATTCAATCATTTGTCTGTGACTATTGGCAGAATCTTGCCAGTGATGAAGAGAACCTATACAACTTTGAAGTGTACGAATCTGAATACAAGGAAGTCTATGCCTACTAACAACGAAGTGGATACAACTACAATCCGCCAGCTTAAAAAGGGTGATTTCTTTCGACTGAAAGATTCGAACACGGCACCGGTCTGGGTTAGAGATGAATATATCCCATCTGCGAAGAAGTATAGTACCCACAAGTTTGATGACACAAACCACGAGGTGTTACGCAATGGTGATTTTGTGGTTGTTATCGGATTTACATTTTAATTAAACAAAGTATGGCAAATACTATTACATACCGTCTCCCTATTTATTGGGCTTCTGCACTTATTAATGACGACTACACTGGTCTTAGCGACGAAGAAGAAAAGCAAATAAAAGATTTTCTGGAAACAGCAGAAGGTCGTCCTGTCAGTGTAGATTTTGAAACCGAAGGCTTTTATCGGCATAACGATGCAGGTACTTTGCCCGGAAACTGTGCAGAATTCATCTTTTTAATGGATGAACCAACCTAAAATAAAACAGTAAATAATTCAATAATAAAAACAATGAAAATATTTTGTCAAGAACGATACGATGAGGCAATGAAATATGCCGCAGAAACAAACGACCCGACATTACAACGATGCTTGGACAAGTTAAAAGGTTGGGAAACCAGTAATCCCGAATATCCGTGTGAAATAGAACTCCACTATGATTTTGCACCTCTCTCATTCCTATTTGTGCAGCGTTACCCAGATGGTCGGTCAGGTATTGTGGGCGGATTAGTCTATCACGGCTCTCCGGATGAGTCAATGTGTGTGCAATTAACTCCGACAAAAGGGTGGCAAACACATACCTAAACAATTAGAAATCAATTAAAATTATTCGAAAGATGAGAAATATTATAGAGAATATCTGCATCAGTTGCAGTTGTAAAGAACAAGAAGCACAAGAGTATTTGGAAGACGAAATGCGTAACCTGAGAGATTTGCAAAGTTTGGATGACCTGCAAGAGAGCGATATAGAAAATGCCTGCTCCAGTTTGGGGCTTGACTTCGACTATATGGAGTATTTCATCACTCGACTTGCCTGTTAAACAACCCTTAAATTGAATCACAATGATAACAGAACAAATTATTGCCGGTGATAAACTCACCGTGATAAAGGTAAATTCACTTGCCGCAACTACCATAAGTGAGATAACAGTCGACTGCGTGCAAGATGGACGAATCGTCTTTGCCCAGAAGAGGAAACAATATTATCTGAATGTAGATAATGGGATGTTGGTGCTTAAAGGACATCAACTCGGCATAACACAAGCCTCTTGGGAGCGAGGACGTTCCTGCTACCTGATGAGTGGCGATTGTAATATTGGAGGCTTAGACCGCGAAAGAATGATTGTCCTACTCAAAACCAATATTAATCCGGAGTTTAACCAATGGAATAAAATCTACTGGTTTGATGGAACGAGTGATAAGGGCGACCCCATCTTCGTACCTCGTCCTGTGAGCACTCACTATCTGGACTATCAAAAGGAGGCTGAGGGAAATAATGCCAAGAGTGCAGCAGAGATTGAGTTGAACAGCTTTATTTACAGTTGCTACCTCTGCTCCAAGTATCAAAACCTGACCGATATGCTCAAACACCACTTGAAAGAACGAGCTGAACATAGCCAACTCAAAGAGTATCTCAGATTGGGTAAGGTGGTAGACATTATTGAGATGAGCGACGAAGAGTTCGATGCTCTGGAATATTTCGATTGTGGAGATATTCTCCGAGATAAAGGCGGTGATTATTCGGATGATATAGCAGAAGACAGGGACGAATGTAATTACTCGGAGTTTGAGAAAGAAACCTTCTATGCGCATTACACGCTCATACGCACACCATCGGGTCGGGCGATTACAGTGGATGCTCAAGGGTACGACTATATGCGCTACACAGGACTGTTGTACCACTACAAGACCTCCATGGCAGAGGATTGCAAAAAGGTCTACGAACTTTTGCAATCGGAACATCTTGCTGCCGAGAAAGAACACATTGAAAAGGAGGAAGAACAAGCTCTTTTGATACAAGAAGAGAAAAGACGCATTGAAAAGGAGTTTTCCTATTTAACGATAACGACAGATAGATACGATAAGAAAACTGCGGCGAATAACTTGCGCAAGGTTCTGAAACAAAGATTTCCGAACACAAAATTCTCGGTTGTAAACGAACACTCCGACACCTATAATATCAGTTGGACAGATGGTCCGAACATAGAAAAAGTTGATGCAGTTGCTAATCTTTTTGAGGGAAAGGGATTTGACGGAATGGAAGATCTCGAATATCAAAAGAACTCTCTGTTTATGAATAGATACGGTCATCTGGGATATGTATTTACCAACCGTACAATCAGCGATATTCACAAGCAAGAGGAATTGGAAGCTATCAATAATGAATTGGGTAAAACCTATGCAATAGACGACTATGTGACGGAGAGACTCGAATATATGTCTACGCTGATACATCGCCAGACCTACAAAAAAGACTATTCCCCTGAACCAGCCTCAAAACCTACAAAGAGCAATAATGAGTTAGCCTCTATCTCTGTACAGGGTATTGAATTGGTGGATTATTCCGAAAAAGCCTTTGCCATCATCGGCGACACCAAGCCTATAAAAGACAAGCTCAAAGAGTTAGGCGGTTGCTTTAATGGCAGGTTAAATTGTGGAGCCGGGTGGATATTCTCTAAGAGCAAACTCGACAGTGTAAAACAAACCCTTTCAATTGTATAGCTATGGGCATAAGAACAACAAGTGGATTTTGGAAAATCCTAACCACAGAACAGGCTTGGTACATACGCAATAATGAGAACATAGAGCTATATATTCTCTATGAAGATGGCTCAGAGTCTCTTATATATACCGATGATGAGCTTCAAGCGGCTATTGATTTAAATATGAGTATTGGCATTGAAGCGATTGAAGTACATAACTTAGAAAATAAATCAATACTATGAACCCACAAGTCCAACCATATCTACCTAACTACGTGACTCTCTATTACGTAGATTACCGTGATGATTTATGCGAACATAATGACCTGCTTCAAGAGTCACTCAGCTCCAACTCTCTCAATCCCATCAACGAAAAGGTATGTGATTGGTGGGATTATCCTGAAGGCGAATACTTGAAAGAGATACGGCAGAAGATGGAACGGGATGACCTTGATGAGATATATGAGGAAAATGAAGATGAGATTCGTGATTGGTTGTGTGAACACGACACCTCGACACCAGTTGAAGACCTTTTGGGTAACACCGGCAAAATCACTATGTTCTATTCTCTGGGATTGGAGATTGACGGCTGGCACTCAGCGTTTATGTGTAATAATTGGAGAAATACCACCGAAGCTCAAGAGGCTTACAGGATTAGGCGCAAACTGGGGATAGCGAAAAACACGCCAGAGGCTAAGTTGATTGACTCAATCGTCCAAAACGCTTATGGAGGTGGAGAGTTAAGGATATACTTCAGCCAACCTCTTCCCGAATTACTATCTAATGATCCGGATAAAGACTTTCAGCAGATTCTCTTCAAAGGTGAATTTGCCGTTGCGGTTTACAATGCAGGCGAGGGATCAGGAGACTTTGAATATATCACTATTGATAAAACATTCCCATTTACACGAGATAACCTCTACACCTCAGAGTCGGACAAATATAGCCTTGAAAAATGCTTTGGAATGTGCGGTGATTGGTTATACAAATCCGATTCACCTGTTTTCTCTATGGAAAAGCCAAAGAGAGCCTCGCAAATTGCAAAGTCTAAAAATGCGGAAAGAATGGCTCAGGAAGCAGAATATAACAAAGTATTCAAAGCAGGCGGTTGTACTGCTGGCGATATGGATTACAAACGACATCGAGATGTCTACTATGATAACAATGTTCCTTGTGGTAGCCATTGCCCACATTGCGGAACTTTCTGGATAGACTAAATAATAATCAAAACAATTATACAATGACAGGAAAACAGATAGAGGCAGCGAAAAAATCGTTGCCCCATTTTTATGACAGGACGGCTCAGGACAAACGCATTGATGATGAGTTAAGCTGTCGAGAGATGATTAACAGCTGCTTAATCTATGGTGACCCGACAGCATTTTACGATGAAAGCACAGGTAAGTTTCAGGAGTACGCTCAAAGATATGTCAAGGACTTAGGTGCAGAAACCGTCAAAAGATTATGGGATGAGCAACTTGCAGACTTTGCCAAGGCGACTGTGGTATTTGGGGTTTACACGGACAGTGAGGGGTGTTGCTATAACAGTTGTATCTGGGCTGACGAGAGAAATTAATCACCAAGAAATAAACAAAAAAGTAATTCGCTGGCTACTCTGAATAAAACCAATAAAAAGATGATTATGACAGATAAAATTTTGCATGAGTTCTTTGATATCAAACGATGGACGAAAGCGATTGATAAAGGAGTACTCAAAGACATTCGTAAAGACCAACTCATACGGCTAACAGATGAGCATACCAGATTGGCAATTGCTGATGCAATGCTGAAAGGCAAGTATGAAATATCTCCACCTCACACGGCTCAGATACCAAAGGAGAATGGCGAGTTTCGTACGGTTTACGTTAATGAGCCTATTGACAGAGTACTGTTGAGTATTGCCAACGATTTACTGTTCGACCTAATGCCGGAGATGCTTCATAGGTCGTGCAAGTCGTACCAAACAGGTATAGGTTGTGGTAAAGTTGTAAAAGAGGTGAGCCATCAAATTACCAATGCACATAATGATGATTGTCTGGGGTGGAAATCCGACCTGAGCAAATACTTCGACAGTGTTCCATTGCAATATATCGACAAGATGTTTGATAAGGTAGAGGTAAAGCACGGTCACTCAGTTTTGATTGACGTGTTGAGAAAATATTATCACTGCGACCTCTATTTTGATGAAGACAATAATCTCAAAAGCAAGTTCCAGTCGCTCAAACAAGGGTGTGCCGTGGCAAGTTGGTTAGCTGACGTTCTCCTGTACGACCTTGATGAGGAATTATCCCGAATGAACGGCTACTATGTTCGCTATTCAGACGATATGCTCTTTATCGGAGAAGATTATGAGAAGGCGATGAGTGTACTTCAACAACGACTTGGTGAGATGTCGATGACACTCAACCCCAAGAAAGTGGAGTACCTAACAGCTGACAAGTGGTTCAAATTTCTGGGATTCAGCATCAAAGGAAGTCAAATT
This sequence comes from uncultured Alistipes sp., assembly GCA_964532025.1. Classification (GTDB taxonomy): domain Bacteria; phylum Bacteroidota; class Bacteroidia; order Bacteroidales; family Rikenellaceae; genus Alistipes. Next base: position 79,168 of record CAZHEY010000007.1, on the reverse strand, counting down.
TCTCTTTCATCCAGCCGCATCAAGACCTTTCAAAAAGAGATTGAGATACGAACCATCCGCAAGCCGAATGCAACATTGACAAAAGCTATAAACTCTGTGAATCGCTATCTCTACAAGGGGAATGGCGAATTTAGTTGGGCGACACAAATTCTCTCGGTATGCAATGTCAGAAAAGATCTTGACGAGCTTAACAAGTTCGTGATGGATTGCCTTAGAGGTGTTGAAACCGGCAAACGCAAAGTCGGAGGTTTGGGGTATGTTAAGACCCAAAGTAATGGTTGTATAGTCAGAGGACGTGGGCGCAATGTGAAAGCCAATCGCACGAAGACCGACAATAATATCGTAGGCTATTTAACCATCAGTTGTATGCAGAACGCACTATTGACAAGCCGAGCTGTATATAACACGCTGGTTGCATCATTGTAGATATGCCGAACACACGGCGAAAATGAATGAAGAGCAAGAATTTAATGTTACAGGTATCACATACCAGATCACTGCTTCGCATCGCCGGTTTAACTACCGGCGATACTCGAAGTGATCTGGTTCATTCCTGTAAATATCAAGAATATAAAGAGATGTGTCGCTTGCCTGACATTCATAGAGAGATACTGCAACACAGCAGAAAGTTCGAGGAACAACAATTTAGCACCCCGCGTAGTAAACCAGCTCCTACAAAGTCTTGAAGGTGATTCACCATCACCTTCAGACTCTTCTGAGCTGGAAACGCGGGCTACATCAAGTATATAAAGTAATGTGTCACTGTTATGAGAACTTTATTTATTCTTAGCACAAGAGCGTGGTTCAAGGAGATAATATTTAGTCTGCCTGGCTCAATAAGCCTCCGCTGCGGCGTCGTAATCCCTACTGTTATACGACGCCGCTGCTTAGGCTTCCAGCCGCGGCAAATATCAACGTGTTATAGTTATGTGCCGATATTTTGAGAACCGCAAAAAAACTGAGCACAATGTGAAAAGTCAAGATTAGGAATTTAATGGGCAGCTCTACACCTGCTGGAACCATACGTCATCTCCGTTTATCAATCGAGATGACGTGATGGGACCAGCAGAATAGCTGCTCATATCAAAACAGTAAAGTTATGTGCCAACCTAAATGAGACTGCAACGGGAACGCAACCGAATAATGCACAAGCAATCGGCTTTAACATCCAGTATTGAAACTCGATCCTGAACCTGGTAATAACCGAGGTTCAGGATGAATACACACTGGATTTATCAGAAGAATATAGTTATGCGTCAGCGATTGGAGTGCCAATAATTAACAATCAAGAAATATGAATAACATCTATCAAAGTGCTATACAAGCTGTCGAGAATGGTTCAAACTTCAAGGTTGATTTTCAATCCCGTAGTTTGAAAATTGACGGCAAGATCATCATCGAAAATGGCAAATATGAAGGGGATTTGGGTGTGTTAATTTGCAGCGAGGATGAATTTATCTTCAATATTGAGGAGCTATTCTATCGCTACAAACACTCCGTCCCATCCGAACGAAGTGACAGTAAGTCTCATTTGTACTTTCGAGCATTACCGGAAAGACATCTTAGCGGTGAGGATATGCTCTACGGAGAACGCCGGGACAAAGCACAAATAGAGCTTGAGTTGTACCTCCTTTGTCAATTATTACATGGCTTTAAATGGAACCCTGCAAAGATGGGAGAATGGTTCTGGCAGAGTAAAAATGACAAAGACTTGGTGATACTCAGAAATTGGGTAGAGCCTAACCGCAATTAATCATTGTAATAAATAACGTAAGATGAAAAAAGAAACAAAAGTATTGTGCCCTCAATGTGGTACAGAGTTCAAAATTGCAAAAGCGGAATTTACAGCCGTAGCAACAATCATTGGCAAAAATTCAGGGTTGGGAGTTGTCTATCCCTCAGTAGTTGGACAAGATAAACCGAAACAGTCGAAAACAGCACAAGAGCGCATCGATGCGCTTCGTAATGCCGGAGTAGATGTCGGAAACCTATTTGCTATGCAAGGTGCCAATGGTGGCGAATACATCGCTTCTAACAAGAATGGTATGCTTACTATCCTGCAAGACAACGACCCTATTTTCAGCCGGATTGTCGAGCAAGGCACAGTGCCGAATAACCGTTTATTCAGACGTTGGGTTATGTCTCAAATGTTCCATATGATATCCTATACACCATATCGTTCAAAAGAACCGTCGGGTGTGACAGATATGATTCATCGTTTGGGCTATGAATATCAATGGAAGATGCTGATGAATGAATTGTACGCTCAAATGAAAATGGAAGGGCGAGACATCACAAACTTCTCAGATCGCAATCGCTGGTTTAACACCGATGTAGTTGTAGCTATGGCACAAGACTACGTTGCGAAGTTCAAAAAACGTGTTGAAACGATGAAGGATAAGAAATGTAAGGGTGTTCCTTACAAACGCATAGGTAGTCGTAATATTTTCGTGTCGGATTTTCAGGTAAAAGTATATCGCCCGTTATATTTGGCGATGACACGTATCGAACAAGCAAAGAGTGCCGCCCAGCTCTATGCTGCCACAAAGAATTTCAATGATATGCGTATCAAAATGGCGTGGGACACCCCTCAGAGTAATGCGTGGGTGGATGCCTACAAAGGTTCCGGTGCGTTCTTCACAATGCAAAACCTCATTCGATTTCATAACTGTATAGCTATTGATGATGCAGGCAAACGGTTGAATAAATTCCAGTCGCTTGCCTTTTTATCAGTAAAGGCAGAGATGTATAGAAATGGTGAGGGGTGGCGTTTGTTTGCTGTTTTAAAGAAGATGTTGAGTGATAACAATATCGACATCAAGAGAAAGACGGCAGAATGGCGTAAGAGAAAATAATGACTTTCATTGCTTGGCAGGCGCGATGTGATGGACTACATGAATTTAGTTACTACCTCCACATGGATCAGGTGCCCACTGCAAATGCAAGGGCACCTTATCTTGAGAGAGGTATTACATCAAACAATTAAAGCAATGCCCCCATTAGTAATCACATCTTTCAAATAAACAACAATATTATGAGCATAAACTTACACACAGCAAAAAAATATCAAGTGCAATATACGTCCACAGTTATATGTGGTTACCAATCACAAGAGGCGTTGAACTCAATCTTTATGGAGTTTGAAATCTCCACCAATAAAGATGATGAGTATGATAATGAATACGATCTACCAAGAAGCGAATTAGTCCGATTGAAAGATGAGATTGTCAACAAAACCGACTATTTCAAAGATAGAGAGAAATTCCTAACTCAGGAACTGTCTAAAATCGGATTAACGGTTACCGAATTTATATCAGCTCTTGACAATTTAATCACCACCAGCGATCAGAGCAATGATGACGTTCTGTTGAGTTGGTACTAAACAACTAAACCAAATAATGTCAAAGATAGTTTGTTCGGTTTGTGGGTCAAGTGACGTGCAAGCCAAAGTCTGGGTAAGACTGAATGAAAATTGCGAAACTACTACCGATTTTATCGACGAGATGATTCGAGAGCCGGCTGATTGCTGGTGTTGTAACTGTGAAGAGAATCAAAAGTTGATTATTGCCAATGAAGAAGAGAATCAGGACAAAAACAACATCAAAAATGATGAACCGGACACACTTGCATCTATACTCGATAATTCCGTTAAATGTGAAGAGTTTGCAGAGATAGTATTAGAAGAGATTCACTCCGACGAAGAGCAATTGCACCATATAGGTTCCAACATCATCAGTGCGTATCAAAATGGCGATTGCGATGAACTTTTAATTGCCATTTGTGGATGGTCAATGGATTCTCTGTTGAAGAAGTATCAAAAATCGCAAAGAAAAATCTTCACCTGCCCGGCGTGTCAAGAAGAGGCACTTAGATATGCTATGATTGATGTAGACGGCACCAATCTCGAAGAGGGTTACTATTGTCAAGAGTGTGGCGAAAAGTTTTTGGGACTCGACAACGAAGAGGTAAAACAAGCAAATCAAGAAAATAATGAATAGAAAATTACTAGAAGATCTGCATCAATATTTTGAGCAGAAAGATAATAAAACAGGTGCCGAGACAAGTTTCCTAAACCGACTTGCCGAGGAGCTACCATACTTTCAGGTTACAGCGACTTCGCGAGATGATCTTCAACGGCAAGGTTTCGATATTACCGATGTGGATGATGAGGATATGCGCGAACTTGCCAAAAGGTTAGAGTCTGATTACTGCGAACAACTATATTGGATCAGCCTTGACATAATTGCCCAACAAGGGTTGGATATTCCTAAACATATTTGTCCTTTCTGTGGAAAAACTGCTGATAGTTATGATGAAAGCGATAAAACATTCTATTGTAACTCGTGCAGTAACAGTTGGGAAAAACTTGAACCGACAGGCCGTTTTGTAAAAGTCGAACACCCTGACAATAGCAAGTTCTATTCGGAATGCGAAGTCGGATATGATTGTTATAACTCCGAAGATAATGGAGCTATGTATGTACCTGAAAATTTCTATAAAGCTCACGAGAACAAAGAACCTCTCGAACGAAGAATCTTTGTCCCCGTACAGTGGTCGGAGTCTCAGCAATATTTTGAGTTACAACACGAATCAGCAAAGAAGTTTTCACTATGCGAACCCATTGAACACGGCAAAGCATTCAAGGATTTTGATAGTCAAGCTATATGGGTTCCTATAAGTTTAATAAAAAAAGAACTGAATGGGAACAAGTGACCTTCACGGAAAATTAAGTGCTGATTTGTTATATCGAATCGGCGCTTGGGATTATAATCGCCACCCCGAAGAATCTCTCACACAAGAATTGTTCGAAGAGTACTTCGGTCGTGTAATGGGGGTGCATTATTACTCTAAATGGGAAGACTATTACAAAAAGAATATTATTGCGATGGTTGGTTATCTGTACAGCGACAGAAAAGAAGCACAACTCTTCTGTGATATGATTATGCAGAAAGTTTATCAGTATGAACAACGAAAAAGTCAGAAAACATGAAAATAAACCAATACATCGAGCAAGCAAAAGATGACCCTCTGGAAGGAGGTATGAGTTTTTCAAATATCCCACCCAAGCGACATTTGGTGACGACAAAAAGAGGCAGAGAGTCGCTTCCATATTGGTATGGAATAAAACCTATTCGCTTTATCTGGAGAGGAAGTTGGGCAGATCCGGATATATGTTACAATAGTATGGTCGTAAACTCTCATATTGTTGAAGATTCTATGTATGAACGATATTGTGCTGATTGCAAAGAGGAAAATTTAGAGGTTACTGACGATGGATTTGCTGAATTTATGCGAAACAACAAGGATGAAATTGTAGAACTCATCTATCTGGCACACAATGCAGAGAAGAATAATTAAAACCAAAAAAATGGATGACGAACTTAGAGTAACAGAAGAAGAGGGCGATGTGATTGATGTTTACTTGTGCCCTGAAAAAACACCGATAGCATATCAACGCAAGAAAAAGGAGTTGATAGAACGTAGTGGTATGACCGCAGATGAAGCTGAGCAATGTTTGTTGCGACCTATACCTATTGAGATATTCTACTCATATGACCAAGGGCTATTCGGAGTAGAAGCTGAGATGTTGGCAGATTGCGAAGTCTATAACCCATATACCGGGAAAGAAATACCTAACGATAACATACTATAAACGACTACCAAATGAGCAGAGAAAAAGGAAAACTGACAACAGCAGACTACCTTCCGATTAAAGAGTTCAATCGGTTGGTTGATGCTCTTCACTCCGATGGGTTATATATGTGGGAACTCTATTGCAGATTATCCTTTTGCACTGCTCTGAGAGCCTCCGATGTGTTATCACTGACGTGGGAAGATATAGTGGACAAAGAGTTTCTCGATAAAATTGAGAAGAAAACATCTAAGGCTCGGAGAATAACATTTAATAATTCTGTCCGACAGAAAATCAAAGAGTTATACACCTTGCAAGGCGAACCCAACAAAAAAGGTTCGCCTTTTTTAAACCCTCAAACTCAAACTGCCTATTCTTTGGAGCACATAAACCGATTGCTCAAAAGATTCAAAGTGCAGTATCGATTGCCGATTAAGGCATTCTCAACGCACACATTCAGAAAAACTTTCGGACGATATGTGTACGAAAGTAATGGGAGAAGTGCTGAATCATTGATATTACTCAACTCAATATTCAGGCATTCCAGTATTGATATAACGAAGGTCTATATAGGACTTCGACAAGCAGAAATAGATAAAGTTTTTAACTCGATAAAATTCTAAAAATATGGAACATAATCAAGAATACTACGATAAAGAGTTCGGCTATTACAACAGCAAGGTTTCACGAGGAGATCTGGAATCATTGCCTTGCCCTTTCTGTACAGACAAGGTGAGTGATGATGTTATGCAATCGATTATAATGATGACCGACCTCTCTACAAAACAACGCCTCCGACTTCCGAATGATCAATGGCTGGATTTCAGAAAAGATAAAGTGTCGGAAGTCTGGTGGCAAGAACTCGAATCAGCCGTGAGATACTATAAAATTCCTTATTACGAAGACCTATCTCAAACAGATTAATCAATAAGATATGTATCAAATCATTCCACAACAAATAACGCAGAGTGCCAGAAAAACGCTTAATACGAAAATACTTTCGGCAATCGAATCTGGCAATAGTACCATTTCAGATGAAGAAATTTATAATGGGTACACCGGCATTGGAGGTCTGCACGACCTCAAACAAGCAGATTTCTCATCTTATAACGACTATGCTCAGGCTAAACGAGAGGTTGAGATGGGTCAGTTTTTTACTCCACACGATATATGCCGCCGGATGATAGAGGCGATTAACCCACAGCCGACTGAGATGGTATTGGATATGTGTTGTGGAATGGGAAATTTCTTCAACTTCCTGCCAAATCACTATAACGCCTATGGGTTTGATATAGACCCGAATGCGGTACGGGTTGCCAAACACCTATATCCTGATGCTCACATACAAGTTGCCAATATTTGTACCCACAATCCGGAAGAGCATTTCGATATAGTAATTGGCAACCCTCCTTTTAATCTCGACTTCGATGGCGTATTATCTCAATACTATTATTGCAACAAGGCGTACTGGATGTTGAATCCGGCGGGAATCCTAATGATAATTGTACCTGTGTCGTTTTTACAGAACGAGTTTTGGGAGAAGGCGAGAGTGAAGGCTATAAATCGAGATTTCTCGTTTATCGGTCAGACAAAACTGCCTGCCGATGCTTTTAAAAGTGTAGGTGTCGAGAAATTCGAGACCAAAATACTGGCTTTTATGCGTGAGTCTAAGAGCATAGATATGAAACCATACAACGCTGAAGAGTTCGTTTCTATGGAAGAATTGACCGCACGCATTGCCGAAGCGAGAGGTATTCACCAAGAGTGTAAACTACAACTCAAACAAGAGATTACAAAAGAGCAGGTAGCTGAAAAGAATACCTTTGAGTACAAACTCAAAAAGTATCTCTACGAAATCAAAACACATAAAACACTCCAAAAGCATTACGACAAAGCCATTGCTCTGGTAACAAAATTCCGCAATCAACGACCACCGGAGCATTACACCCCGGAAGAGTATAAAGATTGGGAGAAACGGAAGCTGACCTACAACAAGGTGCTTTCTATTCTTAAACGATATATAACTCACCAGAATGTAATCACTCGCAAAGAGATTGCATTGGTAAAAACATCCTATGGGTTCAAGTTGAAGGGATACGCACCACACCTTTTGGATAAGGTAGAGCACCAATACTCCTCTATAAACCACCTTCTAATTGGCACCTGCACATTGCCTCGTCCAGCTAAAATGACGGCTAAATTGCGAAAACAGATGGCTGCGGCAGAGCGAATCATTGCCCGTAAACGCAAGGTTTATGAGTTGCAATCTCAAAAGATTATAGATATGCCCCGTAATCCTACGTTAGATGATAAGATAAAGAGCCTTACGTTCAAGAACAAGGAGATGCAGAGCTGTCAATTCACAGAGTTGCAACAACACGATATGGGATTGATTTTTCAGAAACCATATACACTGCTCAACTGGCAACAAGGCTCAGGTAAGACGGCTGTTGCTTATCATTATGCAAAGCATAAAGAGCCTCAGACTAAAAACACAGTGGTATTGGCACCTGCCATAGCTATTCATCTGACGTGGGTGCCATTCTTGGAACGTCATAAAGAGAAATACATCGTGGCAAGTAAGCCCGAACACCTTGTAGATATTCCCAAAGGGACGTTTGTTCTGCTGTCGCTGACTATGATTACAGAATTAGTCGCTCCACTCAAAGAATTTATGAAGATGCGGTCAAATAAGGTCTGCTTGTTATTTGATGAGTCGGACGAGATTACCAACCCCTCGGCCAAGCGAACACGACAATCACTAAACATCTTCCGTCGTGCCAAATTCAAGTTGTTGGCAACTGGAACCACGACCAGAAATTCTATCATAGAGCTATATTCACAGATTGAGTTGCTATATAACAATTCGGTCAATATGATGTGTTTTGCGCCTTGGATTTATCACGAGAATAAAGAACACGAAATAGAGCGAAAGTCAAACGACAACTGGCGTAGACCATTTCCGGCAAGAGGTGGTTCTTCATTATTCAAATCGTGTTTCTGCCCGGGAAAGGCGACGGTCTTCGGTATCGAGAAACACAATCAAGACATATACAACCAAGAATACCTCTCAGAATTGATTGAAAAGACAATCATCACCCGAAAATTTAAGGAGTTTGCGGGGGACAAATACGAGATTATCAATTATACCGTATCGCCGAGTGAAGGCGAAAGAGCTGTATACCGTACCATTATGGAGAGGTTTCACGAAATATTACATCTCTACTTTAATCCGATGCCGGATAAGAAGAAGGAGTCGCAGTTGAATCTGGTACGTCAGATACAGCTACTTATCAAAGCCTGCTCTGTACCCCAACTAATGAGCGGGTATTTAGGTGAAGACTATCCCGAGAAAGCAAAATTCATAGAACGTAAACTTCGTTTCGAGATGCACGGCAAGGTGGCCATAGGTTGCACTTCACTGGATGCCGTAGCGATGTACAAAGAATTATTGAGTGAGAAGTTCCCTAAAAGACCACTATTTGTCATTCGGGGCAATGTAGATTTCGAGCAACGCCAACGCATCCTTAATAAGTTTGAAAAGACCACAAACGGGATTTTGGTCTGTACACAACAGAGCCTGAAAAGTTCGGCGAATGTACCCAGCTGTGAGGACATCATCATCGAGTCATTGCAGTGGAACATTCCCAGAATGGAACAGTTCTACTTCCGCTTTATCCGTCTCGATTCGGCAGGTATGCGACACGTCTATTATGTCACCAACGAAGAGTCCATCGAACAGAATCTTATGGCATTGGTGCTGACCAAAGAGAGGTTGAACGAGTTCGTAAAGAGCGGTGAGGTGAAAGAGGAGTCCGAAATATTCGAAGAATTCGATATTTCGCCTGACATCATAGACACGCTCTTCCGCCGAGAGCAGGATGAGCAGGGTAAGTTCCATATTCGTTGGGGCGCACAGAAAGTAAGTTAAAACAGTAAAAAACAACAAAATATGAGTGTATACATTGGAAAACAAATGGAAACTGGAGAGGTTAAATACATCTCCGTGATATGGCAACCTGCATTTGACATAGTAGGCCCTATGCTACGAAACTTTTACAGGGTAGAAAAACGTGTCGATGCACTGCTTGCTTTGGGTAATCTGATGGTAGTAAACGGAACCCCTTATGGTAAGTGGATATGGTGTAATGACATCGTGCATTGTCGGGCAATGATTCGTGACGACAAGGAGAAGAAAGGAAGACACGAGGCCCGATACGTGAGTTCTGAGGGGGCTTTTCTCAAACTCGAAGGTCATCTATTCCTATTCAAAGACGAACGTTGGTATTATCGTGATGGAGACATATTAACGACATTCTTACCAGATAATTTACCCTCCACGCCAGAAAACCCTCTACAAGGTCTTGAATTTATGCAATTGGATGCGAAAGGAGAGTTATGCACTATGAATAGCCGAGAATTCAAGCGCTGGAATGACATTCTCACCAACTCGAACGAAGAGCAAACCACCGTTTTTGTTTTTCGAGGCAGCAAACTTATTACCACTATCAATCACCCTCAAAACAATCAATAATATGGGAAAAGAGATTTATAAAGCCGTCCAGAATCTACCGGAGGAGCTGGTGACACCGGAAATTGCAACAGCAGCCATTACTGAGGGTCGATTGGAATTATTGGACTATCTGCCGCATCAATACCTAACGGGAGAGGTCGTTGTGGAGATCATCGAAAAGAATGCCGGCTCGTATAGCTGGAATGCTTTCAAACTATCAAATTTACCGAAGGGTATCCGCACCCAAAAGGTATGCGAATTTGCCGTGGATAAGAGTGTCGATAACATCACTGCCGTACCTGCTTCTTTACGTTCCACAACGATGCTTTCAAAAATGATGAGCGGTATCAAAAGGAACCTCAAATATCTACACCTCTTTTCTTCTGAAGCGTGGAATCAAGAGATTGTATATGCAGGTATTCGTAGTATCTATTCTGAAACATACTCCAACTATGGTTCTCGTGGCGGCTACCACGGAAGCACTACTCGCACAGATATCAAACGAGTGCAAATATTCCTTTCCTATGTTCCCCAACGATTAAAAGATAAGACTTTCTACTTGAATCTTTTTCAGACCAATCTAAAACAAGAGGAGATAAACCTGATTACCCCTGATAGATACAAAGCCAAAGCATACTACCTCCGAATAGCAGCCAAAGAGTTCAAGTTGGTGCCAAAGCAATTCTACGACTACGACATTTTTATGGTGGCTATCGAAAACAGGCAACTTAAACTTGAATTGCCATACTCATCAACATATGACTTGTCGGTAATCCAGAAAAAAGTGATTGAAGACAATCATCAACAGCTCATAAATTCGGTGTTTGCCGTAATGGATGATGCTATGGCTGATAAGGTCATCGAGGCGATACCATACGCATTCAAACAGTTGCCTGAAAAATTCCAAACACCTCAACGGTTGATTTTTGCTCTTGAAAAATGTGAGCGAAATACAATATCAATAAACCCGATGGCTGACTATCGTCTGTTTACGAAAGAGGTGTGCAAAGCGTATGTCCGCAAGAATCACGATCTTCCGAAATTACCCATCTCGATATGGACTCCTGACTTCGTTGAATACTGTATGACACAAGGAACAAGTTTCAGATGGTTCGAGCAGCTACCACCAAATTTGCAAACGCAGGATATGGTGTATAAAGTGCTCGATTACAGTAGTGGCTATCTATCAAAAGTTCGTCCTGAACTCATATCTCTCGAACAGGCAATGGTATTATATCGTAAAGATAAATACAATCGGGATCACATCCCTCAGTCTTTTATTAAAGAGTTCAAGGACGAAACTGGACTTGATGAGCGATTCTTCGGTGGTGAAGTGCCATTTGCAACATTACGAGAGAATCGAAGTTGTTACACCTATTCGAAACTCGGAAACACATACATCGGAATATACCAAAGCGACAGAAGTTATAACGAGCCGGTAAAGCTTGTCGCAACCCGTCGTACCCCTCGTGCTTTTCGTCCAGTAGAAATATTCGAAAGCTCAATCGGAACATTCCACACCACGTGGCTTGAAAAGATGATTGCCGACTATGACGCTTCATTCGTCAAACCTACCGTATCAAAAACGCTCAAACCCTATCAGTACAACGGATACTATAGTGTTGAAAAAGTAGATACATACAATGGCGTAGTTATCTATGCAAGCGTATTGCTGGGTGAGCAGGTCTACTTCTCTACTATGATTGACGGCGAAGTAGTTCGTTGCAACTCGTTAGAGCAGGCAAAGGCAGAGCTGAAAGAGTTTAACACTGAAAAAGTGGAGTTTGGTACTCCTGTTTCTGAGGCAGGATTACAAGTCGCAATCTGAACGAAGAATAAGTAAGGAACAAATTGGGGTGGAGCAATTCACCCCTTTGTTTTTATAATCACTAATCTAAAATGAACAAAAAAGTAAAACGATGAATATAAATGCAAAACATATAGAGGAACTGGGTGGAATCCTATCCATCAAAATGGAGCTAAATACTCCGAACCTACCTGAATTTGACGAGAAAGAGGTGACAGCTTACCTGTTTGACTCCTTTGGTGTCGCTCGATACGAGGACAAGTACCTCTTCTTGACATATCCCGGACTTGGTAATGCAAAGATGGACGAACAGACACGCCGTACCATTAACCAAAAACGCTACGGGAATCGACTGCCTGATAATTTTAAAGTAACCGTGGACGACTTGGCAATGTGCTTTGCAGAGGTGGAGGAGATAACTCATAACGAGTACGTAAATCAACTAATGAAAGGAATGATTACCTATTCCCCAACACGCCTGTTGCCCAGAAAACTCTCTGGTGAAAAACTTAGGGAGCAAACCCGTAGAATTATTATGAATCCTCCCAAGCATCTGTACATATTCAAAGATGATAACGAATTTCTAAAAGAGTTAGATGGCAAGATATACGCCATATCAGACCTTCATGGAGATGTTATATGCGATGTTTTGGAAGAGGATATGGCAGCACTCGATGAGCAAGATATTATTTCGGAGGGACAAATCGTTTGTGCCGACTCCTTAGATTACATACGCTCAGAGCGAGTAGAGGTGATTTTCCTAAATAAATAAACCAATCCAACTATGAAACATTTTGAAGATGTTATTCACTATTACTATGACAGAATAACAGCCATACGAAAAGAAGCAACTGCCGAAATAATTGCATTGCTCAAAAAACATAATCTAACAACGTTAACCCTCGCGGAAGATTACGACCATCAAACATTCATAGTGTGGTTCGATGACGATGGGTGCGGATATGACTGTGTCGTTAAATCTATTACGATAGATGGAGATAATGACATCGAACTGGAGCTCTCGCACGATGATTTAGACTCCAGCATTATTATATCAAGCAGGTATGGGGAAATTAACAATGTCGGGTGGCTACCTGATATTCTATCAAGTATGGTTTATACATTAACTTCTGAATCTCAAAACGATGGCAAATAGAACAGTCTATATTACAGTGCGTCTTGACATCACAAATGATAAGGTGGCGACGATTACCGATGAGGATATAGAGGACATAATCAGCGAAACCGATTATACCTTCGGCAACGTTGGCGATTTTGAACTCGAAACGGAAATATGTGGGCAAAATGAATAAACCTAAAAAATAAGAGCAATGAAAGGATTAAAGGATTACCGTCCCGATGAGTTCGAGACAAATAGAGACACAATCAACTCACTCATTATGGAACAGGCATCAGACTGCGCCGTAAGACGAATGGAACAAGCTTTTGACCTACAGTTCGAAGCATTTGTCGAGCCGGATATTGAAGACGGAGAAGAGGCTGATGAGGATACCCCGACACGTTACAAGGCAGAATATCAAGAACAATACAATCGGTTCTATGACCAAGAGTACGACCGCATCGCCACGGCAATCGGTTTTGATTTATGTGCTGAAAACGGTATCTGTCAATTAAAATCATAAACGGCATGAAAGTTCTCTTCCGTAAATTCAAACGAGGCGGCGATATTATCGCTTTGTTTCCCGAACAAACCAATCGAAACAACTATACGATAGCCTCCTATATGCACATTGGTCAGCACTCTGATGCTGACTATGACAGGGTAATCTCTCAAACCACTCCTGCCAAAGAGGGTGAGTATGCAGATCTTCTTGCTGAACTTATCTGTATTGGATATGAAGACCTACGAGTAATAGAAAAATGCAAACCTAAATACAATTAAAAATGAACGAATTAGAGAAGATAAAGTCTCTCCAAGCAGAAATTAAGGAGAGACACGAAAAGATAAAGCAGTCTATGTTTCTACTGGTACAAATGCTTGGAGAAGAGGTGAAGTCTATAAGGGGGCGAACATACAAAGCCACTGAAGAAACGGGGTCAGCTTGTGTGGTGGAATCCTTTGTAATCGAAGATGAAAAATTAATGGTTAGAACTGACTTTGATGGTGATAAATTCACGTTGGAACTTGACAGTTTCAATGCGGGAGAATTGTCTAACATCCTCTATCTGATGTTGGACGAGAACAAGAACCTTTGTCAGCAAAAGATAGAGAATCTATTCCGAGCCTATATGAATGAGCATAACGAAGAACCCCGTTATGCCTCTTGCTGTATAAAGTATCTGGACAACAGCCCTTTTTGCGATGTAATGATTAAGCTCAACGTGGAGTTGGATGTCAAAGACGATTTGTTATTCTACTACTGCAACTCCCTGAATGATCTGAAATCGCTGTGTGAATTTGGAACAGGAGATTTTATCTTGACCGAAGTATATGAATTCTTAAACGAAATCTGATATGGAAACAATCGTAACTGAAATAAGTGCCGGAATTGCGTATTATCAGGAACTGCACGACTGGGTAAAGAGTTTTGATATTGATCCGGACGATGAGATGTTTGAGCCCCTTTCTCTAATGGAGGGGGACCCTGATATTATTCGATGCAATGGGCGTAAACTGTACTTTATCACAACCGTGCAGGATGGCGTGCAATATGTGTTGACCAGCGATGAAGTGAACGACCAAGAGAAAAAGATGCTCACGGAGTTTCATCAGGATGATTTTAAAGGAAACTATTCCATAGGAGAATGTAACTGGGAAACTTTTAAAGATGCCACTAACGCCATCGCTTATCGTGGTGGGAGCGGATATATTTACACTATTTGGATTTATACACCTAAAAACAATCACAATGAATTACCAAAAGCAAGTTAATGAATTACAGCAGCAATTAATTAACCAACTGTGTACCATCACCGACCGTCCCGATGGGTGGTTGCCTCACCTTGTTTTCGTTGAAGAGGAGGGTTGCGATTCTATCGGTCTGGGATCACCTGTTTACAAAGAGTATAGGCTTGTTGATTTCAAGACGGATGGCAGTTGCACTCTTCGAGATTTAATTGATGGCAAAGATGACACAGAACGTCATCTCTCGGAAATCAATATTGATTGGTTGGTTACAGTTTGGAACTACTACCACGAACTATCAGGGCAGAGACAAGAATCTGATACAAAACCTGAGTTAAGAGTATTTCTATTCTCTATCGATATGCCCCGTAATATACCAAACACGGAACTAATCAAACTTTGGAGTGACCGTGATGAAGGTATTGAGGTTTGTACTCCTGATGAATTTGCGGAGAGAATCAACGATGAATCATTCAATGATATGAATAAATGGGTTCGATTCATTAAATGTTAGACAGCTATGGCAAAGAAAACAAACACGTCTCAGCAACGACCGTCAATGGACGACCGTATAAAAAACCTGCTCAAAGAGGGTCCGTTGGTGGCTCTCTATTTCTCTGTCGCCATCACCTCTTTCAAAAAGCAGATTGAACGAATGAGTGATGAGGAGATACAAGCAATGTTCGAGAACCTTATGTCTCCTACATTGGTAAGAAATAGCGTGACACATATCTATAATCGTATGAATCTATTTGATGATGAATAAATTGCAATATGAGCAACTGCAAAAATACAAGCGAGAAAAACAGGTATTTTTGCAAATAAGTTTGGAGCAATACATTAAGGGGCTGGCGCATCAGATTGTTAAATACCCAATCACCGATGCAACAGTTCCTTCTTCGTTGCTCTGCGAACTCGAATCGTTACAGCAACGACTAAATTCACTGGTACAACAACTTAAAAACGTATAATAATGGATTTCCAAGAACTAACAGACAATTATAAGAAAAGAACCGATGACCTTTTTCGCAAAATCGAAGCTAATTGTGGTCTTCGTAAAAGAAAGGAAATAACTATTGATTCTACTCCATCTTTTGTGGAGGATGTCATTATTCCAATCTATGTAAGTTTAGCAGAATGTATGCGCAGAAAGGGCGTTAAAATTCCCAATCCTAAAACTTATCTCCCGATTAAGGGCTATTATAGAATAAAGATTGGACTAACTACTGTCGGTGGGTTTTCTGTACCGGAAAACGGAGATTACAGAATCTATTTCACTCCGATGAAGAGTGCAAATCCAATTGGAGCAAAACAGTTAGTCTCTAACACAGAAGAGCTGAAGCAACTAATTATTAACCAATTAAAAGCGAAACAGCAGGGAATAGAATAAAAAAGAATATCTTTGTTTTCTTGTAAATGCTTAGTAAGCGAAATACTCTTGCTGACAGAGGTATATCCTGTTGTTTCCTGTATATGAAAACAATGAAACAGAAACTAACGAAAGAAGAGTTATTTATGCTTGCACGGCTGAAAAAGATAGACTTCGCTGTGATTTCACATCTACAAGAGTATTTCGACCCTAAAAGGGTTCGTGCCAGACTTATCCAATATGAATTTACTCGTTTGGTAGGAGAAAATGTATTTAAGAAAGGGCATATCATCAATGCATTGATGAAAAAATATGATGTATCCAAGAGTTACATCGAGCAAATCATCTACGAGAGGATGATACATAAAAAGAGGGTTTGTGTGCGGTGCGGAAGGCTTATTACTGCCTATAAATGGGGCCGAAATAATGGTGTATGCGATAGCTGTATTAACAAAGCCATAAAAAATTATGAATATGAAACAGACAACGAAAATGATACTTCTCAAAGAGATGAAATCTCGCAGGGGAGCGAATACCTTGATTCTCTTTCGTAACAGAGATTGTTTTGAGGCATACTATAACGATGCAAAGAGCATTGCCAAATCACTCTCACTAAAAACTTTCATTGAAGATGGAATGGAAGTGGTCAGATTCCCTGCTGTTGACATCGAAGTTTATTCAAATAGATTGTTAGATGCCGGACTTGCAGTTTGTATTTCTGAGATGCGTGACGAGTTCGGTGATTACACACCTAATATTTCAATGAATGATGAATAAATTAACTCGTATAGCTGAGGGAGGTTGTTTCCTTGTCACAATTATTGGCGGAACAACCTCCCTCATTATTTTGATTATAGTCATCGGTCTATTCAAAAGCTGTTTCGGAGAGAAGATAGACCCAATGGATGACACTTATATGAAACAGCGTGAGATGTACGCCCGGCACGCTGTTTACGATAGCACCTCCGTTGGTTTTGATTTTTTATGGTACACAACAAATGCGGTATCCGACAAACGGGCTGATGAGATTCGTTCACGCCCTCATATACGGAAAGCACAGAAAGAGTTCCTTGAAACAGTAGTCGACCATTTTGACCACAATTTCTTTAATACTGACATTTATGACGTGGCAGAATATGCCAAAAAGTTTGATGTTGACCCCGATGTAAGGTTAGTGAATGTTTTTGTCATCGGCAGGCGGTTGGAAGACCAATATCTACGCCCCAATCCCAATTTACTTGGTGGAGGATGTACTGAACCCTACTATGGAACCGATCAAGGAGTCCTCTATATAAAAGAAATTGATATATATCCTCCGTCAGTAGATTCTTTACGGACTTATCGCTACTGGGAATGCTGGAGAACTTCCTCATTAGATGAACGTTACACGCATTTTACGGAGACAGAACGTAAACAGGGAAATTATGGGAAAGTACTGTATATTCCCAAGTATAACCATCAGTAAATTAAGCATATAAAGTTTGGATTGATAGGTTTTTTACCCTAACTTTGGTCTTCAAAATAGAATATTGACTGAAAAAACAGATTGTTAATTGAACGAAAAAATTTTGAAACGATGAATTAATAATGAATATCGAAAAAACGCAGATTAAGTTTGCGCAATCGGAGCAGACGGGTGAACTGATAGGCTTTGTGTCCCGTCACTCCAAAACACAGAAATTAATGGGAGTTCGTGAAGACTCCCGTTTTGGCAAGAAGATATGTGTCCTTTCGGAAGATTTGAAAGGTAGTATCCAGCCAAACAAGTTGTATGCTGTAGAACTGAAACCTATGCACAACGGTAGTGGATATGTGGTAGTCAAAGCATCACCCATGTTGTTTCAAGCGCAGGTGGACACGCTAATCGTCCCCAAGAGTATTTATCAGGTTACCGTAACATTTGGCAACAAAACCGTATTCTTCGATCCGAAGGATGGTAAAAGTGCTTCAAGTCGTACATTGTCAGGAGTTGTAAAACTCCTTCGTGAACGTGAAGACATTGAGAATCCGGAACTCGTTATCGATGACTTGGCCCAACAAGCCAAATTGGTTGTTAAGCGTATGCAGAGCGATGGATTTATTATCCCGGACAATACGCTCAAATGATGCGTCCTCAGTGCGGTATCGCCACTGATGGCGCTCATTCAGTTAAAAACAGGTTGACTCGCTTTCGAGCAGTAGATATAACAACAGGCGAAGAACTATTCAATAAGAGCATAGGAAATCAAACTATTAACATTGGAGAATTTCTGGGTGTCGTAGAGGCGGTGAAGTATATCATCGCCCATAACTACACACCCAGGATCATCTACACGGATAGTATGACAGCTATTGCTTGGTTTCAGGCAAAACGGACCGCATCCAAGAAGTCGCATATGGCATTGAAAAGAGCCGAGATATTTCTTAAAGCTTTTGCTACTGAAATCGAATCTATCGAAGTCAAACACTGGGATAATGCCGGTTGGGGTGAAACTCCGGCCGACTTTGGAGAGAAAAAGTTAATTGATTGATTTTAGATTGTTATGAACCCAGCTTCTCCCTGCTGTGAAGCCCGGAGAAGCTATTTTTTACTTAATTCTAACATGGCGAAAGTAAAATCGGAATCAACGAAATATATCACCATCAAGGAGAACGAATATCTCCAGATGGTTGAAAATACAATGCTGGTTGAAGCTCTTAAAATAGCAGGAGTAGAAAAACTCCCCATGTATCAAGCAGCACAGCGCATATTAACAGACAAGCGAGTAGAGATACATATCAAACCGCTTTGTTCTCGGTATTCATTTTAAAACAAGTATGTGATATGAACAAACAAGAAATCATAGATAAATTATTCGACAAGTTGAGAAATAGCGGTTGCCGTTATCCCAAATGGGAGCTCGTCTCAATTATCGATCCCTTCATAGAGGTTATTAAAGAAACTCTAGTGAATGGGGATGATGTACGCCTAACAAACTTTGGAAAGTTCGTTGTAAAGACAAAGAAAGGGCGTAAGTATTACAACATCCAAAATGGGTCAATGGACATTACCAAAGATAGAAGAATGATTACCTTTGTACAACACAGGAGTCTTGATTCACTTCATAAGAACAAAGAAGAAACGAAAGAATAGGACTCAAATTTCACCTAATATTATAAGGTCATCACCTTATAAATAAAGAACACCGGAACTTCCCAATAGACTTGGAATGTTCCGGTGTAGTTTTTTACGGTGCCTACATACATCTCGTTAATCCTCAGATACGTGTAAATCTTAAAAATTAGCCTTTACAGGCTCAAAATTATCCGATATATTGTGTACCTTTGCCGAATAGACAATTCAAGTTCTCAACAGCTACATGTAGTCTCTAATGTAGGATTTGAACCTTTTGTCAAAACACAAGTGCTGATTAACAGTGCGTTGCTAACAAAAAGAGTATTCCGATTATCGGATTCCACTCTTTTTTTTGCCTGCCGATCTATGCGGCCGGCAACTCTTTACAGCAATATTGTTAACGTGAGTTCGAAAATATATCTATGTGATTATTAGGAAAATAGCGAAATAATTAGTATCTTTAAAGTGCTAACAATTAGAGATTTAACTAAACTATTCCGCTATGATTTCCATTGACAAAGTTATAGAAATTTATTCGCTTGCCGATGATTTTATGCAACTTTTTTCTGCTGAGATGAGAAAACATACCATTTCAAACAAAAAGCCAACCCGTGCAGGGAGAAAATCAGTAATGCGAGATGCCGAAATTATCACCATCTTGGTACTCTTTCACCTCAAAGGTTATCGCTGTCTTAAACATTTTTACACCGAATATGTCACAGAGCATATGTGCGATATATTTCCTAACTTGGTATCTTACAATCGTTTTGTAGAGCTGCAAAGATCAATGATGCTTCCACTTGCGATATTCATCAAAGAAGTGTTGCTTGGCAAATGCACGGGTATCACCTTTGTTGATTCGACACCACTAAAGGTTTGTCGCCAGCAACGTATTCATTGCCACAAAGTCTTCAAAGGAATTGCCACACGAGGTCATTGTTCTATGGGTTGGTTCTTCGGATTCAAGCTCCACATAATCTGCAACGACCGAGGTGAAATTTTGAATTTTGTTTTTACGCCAGCCAATGTGGATGACAGGGAACCACTGAATTATAAAAACTTCCTCAAAGAGGTATATGGCAAGTTGGTTGGTGACAAGGGATATATTTCCAGCAAGTTGTTTGAACGCTTATTTGTTGATGGTATTCAGATGATTACCAAAGTTAAAAAGAATATGAAGAATGCTTTCATATCTTATTCTGACAAAATTCTACTCCGCAAAAGAGCCATCATAGAGAGTGTGAACGATGAGTTGAAAAACATTTGTCAAATCGAACACTCTCGACATCGGTGTTTTGCGAACTTCATCACAAATCTACTCGCTGGCATTGCGGCATACTCCTTCTTGCCCAAGAAGCCATCTATCAACTTCGAAACCGAAGTAGATAACTCATTGGTATTATTTTGATTGTATTTTCGAACTCACGTTATTATTAGAATGCTCCCGATGCTCTCGGCAGGATTTACGGCTCTACTCTCACCTGTGGGATTGGCGGTAGCTGCTGTGTTGGCTCTCGGTGCGGCATTCTTCTATGCCCATCAGCGTAAGAAAGAGATGCTCAACGAAATGACCGAGAAGTTCGAGGGATTATCCATCGGCACACTCGAAAAACGGCTCAAAGAGAACAAGCGGCTCCAGGAGGTAAACGAACGGGAATCTCCGTGGCAAGGTAACTCTCCATACTCCAAACTGACCTACGCTCTGAACAAAGGCGACCGCCGAGATAAACTTAAAATGGAGGAGGAAGCCTTGACCGAGGCGATTCGTAGGAATACGCAAGCCTACGAGGAGCGGCAACGTGTGGAGGCGGAGTCGAAAAAGATTGCCGATGATATGGCCAATGCCCTCAAGGGGGTCAATACCGAAACCTCTCGTGGTACAGGTCTTATCGCCGATCTACAAAACAAAATTGAGGATTTAGAAAAGAAAAAGCTACTCCCAAATGCTACCGTGGAGGATATTGCTGCCGCCAATGCGGAGATAGGGAAATTGAAAACAGAACTGTCGAACCTGCAAAATATCACTCCCGAACAACTTAACCGTAAGCCGCTTGAACCGATAGCTCCAACCGGAGTATCGCTGATTATACCGAAGTTGGAGGTTAAACTGCCTGATCTCAAACCAATCATCACCAAGGCACAACAGCAGATGATGGAGATCCGCAGGACGGTAACCGAGGGCATTTATGGTTGGGCTGAGGTGACAAGTTCGGGACTGCAATCTTCTATTATCGAGACCGAAGCCATTGTCGGTAAATACACCGAAGCACTGGTCGCCAAAGGGTGGAAGTTCTCGGAGGCTCTTACGTTTGTGTCGGATAAGGTGAGCGAGGTGATGAAGGGTTTTGATGAATCATTGAGTAATTTTATTGCAGGGAGCATCGAAGCGGCTGCCGAAGCCATTGGGCAGATCATCGCCGGAGATTTGGGTTTTGATGGATTGATGAAAGCTATTTTGTTGCAACTTGCCTCGTTTCTAAAACAGATTGGTGCTCAACTCATTGAGTTCGGCATTATGATTATTGCCTTTAAGTCAGCACTCAAATCGGTACTTGCTAACCCGTGGGCGGCAATTGCCATCGGTGCGGCAATGGTGGCCGCCGCTGCGGTGATGACGGCACTGATCAACAAAAACGCCCAGAAGAGTGCTCCGAAACTTGCCAAGGGCGGTCTTGCCTACGGCCCGACTTATGCTATGGTCGGCGATAACCCCAATGCACGGATCGACCCCGAAGTGATTGCTCCTTTATCCAAGTTGCAGGGTATGATGGCAGGTGGCGGAGGCTCCCAGAATATACAAATCGCCCTCAGCGGTCAATTGACGGCCAAGGGCAGAGATTTGGTATATGTTCTCGGCAAAGAGAATTTTAAGATTGATGTGTTGGGTGGGTAAGATCTATTTACTTATTGCATCTTCTACTAAGGTTATCAGTTTTATCAATCTATCATATCCATTTTTAAATGATGTGTGCTTCCATCCATACCACCAGTCCGATTCTTTAAACCCTCCAATGTCACCCAAAATAGGAGCTATAACTGTTTTTATTCCATCGTTTAATGATTCACTGCAATCATGCCTTCCTATTCCATAGTAAATATTACTATCCCGTTCGATTAGGATGGAAAACTTTATGCTTTTATACTCCATAATAATACCGACTTTGGGCAACCGTTTATCTGTACTATAGTCGAGAATTTTATAATTCGGATATTCTTGTTTTAATCTGCATAGCCATATCTTCCAGCACGCATATTCAAGATCATCTTTCAATGTATTTAATTGATTTAAGACCTTTGACACATCTTGTATCTTTTGTTGGACAATGGCAAAATCAGCCTCCGGATTCTCGTTTAGCTCTAAAGCCTTTTTAATGTGTTCCTTTATTTCCATATTTAATTTTTCATTAATTGTTCGTAGGTCAAACAAGCCTTCTAAGTGATCTACATACTGAAAAACAGAAGTGTATAAGAAGGTTTCTTTCATCCGGCAGTTATGCAAAATATCATCTTTTAGCCAAGGTAGAATATCTCGTCTAAAAGACAAAGAAGCAAACCTATCAGCAAAAGAGTCAAAATAAGATTGGCATTCATGGCATTGTGGAGATGGATTGATTGTATTGCAGTTTGCACACCATTCTGAAGGCTTATTCCAACAACATTCATTCGGCTGATTATAGTCGTCTGGAGGAAGATAAACAACGTAAATTTGATCCTCAGCAAATCCAATTTGTTTTACTTTCTCAATATACCTGGCTAATTGATTCTTCTGAAGAACTGCATTATGTATCTTATTTTCAAATATGATAGCGTATTTACCTTGTTCTTGGATAAGTATATCTATTCTATGTGATTCCGATGTGATTTGAGGATTTGTGACATTAAAATTGCGTGAACTTAAGAAAAATCGGGAAAGAAAACTTTCCAATATCTCATACTTCCCATTATTATTTTGCTTCATGAGTTCACAAAGTATGCGACTGTGAGCATTTTCGTTTGCCCATAAAAGGTCGAGAATATTAATGTGATATGGCTGTTTTGATTTATGTTCGTCAATAATACTTTTAATGCTCTTGGATAAATTGTCAGCAAAATCGAATTCGCTCACATCCAGTAGCCTATCCATTTCTAAAATATGTTCTATGAATATTAACGTTTGTTCAAAATCTATTTTATCTGTGTTAGGCATCCTAAAAATAAAAAGTTGAATATAACTGTGATAAAGTTTCTGTAAAGTTAATCATTCTGCCTGTACTTTCACGCAAGTAATTGATAAATAACGTGAGTTCGAAAATACACCCATTTGATTATTAGGAAAATAGCGAAATAATTAGTATCTTTAAAGTACCAACAATTAAAGATTTAACAAAACTATTTCGCTATGATTTCCGAAAACAAAGTTATAGAAATTTATTCGCTTGCCGATGATTTTATGCAACTTTTTTCTGCTGAGATGAGAAAACATACCATTTCAAACAAAAAGCCAACCCGTGCAGGGAGAAAATCAGTAATGCGAGATGCCGAAATTATCACCATCTTGGTACTCTTTCACCTCAAAGGTTATCGCTGTCTTAAACATTTTTACACCGAATATGTCACCAATCATATGCGTGACATGTTTCCTAATTTGGTATCTTACAATCGTTTCATAGAACTGCAAAAGTCAATAATGCTTCCACTTGCCATATTCGTCAAAGAGGTGTTGCTTGGCAAGTGTACAGGCATCACCTTCGTTGATTCGACACCTCTAAAGAGCGTATTCATTGCCACAAAGTCTTCAAAGAAATTGCCACGCGAGGCCACTGTTCCATGGGCTGGTTCTTCGGATTCAAACTCCACATAATGTGCAATGACAGAGGCGAGATTTTGAATTTTGTCTTTACTCCTGCCAATGTCGATGACCGAGAACCTCTCAGTTATGAAAACTTCCTCAAAGAGGTATACGGCAAGTTGGTTGGTGACAAGGGTTATATTTCAAGTAAACTATTTGAACGCTTGTTTGTTGATGGTATTCAGATGATTACCAAGGTCAAAAAGAATATGAAGAATGCTTTTATATCTTATTCCGACAAAATTCTACTCCGCAAGCGAGCCGTCATTGAGAGCGTGAACGACGAGCTGAAAAACATTTGTCAAATCGAACACTCTCGTCATCGGTGTTTTGCGAACTTCATCACAAATCTACTCGCTGGCATTGCGGCATACTCCTTCTTGCCCAAGAAGCCATCTATCAACTTCGAAACCGAAGTAGATAACTCATTGGTATTATTTTGATTGTATTTTCGAACTCACGTTAATATCATTGCTGCTTATGCAGTTTTTTTGTGGGTGTTCTACATCACCCGACTACTTGAATACGCAATTATCGCCACTTCGGCGCGCTGAAGATTTGGTGTCGAGAATGAGCCTTGAGGAGAAGGTCGGGCAACTTCAGTGCCCCTATGGCTGGGAGATGTACGAACGGGACGGAGATTCGGTTCTGCTGACCGATCACTTCAAGGAAATGGTCTTGAATCGGCATATAGGTATGCTGTGGGGTACATTCCGAGCCGATCCGTGGACAAAACGCAACCTTGCAAACGGATTGAATCCTGCTATGGCGGCACGCCTTGCCAATCGCATTCAGCGTTATGCCATTGAGGACAGCCGTTGGGGTATTCCCATATTTCTTGCCGAGGAAGCCCCGCACGGCATAATGGCGATCGGAGCTACGGTATTTCCGACGGCCATAGGTCAGGCCGCAACGTGGAATCCCGAACTTATGTCTGCTATGGGGCGTGTGGTTTCATCCGAATTGCGCGGGCAAGGGGCGCATATAGCCTATGGGCCTGTCCTTGACATCGCTCGTGAGCCTCGCTGGTCGCGTGTCGAGGAGTGCTACGGTGAAGATCCTTACCTCACATCGGTTATGGGGGCATCGTATGTCAAAGGGCTTGGATCTTATGATTTGAGCGAGCCGAACCACGCACTTTCGACACTCAAACATTTTGTTGCTTACGGGGTTTCGGAAGCGGGACAGAATGGCGGATCGAATACGATTGGCGAGCGGGAGATGCGCAGAACCTATCTCCCGCCCTTCAAGGCGGCGATAGAGGCCGGAGCGCGTTCGGTGATGACGGCATACAGTTCGACAGACGGCGTTCCCTGTACGTCGAACAGCTATCTGCTACGCAATATCCTGCGCGATGAGTGGGGATTTACGGGCTTCACTATTTCGGATTTGTTCAGCATTGAGGGGCTTTGCAATACCCACAACGTCGTTGCGAGTGTCGATGATGCGGCCGTGAAGGCGATCCGCGCCGGTGTCGATGTCGATTTGTGTGGCCAGGCGTATGCGACGCTTGTCAACTCGGTGCGTCGGGGGGCGATCGACGAAGAGGTCATAGATCAGGCGGTGACAAATGTATTGCGCCAAAAGTTTGAAATGGGGCTTTTTGAACACCCTTATGTCATCGAAGAGCTGAATCTCTCGACTGCAATGTCTGCCGATACGGTTGCGCTCTCGGTTGCGCATCAAACAGTAACGTTGCTTGAGAATCGGGGCGTTTTGCCTTTGTCGAAACGTGTGGGCAAGGTGCTGGTTGTCGGGCCAAATGCCGATAATGTGTATAATCTTTTGGGTGACTATACGGCTCAGCAGTCGGATAATATTGTCACCGTCAGAGGTGGCGTTGAGCAACTCTTGGGACGAGATAAGGTGCTTTATACGCGAGGTTGCGCGGTGCGCGATTGCGATAATGCAGAGATTGCCGAGGCTTGCCGCCTCGCGCGTCAGTCCGATGCCGTCATTGCGGTTGTCGGAGGGTCGAGTGCACGCGATTTTGACACGGAGTACCTTGCAACGGGCGCAGCTGTGGCATCGACCAAAACGGTCAAAGAGATGGAGTGTGGCGAGGGCAATGACCGTGCAACACTCTCGCTTATGGGGCGACAGGAGGAGTTGCTTCGGGCACTCAAGGCTACGGGGCGGAAGCTGATCGTGGTTTACATCGAGGGGCGTCCGTTGGATATGACATGGGCGAGTGAGAATGCAGATGCGCTGCTTCTGGCGTGGTATCCCGGACAACAAGGCGGTCGGGCTATTGCCGATGTCCTATTCGGAGAGTACAATCCTGCCGGAAGACTTCCGATAACCGTTGCCCGAAGTTTGGGGCAGCTACCTATCTATTATAACAAATTAGCTCCGGCCAATCACGACTATGTCGACATGTCGGCAAAGCCGCTCTATGCCTTTGGTTACGGTTTGAGCTATACGAAGTTCGATTACTCATCGCTTGAAATTGTGCCTTATGACGGTGAGTGTGTGCGTGCGATATGCAGCGTGAAAAATGTGGGGGCTATATCGGGCGACGAGGTCGTGCAGTGCTACGTCAGACGCAAGGTCTCGTCGGTGGTGCAGCCTGTGATTCAACTTGCCGGATTCCAACGCATTAATATTGCGGCAGGTGCTACGGCAGAGGTTGAATTTCGTATCTCACGAGAACAAATGTCTGTCATTGGCGATGATATGAAGAGTCGTTTGGAGCGTGGCGAGGTCGAGATCCTGATCGGCTCGGCGTCGGATCACATTTGCTTACGCGGAACTACAAAACTATAAAAATAACCTATCGTGAAAGAAACTTTGATTATTGCGGCACTCGGCTTGGTGGTCTTTGCCGGGGCGTGTTCGTCTGTGGGCGGGCGTGCCGATAAGGAGCTTGCAAACGAGATCCTCGGCGACGAATCGCTGCGCAGAGTCGACAGCATGGCTCGCAGAGTCGTGGGTAGCGGACTCAATGCGGGTAGTACCTACTCGCAGATTTGGGCACGCGATATGAATACATTTATCGAGACGGCAGTAGAGGAGGGCGATTCGACGACTCTGCGTGGGGCGATACTCCTGTTTTTTGCCCTTCAACAGCCCAACGGTGAGATGATTGACGGATATGTTGCCAAGGGTGAATTTACGTGGGAGGACGACACGCCCTACTATTCGGAGGCTGCTCCCGGCCATGTGGCGTTCAAAAACACGGTCGAGACCGACCAGGAGACCTCACTCATTCAGCTCGTCTGCAAATACATCAAGCGCACGGGCGATAAAGCACTGCTGCGTGAGCGTGTTGCGGGGGCTACGGTTGAGCAACGTATCGAGCAGATGATTGACTACCTGCTGCGCGAGCGTTGGAGCAAAGAGTATGGGTTGCTCTATGGCGCGATGACGGCCGACTGGGGCGATGTGCAGCCGGACGATGATTTCGGTTGCGACTTCAACGAATTATCCTATCCGGCGATCGACATCTATGACAATGCGATGTTCCTCATCGCGCTCGACTATCTGGTCGATGTCAACTCCGATTCGCCCAATGCCGTAAGGTGGCGCAAACTCCGGCAACAGGTGGCTGTCAACGCTCGTAAATATCTGTGGGATAGCGAACGTCAGAAGTTTATCCCCCACATCTATCTCGGCAAGTCACCCGATTTCGGAGACTTCGATGAGAATACAATCCATTTCCACGGCGGCACGGCGGTGGCGATCGAGGCCGGGGTGCTGTCGCCGGAGGAGATTGCAACGGTGAACAGCCAGATGCTGGAGAACGTTCGCCTCTCGGGAATGCCTTCGATCGGTCTTACGCTCTATCCTGCCTATCCCGACGGACTTTTCCACGGAGGTATGGGCAAGCCCTATTTCTATCAAAATGGAGGTGATTGGACTTGGTTCGGCGGGCGTATGATTCAGCAGTTGATAGCTCACGGAATGGTTGCCGAGGCGTATGCCGAGTTGCGCCCAATGATAGATCGGGTCATCAAAAACAACGGCTTCTATGAGTGGTATGGGCAGGGAGGTGTTCCGAGTGGCAGCGGTCATTTCAAAGGTTCGGCCGGCGTCCTCTCGAAAGCAATCGCCCAGCTCACCGCATGGGCAGAAGCGCATAAATAGTCGCAGCCAAGATAATTGGTAACGATGCTAAAAGCAACTGCTTTTGGAAATTACAACAGCGGAAGAAATCTTACGGTTTCTTCCGCTGTTTTTTGGAGTGGTAGGTGAGTCATCCGTATTTTTGAGGAAATAAAGGTTGATATTCATCCTTTACGAATGGGTGCAAATAGCAATTATTCCGGAATAATTCGTAATTTTACAGAAAATTTGGAAATATATGACATCGGAAGAATTGACACATACACTCGATTCGCTACTAATCCTACCTGCGGAAACAGAGGTGGTAGAATTTAAGAGAGCAGCGCGAAATTTCGATGATCGGGAGCTGGGACAATACTTTTCGGCATTGAGCAACGAAGCCAATCTGAAGGGCAAATCTTGCGCATGGTTGGTTTTTGGCGTGGAGAACAACACGCACGAAGTTGTCGGCAGCCAATACAAGAATACCCGTCCGGCACTCGATGCGATGAAGAAAAAAATTGCCGATCAGACAACGGGTCGGCATACGTTCGTCGAAATACACGAACTGCACTATAAAAACGGCAAAAGAGTTGTAATGTTCGAGATACCACCGGCTCCGCTGGGAATTCCGATCGATTATCAAGGCCACTATTACGGTCGGGACGGAGAATCTTTGCAGGCGTTGAATATGGACAAAATCGAAAGAATCAGAAATCAGGCTCGCAGGAAAGATTGGAGTGCGGAAATAATCGAGAATGCCTCCTTGGAGGATTTGGATTCGGCTGCTATCGCCAAAGCAAGGGTATTATACACGAATGCCAACAAGAACAAGGCCGACGAGATTGCATCGTGGAACGACACGACCTTTCTGAACAAGGCGAAGATTACGATTCGAGGAAAGATTACCAATGCGGCTATCGTGTTGCTTGGCAAGGAAGAGAGCGAACATCTGATTTCTCCAGCAGTTGCCAAAATCAAATGGATTTTACGCGGGCAGGATAATATCGAGCGTGATTATATGATTGCTACCTGCCCATTCATTTTGGCCGTGGATAGGATCTACGACAAAATCCGCAATCTGAAATATCGCTATATCAATCCCGAATACAAGACACTTTTCCCTGAAGAAATAGATACTTACGAGCCGTATGTAATTCGAGAGGCATTGAACAATGCGATTGCTCATCAAGATTATACGCTCCGAGGGCAAATCAACGTAGTGGAATATGAAGACAAACTGGTCTTTTCGAACAAAGGTTCGTTTATTCCGGGTAATATAGAGCGGGTTTTGGTAAACGATGCTCCGGAAGAAGAATACCGGAATCAATTTTTGGCAACCACGATGGTCGGACTGAAAATGGTCGATACGATCGGTAGCGGCATCCGCAAGATGTACTATTTCCAACGAAAGCGACTGTTCCCCTTGCCAGATTATAACATTTTGAAGGATCGAGTTGAAGTAACGATTACAGGCAAGATCTTGGATGTAAATTACGCCAACGTTTTAGCAAAAAACACCACTCTGTCACTAATTGAAATTGAATTACTCAATCGGCTGCAATTAGGAAAACAAATTACAGATGAGGAAATTGCAAGGCTTAGGAGAAAACATTTAATCGAGGGACGAAAACCGAATGTTTATATTTCCAAAGGAATTGCCCAAACGACAGGACAAAAAATTGCCTATTCAAAACACAAAGGACTTAATGATAAAAGCTGCGAAGAGTTATTAATAAAAGCATTGTCGGATCATAAACAGTTATCCAAATCAGAAATTGTAGATCTTTTGTGGAATATACTTCCAGATATTCTTTCAGACAAGAAAAAACAATCTAAGATTCAGAATCTATTAACCAAGCTACGTATGCAAGGAAAGATCGGAAATAACACAAGAGGTACGAAGTCAAATTGGTTTCTTTTGAATTAAACGCAATTCAAACGCAATTCAAACGCAATTCAAACGCTGTTTTTTTTGTATCTACATATTTATCAATGCGTTATTTGCTTTTGAAAAGGTAACGATGCTAAAAGCAACTGCTTTTGGAAATTACAACAGCGGAAGAAATCTTACGGTTTCTTCCGCTGTTTTTTGGAGTGGTAGGTGAGTTCGGAATAACTGCGCTACCAGAGTTAATTACTTCAACAGCCGTTTCGCTACCGCCGCATCCGCGGCCGGCCTTACGCGGCTATCTCAAGGAGTGCGGAATCGAGCCGGCCATTGCCGGGAGGTGTGGTATGCCGTCGGCGACAAAGCCTATTCCGCCATCGGCTTTCGCAACGATGCCGGAGGGTGAGGAGACGGCAGGTGGGTTGTTATCTGCGCCGAAATTCCTCGGAGGTAGCAAACTAAGGCAAAACAACACGGAAGCCAAAATAAGTGAAGGTTATGCCGGGCCCGGTGTGACCGCGATAGGCCGAGCGGCAGAACAGAGCTTCATGGTTCCAGCTGCCACCGCGCATCACGCGTAGAGCGCCCGATGCAACACCCGTAGGGTCGGTCGCAGGGTCTGTGGAATAATAACCGTACCAATCGGCGCACCACTCCGTTGCATTGCCGTGCATATCGTACAAGCCCCAAGCATTAGGCAGTTTCCCTCCTACGGCCTTGAGTTCACCGGCGGCGTTGCCGGAGTACCATGCGTAATCGCCGATATTGGTTGCGTCTGCTCCAAAAGAGTAAGCCGTTGATGTACCCGCACGGCAGGCATATTCCCACTGCGCCTCGGTAGGCAGACTGCCGCCTACCCAGTCGGCATAGGCTTTCGCTCCGTACCACGTAACATTGACCATCGGAGTCTTTTGGTCGCTCACCACCCACTTACCCGTTGCATCGTCGTATTGCGGTGTCATGTTTTCAACAACGGTAAACAGAGGTTTAGAGCCGAACCCGGCTACCGTGTGGCTCACATCATCGCTTCCGGCAGTTTTGGCCACATGCTCCGCGTTCAGGAATGCGCAATACTGCGCTGCGGTGATCTCATATTTGCTCATCTTAAACGCTGAAAGTTTTACTTGGTGCAGCGTCTCGACTTCTTCGCGGCCAGGCTCGTTTTCGGGGCTGCCCATCTGGAACGTGCCGGCCGGAATGGAAACCGTCTCGAAAGGCATATTGTCCGCTGTGCCATTTTCACCTGTGCCGTTGCCGGGCGTCCAAGGGGTGATGTTTTGCGAGGAGAGGGTTACCCCTGTGCGGTTCAGTTTGAGGGTGTAGGTATAGTTACAGCCCGAGGCAAGAGCCCTGGCGGCCAGATTCCACTCGAACTTCATGCCGTCGGCGAGCGTAAAGATCACCTGCACACTGCCCGGCGCGAAGGTATTCCGCGGAATAAGGATCGCCTCGGCGAAAGTTCCAGCCGCATTCACAGCAGCCGTCAGGTCGGTCGCCGCTCCGGTGTTCGACACGACGCCCGTGGCGATATGATACTCTGCGGTAGCTGGCAAGCCCTTGATTACCACTTTCAGCCCCTTGAGGTCGGCGGCTGTAAATCCATCGCCTGCCGAGGTCGTAATCGAGAGTTTCGAGAGCTGGTGCGCAAACTCGAACGCAACGTTCGGCGTGGTTTTGTTTTTGCCTTCGACCAATGCCGTCAGCAGGTCGATCGCCGAAAAATCACTTTGGCTGCTCACATCCACTTGATACATGCCGTCCACCATTTCCGCCTGATAGGGGTAGTAGGCGTAGAAATCTACCGCCGAACCGGTTGTCGGAAAATAGATCTTTTCGAAGGTGTTGGCCGGGGTGAATTTGCCCAACAAGGCCGCATCCACGGTGTGACGGATGTTTTTTGCATCCTCCAAGACTGCGGCATCGGTGAGTACGGCATCTTTGGCCACCATGTAGACGCCTATCGCATCGTCGGCCTCCCACTTGTTGTTCGCCACGCGGGTAATCGCCGCTTCGGTGAACTCGGCAGCAACCCGTCCTGCGGGCTTTTCGTCCTTCTCTTTGCTGCAACCTGCCAGCAGTACCACTGCCGCAAGTGCTGTATACAATATCTCTTTCATCTTTCGTGTCGTTTAGTATATGTCGATAATTCCGCCGCCGGAAACGGGTATCCAGCCGGTTATTGTGCCGTTCTGATCGCTTGCAATCGGCGTGTTCACATTGCCGCTCAAAGTCAGCGGTGTTTTCTTGTCGTTGTTGAACGTCGTGAGCTGTGAGGAAACATCGCTGACGATCGTTTGTGAACGTCCGTCGCTGAACGAAAGTTCGAGCGTAAGTGTTTGTACAGCTCCTGTGACACCGAGCAACCTTACCGCCGCGATCAGTTTGTTGCCCTCGCGTGTAAATGTCGGGGCAACGATCGCCGCCGCGCCGCTCGGGGTGTTCGCGGCCATGTCCCACGCATGTGCCACTCCGCTTAGATAGGCCTCGATATGCCGAATGCGTTCCGGCTCGCCCTCGGCGACGGTCAGTTCAAACGCCAACTGACGGGTGATCTGCTGCATCGCCACCGTTTCGGCGTAGTCTTTGTCGGCCTCGATGGTTTTGGTTATGCTGCCCCAGAACTGAAAGCCGGGTTGCGGGTAGACGACTATGACATCACCTACAATATCGTCCGCTGCCGCTGCCGAAATTTCAGGAGTTGCCCACGCCGCAGTTGCCACCGTGCCGTTGACGGTGATTTTGTCGGCCGTGTTGTAGAGGTTGAGCGTGTAAGTGCCGGGGGTGAACAGGTTGGGATACTCGACCGTTGTGCCGCTGAGGGTTACCTTGCCGCTCGGGTCAACACACTCGACGGTGTACTGCGCCGGAACGGCAATGCCCTGCGTGCGTGCCGACCAGTCGATTGTGAGGGTCAGTTTGCCCGTCTTGGGGTGGTCGGTGTCGTGAATATCCACCTTGTAGCAGCCGGCCAATGCCGCTGCTGCACATAATATATATAGTATCTTTCTCATGGTCTGTTAGTTTTGAGCATTAAAATTTACTCCCGTGCTCCAATCGTTTTTGGTGATTGACTCTTTTTGTGCCGAGGTCAAAGTTAAGTTCAAGGTGATGGATTTGCCTGTGTCCGAAGTTTTCTGACCACTGCAAAAACAGGTTGATAATGAACTTAATTTCGTAATATCGAGGCTCGTCAAGGAGTTGGTGTTGCAATACAAAATGGTCAATTTCGTATTTTGGCTCACATCGAGATTCGTCAAGGAGTTGGTGTTGCAATACAAATTGGTCAATTTCGTATTTTTGCTCACATCGATGCTCGTCAAGGAGTTGCCGCCGCAACTCCAATCGGCCAATTCCGTATTTTTGCTCACATCGAGGCTCTTTAAGGGGTTTGCGGAGCTTCTCAAAATGGTCAATTTCGTATTTTTGCTCACATCGAGGCTCGTCAAGGAGTTGTAGCTGCAGTCTAAATAGGTCAATTCCGTATTTTTGCTTACATCAAGGCTCAACAAGGAGTCGTATTCGCAACTCAAATAGGTTAATTTCGTATTCTGGCTCACATCGAAGTTCTTCAAGGGGTTGATGCCGCAACTCAAATTGGTTAATTCCGTATTTTTGCTCAAATCGATGCTGGTCAAGGAGTTGGTGTAGAAATTCAGATGGGTCAATTTCGTATTATGGCTCACATCGAGGCTCTTCAAGGAGTTGGAGCTGCAAACCAAAGAGGTCAATTCCGTATTTTTACTCACATCGAGTCTTGTCAAGGCGTTGTTGTAGCATTCCAAACGGGTCAATTCCGTATTTTTGCTCACATCGAGGCTCGCCAAGGGGTTGGAGAAGCATTTCAAAGAGGCCAATTTAGGCATATACTCGATACCAGCCAATGAGAAGATCTCTTTGTTACTTACATCCATGTATGTGATTCCGGATAGAGCCGCGGCGTTAGTCTCATTGGTTGGGTCGATTGTGCCGTCGTCGGTGACAAGAATCCCCTTCACATCACGCAAATAGGCGACAAAGTTCGGATCGGAGAATGGTACAATTTTCCCTATCCAAACGGTATAGATATAGTCCTTGCCGTCCGTCCATTTCTTGGTGGCGGGTTTCCACGCGAACGCCTTGCCGTCGAGGGTGCGAAAGAGTACCTGCACGCTGCTCAAATCGGTAGTAGGGGCTACGAATGCGCTCACCGTAGCCACGGTGTTGTCCTCGGCATCGACCGCCACAGTCAGCGCGATGTCGGCGGTTTCCGCACCGGAGAACTCACCCGTTTTCAAGTCGAAGTTAGCCGTGGCATTCGCTCCTTGGAGCGTAGCCGTAAGGCCCTTGAGGTCGTTGACCTCCGTGCCTCCCACCTTGATGTCGAAGTGGAGTTTCACCATTTTGTGCGCGAACTGCAATGCCACGTTGGTCGTGCTTTGGTTCTCGGCCTTTGCCCACATCAGGTCGAGGGCTTTAGTCTTCTCGGCCGTGCTCTGGTCGGTGGCATCTATCTTATAGGTGGCGCCGATTATCTTCTCCTGATCGCTTGTGAAAGGATAGTAGGCATAGAAACTGAGCGACTTGCCTGTCGGGTAGTAGATATTGTCGGCATCCGAAGCCGCGTCCATCGTGCCGCCCAGCGCGTCGGTAATCTTATACTGCGCATTGCTTTTTACGGCGTTCGTAGCGTCGTAGGCGAATATGCCCACGCGGTCGTCCGTCTCCCACGCATTATCCACGGCACGGCTCTCGACTCTTGCCGAAAAGTGCACCTCACCGCCCTGCGCAAAGTCGGTATTTTCTTTCTCCTTGCTGCACCCCGCCGCCAATGCCGCGGCAAGTGCTATATATAGTATCTTTTTCATCTTATTTGATTTTCCAGATTAAACTTATCCCAGCCTGAATAGGCATGAAAGTATTCTTGGTGACGTTCTTCTCCTTGTAGACGTTATATCCGTTGTCTGCATGGCGGTAGGTGTCGTATTCCAGATGCCCATAACCCAAACCGAGGCTGAAGTCCATATCGAAACACTTCGACAGGCGCATCTTGTAGCCGCCCGTTACGCCACCAGCAAGCATAGTGCCTTGATAGCCCGTATCTTTGGGCTTGAGATTAAAACCGCCGGCAAGGAACTGTCCGCCCACAAACCAACGTTTCTGCTCGCCGAGATACAAGCGCACCTCGGGGGCTACAAACCAGCCGCCCCAGTTGTGTTCCCAACTGTTCGAGGCCCACGGCGCATAACCGCCATTGACCAGAATACCCACACCGCGGCTCGGCTGCCACTCGACGCCCAAGTTCGGTGTGCCGCCCAGCCAATACAAAAGGTTGGTGCGCAGCGAAAATTTAGTCCGCTCGGGTTGGGCAGGTTGCTCGATCGCCACGACCTCTTCCACCACCGCAACTTCTTGTTGGGGTTGTTCGGCAGGCTTCTGGGGTTCGGGTTTCGCTGCGGGTTGCTCTTTTGCCGCAGGTTTAGGAGGCTCGACGGTCACAAAGACCGTAACCGTAATATCCGCACGGCGGGCCTTGGCATTCTTCTCGGCTTGTTTGTCGACGCCGTTGCCCGTGGTGGTGATTTTGTCGGTGGCAATACCATTCTCTGTGAGGTATGCCTTCACGTTCTCGGCACGGCGCAACGACATCGACGTATTTGCACGTTCGCTACCCGTTTTGTCCGTCCAGCCCACGATCCGAATGGTCGCATCGGGGGCGGTTTCGAGTTCGGTCAACAGGGTGGATAGCTCCGCCTGTGCCGAAGGGAGTAAATCAGTCTCGTTCCAGTCAAAATAGACCGAAACTTCACGTAGCGTTTTTTGCTCCGTGCTCTGTGCCGATGCTCCAAAGGCGACAAGCGCAAGGAGCGGGATCAAGAGTATTTTTCTAATCATAATGGGGTATATGTTATTTGTTAGACATCGGCTAAACTATAGATACTCTTTTAGATATGCAAATATTTTTTGCGAAATTTGTTGTTTTTGTAGTTGCCATAATTTTTCGACGCTAAAATTGTAGTTGCCATAATTTTCGCCGCCAGACGTTCGAGAAGAAACACGAAAAAAGGTCACTCTCTTGGAATGAGAATGACCTTTCGGTTTCAATTCTAAAGCGCGAGAATCGCCCTTTTCAATTTCCGGATTTCGCGGAATTTGCCTTGCGCCATTTTGCCGGCGAAACAGACATCTCCTCGGAAAAGATATTCACAAAATGGGGGTACGAATTATATCCGACCATCTTCGCAATGTCGGCCACGGAGAGGTGCGGTTTCTCGATGAGTAAAGTCTTTGCATATTCGATGCGCAGTCCGCTGATCCATTCGCGAAACGAAACTCCATGTTTCTGCTTTATATACTCCGCCAAGTAGGTTCGGTTGCTATCAATCGCCACCGATAACTCGATAATGGTTATGCCGCTCTTTGTGAATCCTCGCTCGGTTTGCCATTGCTCGATCTTGGCGGTCAGTTCATCATGGGACAAGCCGTTTTGCTTGACGCTGACCGACGGCAGACATTCACTATTCGGCAATGGGCCACACTCCGCTGGCTGGGTATCGAAAACCTGCTGCACCTGCTGACAAAAAAGCAGGTAATTCATATACGACACAAAGAGGTAGATGTAAAACGGAATTGCCGATAAAATCCATAAGAAGATATACTTCTCGGGTAGAAAAGTCAAACCGCCAACCATGACACCAAACACTGCGGCCCAATAGGTGAATCGAGACATCCAATGAATATAATTCACCACATTGTCCGAATAATAATCGTCCATCGCTCGGGCTGCACGCTTATAGGTGCGAAGAAGTCTGCTGGCAAGCCACACGGCGTAAACAAAAAAGAGAAGAGCCATGGATAGCATGACAATCGTGCGGAACAGACCTTGTTGCAGGGTGAAGAACAAAATGCCCAGCACAAAGGTGTATACGATCCAGAATCCGAGGTGATTCAAAAAACGTCTGCCGGTAAGATAGTGTTTGTCAAGGAGCGATGTTAACGCCGAACTGAATAGCCACGCTTCGAGAAAGTAGGTCGAGAGGTTCATGACTGTGGCAAGATCGGGATAGGAGAACCGAATTTGAGCAAAGAAATGCACACAATAGTTCGCCACCAATACCAGCAACGCCACACCTATAATCCGCCGTGACCGCAGGTAATTGGCATACGTCACCGTGTTGGGTACTGGCGCAAAAATAAAATACAAGGCGAAAAAGAGCATCAGGGTTAGTGATACACACAAAGAATAACTATATATATTCTGTCCCATCAGATCATCTGAAATATCGGTAAAGATAGCTCATTTTTAGAATTTTCTCCGTTTTGAGGCCGAAATAGATGAATAGGTGTCGCATTTTATGTTGTACAATGTGGTTGTAAACAAAAAAGAGCCACTTGCGATGACTGTTCTTTGCGGCCGAAGCCGGGTAGTTGTGTTTTCTGCCCCAATGTCGCTACTCGCGATTTCAAGGCTTTTGGGATCAAGCAGTAATCCTTGTTGATACCTCCATTTGGAATTCGGTCGAGATTTTCTTGGCGAGTCGTTTCGGCTTGCGCAGCAAGCCGGCAGGCCGCAGCTCCGCAGCTCCGCCCCGCCCCGCGAGCTGCGGCCTGAGAACAAAAACAAAGCTTCCTTAAGAAGAAATTCACCAACAAGGATTACTGCTTGATCCGGATTTTGACCAATAAATGAAAATCGCCCCTATTCTATGTGCTATTTTGACCAATAAACCAAAACTCGCTCCATTTTTATCTACTCTTTTGACCAATAAGCCGGAATCAGGCGTAAAAAAAGGCGTAAAAAAACAAAAACCCCTCCACAAGCAATGCAGAGGGGGTTTGAGAGGTCTGAAGCGTACCTCTGATATATTTTCTTAGCTTAACTTATTTTAACTTTAATTATGTTCTATATCAATCATTTATATGGCATAGTTGTTAAGGAGAATAAAGGTTTATAAAGATAAAATAAATAATTCCTGTACAAATCCTGTACATTTTTTTCTATCTTTGCAGTGGAATTAATATCAAACTATTATGGCTACTGCAAACTTCATTGTCCGTTCCGAGAAAAAGGGTAAGATGGCAAACCTACTGGTGCGGTTCTCAACAGGAACGAATCTCAGTTTCTATGTCAAGAGCGGTTTTTCTGTACTCTCTGATAGCTGGAATAACAAGAGCCAACGCTTTAAAACCCGTTTTGTAGAGACCGATGAATTTAACGAGGAGACATCTCGAACAATTCTCAATAGCATCAATGAACTGAAAACAATAATTCTTAATTCATTGAATGATATGACCTCGCAGCCTACAAAAGAGTGGCTTGAAAAAATTATCCATTCATATCATAATCCTGATGTTGCCATCGAGAAGTCGAAAATGACTCTCGCAAAGTTTATCGACAAGTATATCGAGGAGATTGAGAACGGTACTCGCCTGACGATTGACAAGAAACACTTTTCGCACGGTACGGTGAAGGCGTTCAAAGGTTTCCGGGAACGATACGACGAGTTTTGCAAGTTCAAACGCAAACGGTTTGATTTCAACGATGTGAATTTAAGCCTGTATGATGATTTTGTGGCTTACTTCACCAAGAAAAACTACTCGATAAACACAATCGGTCGCCACGTCAAGGAGTTGAAAATCATTATGCGGGTATCACGTGACGAGGGCTATCATAATAACGGTGAGATAGAAAAAAGGAAATTCAAAGTTGTTACCGCAAAAGTCGATAATATCTATCTGACTGAAACGGAGCTTGCGGCAATGTACGCACTCGACCTGTCGGGTAAGCCTCACCTTGACGCAGCTCGTGATGTATTTCTTATTGGTTGCTACACTGCACAGCGATATAGCGACTATTCGACCATAAGCGAGCAGAATATTCGCAAACTTAACAATGGAGAGGTGGTCATAGACTTGAAACAGCTCAAGACAGGTAACAGAGTTGTAGTCCCTGCACGCCGAGAGGTGTTGGAAATTTTAGCAAAATATGACAACAAGCTGCCCAAGACCTACGAGCAGAAGGTCAATAAGTATATCAAAGATGTTGCTGAGTTGGCAAAGATTACCGAGCCTATCGAGGTTGAGCAGATGGAGAACGGGCGATTAGTGACAAGCATCGTAGCCAAAAACGAACTTGTCAAGACCCACACCGCACGTCGAAGCGGAGCCACGAATATGTACCTTGCCGGAGTCCCAAGTATAGCCATCATGAAAGTCACGGGACACCAAACCGAAAAGGAGTTTATGAAATACATCAAAGCCTCCGAAGAAGAGACGGCAATGGAGCTGATGAACCACCCATATTTTAGCGGGAAGAAATAGTCGTACACACATTTTTTCGTTGAGATTTATGTGGCGTGAAACTTGATTGTAAGAAATAATTATTATATTTGTGAACTGAACATTGAAAATAATCCAATGAGTAGCTCTCGAAATAGTGATTTGATATTAGCGATTTTTAGCGATAAAAGAGATGTCTTTACGCTGAACGATGTCGCTATGCTCGTAGGCGAAGCTGATTTCAAGAGGATAAATGAGCGGCTGAATTACTATGTTCGCAAGGGTAAGTTGCATCGTCCACGCAAAGGAATCTACACCAAACAGAGCTACAACCCCGAAGAGTTGGTCTGCTCGCTCTACACACCATCGTACATTTCACTCGAATATGTATTACAGAAGGCAGGTGTTATTTTTCAGTACGATGAGCGAATTACGGCAATCAGCTATCTTAGTCGAACCATAGAGATCGAGAATAAGGAGTACGCGTACCGCAAAATCAAAGGCGAAATACTCGTCGCAACCGATGGCATCAACCGCAATGGCAACATCAATATAGCGACTCCCGAAAGGGCTTTTCTTGATTTGCTCTACTTGAACGGCGAGACCTATTTCGACAATCTCAATCCGCTTGACAAAGGGTTGATAAAAATACTACTGCCCATATATAACTCTAAAACATTGACTGCAAGAGTCGCAAACCTGCTGAAAAATGGTTAATCTCAACAAACATAAATTCTTCCTTGTTCAGATACTCAAGGATATTTACTCCGACATCGAACTGGCGTCGTGTCTCGGCTTTAAGGGCGGCACGGCTCTGATGTTCTTCTATGACTTGCCACGCTTCTCGGTCGATTTGGATTTCAATCTGTTAGATAAATCAAAAGAGAAAGAGGTTTACGAGAAAGTTCGCAAAATACTGCTCAAATATGGAAAGATTTTCGATGAAGCGATGAAGTTCTACGGCCCGATCATCGTGCTGGACTATGGTGTGGGCGAGCGAAAACTCAAAGTCGAAATATCCAACCGCGTGTGGGACAATCACTATGAGATAAAAAACCTATTGGGTATCAATATGAAGGTGATGGTTGCGCCCGATATGTTTGCCCATAAGTTATGTGCCCTACTGGATCGAAGTGAGGTTACAAACCGCGACATCTTCGATAGTTGGTTCTTTATGCAGAAGCAAACACCTATTAATAAGGAGATTGTGGAGTCGAGAATGGAGATGCCTTTGGCGGACTACATTCAAAAGTGTATCGACCACCTTGACGGAATGAGCGACAAAGGTATGTTGAACGGTCTGGGTGAGCTGATGGACGATGAGATGAAAAAGTTTGTCCGTACGAAGCTTCGCACCGAAACCATTTCACTGCTACGGTTTTACAAAGAGTTTCCGATATTAGCACAATCATAATATGCCACGTCGAAAAGTAAAACAGATTGCCGGCTCGGAGTTGGAGTGCTTCGGACAGATTGTCGCGGAGCTTGAGGCTCGTGCGGAGTTTGGTGATTATGACTTTTCGACACTCATGCTTTCGGTGAAACATAAGGTTGAGCCAACCATTCGTCCCGAAAACATCAGGCGGGCGATTGATAATATCGAGCGTCACGTCTCGATGAACTGCAAGGACGAGTTCGACTTTTTGGTTAGTCGGTCACGACTTGCGAAAATTGCTAAGATCTCACGTCCCACGATGACTCGCTGGTGTGCTGATGGGCTAATCAACTCAGGCACAGGGCGTATAGTGATTGCGAGCGGAGACGACGACCTCTATGATTTGGAGCTTGTTGTAAAAGAATTGCGCTCAATGAGATAAAAAGAAAATACCTTTACATATCAGTGCAGTCTGTTTCAAAGTCTGCGATTCTCCACGTAATGTCCGATTTGCTCGGACATTTTTCATTTAGGGTGGCATAGCTTGTCCGTGTTTGTCTCCGCATTGGCACTCTACTGTTAATATATTCAGCACTTTGCGTGATTTATTCTTCTCTTGTATGTTTGCACCGTCGACGTTAAACACCGTGACGACGGTGAGTTAATAACAACAAAAAAAGAGTAAATTATGATAAATCCATTTGAGTCTATCGAATCACGATTAGACAAACTTGAACAAACAATTTCCGGCTTAGGAGATACCCTATCTGCCGACAAACAGAAACCTACGCCGCCGGACAACCACTATCTGACCCGAAAAGAGACCGCCACACGATTGAAAGTATCGCTCGTAACCCTGACAGAGTGGGTCAACCGTTCACGCCTGAAAGCCTACAAAATTGGCGGCAGGGTGCTGTTCCGTGAAAATGAGGTCGAAGCAGCTTTGGCTCAAATCGTCCCATTGAAACACAAACGCAGGTAGTTATGGATAGATATATCCGGGTGGCGACCTCGCTATATAAGATTGTGCGTAAGCCATTGCACAGCGGTGATTTTTACGAAACTCGTATCCTTTGGAATTTCGAGACGTTGCGCCAAGACCAATCCAAAGATTTCATCTCGCAGATTGAGAAGTACGACGGCTTTTGCTGTGTGCCGAGCCATACCCACTATCAACGCACTATCGGCACATTCCTGAATGATTACGAGCCGATTGAATCTAAACCTCGCAAGGGTGAGTTCCCGAAAATAACGGAATTTCTTCACCATATTTTTGGCGAACAGTATGAGATGGGGCTCGACTATTTGCAACTGCTCTACACCAAACCACTGCAACGACTACCGATTATCCTGCTGGTATCGAAAGAGAAGAACACAGGAAAGACGACGTTTCTCAATCTGCTCAAGGCGATTTTCGGGGCGAATATGACCTTCAATACGAATGAGGACTTTCGCAGTCAGTTTAATAGTGACTGGGCGACGAAGTTGATTGTTGCCGTTGATGAGGTGCTGCTTGACCGCAAGGAGGATTCCGAGCGCATCAAAAATCTTTCAACGGCTCGTAGTTATAAGTCTGAGGCAAAGGGTAAAGACCGTAACGAGGTGGAGTTTTTCGCAAAGTTTGTGCTGAACTCCAACAATGAGCTATGCCCTATCCACATCGAACAGGGCGAAACCAGGTATTGGGTGCGGAAGATTCCGACCCTTCTGCACGACAATCCAAATCTGCTCAGTGAAATGAAAACGGAGATTCCGGCACTGCTGTGGTTTTTGCTCCACCGTCAGCTCTCGACCACCAATGAGACCCGAATGTGGTTCAAACACACTCTGCTCATTACCGATGCACTTCGCAAAATGATTAACAACAACCGCAACAAGTCGGAGAGCGAGATGCTCCAGATTCTTGCCGAGATTATGGAGACAGAGCAGTTGAGCGAATTGATGTTCTGTGTGGTGGATATGGTCAATATGCTGGAAGCACGAGGATTGCGAGTCGAATATCCACACCTAAGGCGGATACTGCAACACAATTGGGAGCTTCAACCCACACCGACGCCACAGTATTACTCGACATGCATACTCCGCTACGATGGTAGCACCGAGCGAAAAACTGCCACAGGAAGATACTACACCATCACCAAAGAACGATTAGACGCTATTATGTTAGTTTGTTAGGTTTTTATATATAATATTCTGACTATAAGTATTGTATATAATCTTACAAATATCTCACACTATTCTCACACTCTCACATATCCCTACGGTGGGTTCTCACATCATGAAAATGTGTTAGAAGTTTGTGAGTTACTTAACTTTTTATTTCACAGGAGGTTGTAGTGTTTTTCTTACAACCTCACAAAAAATGACTTATGACAAACGTGAAAAATATCAGCATCAAAGATTTCCTTGCCCAGCAGGGGATATTACCCAAACAAGAACGATCAGGTTACGGAATGTATCTGTCGCCGCTACGTTCCGAAACTACACCGAGTTTCAAAGTCGATTACAATGCCAATCTTTGGTACGACTTCGGCACAGGCGAAGGCGGTTCTATTATCGACCTTGTGATGAAGCTCGATGGCATTACCGCAGGCGAAGCAATTGCGAAACTCGAAAATGGCAACTTCTTTTCATTTCACCGAACAGAACCTATGCAGTCAGTACAGTTATCGCAATCTACTCTGCAAATAACCTCAGTAGAGCGGTTGCAAGATAATCGCCTTATTAACTACCTACAATCCAAACGAGCCATCAACCTCGACATAGCACGAGGGTATTGTCGGGAGGTTCACTACACCACAGGCGGCAAACCATTCTTCGCTATCGGTTTTCAGAGTGATGCCGGAGGTTGGGAACTTCGCAACGAATACTTCAAAGGCAGCACTCCGCCCAAGAGTCCGACTACCTTCGACAACGGCTCTGATGCTTGCCTACTCTTCGAGGGATTTATGGATATGCTCTCCTATCTCACTCTGAAAAACGCACTTCGTCCAACAGTTGATATGGTAGTGCTAAACTCTGTCCACAACCTGAGCCGAGCGACTGACTTTCTCCAACGCCATACAACTATTTATTGTTTTTTGGATAACGACGAAGCGGGTAGACAAGCTCTCTCCACTGTCGGAAAACTCGCTCTGGAGGTCATCGACCAGTCTCCATTTTATCGCTATCACAAAGATTTGAATGAGTACCTATTGGAATCCTCAAAGAAACAAGTATTGACACTAATACAGAAATCAGCACCAACACCAATTATGAAATCAACATCGAAATCAAGAAAGATATAAGTAATGAAATCAAAAAATATTTCACGAGAAAAATATATTGAAACCTTTTGTCGAGACATCCGAATCAGAGACCGGCAGGTGCTTTATGTGAGCGTTGAGACCCACGCCAAGATGAAGATAATAGCTCACTTATTCCGAGATCAACACGTGACAACGGCATCTCTTATCGACAGAATCTTGCGCCATCATATTGAGACTCACAAAGCAATGTTGGAGGAGTTGAGAGAAGAGCAGTATACCAAATTTATAGGAGATTCTAAACACGAAAACGATGGTAATGAGTAGATCAACTGTAATTTATGGGGTTTACTAAGCAAGTTTGTGTTTCTGTACGTACAGAAACCGGAATCCCGATGGTCTAAAACTTAAGAAATAAGATAATGAGAACAATAAAGAATAGGAACGAAAACGGTCGCCCGAAGTTGGCGAGTACAGAGGTGCGAAAGCATCGGATAGAGGTGAGATTTTCCACCGTTGAGTACTACGCCCTCAAATCAAAGGCGAAAGCAACCCAGCTAACAATTAGCGATTTTATCCGCACCTCCTTACGAAACTCCACCATTAAAGAACGGCTCACCGCTGCCCATCTGCAACTGATAACCAAGCTCACTGGAATGGCAAATAACCTCAATCAGATTGCCAAACGAGCCAATCAAGCAG
Organism: uncultured Alistipes sp.; assembly: GCA_964532025.1. GTDB lineage: Bacteria > Bacteroidota > Bacteroidia > Bacteroidales > Rikenellaceae > Alistipes. The sequence continues at coordinate 34,547 of CAZHEY010000007.1, read as the reverse complement.
GGTACGTGGCAGTAAAAGCAGAGTCTGAAACGCTCGCAAAGTCGATTGACAACGTAATAAAATCGATAGAAAATTATTGCTGTCCGATAAAACTTTTAGAGAGGAGAATGAAATTAGGGCTGATTCCATTTGCAGGAGTCAGCCCCTTTTGGTTATCTTTGAGTTGCAACACTAAAAAGTATAACCATGGGTAAAAGTACACATTTTCTCGGACAGCCGCTCTATGGTCAGGTAATAAAATTGCTTGATCATTCAAAAATCCTTCAAATTAGCCGTGAACATGGCGGTGAAAGGTACACCAAGCACTTTAACGGTTGGGTGCATCTTGTTGTCATGCTCTATGCGGTAATCATGCGGTTCGACTCCTTGCGCGAGATAACCACCTCGTTGCTTGCTGAAGCGCGCAAGTTAGGGCATCTGGGCATCCGTTTCAAAATCGGCAGAAGTACGCTTGCTGATGCCAATAAGCGTCGTCCAGAAGTTATCTTTGAGGGCATATATCGCCAATTGTATGGCACTTACCGTCATGTGCTTTCTTCGGACAGCCGAAGTCGCAAAGAGCCTGTATGGATGAAGCAGAACTTCCCGCTGAAGTACTTTTACGGAGAGAGTGCAAACGCCATAAAGATTCAAATCTGGGTCACGCTCATTGCCAACCTGCTTCTGATGGTAATGCAACGCGGGCTTACACGCTCGTGGAGCTTTTCCGGTCTGGCCACGATGGTGAGGATCAATCTGATGTATCACGTAGATTTCTACAGTCTGTTCAACCATCCCGAAAAAGATTGGCAGGGCATACTCGAGGCTGCCGCCGGCGAACCTCCTCAGCCATCACTTTTTGATTAAGGGGGGGGGCTTGTCGTAGCATAAAACGACACTCACCTACTGATTATCAGCAGCATAGCCATCTGTTTTTGCTCTTTCTGAGTTTTATCGGACAGCAATAATAGAAAATGATGGCTAAAATAGTGCAAGGAAACAGTTTTGCCAGTGCAGTAAACTATGTTTTGAACCGCGAAGAGGCATCTATCATTGCCACCAAAGGGGTGCGAAATATTGACAAAGAATCCATCATTCGCAGCTTCGAAACACAGGCTCGATTGATTCAAATCGCGAAGCCTGTCGCCCACATCTCTCTCGATTTTTCGGCACAGGACAGAGCGAAAATGACTAATCAAAAGATGATTGAGATTGCTCAGGAGTATATGGCGAAGATGGGTTACGGCAACACACAGGTGCTGATGGTTCGCCACACCGACCGAGACCATCCGCACGTCCACCTGATAATGAACCGCATCGACTTTGACGGCAAACGAATCTCTGACCAAAACGAGAAAATCCGCAACGTAAAAATCTGCAAGGAGCTAACCTTGAAACATGGTTTGTATGTTTCGAGCGGCAAGGAGAATGTCAAACGAGAGCGGCTCCGAGAACCCGACGCAACTAAGTACCGTATTTACGATGCCCTTGTCAAGCACGTTCCGCAGTCGAGGTCGTGGGAAGAACTTGAACGGCGATTGAAATCCGACGGTATTGGAATTGGCTTCAAAACCAAAGGCTCAACATCGCAAATTGAAGGTGTGCGATTTACGATGAATAATCTATCGTTCAACGGCTCGAAGGTAGACCGACAATTCAGCTACTCAAAGATTGATTATGCACTACGGCAGAACAATCGAGCCGAGCAGCAGAGCTTGCTATCTGTGCAGCAACCGCAGTACCGCCCCGAACACCACGAAAGCAGTAGCGTTGGTGACTCCGTCGGCTCACTCTTCGATATGCCGATACTCCCAAACGGCACAGACCCAGAAGAGGAGGCGTTCCGTCGCCAAATGCAACGCAAAAGGAAGAAAAATAAACAAGGATTAAAACTCTAAAATTATGAAAGTAGAACAAAAATGCGATATCGTTATCGCTATGTTGGAGGATATAAACGCCAACAAAAAGCAATCGCAAATAGACCTTGCGAAAATCGAAACCCTAACCGTAATGATGCAACGAGGTATCGACCAGACATCCGACAACTCGGCTCTGCTAAAGGAGGTAATTGAGGAGGCTCGCAAACCTGTAGTCCGTGAGCGACGCATCACGATTGACTTCGTATCGAAAGAGGTTACTTTTCTTCTCATCGGAATGCTCATCATCATAGCCGGACTCAGCTCGTGGCTCTACTTCGCCACTCGCCCCAACTATGACCGCATCGACAACGACCTAAAGTATCGCTACATCAAAATGAAAGGCGAAGCGTCATCGGGGCGAATCTCTGAACTCGAAGATATCTTCGAAATCAACCGCGACAACACCAAGATCCGCCAAATGCAAAAAGATGTAGAAGCATACGAGCGAGCCATTCAAGCCAAGGCCACCCTCGAAGAGCAGGCCCGCCTCCGACAACTCGAAGCCGAAAAACTTAACGATAAGGCTAAAACGCTCAAAGAAAAGTAAGATTAAAAAGCACAAAAGGCTATCATCTTTTTGTGCTTTTTAATTAGTCCTCAATAAAATAGATATAGCTTAATGCTAAATCAATTATCTTTGTATAGTAAACGTAGTTTAGTGAAAAAACATGATGTATGCTTCAATTTGGCACACAGATGGAATAGTTTTGCCGAAAAATGATAACGATATTAATAATGAAAGATTTTGCAGCAATAGACTTTGAAACGGCAAATGGCTGTCGGTCGAGCGTGTGTAGCATTGGAGTGGTAGTAGTTCGAGATGGAGGAATAGTGGAAAAATATCATTCATTGGTACGCCCAAATCCGAATTATTATAGTTGGTTTACAATTGAGGTTCACGGAATGACCTTCGATGATACTGCCGATGCAAGACCGTTTCCAGAGGTGTGGGCTGAGGTTGCTCTGCTGGTAGAGGGTTTACCATTGGTCGCCCACAACAGCCCTTTTGATGAAGGTTGCCTGCGAGCAGTATTCGAGCGATACGAAATGGAGTATCCCAATTACGAGTTTCATTGTACCTGCCGAGCCTCTCGCAAAATCCACCACCAGCTGCCCAACCACCAGCTCCACACCGTAGCCGAATGCTGCGGTTTTGACCTGCGCAACCACCATCACGCCCTTGCCGATGCAGAGGCGTGTGCGGCTATTGCAATGAAAATTTTATAAAGGTTAAGTTTCGATGTGTCGTGCTTTGGCATAGCGATGAAATATCTTTGTTGCAATAAGTTTGGTATTATTTAACATATGGCTAACTTTGTTACTTGAACAGCAATTATTTAGAGTAAAATAGAATAAAACTATGAGAATTATCACCGGCATTTTATTTCTGATAAACATTGCCCTCTGGATAGGGGCTAATATTGTTTGTTGGAGTCATACGGGTGCCACTTTGGGCGTGGCAACATTGATTGGGATTATTGTTTTTATGACTGCGTGGGCGATAAGTGGAGAAGCGACACTTGCTCCGATGGATTATTTGATGCAACCTGAATGGGATATTTTTGTGGTTAAACTCAAATGGGCAAATCAAGCAGGAATATACAGCACTTTGGTTTTCACGCTTCTCTGTTTGATATTTAATTGGTTTGATTTCAGAGATTTTTTTGCACGTTAAACACATAATGGCGATGCCGAAAACCATATAGAGTAGGCAAAAGTATTAAAAGAATGAATTATGCCATACGCTTTTAGAGTTACTGCTAAACAAAATATTGGTGGTAAAATAGCAAAGGGGATGAGTGTTCAGATTGTTGAAAAAGGCTCAAGCTCACCGCAAATAAAAACTATCTTAGAGGCATTTAACACTCAATTAAAAATCGAGATTAAGGGCGTTTCGGTAAGTACGAGTGCTTTTATTATTGAAAAACTCGGTTAACGTTAAGACTCGTGCCATTAAAGTGCGAGTCTTCTTCGTGCCACAAAATTAAAGTTGTGCCGTAATTTAGCACAACAATCGTGTAATTTTGTAGCACTATGATTACACGAAGAGACATATTGTGGGCTATTGCCGATATTAACCGCGAGGGGGAGAGCGATGTTTTTCCGTATCGAGAGGATTTTGACGAGTTGATAACAAGCGAAAAAATCGAAGGGACTATCAAAAAAGTCTTCGAGATGAATCGCACCATATCACGACTGTCTGCATCGCAATTTTCGGAAAAATACAATATCAACAACATACACTCCACTGCACCCAAAAAGGGCGGTGGAGTGCGTCAAATTACGCTAATAGACCCTCTTCTGAATATCTACTACCTTGCACTTGCAATCAGAATCCGCAAGAAATTGCCTAAATTTCATCCTCACTCTTTCTCTAACATCTATCCCGATGGCAGCGAGCCGTTGAGTGCCAGGCGTGGTAATTTCAGAGATTTTTGCTGGACAAATCATTGGATAGCCACAAACAATCATCAGCAATATTCAATGATATTGAAACTCGATATTGCGGACTATTTCGGTTCGATAACTCCCGATTTAATCAAGCAGGCAATTAGCGACAGTGATGTGGGTAAATTGTCTTCGCTACTCGATGTTATTTGTTGCCGTGGGATACCTGTTGGAGGTAATGCGTCAAGGATAATTGGCGAATTGATTGGGGCATACATCGACAAGTGGTTGTTGGAGCAAAAAATCCATTTTAATCGTTATGTCGATGATTATGTGGTATTTGTTGATAGGCAGCGAAATCCATTTTGCTTTTTGACGGAGTTCGAGAATCATCTCTCACGACTCGGATTTAGACTAAATAATACCAAAACAAAAGCATACGCCATTGATTTACAATATATTTTCAGACTACCTGCACTTGAGATTAATGATTTGCTAATATCAAGGTTTTCGGGAAAACATTTTTATGACTTAATAAGAGAACGCGAATAGCGATAGGTGCAAATGTTCTCTATCGCAATAAATCACTGCGGAGAACATTTCAAATATCCTCTTATTAATTTATATTTCAATCGTTTGGGTATCTTAAAGCGAGGCTCAAACACGTGGATTGATCGCGGATGACTGTGAGTTTTCATATACCCCTCGTCGCCCGAAACAACATTGTAACTATCATCACCCCAATCCAAATGATTCCAACGATCCAAACCAATAAGTTCGCGATACTTAAGGTAATCATCTCTGTTGTACTTCAAAGCCTCCTCTATCTTTTCGGGTGTCTTGGGTAGCCCTACTACGATATTGAGCTCCACCGTGCCACCCTGCATCACTTCAACAATATCGCCTAATTTGAAACGGATATTTTCAGGGCTTCTGCCTGTAAAATTCTCAAAAGGCTCTATTTGAGAATAGAGGCACTCATCAATTTTCTCACCCGCAGGTGAATAGACCCTCTCACTTAACGAATCATACCGAGGAAACTCACTGCCAAAGGGTTTCTCCAATAGACGAAAGCAATAAATTTGTCGTTCATTGCCACTATTTTCGGCAACTATTCGTGCAATATGTTGCTCTGCACTATGCAAAGTATCGGCATAAACAACCATCGGGTCGCAAATATCAAAAATTGGATATTTAGACCTCTTTTCTGAGCAAGGGTCTATTTCTACAACTCTAACTTCAAAAACAGTGTTTTTCATTCTGCTTTATTGTAATATATTGATTCGCAACGCTAACTTCACACCAAAAGCTATTCAGGCGAAGAATATCGGGCGGCGAGTAGTGCATTTCGTGCAAGCGATACATTGCGTGGCAGATGCAAATGTGCGATATTTTCGGGTGAGCCATACTGCCGCTTGCCCAATTTTGACCATCATCGAGGTCGTTTATTAAATGAAGCTCGCGGTCTGTTATATCGGCTTTGTGCTCAGGGTTATATGAACACGACCACGACTCTAAATGGCGAAGAGAGTGAGGTTTATGGTAGTTGTAAGTATCAATTATATTCAATATCGCACCAAGATCAGACCTATAATAGTTATCGGGCATATCTAAAATTGAGTCCTCGTCTGAACACACAAACAATTTACCTTCAACATTATAGTCATTATACTCTTCGTTTATGCCCGTTTTGAGAAGATTGCGAAAAGTTGTAGCACAATTTCGATACATTTTTCGTGTCATATCGCCGAGCAAATTATTTATCTTATCTAAGCGAGCAACCTCTTCCGCTGTTGCATTAAATGCCTCATTAAGTATTACGCATCTCTCCGAAAGCAAATTAGTCATAACTTTTATATGAACTTTTGACTCATACCATTTTTGATGCCCGGCAATTTGTTTAATCCTGTTTTCAATTATTTGTAAATTTTCCATAATTTACAGTTTTTCACAGAGATAATAAATTTAGTTTGTAATCACACTACAAATTTATCAAGTCGATATGCCAAATCGCAGCACAAAATTTTTTTATTGCTATGCTGTAATTTGGCATATCAAAACGCTATCTTTGTATTGCAATAAACGATAAAGCGTACTTTTATGAACAAGAACACCATAATCATTGGCGATATACACGGTCTGGGCTATTGGCGAGAGATTGTTAAGCAACATTCGGATTGTCGGGTGGTGTTTATGGGCGATTATTTAGACCCTTACTACCCAATTTCGCGCACTGAGCTACTTGCAAATCTCGAAGCGATTATTGAGCTGAAACGGCAGCGAGGCGATGAGGTAATTTTGCTGCTGGGCAACCACGATTTACACTACTTCACCTCTGATATGGAACCCTGTATGCGGTTCGATTTCGATATTGCGGAGCAGGCTTCAACTCTTTTTCGTAACAATTTCGAGCTGTTTCGGTACGCTCATCAGCAGGGCAATGCTCTCTTTACACACGCCGGGATCTCGGATTTTTGGTTCAAAAATGACTTCAAAGGCGACCCCTCACGAGATATTGCCGACCAACTCAACCACCCAACGGCGGAGCAAGTCGCTTCCCTGTGTAGAATCGGAGAGAGCGATGGTGGCGAAGCAGGGGCGGTAGGCGGTATCTTTTGGACAAGCCGAGAGGAGCTTGCCAATCCACTACACGGCTACAAACAATTCGTAGGGCATCACTATTGCCAAGAGGTAACAACGCAAATAGGACTGCATCAAAACGATGTCATCTTTTGCGACTGCCTCCGCGCAGGCAACTACCTGCTAATTGAGGATTAAATCTTCCCAAGCAAGTTCAGTCACCACTATAATATGCTATGATTCGGCACAAGCATCCCGTAGCTTTGCAGATAAAATAGTATGAACGTTAATCTTAAACCATAATGACTAAAAAGAAAATTTCAAAGTTCGTTTTGTGGGTGGTAATTATTGCCGCAATTATCTACATCAACCACCTGACTTATCAACCTCAACGCTGGCTGAAACTACCAGATATTATTTATTTTATTCAATAATAGCATTTTGAAAGAGCATTTATTAACTTTGATTAAAATTACTGACAAACAATATGATGACAGAGATTCAGACATTAATTTCACACGTGAATACATTGGTAAAAAAGAACAATGAGATGCTCGATGCAACAGGTTCTCGATTTAATATGTTCGGGGTGTTGGGGGTAGATAATGATGAGACCACGCACTCTGCGATTGTGGCAGAGCTACTCAATCCCAAAGGCTCACACGCTCTTGGGGACAAATTCTTGCAAGAGTTTTTAAAGGTAATGGAATTGCAGAATTTTGGTTGGGACACAAAGCAGGCAATAGTTACCACAGAGATGTGGGCTGGCGAAAATGGCCGTATGGATATTGTTATAGAGAGTTGCGGCAAAGCTGTGATTATTGAAAATAAGTTCAACGCCGGGGATCAACCGGAGCAATTAAAACGTTATCACAGATTTGCTGAAAAAAGGTATAAAGCGGGAAATTATGTGATTTTCTACTTAACTCTTGACGGCAAGCAGGCATCCCCAGATAGTGGAGAAGGGGTAGATTATAAGCAGATTTCTCACAAGGAACAAATTGTTGCTTGGCTCAAGCAGTGTGTAATGGTCGCTGCCAACTATCCAATAGTGAGAGAAACCATCAACCAATATATCAATTATCTACAAAAAATAACTAACTCCTCAATTCAAACTAAAATGGCAAAAGAAATTACTGATTACATATTGGCAACTCCCGAACGATTCAATTCTGCATTTGAGCTTGCCGCTTGTCTGAATGAGGCAAAAATTGCGCTGCAACAACGTTTTTGGCACGCATTAGCTACTGCTTGCAAACAGAACAACCTGAATATTGACAACGAACAAGAGTTTCTGAATCAGATTGATGGTTGGGTTGCGAAGTATTACACTCAATCCAAAAACAATAAATATTACGGCATAAGTATTTTGGTTGGCAATCTGCCTACTGGCGAATTGGTTAGGTACGATATAAACGTTCAGGATAATATTTATATGGGATTTGTATTTGACATCAACGGCAATACCAAAATTGCGAATAAGGACGAGTATACACAGAAACGGGATAGTCTAAAAGAATATGATGACAGATTCATTACTACCTCAGAATATTTTATAGTTTGGCAACACACAAGCCCAAGGTTAAATTTTGCATACTTTGACACAGCGGAGACTCGTCAAATTGCAGACGAAAAGGTAATGAAAGAGGTTGTAAACGGAATCATGCAAAAAATTAAAGAGGATATCGAGTTCGCAAAAAGCAAGTTCCAAATAAAATAGGTCGGCTATGGTGCTATTCTCCAAAGATATTACTGATGTACAAATGAAGGAGATGGTAAAACAAGCGGTTTGTTTTGCAAAAAGTATATACCCTCACACTTGGTCCGAGCTTGAAAAATTAGAAAAAGAGGAACTGAGAAATATGAAAAAACAATCATCAAAAGAAAGCACCTCACACCTGTTTAACCGCTATGTGTGGTTGGTGGATACGATTTATCGGGCAGAGAGGATAACGTTTGAGGCGATAAACGAAAAGTGGTCGCATTCGGAGTTAAATGATAGCGGCGAGGATATTCCCCTGCGAACATTTCACAACCACCGCAAGGCGATTGAGCAGATGTTCGACATCAATATCGAGTGCGACAAACGCAGCGGATACGCCTACTATATTGAAAACTCGGAGGATATGGAGCGTGGAGGGGTGCGGTCGTGGCTACTAAATACTTTCGCCGTAAACAACCTTATCAACGAGAGCCACAAACTCAAACACCGTATTCTGTTTGAGAATATCCCAAGTGGTCAGCGGTTTTTGACTTTGATTATCGAGGCTATGCGGGATGGCAAGACCGTTGAACTGACCTATCAAAGCTATTGGCACTCCGAGCCGCACACTTTTGAGGTAGAGCCCTATTGCGTTAAAGTATTTCGTCAGAGGTGGTATTTGGTGGCGTATAGCCCTTACAAAAATAGGATAATGATATATGCTCTCGACAGGGTGAAGTGGTTGCTGCCGACCGACCAAAGTTTTGTACTGCCCAAAGATTTTGATCCCGAAGCCTATTTTTACAACTCTTTCGGCATAATTAACGACGAAAACATCAAGCCCGAAGAGGTTCGAATCAAAGTTTACACAGACGAAAACAAGCATCTTTATATTCAATCGCTCCCAATGCACCACTCACAAGAGATTGTTAAGCAAACCGAAGACCACACGATTTTTCGTTACTATATTCGCCCCACCTACGACTTCCGCCAAGAGATACTCTCGCACGGAGCTGATATTGAAATACTGTCGCCAAAGTGGTTTAGAGATGGAATTGCGTCAATAATAAAAGATAGCGTGAAATTGTATGAGTAAATATCATTATCTCGTATCATAAATAAAATGGATCAATTTACTGTACAAATCCTGTACAAAACAGCAAAGAGAAAATCGGAATAGCTTGATTGATAAGCTATTCCGATTTTTTAGTGAGGTCTGAAGCGGATTCGAACCGCTGTACAAGGTTTTGCAGACCTTTGCCTAGCCACTCGGCCATCAGACCCTAATCCCGCGCACATTGAAATAAAAAAATCTCAACCTAATCATCCTTTTTGGCTCTTCTTGGGGGCAAGTCTTGCTCTTATTCGAGAGCTTTTTCCTCCACTTTCCAAGAGCTGCCAAAGTCAATTCCAAGGCGCATCGGGAGTGCAAATATACGAAGATTTCTAAAAAAAGCAAAACTTCTGTCGAACTTTGCGCATTTTTCGAATATATTTCGTGTGATTGGTCAAAAATCGTTACCTTTACCCTGCTTAAACCAAACGAATTTCGGCCATGACCTTGGAAGATATTGCCCTTCAGATGACTCCCGGTATCGGGATCAAGGGCGCGATACATCTGTTGGAGGTCTTTGGCGATGCTCCGCGGATTTTTGCCGCAACGGCCGACGAATTGATCGGGCGTGCCGAGTTGCGGCCGGATCTGGCGCAGCAGATCGTGCGCCGCAAGGCGTTCCCTGCCGCCGAAAGGGAGCTGGAGTATTGTCGGCGCAATGGCATCACGCCGATTGCTGCGGGTGATGCGGCATATCCGCCGCTGCTGCGCGAAATTCCCGATTATCCCCTTATTCTATATGTATGCGGCCGCGTGGAGGCCCTTGCGCAACGTTGTATCTCGGTCGTTGGGACGCGCGAATCAACGCCTTATGGACAGTTGATGTGCGATCGGCTGGTGACCGGACTTGCGGAGTGTGTGCCGGAGCTTTGTGTGGTCAGCGGTCTGGCTTTCGGCATCGACATCGCCGCGCATCGGGCGGCTTTGGTGTCGGGTGCGACGACCGTTGCGGTGCTTGCAAATGCCCTGCCCGGTGTGATGCCGACGCAACATGCACCCGTTGCTCGCGATCTGATCGAGCGGGGTGGTGCGCTGGTCAGCGAGCTGCACTCGCAGACGAAGCAGAACGGAAATTTCTATTTGGCGCGCAACCGCATCATTGCCGGGCTGAGTGCCGGATGTATCGTCGTTGAGTCGCACGACAGCGGCGGGTCGCTCTATACGGCACATTGCGCCGATCAGTACAACCGCACGGTGCTGGCAGTCCCGGGGCGCGCTACCGATCGGGCTTCGTCGGGCACGAACCACCTGATCCGCAATCGCAAAGCGCAGTTGGTGCTGACGGCTGCCGATGTGGTCAATGAGCTGATGTGGGAGCTGAATGCCGATCCGGCAACGCTGCGTCCGCAGGCAGTAACGCTCGATCTGACCCCCGATGAGGCGGGGCTGCTGGGTTGTTTCCGCACCTCCGATCCGCTTTCGCTTGAGGAACTTGGCGAGCTGACGCAGCTTGATCCGGGTGAGCTGGCTACGCTGCTGGTGGGGCTGGAGTTGGCCGGCGCGGTGCGGCAGTTGCCCGGAAACCGATATATGAAGCTGTGAGCACGAAGCCCCGAGCGGCGTATTAATTATTGATTATGAATTTGATAGATACCCATTCACACCTCTACGAACCGGAGTTCGATGCCGACCGCGAGGCCGCGTTGTGCCGTGCTGCCGAGGCCGGAGTGGCCGGGCTGTTGCTGCCTGCGATTGATTCCGAAAGCCACGAACGGCTGTTCGACCTCTGTCGCCGGCATGCGGAGTGCTGTACCCCGATGATCGGCCTGCACCCCACGTCGGTCAACGACAATCCGCGTTGGCGTGAGGAGCTGGCTTCGGTTGAAGATTACCTCAGTGCGCCGCCGCCCGGAATCAACCGCTTCTGCGCGGTGGGTGAAATTGGGCTGGATTTCTACTGGAATGCCGATTTCAAGTCCGAGCAGATCGAGGCGTTCTGCCGGCAGGTCGAACTGGCGTTGCGCTTTGAGCTGCCGATCGCTGTCCATACGCGCGCCGCATGGCCGCAGATGCTGGAGGTGATGCAGCAGTTTGGCGGTCGAGGGCTTCGGGGGGTGTTTCATGCCTTCTCGGAGGATGCGGAGACCTATCGCCGACTGAAGGAGTGTGGCGATTTTGTCTTTGGTATCGGCGGTGTGGTGACCTATAAGAAGAGTCAGATCGCCCGGACGGTGTGCGACATGGAGCTGTGCGATCTGGTTTTGGAGACCGACTGCCCCTACCTCACCCCCGTGCCGCATCGGGGCGAGCGCAACGAATCGGCCTATATACCTTATATTTGTGCCAAGGTGGCCGAACTGACCGGACACACCCCGGCCGAAGTGGCGGCGCAGACCACAATCAATGCAAAACGAATTTTCAAAATCTGATAGGATGAAATCTTCGATTCTCATTATCTACACGGGCGGTACGATCGGCATGAAGACCGATGCCGAAACCGGAGCGTTAGTTCCCTTCGACTTTAGCGGCATCTACGACGAATTCCCGTCGCTGAAGCGTCTGAACGTCGATATCGACGTGCTGACGATGTCGCCGATCATCGACTCGTCGAATGTCGCTCCGGCCAACTGGGTGGTGCTGGCCGAATTGATCCGCGACAACTACGGTCGTTACGACGGATTTGTGGTGCTCCACGGTACGGATACGATGTCCTATACCGCCTCGGCGTTGAGTTTCATGCTCGAAAATCTCTCGAAACCCGTGGTCTTCACCGGAAGTCAGATCCCGATCGGTGTGCTGCGTACCGACGGACGCGAGAACCTGATCACGGCTATCGAAATCGCCGGCGCACGCATCGGCGGTCGCCCCGAAGTTCCCGAGGTGTCGCTCTATTTCCAGAATTGCCTTTTCCGAGCCAACCGCACGATCAAACGTAGTGCCGAAGAGCTCAATGCGTTCCGCTCCTATAACTATCCGCCGCTGGCCGAGGTGGGCGTGAATATCACCTACAACCTGCCTGCGATCCTCGCTCCCGAGGCCCCCTCCGCCGAGTTGCGCATCGCTACGTCGCTGGCCGACGGGGTGGCGATCATCAAGCTCTTTCCGGGGCTGAACGAAACCATCCTACGCGCCATGCTCGCCGCACCGGGACTGCGTGCCGTGGTGTTGGAGACCTATGGCGCGGGCAATGCGCCCACTACGGCGTGGTTTGTCGGTGCACTCGAAGAGGCGATCGCGCGCGGCATCATTTTACTCAACGTCACCCAATGCGGCGACGGAAAAGTTGCCATGGAGCTTTATGAAACAGGCTTGCGCCTGCAAAAAATCGGTGTCTTGAGCGGGTACGACATGACCACCGAGGCCGCTGTGACCAAACTCATGTATGTGCTGGGGCTGGGACTTGATAGCGAGCAGACGCATCTGCTGCTGCGACGTCCCCTGCGCGGGGAGTTCACGCTTTAGCGAGGCTCGGTTCGTGCACTTCCGCCCCGCAGACAAATTCGTTTCGGGCATTTTTACCTCCGATTCGGCGTCCGGTTGCCGCGACGTGCTTGATCCGCTGCGGAAAATCAGCGGCGAATTGAGCATGAAATAATTCGGATAATAACTCGAAACAGCTTCGAAGACGTTGCACATAACAAATTTTTTTTCTATATTTCGCACTGTAAATGCGCTCATTGAGCTTGGAATAACGAGCGAGATGAGTGCTTTTGCTGAACGTAATTCATTTAATAATAGCGTGTTATGTAGATACAAAATGCGATGTTCGAGCTTGCTGAGTCTGGGTTGCCGATTGTTCGGATGGCGGCCGAAAGAGGTTGAAAGGGGCGTTGAAGATCGCAGAAAATGACTTTTTAATAAAAAATTAGCAAAAAATTAAGGAACCAAAAACACAAACAAATAAAAAAATCACTAATCAAATTTAATTTTATCAAACACAACTATGAAAAAACTCTTTTTGATTCTGTCGGTTGCCCTGATCGCGCTGGGAACCGTCAATGCGTTCGCGCAGGAGGCCTCTGCAGCTGCTGAAGCGGTTGTTGCCGAAACCCAAGTCGCTGGCCAGAGCATGCACCGCGTGATGATGCAGAAGTTCCTTGAGGGCGGCTGGGCATGGATGCTTCCGATCTTGGTCTTCCTCGTTATCGGTCTGGCAGTAGCTATCGAGCGTATTCTCTATTTGTCGCTCTCGACAATCAACTCGAAGAAGTTCGTTGCTTCGGTTGAGGATGCACTGAAAAATGGTGGCATTGAGGCTGCTAAAGAGGTGTGCCGCAACCAGCGTGGCCCGATCGCTTCGATCTACTATCAGGGTCTGGATCGCTACAATCAGGGTCTGGATGCCGTTGAGAAGGCTGTGGTTTCCTACGGTTCGGTTCAGACCGGCCAGATGGAGTCGGGTCTTACTTGGATCGGTCTGTTCATCGCTCTTGCTCCTATGTTGGGCTTCATGGGTACGGTTGTCGGTATGATCCAGGCATTCGACCAGATTCAGGCCGCAGGTGATATCAGCCCGACTTTGGTTGCCGGTGGTATCAAGGTCGCCCTGTTGACTACCCTTATGGGTCTTATCGCTGCGGTTATTCTTCAGCTGTTCTACAACTATATCGTTTCGAAAATCGACTCTTTGGTTAACGATATGGAGGATTCGTCTATCACGCTGGTGGACATCCTGACGGCTTACAACAAGAAATAATCCAACGCTGATAAAAACTCAAAAGCAATTATGAAAAAAGTATTAAACATATTGCTGGGTGTTCTGATGGCCATTACCGCTGCACTTTTGGTGTATGCGTTGGTGTCGCCACATCCCGAAAATCCGTCCGATTTCGATCCGTCAATTAGCTTGAACCTGATCTGGGGATATTTCCTCGTCGTGTTCGCTATCGTTGCCGCGGTCTTGTGCGCCATTTTCGGTATGATTAAGAACCCGGCAGGTATCAAGGGAACCATCATCTCCTTGGCTCTGGTAATCATCGTCGTGGGCGTGTCGTATTTCTTCTCGGCTGGCCACTCGGTGAATATCACCGACTTGCAGAACAACGGTTTCTTTGGTCGCGGTGAAACCGTACTTACGGAAACAAGTATCCTTGTGACTTACGTTGCCTTCGTTGCCGCTTTCTTGACGGCCGTAGCAACCGAGATCCGGGGCGCTTTCAAATAATGGAGTGAACGACAATGGCAGGAGATAAAAGAAAAGTACAGGAAATCAATGCCGGCTCAATGGCCGATATCGCCTTTCTGTTGCTGATTTTCTTCCTGGTGGCCACTACTATGAACACCGACACGGGCTTGGTGCGTATGCTTCCCCCGATGCCTCCTGAGGATCAAAAACAGGACGACATCAAGGTGAAAGAGCGTAACCTCTTCCTCGTGTTGATTTCCGGTAGCGGTAACATCATGGCGGGAACTTCCAACAACCAGGAGTATATCGATCTGCGTCAGCTCAAGGAGAAGGCCAAAGAATTCATCACGAATCCGATGAACGACGAGGCTCTCCCCGAAAGAGAGGACAAGGAGATTGAGCTTGCTGACGGCAGCAAATGGATCTATGCCGAAAGCCAAGGCGTTATTTCGCTGCAAACCACGCGTGATACGGGCTATCAGTCCTATATCATGGTGCAGAATGAGCTGGCTCGCGCATTCAATGAGGTGCGTGACGAAGTGGCAGTAAAGAAGTTTGGCGCAAAATTCGCGGATCTTCCCGAGGATCAGCGTAGCGCAGTATCTAAAGCAGTGCCTTTGAAGATTTCGGAGGCTGAACCGCGTGTTATAAAGAAGTAGACTATGGCAGTAATGAAAAAGAAGGGTGGCAGAGGACTGCCCCCGATATCAACCGCATCGCTTCCTGACGTGATCTTCATGATCCTCTTCTTCTTTATGGTGTCAACAACCATGCGTGATCAGGATTTGCTCGTAAGATACAAACTTCCGGAGGCTACCGAGGTGCAGAAGCTGGAGAAGAAATCACTCGTCAGCTACATCCACATCGGACAACCGTCAATGACTATGCAGGCAAAGTTTGGTACTGCGCCGCGTATTCAGCTCAACGATTCGTATAAGAATACGAAAGATATTTTGGACTTCGTTGCTGCCGAGCGTGATAAACTCTCGGAGAGTGACCGTGCTTCGATGACGGTTTGTCTCAAAGCAGATCAAACGACCAAAATGGGTATCGTGACCGACGTAAAGCAGGAGCTTCGCCGTGCAAACGCGCTGAAGATCTCCTATGCAGCTTCTAAATCGTTAGGTTACTAACCTCGATTCCGTATAGTAAGGCGGGCAACCCATTGCGGGTTGCCCGCCTTTTTTTGTGCGTTTTGCTTTCGATCCTCGAGCTTGTCGAGAGGTCGCAAGGGCTGCCGTGTTTTCGATCCTCGAGCCTGTCGAGAGGTAGCAAGGGCTGTTGTGTCCTCGATCTTCGAGCCTGTCGAGAGGTCGCAAGGGCTGTTGTGCTTTCGATCCTCGAGCTTGTCGAGAGGTCGCAAGGGCTGTTGTGTCCTCGATCCTCAAGCCTGTCGAGAGGTCGCGAGGGCTGTTGTGCTTTCGATCCTCGAGCCTGTCGAGAGGTCGCAAGGGCTGTTGTGCTTTCGATCCTCGAGCTTGTCGAGAGGTCGCAAGGGCTGTTGTGTCCTCGATCCTCAAGCCTGTCGAGAGGTAGCAAGGGCTGTTGTGTCCTCGATCCTCAAGCCTGTCGAGAGGTCGCGAGGGCTTGCCGCGTCGAGTTGTTTCCGGCTTGCGCAGCGAGCCGGCAGTCCGCAGCTCCTGCCTGCGGAGGACTGCTATTTCGCGTTGCTCAATAGCCGCCTCCGCGAGCTGCCGACTGAAAAAGCACATCGCCATAATAGTAGTTTGCGACCTCTCGACAGGCTTGAGGATCGAGAAGAAAAAATAGTGACCTTTCGACAAAGCTCGATGGGCACGAACACTACGCTACAACCTCCGTGCGCAATTCGAGTTCTGATAATCGGTTGTGCCGAGGGTTCTGCGATTTTTTGTATCTTTGTGCAAACTTTCCGTGATGCGACGACGAACAAAAACAAACACCCGTGCGGCACTCTCCGCTCGAATATTCTGCCTGCTCTTGGCCGCCGGAGTTGCCGGCTATTATTATATAGGTGCGTCGGCAGAACAAACGATTTCGCAGGAGCAAACATTTGCCCCTGCTGTAACCGAGCAATCCGCGTCTTTGATCCCTGCTGATTGCGCGCCTTCTGCCGCTTCTGCAAGCAACGCCAGCACTTCAACCGCCCCCGCTGCTCCCGCCCCCGCCGGCGCGACGTCCAGATCCGCGTCAGCCACCTCGGCCACAGCTTCGCCCGGTGAGCCGCGCGTGGTCGATTCGCGTGTTGAACAACTCGTTGCGCACGAGGGCTACCGGCTCTCCTACAATCCCGAGTGGCGTGTGGCAAACTGGGTTGCCTATTTTTTGACGCCCGATCGTGTGGCGGGGAATGTTCCGCGTGCCAGCCATTTTGTGCCCGATCCGCAGGTAGGACACTTCTCGGCGACCAACGACGATTACCGCAATTCGGGGTACGACCGTGGGCACATGGCTCCTGCGGGCGATATGAAGTGGAGTGCGGTGGCGATGAAGGAGAGCTTCTATTTTTCGAATGTCTGCCCGCAAAACCCCAACCTGAACCGTGGCGATTGGCAGGAGCTCGAGCAGCAGGTTCGCCGTTGGGCGACGCGCTGCGACACGCTGTTTGTGGTTTGTGGCCCGCTGGTCTCGGAACTTGGAAATACGATCGGCGAACACGAAGTCGCAGTCCCTACCGCTTTTTATAAGGTGCTGTTGCGCAAGCAGGGCACGCAGCTATCGGCACTCGGATTTCTCTTTGCCAATCGCGCCGGTTCGCGGCCGCTTGCGGAGTATGCCGTGAGTGTGGATCGGATCGAAGCGGCTGCCGGTATTGATTTCTTTCCCCGGTTGCCCGATACCGTGCAGCAACGTCTGGAAGCCTCGGTGGAGTTCGCTTCGTGGAAATAAGTGAGGCGGGCTGTGCTTGCTATCGGGGTTCGATGCGCGGTGAGAGGGTGGAACGTAATTTGCTTGTGAATAGCTATTTGAACGGAATCTCGAGCTGGTCGATCTCGTGGTTGAAGCTCAATCGGTGGTGGGGCGTCAGCCCGTATTCCCGGATTGCGAGCCGGTGCTCTCGGGTCGGATATCCCTTGTTCTTTTCCCAGCCATATTGCGGAAATGCTTCGGTGATGTGGAGCATGTACTCGTCACGGTGCGTCTTTGCCAACACCGATGCTGCGGCGATATCGGCCAGTTTGCCGTCACCTTTGATGACGCACCGGTAGGGGATCTCCAACTGGGTGCGAAAGCGATTCCCGTCGATCGCCAGAAACTGCGGTGCGGGATTGAGCCGTGCCGCGGCCAGCGACATCCCTTCGAACGAGGCATTGAGGATGTTGATCTCGTCGATCCGCTCCGCCGAAACCGCCTCCACAGCCCATGCCACAGCCTCCTGCTCAATGATTACGCGGAGTTTTTCGCGGTTGCGTGCCGTCATCTGCTTCGAGTCGTTGAGCCGCGGATCGTGAAAATCGGGTGGAAGGATCACGGCCGCCGCAAAGACCGGCCCGGCCAGACATCCGCGTCCGGCCTCGTCGCATCCGGCTTCGAGTAGCTCGTATTGGTAGGCGTTTTCCAACATAGTCCGACAAAGTTAGTATTATTTCGGCTTTTTTCGCTAATTTTGCCGAAAAGAGTCTCTTCGCTATGACATTCAATATCGCCCGCCAGCCTCTCGTACCGGCGTTTCTGACCCTCGCGGCTCTCGTTGTAGCGGCTGTGTGGAGTCTTGCGCACGCCGATGTGATGCCCGCCGGAGAGACTGCGCAGGCCGTGGCGACGGCGTTGCAACCGGTGTTGCTGCCCGAATCCTACCTGCTTCAATTTCAAACGACTTGTCCGGTCGGGGCGTTGTGGATTGCGAGTTTTCTGATCCTATATTCGGGGGTGTTGGTGGGCCGCATGACGGTGCGCTACAACCTTTTCTCGGTCGGATCGTGTCTCTCGATTCCCCTTTTCGGTTTGGGGACAGTGGCTTTTCTGCCGGCCGATGCCTATTTGCAGACCTTGGTTGCCGTGACGTTGTTGTCGCTGGCTGTGAAGAACTTGTGCCGCGGATTCTGCAATGGGTACGGCTTCGACGGGCTCTTCCGAGGCGGTCTCTATCTGGGGCTGATTCCCTTGGTCGAACCGGCTGCTGCTGCCATTGTGCTGCTGCTGCCTGTGGCAGTGCTCCTCTTCAATCGCACCCTGCGCGAGGCTGCCGTTGCATTCTTCGGGTTGCTGCTGCCCGCATTTGCCTTGTGCTACGTAAATTGGGGCATGGGCGGCGACTTTCTCGCTCCGCTGATTGCCGGAAGCCGGTCGTTCGTTTGCGGCTCGTGGCTCGACTTCTTTCGCGCAACCCCGTTGCCGAAGCTGGCTTTGCTGGGCGGGTTCGTGCTCCTCAATCTCTTTGCGCTGCTCTTCTTTATTTCGGATATGTATGTGGCTGGGGTCAAGCCGCGCTTGATCCTGATCTTCGCGGGCTGCCTGCTGCTGTTGTCGGTTGTGCAACTGGCTGTACCTGCCGCCTCGCAGGGGCTTGTCGTGCTTTTTGCCGTCCCCTTTGCTATCCTCCTTCCCGTCATGTTCGTGCGCATACACCCGCTTTTTTCGCTGCTAATCTACCTCCTGTTGTTTGCGAGCGTCGGAATTACCCTAATTATGCAATAATATATTTAGTTCTTATTGTGTAATAAAGAGTCATTATCGTATTAGAAAAGCTAAATTTTTCATTAAAAAAGTAGCGTCGACTACTTTTAATTGTATATTTGGGCTGGACAAAGTGACGCAAACTCTTGTTCGAAAAAACTTAAATTACAATGATCTATGAAGAATTCAATGAATTCGTCGGCTCAATTGCCGATGGTCGTGAAGTATGTTGAAACGCTTCACTCCGGGGTTCAGTCGCAGGTGCTTTCTCGCTATGCAATCGGTTATATCCTGCGCGGAACAAAGTACATCTACGATGGCGATAAGCGTCAAACGCTCTCCCGCGGCGATGTTTTCTATTTGGGTATCGGCCACCACTACGTCGAGCATGTTCCCGAAGGTGGCCAACCGTTCGAACAGGTGCTGTTTTATTATACGCCCGATGACCTCCAGCGCATCCTCATGCACCTCAATATCACCTATGGACTGAACGTTTCGAACGAACATTCGTGTGAAAACTGCCGAAACCGGACGCACGTGGCCATGCCGGCTTGGAGTACGCTGCGCAACTTTTTTGTCAATACCAACAACTATCTGCGCAGTGAGGATTTTCGCCACGACGAAACGGCCGAGAATATCAAAATGACCGAATTGATCTATCTGATTGCCTCTCACGAAGATTGTTGTATCAAAAGCAAGCTCTTGAGCAACATCGACTCGGCAAAAGAGTGCTTCGAACAACTCATCTACGACAATATTTTCCGCGATGTTTCGATCGAGGAACTTTCGTCGCTTACCAACCGCTCGCTCACGTCGTTCAAGAAGGAGTTCCGCCGCCATTTCCAGATGCCTCCGCATAAGTGGTTCATCCGCCAGCGGTTGATGCACTCGCGCCTGCTGCTGATTTCGACCTCGAAGTCGATCTCCGAAATCGGCCTCGTCTGTACATTTCCCAACACGTCGCACTTTATCAAACTCTTCAAAAAGGAGTACCAGATGACCCCCGCAACCTATCGCCACCGCCACCTGACTACGCTTATGACCGAAAAACAGGATGCCGCTGCGGCCGTTCCCGAGGTCGAGGAGATCCGCGAAGCACTTTAATCAAAATATTACGAACTGTGAGTAATTAAAATTTTTTAATTACAAATCAACCGAAAAATAGGCTGAAATAGAGAAAAATGTTATAAAATGTTTGGATTAATGTGAAAATACGTTTACCTTTGTGTTACAAAAGTGGGGTTTCCCACTCTCATTAACCTAACTAACCTAATCAGAGAGGCCCGATACCGGCAGGTGTCCGGCCTCTTTTTTATGCCTGTTTTTCGGCTCCCGGGCTTGCTCCGGGGGTTGCAAAGGGGGGGGCTTGTTCTCGATCTTCGAGTTTGTCGCGAGGTCGCAAAGGTTGCACGTCGGTCTGTTCACGATCCTCGAGCTTGCCCCGGAGGTCGCAAAGGTTGCACGTCGGTCTGTTTACGATCCTCGAGCTTGTCGAGAGGTCGCGTAGGTTGCTGGTGTCGTGTTTTCGGCTTGCGCAGCGAGCCGGCAGTCCGCAGCTCCGCCCTGCGGAGGACTGCTATTTCGCGTTGCTGCATAGCCGCCTCCGCGAGCTGCTGACTGAAAAACAGCCACACATCTATAAATAGTCTGCGACCTCCGGGGCAAGCTCGAGGATCGAAGAAACTGTACCGCGACCTCTCGACAAAGCTCGAGGATCGAAGAAACTGTACCGTGACCGCTCGACAAAGCTCGAGGATCGAAGAAACAGTACCGCGACCGCTCGACAAAGCCTGAGTATCGAACAAACACCACCTTGCCCTCCCCATAAAGCGCAAAGCCCTCCTCCTTGGCAGGGCGCAATCCGGTTGCCTATCTGCTTGATTTCTCTGTTTTTTGCTGCCTGTTGAAAACCGCGGTCGATTCTTCCGCGTGAGAAGAAAATCGAGCAATCGCAAGGAATATCAATTATTTTTTCTTATTTTTGCATCAATTGGAAAATAATGAACTTAAAATGCCGAAGTTTTATGATAAGGTAGATGTACTGAAAAAACCCGGATGGCTGAAGATTCGACTTCATCGCACGGCGGAATTTGCCGAGGTGCGACATATCGTCGAAGCACATAATCTGCACACGATTTGCAGCAGCGGCCGCTGTCCCAATCAGGCCGAATGCTGGAGCAGACGAACTGCAACCTTCATGATTCTGGGCGACGTATGCACACGCGGTTGCCGCTTCTGTGCTACGCTTACGGGTCGTCCCCTTGCCCCCGATGCCGCCGAGCCGCAACAAGTGGCCGAAAGTGTGCGTCTGATGAAACTTCGCTATGTCGTCCTGACATCTGTCACGCGCGACGACCTCGACGACGGTGGGGCCCATGCTTGGGCTGCGACGGTCGAAGCCATCCGTGCACAGAATCCCGACGTCGTGATTGAGCTCCTTATTCCCGATTTTGATGCGCGACCCGAACTGATGGATGTGGTCATCGCATCGAAGCCCGATATCATCGGGCACAACATCGAAACCGTCGAGCGGCTGACCCCTGTGGTTCGTTCCAAAGCTACGTATCGTACCAGCTTGGAGTGCCTGCGCTACCTCAATAGCCAGCATGTCGTGACCAAGAGCGGACTGATGGTCGGACTTGGCGAGAGCGATGATGAAGTATTGGAGACCCTCCGTGACCTGCGCGATGTAGGTGTACGGATCGTGACCCTCGGTCAGTACCTTCGTCCCACGCTGGAGCATTACCCCGTCGCGGCGTATATCACTCCCGAGAAATTCGAATGGTATAAGCAGCAGGCTCTCGAAATGGGCTTCAGCTATTGCGCAAGTGCGCCGTTGGTGCGCTCGTCGTATCTGGCGGAAGAGGCTCTTCGAAGCGTTAAAGGCATCTGACGATGAAAGCCCTATGCCGCGATCTGGGAACGATGGATTACAAATCCTGTTGGGATTTGCAACAGTCGCTTTTCGATGCGCTTTTAGCGGCGAAAACAGATAAAACGAAGCCTTGGGCCGACGATGTGGCTGGTGAGGTGTTGCTGGTTGAGCATCCGCCGGTCTATACCTTGGGAAAAAGCGGTCATGCCGAGAATTTGCTCGTCAGCCGGGAGGTACTCGAGGCGTTGGGCGCGCAATTTTATCACATTGACCGGGGCGGTGACATCACCTTCCACGGCGCGGGACAGCTGGTTTGCTACCCGATTCTCGATTTGGAGCGTCTCGGCATCGGGCTTCGAGCCTATATCGAAGCTCTCGAAGAGGCTGTGATCGAGACGGTGGGGGAGTATGGAATCGCCGCAGGCCGCATGGCAGGTGCTTCGGGCGTATGGATCGAGCCGCAGAGTCGGCGTCCACGCAAAATCTGCGCAATCGGTGTGCGTTCGTCGCGTTTTGTGACCATGCACGGCTTTGCGCTCAACGTAACGACCGATCTGACGTGGTTTCAGCGGATCAACCCGTGCGGTTTTACCGATCGGGGGGTGACGTCGATCGGAGCGGAAACAGGAGTCGAGATCTCTATGGATGAGGTTAAGACTTTGGTAATTAAATTTTTAAGCGAGAAATTAAATGTTAAAATATATAAATAATAATTCGTATGCCTATAGAAAAACGCTGGGTAGTGAAGCCACAGGGCGACCCCGCGACGGCGGCTATGCTCGCCACCGCGCTCAGGATCTCGCCGGTCTTGGCCAACCTACTCGTTCAGAGAGGCATAGACAATGTAGAGAAGGCTGAAAAATTTTTTAAGCCCAATCTGTCCGATCTGCACGATCCGTTCCTGATGAAGGACATGGATCTGGCGATCGAGCGGGTTGAACGAGCCGTTCGGGATGGTGAGAAGATCATGGTCTACGGCGACTACGACGTTGACGGCTGTACGGCTGTTGCGCTGGTTTATAAGTTTTTACGCCAGATCGGGCACAAAAACCTGATGTTCTACATCCCCGACCGCTATACCGAAGGTTACGGTATTTCGGTCAAAGGTATTGATCTCGCAGCCCGAAAGGGTGTGGGGTTGATCATCGCCTTGGATTGTGGTATCAAAGCCACCGAAAAGGTTGTCTATGCAAAAAACAAGGGCGTGGATTTCATTATCTGCGACCACCACCTTCCGGCCGAGGAAATTCCTCAGGCTGTGGCTGTTCTCGATCCGAAACGGGTCGATTGCACCTACCCGTTTGACGAACTGTCGGGTTGCGGCGTAGGGTTCAAATTTGTGCAGGCTTATGCGCAGAAAAACCGGATTCCCTTCGAGCAGATTGTTCCGTTGCTCGACCTGCTGGTTGTGAGCATCGCCTCGGATATTGTGCCGCTGGTCGGCGAAAACCGTATTTTGGCGCACTTCGGGTTGAATAATCTCAACCGCGAGCCGTCGAAGGGGTTGCTGTCGATCATCAAGATCTGCGGATTGGACAAGCACAACATCACTATCGACGACATCGTCTTCAAGATCGGGCCGCGCATCAATGCTGCAGGGCGTATGCGTATGGACGAAACCGACGAAAATGCTTCGCCGTCGGGCGGACATGCCGCTGTGGAGCTGCTGATCGAGGGCAACGAGTCGATCGCTGCCGAGTTCGGCAACGTGATCGACGCCTACAATCAGGATCGCAAGTCGATCGACCGTTCGGTGACACAGGAGGCGCACGACTTCATCGAGAATAATCCCGAGATGAAGGCGCGCAAAAGCACCGTGATCTACAATCCGAAGTGGATGAAGGGCATCGTGGGAATCGTCGCCTCGCGCCTGATTGAGACCTACTACCGGCCGACCGTCGTGCTGACGATGAGCAACGGTTTTGTCACCGGTTCGGCGCGTTCCGTGCCGGGATTCGACCTCTATCAAGCCGTCGAGTCGTGCTCGGATCTGCTCGAGAATTTCGGCGGTCACATGTACGCCGCCGGACTGACCATGCGGCCGGAGAATGTCGAGGAGTTTATGCGGCGTTTCAATGCCTTTGTCGAGGAGAATATCGATCCGCAGATGTTGATGCCGCAGGTGGATATCGACAGCGAACTGCTCTTCTCGGACATCACGCCGACCTTCCGCCGCGACCTGAATCGCTTCCAGCCCTTCGGCCCCGGTAACACGTCGCCCGTCTTTGCGACCTTCGGCGTGAGCAACCACGGCGATGCAAAGCTGGTGGGCGCAGAGTGCGAGCACCTGCGCATGGATCTGATGCAGCGGCAGAAGCCCAACACGAAGATTCAGGCGATCGCCTTCCAGCAGCCGATGCACTACGAATGGGTGCGCTCGGGGCGTCCGGTCGATGTCTGCTACCAGATTGTCGAAAACCACTACCGTGGTATGGTGACTACGCAGTTGCGAATCAAGGATATAAAGCCGGTTCTGAAGTAATCGGCATGTCACAGAAAAAGGAGTCCAGAGGGACTCCTTTTTCTGTTTTATATCGCTCACGGTGACTTCGAGCGACTAAAGCCCCCTCTTTACTTCCGAGGAGCAGCCTGCGCGATGCGATAGACCGCATAAATAGCACTGATCGCGATTACCCAGATTGCGGTTGTTTTGTTCATCGCCGCCAGCATGTCGACCGATGCCCCGTCCATTATTTTGTAATAGAAGTAGATGGGCGTGACGTAAATCGCTGCCGAGCATGCGATTGCAAAGAGTACATGGACGCGGTTGCTCGTCATCACGGGGCTTCCGGCTGGTCTGTGTTTGTTTACCTGCCATTCATAGACTGCAATCATGCCGACCGGAAAGAATACCAGCAATGCGAGCCAGCCGAACGAAATCTTATACCTGTTGTATCCAACTACGAAGAGGTAGATTCCCAACAGGTAAAAGAGCGCAAGAATACATTTTAACAGAATTTCCCACATAATTTTTATTGTTTAGCATCCCGAATTGACATCGTTGTGGTGGTCTACCCCCCCCCGCAATTTCACCTTTCCGGTTTGCGCGTTTGTTAAAACGAGTAGAGCTTGCTGGGCTTTGCTTCTTTCGGCGTGTTAAATATAATAGGATATATTTAACTTCGCGACTTTTTTAGCAAGCGAGGATCGCATCTAAAGTCCTTTACATCCGAATAATACGTGCCGAGTCGTCCGGGGGCGGTAGCGGGGCGGGCTGGAAGTCGGAGTAGCCTACGGAGAGGATGCACAGCGGCTCGCAGGTGTCGGGTATCGGCAGGAGCGAGCGCAGGTAGTCGCTTGCTGTTTCGCCCGTGGGGGCATCCTTGCGACGCGGCCGGCCGTGGACGTGAATCCAGCAAGAGCCGAGCCCCTCGTCGACGCAGGCCAGTTGCAAGATCGTAGCGGTAATTGCGCCATTCTCGCGCCAGAGATCGCTGCCGGTCGTCTCGCCGAGTACGACGATCGCCAGCGGTGCGCCCTTGAGAAATGCCGATCCGTAGTCGCGCATGTCGGCCATGCGGGTCAACAGGTCGCGATCGGTTACGACCAGAAAGCGTGTCGTGCGCGTGTTGCGTGCCGAGGGGGCGGTGAGTGCCGTCCGCAGCAGCCGTTCGATGACCTCGTCGGGGACGTTCCGGTCGGTGTATTTGCGGATAGACCGCCGTTTTTCAATCAGTTGCTTGAATTCCATATCTTGTAGTGTTTTTGCTCTTTCCTTGCAAAAATAGTGAAAAAAAGTTATCTTTGAGTTCTAAAAACAAAAATGCAATGGATTATAGATTCACGATTGCGCTGATCTACGACTTCGACGGGACGCTCTCGCCGGGGAATATGCAGGAGTACGATTTTATCCCCGCCGTGGGCAAAAGCAATAAGGAGTTCTGGTCGGAGGCCAATGCCTTGGCCAAGGAGCAGGATGCGGATATGGTGCTCACCTACATGGCGCGTATGATTCAGGAAGCCAAGTCGAAGGGGCTGTCGCTGCGCCGCGAGGCGTTTCAGGAGTCTGGCCGCCGTGTGACGCTCTTTCCGGGTGTGAAGGAGTGGTTTGCGCGGATCAATGCCTATGGCAAGGAGCGCGGAATCCGGATACTCCACTACATCAATTCGTCGGGCATGAAGGAGATCATCGAGGGCACGGAGATTGCCCACGAATTTCGCAAGATCTATGCCTGCTCGTTCCTCTACGATGTCGACGGCATCGCCTATTGGCCGGCTGTGGCGGTCAACTATACCAACAAAACGCAGTTTATCTTCAAGATCAACAAGGGCGTCGAATCGGTTTTCGATAGCAAATTGGTCAATCGCTATATCCCCGAATGTGAGCGCGATGTGCCGTTTCAGCACATGATCTACGTGGGCGACGGTACGACCGATATCCCCTGCATGCGGCTGGTGAAGAATTTTGGTGGCCACTCGATCGCCGTTTACAACCCCGAACAGAAGGGCGCGCGCCGTGAGATGCAGTCGCTCATCCACGACAACCGCGTGAGCCACGTCTGCCCGGCCGACTATACGCCCGGCTCGGATATGGATGTGCTGGTGCGGACGATCATCGAAAAGATTGACCTCGACGATCGACTCGAAAAGTTGGAGGAGGTCAGATGAATGCCGCCGCCGTTCGTGTGAAAAAACACCTGCTACTGCTGCTGCTTGTCGTAACGTGTACGGCGCAGGCGCAGCCCGATGCTCCGGATAGACCTTTGCTCCGGCGGCACGAATTTCGTCTCTCCGTGGGTGCTTACTCGATGGTGACGGATGCTTTCAATGTCAATACGCATTCATTTGATATAAATATCCCTTCGTGGGGCGAAGAATTCGATACCACCAAGGAGTACAAGGGGGCGATCACTACGTCGTGTGCCGTCGCGCTGGCTTACGACTACCGTATCGGTAGATTGTTCGATATGGGGGTCGCCCTTGCGTATACCAACGTCGGTTTTAAGCGATACAGCAATGTGGATGGTTCGGTGATCGAGAAAATCCATACGCACCATTTTTCCATATTGCCAACGGCCCGCCTCACTTGGCTTAATCGTCGATCCGTGCGGCTCTACTCCTCGTGCTCGTTGGGCATCGACCTCATTGCGACCAACAGCAACAAGACCCACAAGAGGGTGGGTGTGGCCGGACAATTCTCTCCTTTTGGCATTGCCGTCGGCCGGTCGTTGTTTGGATTCGCCGAGGTGGGTGTCGGTACGCAAGGCTCGCTGATCGTGGGTCTTGGTTATGCGTTCAACCCTAAAAAATAGCGAGATGAAACGATTAACCCTCTTGCTTGTTCTGACCCTCTCGGTTGCGCTGTGCGGCAGCTGCGTCACCGAATCGAGCGGCGAGTCTTTCGACCCGACCCGCATCGGCTACGCCCTCTTCGTGCCGGTCAATGCCACGCTGCAACGCGAGATGAACGACGTGTGGCAACTCTTTGCGTTAGCCCACTATGCCAGTGCCGATACCGATGCTGAGCGCGAAAGGCTGCACGACGCCTACTTCTACACCTTGCGTATCGTTCACACCCCAACCCAATGGCGGCTCATTAGCAAAACCTCGGAGCTGGTTATCGACACAAACGGCAAAAACCTGTTCGACGAGGGAGCGATTTGGAGTTATTATTACCGCAACCGCAATTATTATACGACTGAACTGCCGACGATCACGCGGCAATCACGTGGGGAGTATACGCTCAACCTGCCTCCGACACCCAAGCGCACCTACTACTCCGCAGGGCTTCTGTCGCTTTCGGTGACCTATTGGAGCAAGCCCAGCAGCGACACCATCGGCATTCAGATTCTTCTTGGGGGCGAAGGGCACACCCAAGCCGACGATCGGCAGATCGACTTTGCCATTTCCGAGCCGCTGCAATACAGTACCGACTCCTCGGCGTTCGATGAGGGGCTGATAAACCTCTCCACTGCCACCGATCGGGCGGAGGCTCGCTACCTCTTGGCGCGAGGGGTGACGATCGGCTATAACGGCCGCTTCAATGACTACGACATAAAGAACTATTATGGATCTATTATTTGCTACTAATAACGCCCATAAACTCGCCGAGGTGCAGGCTGTGTTGGGCGATGAGTTTACGCTCACCACGCCGCGAGATTGCGGAATAACGGAGGAGATTCCCGAAGAGCAACCCACGCTGGAGGGCAATGCGTTGCAGAAGGCGCGCTACCTGTATGCGCGTACTGGGGTGGATTGCTTCGCCGACGATACGGGGCTGGAGGTCGAAGCGTTGGACGGTGCGCCGGGGGTGCATTCGGCGCGCTATGCCACCGACGGCCACGATTTTGCAGCTAACAACCGCCTGCTGCTGCGTAATTTAGCGGGGCAGAATAATCGCCGTGCCCAGTTTCGCACGGTCATTGCGCTGATTCTCGGCGGCAAGGAGCACCTCTTCGAGGGGATTGTCGAGGGTCGGATCATCGACCACGAGGCCGGCAGCGAGGGGTTCGGTTACGACCCGCTATTTCAGCCCGACGGATTCGATAAAACCTTCGCCGAGATGGATGCCGAGGCGAAAAATGAGGTGTCGCACCGCGGACGTGCCGTGCGTAAATTAGCCGCCTATTTGCATTCGATAGGAAATTAAGGTACTTTTGTGACCGTATGGAAGAGAGACTATATAATAAGGAGGAGCGCTTCGATGCCGCAACGGTCGAGGAGCTGAAAGGTCATTACGCCGAGATTCTGCGCCTGCTGGGTGAAGATCCCGCACGCGAAGGATTACTCAAAACGCCCGAACGAGTCGCCAAGGCGATGTCGTTTCTGACCAAGGGATACGACGAAAATCCGTTGGAGATCCTGCGCTCGGCGATGTTCCGCGAGGAGTATAAACAGATGGTGCTGGTCAAAGATATCGAACTCTACTCGATGTGTGAACACCACATGCTGCCGTTCTACGGCAAGGCGCACGTGGCTTATATCCCCAATGGGTACATCACCGGACTGTCGAAAGTTGCCCGTGTGGTCGAGTGTTTTGCGCGGCGGTTGCAGGTGCAGGAACGGTTGACTGTGCAGATCCGCGATTGCATTCAGGAGGCGTTGAATCCGATGGGAGTGGCCGTGGTGCTCGAAGCCAGCCACATGTGCATGCAGATGCGCGGCATCGAGAAGCAACAATCGGCGACGACAACCTCGGCATTCACCGGCATCTTCCTCTCCGATCACCGGACGCGTGAGGAGTTCATGACCCTTATTTCGCATCGCTACCGGTAGCGGCGGATTCTCGAATTCGGGCTTGTTTCGGAGGACATTGTATTTCTGTCCTCGATCCACGAGCGTGCCCCGGAGGTCGCAAAGGTGAGGGCTGTTTTCGATCCTCGAGCTTTGTCGAGAGGTCGCAGAGTTTTGTTTTCGGCTTGCGAAGCGAGCCGGCAGTCCGCAGCTCCGCCATGCGGAGGACTGCAATTTGCGTTGCTGCATAGCAGCCTACCGCGAGCTGCGGCCTAAAGAATAGGCGTGCGAACTATTTATTCCCGAATACGATCTGTCCTCGATCCTCGAGCTTGTCGAGAGGTCGCAAACTCTTGCGGCAAATGTTCTTTCTCGATCCTCGAGCCTGTCGAGAGGTCGCAAACTCTTGCGGCAAATGTTCTTTCTCGATCCTCGAGCCTG
>CAZHEY010000007.1:0-4615 GCA_964532025.1 uncultured Alistipes sp. | reverse complement strand
TCGAGAGGTCGCAAACTCTGTTCTTATGAGTCCCAAACGAATATCCTTGGCGACATCTCGACAAGCTCGATGATCGAAGGCGAATTCTTCACGAGTTGTTTTCGGCTTGCGTAGCAAGGCAGTCCGCAGCTCCGCCAATGCGGAGGACTGCAATTCGCGCTGCTCATAGCCGTCCCCCGCGAGCTGCGGCCTGAAGAATAGGTGCGCGAACTATCTACCCCGAATACGATCTGTTCTCGATCCTCGAGCCTGTCGAGAGCTCGCAAATGCACAGCAAAACTGTTCTCGATCCTCGAGCTTGTCGAGAGGTCGCAAAGGCACAGCAAAACTGTTCTCGATCCTCGAGCCTGTCGAGAGGTCGCAAAGGCACAGCAAAACTGTTCTCGATCCTCGAGCCTGTCGAGAGGTCGCATAGACACACCACCCTCCCGCTCGAACTTGCCCCGGAGGTCGCAAGAACGTGCTTTTTGGGCCTTGTGATCGCAGGCGTTACTCCTTTGTGCCCGTTGTGTCCGTTGGCTCTGCAACGGGGATCGAGAACCGGAAGCAAGTGCCTTGCCCGAGCTTGGATTCGACGCGGATTGTGCCGCCCAGTCGGTGGATAATCGTCCTCGAAATCGACAACCCCAACCCCGTTCCGGGTGCTGACTCGTGGAGTTTCACAAATCGCTCGAATACCCCGTCGAGCTTCTCTTGCGGGATGCCGACGCCGGTGTCGGATACGTAGAAATCGGCCCATTTGTCGCGCAGGTCGAATCCGAATCGGATTTCGCCTTTCTCGGTGAATTTGATCGCGTTGTTGATCAAATTTGTGATTACCTGTGATAGTCTGTTCTGGTCGCAGTCGATCGGTGCTTGGTCGTATTTCTGTTCGAAAATCAGTTCGACGCCCGGTTTTACCCGCATCTTCAGCACCTCATATTCCGAGCGACACAGGTCGTTGAGATCCATCGGCCGGTAGGTGAATTTGAGTGTCCCGGCCTCGATTTTCGAGAGGTCGAGTATGTCGTTGATGAGTTGCAGCAGCAGGTCGGCATTCGAGTCGATGATCTCGGCAAACTGCTGCTTCTCCTCGTCACTTTCGGCCGAGGTGATGAGCTTCGCGAAGCCGATGATTGCGTTGAGCGGCGTGCGGATTTCGTGGCTCATGTTGGCCAGAAATGCGGATTTGAGCTTGTCGGAATTCTCGGCACGCATCCGCGCTTCGATGATCTTCTGCTCGGCCTCTTTCTGGCGGGTGATATCCCACCCCATGCCGATGATTAGCGGAAGCCGATTTTCTACCGGCGCGAGGATTCGCATGGTGCTAAAAATACGGTTGCTACCGTCGGCCGTGAGAAACTCGTGCTCGACGCTTTGCGTTCCCCCGGTGCGCAGGATCTCCATATCTCGAGCTCGGCTGCTTTCGCATCGGCTCTTGTCCGCGCAGATTTCGTAGTCGTTATGCCCGATAGCCTGCTGGTCTGAAATTCCGGATAATGTTGCAATCGCTTGATTCCAATAAAGATATCGAAATTCATTCGCGGGGTCTTTGACGAAGAGATAAAGCGGGATATTTCTCAAAACACTGTCGAGAATCGAGTTCATCTCCTTGATTTTATATTCGCGTTCGGCGCGCAAGGTGATGTCGCGGCCGAAAAACCAGACCGTCTCGCCTTCGTTGGCACTCTCCACGATGTAGGCCACGATGTCCCATGCGCAGATGTGCCCTTGCTGATCTTTGAGCCGGATGCTGTATTTGTGCTGCCCTTTGTCGTTGCGAATCTTCGCCAGCCGGCCTTCCCATTGGAATTTGTTGGCATCAAACGACCAGAATTCGTAGACCTTGTGCTGTGTGATGTCATCGGTGATGTGGTGGTGGTTACGGAATAACTCATTGGCATAGTGCATCGAGCCGTCCGTGCCACACGCATAGATCTCTTCGTCGACGTAGTTCATGGCGTGCTGCAACAAATTCAGCCGTGTTTCTGTTCTTTTCGCCTCGGTGATGTCGCGGCACATGCAGAGTGCATATTGGTCGTCGAGTGGGAAAATGCGGGTTTCGTAGTTGCGAATTTGGTTGTTGGGGTAGAGGTCGGGGTACGCCGTGCAGACCTCGCCGGTGGCAAATGCCTTGTTCAGTGTCTCTAAAATCGTGTGGAAGGTGTGGTCGGAGAGAAACGTTTTTACGCTCTTTCCGATGAAATCGCTACTGGGCATACCGGTATGGTTGGTCTGCTCCGAGGAGATCAGTTCCACCAAATTTCCTTGGCGATCGAGAACTGATATCATGTCGGGAAGCGACTCGAGTATTTTGGAGGCATGGAGCTCACTAAAACGTGTGGCGTGACCCGATTTGTTTATTGCTTGATGTTCAAGAGCTTCTAATCGTTGGATCAATTCCTCACGGGATAAATTATCGTATTGGTTCATAATCATGCTGTTAATGGCATTTACAAATATAGCTATATATCTATAAAAGTGATCGAGAAATTGGAAATTCGGGGTGTATCGAAAAGGTCTTAATGTAGGCAATTAAGTTACGGTGCAAAAAATTGAAACCTAAGGAACGGAATTTGAACTGTCGCATGAACGGAAACTTAAAAAAATCAAACAACATGACCGTCAAAAAATTACGTTACCTTGTGATTGCACTCGTCGGAGTTGCGATCTGCGCGTGTCAGAAAGATCCGTCGACGTCGGATCTGCATCGGGACTATCTGGTCTATACGGCTTACGACACGGCAACCGATTTTGCCACGTTCGACACCTACTACCTGCCGGACAGCATCCTCGTTATCGGCAATAGCGACAAAACCGAATATTGGAAGGACAACGATGCGCTGGAGATTGTGGCTACCGTGGCCGACTACCTGACTGCTGCCGGTTACTCCCGTTCGGACGACAAAGCGACCTCCGATCTGGGCATGCAGTTGAGCTATGTGAAGCAGGTCACCTACTTTGTCGGCTCGAACAATCCCTATTGGTGGTGGTATTACCCCTATTACTGGGCCCCCGGCTATTGGGGCGACTGGACGGGCTGGCACTACCCTTATAGCGTCTACTACGGCTATACGGCCGGTTCGCTGCTCATGGAAATGGTCGACCTGAATGCCGATCAGCAGAGCGGCAAGAAGCTGCCGATTCTCTGGAACAGCTTTATCGGTGGCCTGCTGACCTCCGACGAGGCGTTGAATCAGGAACGCACGATTGCAGCTGTCGAACAGGCGTTTAAGCAGTCGCCCGAACTGGTCACCGTCCAATAATTTCACGTTAACCAACAGAGATAGATTATGAAAACATCAACCTATTTTAAGGCGTTCGCATTTTGTGCCGTGATTTGTGCCGCAACACTGCCTGCACAGGCGCAGGTTGCCCCCAATACGTATATGAATATCGACTGGCAGCTGGGGATGCCGCTCGGCAGTTCGCTGGCCGACGAGGTTTCGGGCTGGGGCATGAACTTCGAAAGCGGCTATTTCGTTAGCCCGGCAATCACCGTAGGCCCGTTTCTTGCGTTCCAGACCAACCTGAAGACAATCGGGCGCGAAACGCTCGACTTGGGCGACGGCAAGACACTCACCACCAACCAGAAACATGCGGTTTTTCAACTGCCGTTTGGTGTTGTCGGCCGGTATAATTGGCTTAAAGAGAGCGTTTTTCAGCCCTATGTGGGAATGAAGCTCGGAGCTTGCTATGCTCAACTCTCATCCTACTATTACATTATCAAGCAGTATACCGATACGTGGGGATTCTATATGTCGCCCGAGATCGGCGTGAGCATCTTTCCGCGTCCCGACTACCGCTTCGGATTTCACGTGGCACTCTATTACAGCTATTCGACCAACAAGGGTGAGGTGCTGACCTACTCGGTCGATAACCTCAATAATTTCGGTGTGCGGGTCGGTATCTCATTCTGATCCTGCGCACTGCGTAATCCATATCGATATAATCGGCAATTCGAAAACTCCACTCTAAAAACCGGTATTTTCACGTTCTTAGTGTGAAAATACAACAAAATACGGCGAAAGTTTAAAGACCGTTTAACGTTTGTTAAACGGTCTTTATTTGGTTGTTGTTTTGGGATTACTTTTCTTTGTTGTAAATGGGCGGTATATCTCTAAATCCGGACGGTTCGGCAGGGTCATATACACGTGTATGATATTTAATGTCGCCCCAATGCTTTAAGACCCCGTTTTTGGCTCGATATATTGTATCGTGTGCAGATTGGACTATTCCGGAATGTTGTAGGCCTATGCTTACTCCTACTTGAATTGCTTCTAATCCGTTCCCGTGGTCGAATAGTTCGTGAGGGATGAGTGTTACAAGTTCAGTTCTAACGCCGTTTTTTAACACTACATCAGTGTGTAGAATAAACGGAGGACGAGCGGTGCGGATTTCGTCCGCCTTTGCGATTTGTGTTGTCATAATGTTTTGATTTAGGAAAAGAAAGAAAGCCACTAACAGGTGTCCTACGCTCAAAACATTGACGCGCTGGGGCGTTTCCACTACCCACACCATAAGTGGCTATAATACTGTGATTTGTTGTAATTAGATACATATATGTTTTGATTTAGGATATGCAAAGTTACTACAAAAAAGTGAAATGCGGAAAGATATAGTGATAGAATTGAGT
>CAZHEY010000006.1:0-112180 GCA_964532025.1 uncultured Alistipes sp. | reverse complement strand
AAGAGCAATTAACCTACGCTCATTTCCAATAAATTACACTCTTTTCGTAACTTCATTTTGCAAATATACAAAATATTTTGAAAAAGTAAGAAGTTCACATAAAAAAAGAGTTGTGCACTTTTATTTTGTGAAGCCTTTACAAACTTTTTGTAAAAGAGTGTAAAGGTATATAGTTTTGACGCAACCAAATACTTAATAACATGGCATATACATTTGTAATATCAGACGAGAACCAAAATTCGCAGGGGTTTCGAGTCCTGACAAAAGGCATACATACGGATCGGTTCATGAAGAATCCGATCATGTTTTACATGCACGATCGGGAAAAAGGCATTATCGGTCGCTGGGATAATATGCGTATCGACGGCGTTAAACTGCTGGCTGATGCTGTTTTTGATGAATCCACGCCACTCGGTAAAGAGGTTAAAACTCGTGTAGACGGTGGATTCCTCCGATCTGCATCTATTGGGATTAACACCAATACCCACGAAACGATGAACGGCGTAGACACGGTTACGGATTGTGAACTGTTTGAGGTTTCGATCGTTGATATTCCGTCCAACCAGAACGCCGTAAAACTCCGAGATAAAAACGGACGCGTATATCTAAGTCTTAAAGACTTGGAACAGAGCAACGACGATTTAAAAGCGCGGATTATCGAGGTGTTAAAATTACCAGCAATGGCAACTACCGAGCAGATCCTAAACGCCATTGCCGCGCTATCTGCCAGTGCGGAATCTGGATCAGATAAGGCGTTGCGGTTCGGGTATATCGAACCCTCACAAATCACCATGCTTCAACTGTTGGAGCGTACGGATAAATTGGCTTTTACGCAGTTTATGCAAAACAAGGAGAAAGAGACGGCCGCACAAATCAATAAAGAGTTGGAGATCGCCATATCAAAAGGTAAGTTTATCACCTACGAACGTGATGTATTTCAGAATATAGGCAAACAGTTAGGAATCAGCGTTCTAAAACAGGTTCTATCTGTTTTGCCGGAAAAAAGGAGTCTCGCGGATTGGTTTCGGCCAGAGAACAAGGATAAAATGAATCCAGATAACTGGGGATTGGATGAGTACCGCAAATACAATCCGCAGGCATTACAAGATGATCCGGAACTGTACGCACGTTTGAGAGCACAAAAAAACGGAGACGATTTCAAACCAGCGTATGATTTGGCATATTACCGCAAACACGATCCGGAGTACTTAGCCAAACACCCTGACCAGTACAAAAAACTGCTTGCACGAAAGAACACCAACAACCAAACACTATAAAATCAGCAAATTATGGCACTTAATAGAGAAGTATGGGTCGATCAGGTAAAAGAAGGTTTTTACCCCGATGACAATTTTTTGAAGAAGGTATCGGATTATTCACAATTCGTGGATAATAATCGCCTGCACATTGCATCGGCCGGGATCGATCCTAAAGTATTGATTAATAACTCGACGTATCCTATCAATAGCGCGATACGAAGCGACGAAGATAACGTTATCGCGCTCGATAAGTTTGAAACAGAGAACACGATCGTTCGCCGTCCCGATGCTCTCGAACTGAGTTATGATAAACTCGAAAGCGTTATCAAACAACACCGTTCGACACTCCGAAAGGGGGTATCAATGAAAGCAATACATGCTTTTGCGCCTACGTCCGACACCGACGATACGCCCGTAGTAATGACCACAGGCGAAACAGCATCAGGGCGTAAACGGCTTCGCTTTGCGGATATTTTGGCATTAAAAGAGCGTTTCGACGATGCCGAAATTCCGCTCGATGAACGTTTCTTGGTGCTGCACCCGAAACATGTATCTGATTTGTTACTCGAAGATCTAAAACTATTTAAAGATCTTACGAGCATCAAAGATGGTGAACCGTTGAAGTTTGCCGGGTTCGGTTGCTTTGCGTTCCCATTCATGCCGATGTACCGCACAACGAGTAACACGCTGGCAAAAATCGCATACGGAGCGGCCAAACTCGATACCGATCAGTTCGCCAGCGTTGCGTTCTACTCGCAAGAAGTAATGAAAGCGGACGGAGATATTCAAATGTACGCACTGGAAAACGATCCGCGCGAGCGTGCAACGATCGTAGGTTTCGATAAACGTTTTGTTGCGCTGCCTATTCGAAACAAGGGAATCGGGGCAATCGTTAGCGCATCCGTTTAAAAACATTTTAAACCCGTTTAAATTCGTTTATCATGGCATACAATAGGAATAACTACCTTTTGAAGGTTAGAGAGGTCGTAATGGTCGCTAAACAATATTACGAGCCAGGGAGACAGGATCGGAATCATCGCTGTGTATGGGATCAGCATATCAAAGAGGCCTTTCACATTGGATATGCTACCTATTTGCACATGTTAAAAGCCGATCCTGAGTATTCGGAGTATTTTAGGCAAGTCAAAGCCAAACAAAGGGCGGAACGTCTGGCTGAAATGGAAGAACGTAAAGCACGCCGGACAATCTCGAAGCGTCCGCAGTCGCAGGTTCACCCTAATTCG
Organism: uncultured Alistipes sp.; assembly: GCA_964532025.1. Taxonomy (GTDB): domain Bacteria; phylum Bacteroidota; class Bacteroidia; order Bacteroidales; family Rikenellaceae; genus Alistipes. Next base: position 109,677 of record CAZHEY010000006.1, on the reverse strand, counting down.
AATTAAACGGGCGGATATTAATTTTTGGTTTGGTTGCTGTTTGGGTCATTACCGCACGCTGTGTATTCAGCGTGCGGTAATGTTTTTTAGGAGTAGAAAATATTTTACTTTCCAAAACTCCAGAAAACGCCACCCTCTCAAAGGGTGGTGAAAAGGGAGGTATTCCAAAACTCCAGAAAACGCCACCCTTTGAATACCAGACGCAGGTGGATAATCCGGGGCAGATGCTTGCCTCCGATGTCAAGATACTGCGCCGTTTTACTACACGCACCAATGACACAGAGCAGATATATTTTGCTTTCCAAAACTCCAGAAAATAGGGACAAATTAAATGTCCCCAAAAATGTCCCCCAAGATGTCCCTATTCCAAAACTCCAAAAAATGGGGACAAATAAGTATCCGGCGCATGCAGAAGATTCGGAGCATATGCTTGCATCCGACGTTAAGATACTGCGCCGCTTTACTACACGCACCAATGACACAGAGCAGATATATTTTACATTCCAAAACTCCAGAAAATGTCACCCTTTCAAAGGGTGACGCAAAGGGTGACACAAAGGGTGATAAACGAAAACTCCAAAAAACGTCACCCTTTGAATACCAGACACAGCCGGAAGATCCGGAGCATATGCTTGCATCCGACGTCATGACCAATGTGTTCAAACTGCGCACCGATCGCCTCATAGATCGCCAGCAGATACCTATATATGATATGGAGGCCGTCGCTGGCCTTGTGCCGCTGTTTACGGATCAATATAGCCAACGGGTCGTAGAGGTCATGGAAACGTCCCTAATCCCCAAATGCGACGGCGGCCTGCGCATCGTGGGGGATTCGATGTATCCGCTGCTCAAAAGCGGCGACATCGTGTTTTATAGGCAGATAAACGACATCATCAACAATATGATATGGGGCGAAATGTATTTGGTCGGGTTCGAGGTCGACGGTGATGAGTACGTGTCGGTCAAATATATCCAGAAGTCCGACATCGCCGACAACATCCTGCTCGTCAGCTACAACGAGCACCACAAACCAATGGACATCCACATCAGCCGCATCCGCGCGCTGGCGTTCATCAAGGCGTCCCTGCGCATCAATTCTATTAAATAGGATTTAAACGCATAATAAAAAGCCTGCAAACATCGTTTGATATTCACAGGCTCAAATTCGAGAGATTCGCCCTGATACAGGGCCATAAATTACGGTTACCGCTCTGCTGAGGCTATTTCGGCGTGAGATTCTTACAGTAATATTTCGGTAAATTACGGTTCCGGAAATTCGTCGTTCTCTCCTAACTGTCTATTCTATAACTGTTTTCCCTCTTTTTACCTTACTGGAGTTTTGATACTGCCCCTTACATCGAATCCGGCTAACGGTTTGCTGTTAGCCGGATTTTTTTTGGTGTGTGTAGGGATTGTGAAGTGTTCTCGATCCTCGAGCCTGTCGAGAGGTCGCAATGGATTTGTCGCATTTGCTTGTTCTCGATCCTCGAGCTTTGTCGAGAGGTCGCAAACTATTGCCATGCGTCCGTGTTTTCAGTCAGCAGCTTGCGGAGACGCTATGCAGCAACGCAAATAGCAGTCCTCCGCAGGGCGAAGCTGCGGACTGCCGACTTGCTGCGCAAGCCGAAGCCGCCGATTCCGAGGTCGCAAAGAACCTCTGCCTACCGTAAGGTGTTCTCGATCCTCGAGCCTGTCGAGAGGTCGCAAAGCCTTGTCTTTTTCGGCGGAGCACCCCCCCCCTCACTAAACGCTAATGTGCTTCGAGCCAGTTGTTTCCGATGCCGTAGTCGGCCAGCAGGCGGACTTTGAGCTTGGCGGCCGACTCCATGCTTTCGGTGACGATTCGCGTCACCAACTCTTGCTCCGAGCGTAGCATGTCGACGACCAATTCGTCATGCACCTGCAAAATGACCTTTGAGCGGATGCCGGCCTCGACGAAGCGGCGGTGTACGTCGATCATGGCGATTTTCATGATGTCGGCGGCTGAGCCTTGGATCGGGGCGTTTACGGCGTTTCGTTCGGCCAGGCCGCGTGCCACGGCGTTGTGCGAAGAGATATCGTTGAGGTAGCGTCGCCGCCCGAAGATCGTCGAAACATACCCCTCCTCTTTGGCCTTGGCGACGATGTTGTCCATATACTCTTTGACCTTCGGATACGATTCGAAGTAGCCGTCGATGATCTCCTTGGCCTCTTTGCGCGGGATTTCGAGTCGCTGGCTCAATCCGAATGCCGAGATGCCGTAGATGATGCCGAAGTTGGCGGTTTTGGCGCGTCGACGCTCTTCGGGAGTCACCTCCTCAAGCGTTTTGTGGAAGAGCTTGGCCGCTGTGGCGGCGTGCACATCCTCGCCGTGCTCGAAGGCCGCGAGGAGCGATTCGTCCCCCGAAAGGTGAGCCATCAGGCGCAATTCGACCTGACTGTAATCGGCCGAGAGCAGCAGGTGGTCGTCGTCCGAGGGGATAAACGCCTCGCGGATGCGGCGGCCCAACGGATCGCGCACCGGGATATTTTGCAGGTTGGGGTTGGTCGACGAAAGTCGCCCGGTTGCCGTAACAGCTTGGTTGAACGAGGTGTGTATGCGTCCTGTGTTGCGGTTGACCAACTGTGGCAACGCCTCGACGTAGGTCGAGAGCAACTTCTTGACACCTCGGTATTCGAGTATCAGATCGACGATGCGGTGTTTGTGCGCGAACGACTGGAGATACTCCTCATCCGTGCAGAACTGCTTGGTCTTCGTCATTTTGGGCTTCTCGGCGATGCGCATCTTGGCAAAGAGCACCTCGCCCAACTGACGGGGCGAGTTGATGTTGAGTGCCGGTTCTCCGGCCTCCTTGCGCACGGCAGCCTCCAGCTCGGCCAGCGTGCGGTTCAGCTCCACGGCATACTCGGCCAGCAGCGTCGAATCAATGCGCACACCGGCCATCTCGATGTCGGCCAGCACGTCGATCATCGGCTCTTCGATCTGGGAATAGAGGTGCTGCAAAGCGAGTTCTTCGACCTTCGGGTAGAGCACCTGCTTGAGCTGCAAGGTGATGTCGGCATCTTCGGCGGCATATTCCGTGACGCGGTCGATCGACACCAAGTCCATCGTCAGCTGCCGTGCGCCCTTGCCGATCAGGGTTTCGATCTCGATCGGTCGGTAGTTGAGGTAGCGTTCCGCCAGAGCATTCATGTTGTGACGCGACTCGGGATCGATCAGGTAGTGGAGGATCATCGTGTCGAATTTCCGGCCGCGGATCGGAATGCCGATGCGGAGCAACACCATGAGATCGAACTTGATGTTCTGCCCGATTTTGGCGATCTCCTCGTTGGCGAACAGCGGCCGGAGGATCTCGGCGTAGTCGGGCGTATTCTCCTCTGTGAAGCGGATATACCATGCCTCGTGTGGCTTTATGGCCAGCGACATGCCGACGATGCGGTCGTTGAAAATATCCAGCCCCGTGGTCTCGGTGTCGAAGCAGAACTCGGCCTGTTTCTCGATCGTGCCAACCACCTCGCGGAGCTCTGCTGCGGTTTCGATGAGCGTGTAGGTGTGGGGCGTATTTTGTGCCGTGGAGATCTGCTCGACCTCCTCTCCGGCGGTGTCCGGGGTTGACTCGCTTGCCGACAACGGCTCGACGGGATCGCCGAACAGATTCCCCTGACCGACCAGCGCGGCGCGTTTGGCGGCGGCGGATTTCGAGCGTGACATCTCGGCCAGCTGCCGCTGATCCTCCTGCCGCGGCACATCAGAGGGTTCGTCGGCCGGGGCGAGATTTGTCAGGTCGTTGATAAAAGCCCGGAAATCCAGCTCGGCGTAGAGTGCGCGCAGGTCGTCGAGATGCGGTTCGCAGATCGTCAACTCCTCGGCGCGGAATTCGATCGGCACATCCAGACAGATGGTTGTGAGGTGCTTCGCCAGCCGGAGGTTCTCCTCCCAAGCGGCGATTTTCTCGCCCTGCTTGCCCTTGATCTCACCGACGTGGAGCAGGATGTTCTCCACTGAACCCCACTCTTGAACCAGTTTGCAAGCCCCCTTTTCGCCAATGCCCGGCACACCGGGAATGTTGTCGGAGGCATCGCCCCACAGGGCGAGGATGTCGCGTACCAGCACCGGATCGTCGATGCCATATTTGGCGCGTATGGCTTCGCGATCGACAATTTCGATCTGGCCGTCAGCCCCTTTCTGCTTGTATATCTTGCGGTTGTCGCCGACTAACTGACCGTAGTCCTTGTCGGGTGTGACCATGAAAACCTCGTATCCGGCCGCCGAACCTTTGTGCGCCAGCGTGCCGATCACGTCGTCGGCTTCGTAGTTCGCCACCTCCAGAATCGGGATACACATCGCCTCCAACACGCGTTTGACATAGGGCACGGAGAGGATGATATCTTCGGGCGTTTCGCTGCGGTTGGCTTTGTATTCGGGGAACACCTGCCGGCGGAAACTCCCTCCGGGCGGGTCGAAAGCAACGCCTAACAGGTCGGGATGTTCGCGCTTCTGGATGTCGCGCAGAAATTTCACGAATCCGAAGACCACCGAGGTGTTCATCCCCTCGCGGTTGCGCATCGGACGGCCTAAAAAGGCATAGTAGTATTTGAAAATCAATGCGTAAGCATCGACTAAAAAGAGCGTTTTCGACATGAGTTTCAGGCGTTTTCGTTATCCTCTGCAAACCATTCGGCATAGGATGTGGCGGTTTCGTGCAGCCGCAGCGAGTGGAGCTTGACCCCTTGGGGCAGGCGTGCGGCAATGCGTGCGGCAAAGTCGACGAGCATGTTCTCGCACGTGGGTTGGTAGTCGACCGTCACCACATTGCCGAAGCGTTCGGAGAGCATCTGCCGAAGCGCACCGTCGGATTCGGTGGCGCGCAGCACCAGTGCATGATCCAGCTGGGAGATCACTTCTTCGTGGACGATTCGTTTGAGTACCCCGAAGTCGAGTACCATGCCACATTTGGGAGCGTGGTCGTCGGAGAGGGGCATCCCTTTGACGGTCACGAAGAAACGGTAGGAGTGTCCGTGAATCTCGCGGCACGGCCCGTCGTATCCGTCGAGCGCATGCGCCGCCTCGAACGAAAACTCTTTTGTCAATCTGATTGTTGCCATACGATGCAAAGATAGCATTTTGTGCCGGTATTTTGCGCCGTCGGTGAAAAAACGCCGATGAAATAATTTTGTGCCGTGTCGAAATCCGGCATTAGAGGTAGTAGCCTCGATTGCTCATCTCGGAAGCCTGCACAAGGGCGAATTTCTCGTGGTCAAGCGGGTAGTCCCAGCATCCTAATTGGTGGAAGAGCTTGCCGCCGAAGCCGCTTTTGAATTTGTAGAGTCCATACATCGGGTGCGACGGTTCGGCGTTCGGAGCTGTGCCGAAGAGGTCGTATTCGCTGCATCCGTAGGCTTTAGCCAGCTGTATCGCACGCCATTGCATGGCGTAGGTCGGCATGAAATTTCGCAGGATCGAGGTCGATGCGCCGTAGAGATAGGTGGCTCGGTGGCTCGATATGAGCAGGAACATAGCCGCCAGCGGAATGTTGTCGACATAGGCGATCAACAGTTTGACGTGCACGGGCAGCGTGTCGTTCTCCATCTTGGCGGCAAAGACCGAATGGAAATATTTTATATCATTTATATTTAGCTGGTTGCGCTGTGCGGTCTCGGTGTAGAGCGCATACCATGTTTTCAGGTCTTCGATCGTTCCCTGCCGCACCTCGACCCCCTTACGCAACGCCAGTCCGATGTTGTAGCGGGTCTTGGGCTTCATGCGTCGGAGAATCTCCTCCTCCGGGGCATTCAGGTCGATGATGATCGTGTTGGCCGGCAAGATGTCGTTGTTGGATTTGCGGAGGTTGTGCGTCTGGGTATCGTAGTTGAGCTTGAACTCCTGAAATTGCTTTTCGGGAGCACCGAGCCAGATCCCCGTTTCGGAGTAGTCCGTGGCCTTGCTCCAGTGCGAACACCAGTTCAGGTCGTAGCGCAGGGCGATGCAACCCGCAGGCAGATAGGGGCGTAACGATTCGGAAAGCTCTTCGAGGAAACGGCCTTGGTTCTCCTCCGACGGCTCCAGCTCCGGGCCATAGGGGATGTAGGCTACGCAGTCCTTGTCGTTGAAGTGCTGAACGAACAGCACCAGATCGGCATTGGTGCAGGCATATCCGCCGACATTGAGGTAGAGGTCGCTGTTGCGGACTTTGTAGTCGAAAGCGCAGGAGGCCAGTCCTTGCTTCTGCTTGACCCTCGACCAGAACGAGGTTTGCTGTATGATCGGCGTATCGTAGACGTCGAGGATGGGCTTTTTTTTGATGTGGAGTTGCATGGCGACTTACAATAAAATGCAAAGATACCCAATCTTTCGATGCGAGTCAAGCTTTTGTCCGACCGAATTATACCAGATCAAGCGGGAATCCTTGTTGGCGAATTTTTTTAAGGACGAATTGTTTTTGTTCTCAAGCCGCAGCTCGCGGAGACGGCTCGAAGCGTGGCGGAGCTGCGGCCTGCCGACTTGCTGCGCAAGCCGAAAACAACTCGCTAAGAATCTCTTGACCTAATCCCAAATGGGGATACCAACAAGGATTACTGCTTGTCCCATTATACCGCGCGGCGCGCACCGACTCCTCGAAAGAAGTGCGATGCGCGCCGTGTGCGGATGTGCGCTTGGTGTCGGAAGAGGCTATTTTACCGTGATCGAATTGAGCATCTCGGTTTTTCCCTCGTTGACCAACTTGAGGATCAGCTCGCCGAAGAGTGTGTTCTGCCATGCGAACCATGCGCGCGAGAAGTTGGTCGGATCGTCCTTGTGGAACGACTCGTGCATGAAGCCCAGACCGGCGTCGGTGGTCATCAGCTGCTCGATGCAGCGTTTGATCTCGGCATCGTCCTGCGAAGTGAAGGCTTTCATCATGATGCTCATCGGCCAGATCATGTCGTAGCCGACGTGCGGGCCACCGATTCCTTCGCCGGCAGTGCCGCGGAAGAAGTAGGGGTTCGACTCGCTCCAGACGAAGCGGCGCGTATTCTGGTAGATCGGATCGTTCACGTCCACATCACCCAGATAGGGCATTGCCAGCAGGCTCGGCACGTTGGCATCGTCCATCAGGAAGCGGTTGCCGTAGCCGTCGACCTCGAAGGCGTAGATCGTTCCGAATTCGGGGTGGTTGTAGGTTGCGTATTTCTTCAATGCGCTCTCCACCTCGGCAGCCAGCGCGGTGCATTCGGCAGCGATTTCGGGTTTGTTGTTGACCTTGGTCAGCACCTCGGCAGCCTTGCGCAACGAGGTCACTGCGAAGAAGTTCGACGGAACGAGGAACAGGAACGTTGTGGCGTCGTCCGAGGGACGGAACGTCGAGGCGATCAGCCCGACGGGGTTCACCGGATTACCCTTACCGAGGTTGCAGACCGTGTCTAACTGGCGGTCGGTGACACGCATGAAGGTGTAGGGGCCTACGCCCTCTTTGCGCTGCTGCTCGCGGAAGGTCTTCAGCACTTGCTGCATGGCCGTGATCCACGCTTGGTCGAATACCGAGTCGTCGCCCGTGGCCAGCCAATATTCGTAGGCCAGACGTATCGGGTAGCAGAGCGAGTCGATCTCCCACTTGCGTTCGTGAAGCTCGGGTTTCATGTCGGTGACATCGCTCATCCAGTTGCCGCCCGTCGGGCCGTCGTTGAAGGCGTTGGCATAGGGGTCGATGTTGATACATTTGAACTGGCGGCGAATGACGCCGGCCAGCATTTTTTGCAGTTCGGGGTCGCGGTTGGCCAGCTGGATGTAGGGCCAAACCTGTGCTCCGGAGTCGCGCAGCCACATGGCGTGGATGTCGCCCGTGTAGACAAACGTATCGTCGTTGCCGGCCTCATCCTTGCGGTAGTGAACCGTGGTGTCGAGCGTGTTGGGGAAGCAGTTTTCGAACATCCATGCCAGTTTGGCATTGGTCAGCACGCCTTTTACGCGAGCGATCTCCGCTTCGACAGCCTTCGAGGTGAAGAGCCGTTCGGCTTCGGCCGGCCGGTTGGTGACGGCATAGGGCGTTGCGGGCTTGGTTTTGGGTTTTGCCACGCGCGTGTTGTCGGCGGGCATCGACAGCACCTCGGCTGTCGTTGTCTGGCTGTGCACGATTGCGGCGTGTGCCGAGACTGTTCCGCCCCACGATGCGAAGGCGGCCAAAAGAATGGGGAAAAGCGTTTTGTTTGTCATGTTTGAAGCTATCTAATTGATATAATCTATTGCAAATTGGGACAAATATAAAAAAAGATCAAGAAATTCACAACCCCTTTTGGCAAAGAGTCGAATCTTGCCGCTTTTTTATTTTGTTTGCCGAAGGCGTTTTGCCGCCCTTGCGGACAAAGATACGCATTCGGTCGAAATTGAGAATCTGGCTGGGGAGAATAAAGGAGTGAATCGAGGAATCGAGGGGGCGAAAGAGCGTGCTTTTGAATCGAAAGGAGATTCTCCGGTTTACTTAAAATGTTTATTAAATACCGACTTGCGGTCGACGGATCATTATATGCTGTAAAATAGGTGAAAAAAATAGGCGCGAAAAAAATAATTTTTATTATCTTGCGCCAAAGACCTTTCGATTCGACCGGAAATGGAGAACCCCGAAACATATTACGATCCTCAGCGCAGTGCTGTTTTAGCCCTTCGCTCCTTTTATTCACTTTATACAATAGTAGTCTAAACAAAACCCGACGCGATGCAGAAAAAATTACTTCTAACTTTTCTTTTTGCTCTGATCCTTCCCGCCTCGCTCTTGGCCCAGAAATACAACATTTCGGGGCACGTGCTGGTGAGCGGTACAACCAAACCGGTTGATATGGCTGTGGTGGAAGTCCCCAAACATGGGCTGTGGGCCGTGTCCAATTCGGCCGGAGAGTTTCTGATCAAGGGCGTCCCGCAAGGCGACGTCGAGCTGGTGGTTTCCTGTCTGGGCTACGTAACTACGCCCTACCGGTTTTTGATCAAGGCCAACCTCTCCGACCTGAAACTCTCGGTCAAGGAGGATAACTTGACGCTCGAAAGCGTGGTCATCACGGCCAAGGAGAACTCCAATGCGATGGCTACCTCGCGCACGGTCGGCGGTGCGGCGATCGACCACCTGCAAATGGTCAATGCGTCGGACATCTCGGCTTTGCTGCCGGGCGGTAAGACGGTGAACCCGAATCTGTTGTCGGATAATCCCTTCTCGCTGCGTGACGGCGGCCAGACCGTCGGCAATGCGGCGTTCGGTACGGCGGTCGAAGTCGACGGCGTGCGGCTGTCGACCAACGCATCGCTCGGCGACATGTCGGGAGCCAGTACGCGCAACGTCGCCTCGACGAACATCGAGTCGGTCGAGGTGATCACGGGTGTGCCGTCGGCCGAGTACGGCGACGTGTCGAGCGGTATCGTCAAGGTGCATACGCGCAAGGGTAAAACGCCCTACACGGTGCTCTTCTCGTCGAATCCGCGTACCAAGCAATTCTCGCTCTCGAAGGGCTTCGATCTGGGCAAAAACCGCGGCGTGCTCAACACCTCGGTGGAGTATACGCGGGCCACGAAGAATCCGACTTCGCCCTACACCTCCTACTCGCGCACGGGCATCTCGCTCAACTACAACAATACATTCCTCAATGTGTTGCGTTTCAACCTCGGTGTGACGGGCAACATCGGTGGCGTGAATACCAAGGACGACCCCGATGCTTTTGTGGGCGACTACCAGAAGACTCGCGACAATGCCTTCCGAGCCAATACGTCGCTGTCGTGGCAAATCAACAAGCCGTGGATCACCAATCTGGAGTTCGACGCATCGGTCAACTACGTCGATAACCTCGATAAAATCCACTCCTACACCTCGAACTCCTCGCAGCTTTCGGCCGTCCATTCCGAGCAGGAGGGCTACTATCTGGCGCAGATGCTGCCCTTCACCTACTTTGCGACAAAATGCGTCGATTCCAAGGAGTTGGACTATGCGGCCAACCTCAAGGCAAAGTGGATTCGCAGCTGGGGCGATGTCCACAGCAACGCAAAAATCGGTCTGGCCTACCGCTCGAACGGCAATGTCGGCAAGGGCGAGTACTACACCGATCCGGCTCTGGCCAAAGACGGCTACCGTCCGCGTCCCTATACCGACATCCCCTTCATGCACAACTTCGCCCTCTACATCGAGGAGACGTTGACCATTCCGATCGGCAAAACCTCGTTGCAGCTCATGGCCGGTCTGCGTGGGGAGAAGACCTATATCAGCGGCGCGAAATACGACCATATGTCGAGCCTGTCCCCCCGTCTGAACCTCAAATACCGAGTCGGCAACGGCTTCTCGTTCCGCGCCGGCTGGGGTATCACCGAGAAACTTCCGTCGTTCAACATCCTCTATCCCAATCCACAATACCGCGACATCCAGACATTCGGTGCATCGTATAACAACAACCAGAGTGTCTACTCGTTCTATACGCAGCCTTACGAGATCCTCTACAACGAAGACCTGCGCTGGCAGCGCAACCGCAATGCCGAAGTGGGGCTGGACATCAGTGCCGGAGGTGTGGATATCTCGTTGGTGGGCTATTTCAACCGAACGAAAAATCCCTATGAGCTGCATTCGTCCTACTCGCCGATCTCCTACAAAGTCAGTGCCGTGCCCGAGGGCTATACGATGCCGACCAATCCGCTTTTCAAGGTCGATGCCCAATCGGGAACAGTCTTTGTGCGCGATGCCGACAACATGGATCTCGGCTGGGTGGAGATGAGCGAAAAGGTGATCAACCAGACCTTTGTCAAGAACACCCAGCAGGACAACGGTTCGGCTATCGACCGCTATGGTGTGGAGATGGTGGTAGAGTTCCCGCAAATCAAAGCCATTCGCACCCGATTCCGTATCGACGGAGCGTATGCCTACACCAAATACATCAACGATGGAGAGGCGTGGTACTACCCCTCGCGTTCGCACACCTCGTTGCCTAACCGCTCCTACGAATATGCCGGTATCTACATTGATAACGGCAATTCGGCTACCTCGACCTACAACGGCCGCAAAACGCACTCGATCGACGCGAATATTACGGCAACGACCCACATCCCCTCGATCCGGCTGATCGTGACGCTGCGTCTGGAGGCTTCGCTGATGAAGCACACGCAGAACCTTTCGGAATACCAAGGCAAGGAGTACGCCTTCAACGTCGGCGAAAACGACAATACCCCCACCGGCGGCAGCGTCTACGACGGCAACAGCTACACGGCGATCTACCCGCTCTATTACGTGGGACTCGACGGGGTGCAACATCCCTTCACGCAAGCTCAGGCCGACGATCCCAAATTCCAGCACCTGATCCTGCGCTCGAACAACCGCTATCAGTATGCCGTCGACGGATACGATCCCTACTTTTCGGCGAACCTGAGTATCACGAAGGAGATCGGCAAGATCGCTTCCATTTCGTTCTATGCCAATAACTTCACTAATTCGAGACGCTATGTGACCATGTATGCCACGAAGACCAAGATCATCATGACGCCCGAATTCTATTATGGTTTAACCCTCCGATTGAAATTTTAACGATGAAACGACTTTTATTTCTATTTGTCTTGGCGACAATTACCGGGTGCACCTCTTTCGAAAGCAATCCCTATCAGGGTCAGACCCACTCGCTGGTTCTCAAGGTGGTCTATCCGGGCGATTATGCGGACGAGGTACATGCCGGACTGGTTGTGACGCTCGAAAATACTGCGACGAAAAATAGCTACTCGGCGACTACCGATGCACAGGGCGTTGTGCGCTTCACGCTCACCAACGGACTCTATCGTGTCATGACCAACGACCGGATCGGCACGGCACTCTTCAACGCCACGATCGATCAGGTCAAGGTGGCCGATGCCGATGCCGAAGCGACCCTTTCGATGATCTACTCGAAAGCCGGCTCGATCATCGTCAAGGAGATCTATTGCGGCGGTTGCTCGAAAGCTCCGGAGCAGGGTACGTTCTCGATGGACAAATATATCATCCTGCACAACAACTCGGAAACGATCGCTTATCTGGACGAACTCTGTTTCGGTACGATCGACCCGACGGTCTCTACCGCAACGAATCCGTGGATCACTACGACCGAGAGCGGTGAGGTCATCTATCCCGATTTCGTGCCGATTGCCGATGTGGTCTGGCAGTTCGGCGGTTCCGGCACGGACTTCCCGTTAGAACCGGGTGAGGATGTGGTGGTGGCGGTCAACGGCGCGGTCGACCATACGGCGGTCTACCCCCTGTCGGTCAACCTGAACAACGAAAAATATTTTGTCTGCTACAACAGTACCTATTTCCCCCACCAGTCTTACCACCCGACTCCGGGCGACAAGATCCGGCAGGATCACATCCTGAAGGTTGCAATTTATACGGGGCGGAGTTCGGCCTTCACCTTTGCGCTCGGCTCGCCTACGGCGGTGCTGTTCCGTGCTCCCGACGGGGAGTCGATGGCCGATTATCTTGCCGATGTGGCCAACAGCGTGGTGTCGAAACCCGGCTCGTCGGAGACGCGGTGTGCCAAGATCCCGCTGGATTGGATTACCGATGCTGTTGAGGTGTTCAATGGAGGCAGCAGCAACAACAAGAAACGCCTCGCCCCGATGCTCGATGCCGGTTTTGCGTTGCTCTCGGCGACCGGGCAAGGGCGCACGTTGCATCGTGTGGTCGATGAGCAGGCAACTGCCGAGGCCGGAATCACGATCTACAAAGACACCAATAACTCGACTGTCGATTTCTTCGAACGTCCCACCCAGTCGTTGCACGAATAAACGTTGATAAGTATGAAAAAAGTATTCTTATTCCTCTTACTCGCGACGACATCGGTCGCCTACGGACAACGTTTCGACTACGTATACGAACGCAACGCTTGGAACGGCGGCGTGAACTTGGCCGGATTGCGGCAGGATACGCTCACACGCAGCTATGCCGAAATCTATGCCACGAAGGAGAAGGGCTCTTTTGTCGACCCATCGGCATCGAATGACGCGTGGACAGCCGGGCTGGGAGCTGAGACGATCAAGCACCTGAAGCGGATCTCGTTTTACGGTGCGTTCAACTACGATTACAAAGATCAGCGCAACATGTGCGGATCGATGTTTGTCGATCCGGGCTACTATCCCGTGGATATTCTGGAGTTCACGCCCGGTCGTAAGATCTTGGAGAACTATGCCTTTGCGGGCGGTCTCTCGGCGCAGGTGGCGACCCATTGGACGCTGGGCCTGAAGATCGACTTCGCGGCGCGCAACTACGCGAAACGTAAGGACTTGCGCCACAAGAACTCGCGTCTTGATTTCGAGATTGCACCCAGTGTCCTCTATACGCTGGGGCAGCTGAATCTGGGTCTGTCGTACATTTTCGATAAGAATTCGGAGTGTGTCGATGCCGAGCAGATCAACATGGGGGTCGACCAATATCCGGCATTCTTCGACAAGGGACTCTATTACGGCATTTCGGAGCTGTGGAACGGCGACGGCATGCACCTCGATGTGGCTGGCGTGAAGGGCTTCCCGATCATGGAATCGGCACATGGTGTCGGCTTCCAACTCTCCTACGACTGGATTTATGCCGATGTGGCTTACCGTTATCGTTCCGGTGAAACCGGCGAAAAGGGCTTCCGTTGGCACGAATTTTCGACCGATGATGTGCAGGCTCGCGTGGTTGCAACACTCAATCGCCAAGCTCCGACCCAACACTTCGTGCGGTTGGATTTCGATTGGCAGAGTCAGCTCAATAACGAAAATGTACTCGACAAGGTGAACATCGGAGGTGTGACCAACGTCACGATCTATGGCTCGACGCCGATTTTCGGCCGCAAGAGTTACCGTGTGTCGGGCGAATACGAGATGCACCGCGACAAGATGGAGCTGCGTGCTGGGGCGATCTACTCGGTGCTCAATCGCCAGTCGACGCTCATGTACCCCATGACGCGCAGTCAGGAGCTACACACCACCAAGGTCTATGCTTCGGGGCTGATTACGGTTGGCCGCTGGGATCTCTCGGGTGGGTTGTCCTACCTCTGCGGTGGATTTTCGGAGAGCCAATCCAATCCGCAGAGCGACATGACTTTGGGTAAATATCCGACGCAGTTGACCGAATACTACAACCTCTCGAACGAATACCTCACCGCGTCGCGGATTGGGGTCGAGGGGGCGGTTCGCTGCAACATCCACAAGTTCTACATCGACCTGCGCGGCTTCTACGAACGGGGATTTTCGCTTCGCTACCTGCCCAGCGCGAATCATGGCTCGGTGACGCTGGCCGTTGGCTACAATTTTTAGAAACATCTATCCATTAAATAATCAGCAACTATGAAAAAGATTTTCATTATTAGCTTGGCTGTCATTGCTTTTGCTGCATGCTCCAAGGAGGAAACACCGATCGTTCAGGGCGCGATGTCCGTGGCGATTGATCCGACTATTACGCGTGCCACCGATGTGGATTTCGAGAATGACGACCCGATCGGTCTGTCGATTGTCAACTCCGACGGTGCGTTCAAGACCAACACGCCGTTGAAATTTTCGTCTGAAAAAATGGCGTTTGTCGCAACGCCCGAACTGCTGTGGTACGACGATCCGTCCGACAAATCGTCGCTGACGGCCTACTATCCTTATCAGACCGGAACAGCTTTGCCGACCGAATTCTCGGTGCAGGCCGACCAGTCGACGACGGGTTATACCCTCTCGGACTTCGTGACCTCCAAAAAGTCGGATGTAACGCCTTCGGTTTCGGCGATCGGCATGACATTCAAACACAAACTCACCAAGTTGGTGGTCAACGTAGACAACCAGACCACCAATGCGGTTTCGGCTATCAAGGTGCTGAATTCGATCGGCACGGCAACCGTTGATTTTGAGACCAATACGGTGGCTGTGAAAGAGGGCGCGGCAACGGTTGATGTTGTGGCAAAGCCGGTTACGGCCAATGTGAAATATACGGCTATCATCGTTCCGCAGACGGTTGCGCTGAAACTCGCGATTACCGATGCGTCGGGTAAAACCCAATCGCGCCGATTGGTGGCTGCGCAGTTGGCCAGCGGCGGACAATATTCGATCAGCATCGTTATTCTGCCGAACGACATCTCGGTGACCATGAGTGGCGACATCGAAGCTTGGGAGCCGGGCGATGACCTCAAGGAGGACGATTCGGTGGAATTCGAGGAGTTCGATACCTATTTCATCTACGACGGTGTGAAGTACAACACGGTGACCTTGAAAGACGGCCGCACGTGGATGGCTTCCAACTTGGCCTATATTCCCAAGGGCAAGAAAGCCGCATCGGATTTTACGGTCGAGCAGGGTTTCTGGTATCCGATCATTCCGGTCAACGATGAAGCTGCCGGGAAGTATGTTGCCAAGGTCTCCACGGCCGATGCCGATATCAAGGCAAACGGCTACCTTTACTCGTTTGCAGCGGCTGTCGGTGTGGACGAGATCACCGAAGCAAATTCGGGTACGTTCGAGGGGGCACGGGGTCTCTGCCCGAAGGGCTGGCACATCCCGACCCTCGAGGAGTGCAACGGATTGGCAGGTGACTCTTCGCTCTACTGGGATGCTACAACCCAGAAAGGCAGCCCGATCGCATCGCTCGAAGCCGACGGATTCCCCTGCACGCTGACGGGCATGCGTCAGAAGAATACCTCAACGACAGCAGGTGCTGTTTCCGGAATTACGTATGAGGATCACCTCACGATGGGCTATTTTATGTCTTCGACAAAGTCTTCCTACACAGTAAATGAAACGTCGGGAGCGATCACCTCGAAAAATAAGGCGATGATGTTGATGAGCAGTGCGAAATTCCAACGTGTAACGGTTGCCGACGCCAGCAATTTAGGCGGCATTGCGCTTCGTTGCATCAAGGACAAAGCCGCTAAGTAATCAGTTTGAACACAAAGTAAAAGGGTCGAGCCGATGAGGTTCGACCCTTTTTTTGCCGCGGCGCATGCCTCGGGCGCGAATTCCTTTGTCGCCACACAGCGGATTTTGAACTTTTTTACTACCTTTGCCGTGCAGACCCGCTCTGCCGCTGTCGGCTTCGGCCGAGGGAGGAAAGTCCGGGCAACAAAGAGCACCACGCAAGCTAACGACTTGATGTCCGTGAGGGTATGGTAACGTAACAGAGAATAACCGCCTGCCGTGTATTGTTTCGACGATCGCGGCCGGTAAGGGTGAAAAGGCGGGGTAAGAGCCCACCGCGGAGGCAGCAATGTCATTCGGTCAGTACGTCCCGTGGGTTGCAAGACCGTGTACACCGGCAATTAAGGGTTGCTCGCCCGATGCCGGGGGGTAGGTTGCTGGAGACGGCAGGTGACTGCCGCCGTAGATAAATGGCAGAGCCTCGAAGTTCGCTTTGAGGACAGAACCCGGCTTATAGGATCTGCACGTATGAAGGATGTCACCCTGTGGTGGCATCCTTCTGCTTTTTAGGTCGCTCGCGCCAGCGGGTGAGCCGGTCGAGCACCCAAACCAGCCCGATGCCGATTCCCACGCCCACGGCCGACTCGACGAAGCGCAGCAGGCAGTTCATGGCCGGGTGGAGGTGGGGCGAATCTTGCGAGATGAACAGAATGACCACCAGCGTGATCGTCGAAATGCGCTCGCTGTGGTAGATCCCCAGCATCATGTTGATCGATTCGAGTACAAAGACCGAGATCACCAGCCCTTCAATCGAGAAAGTCCAGTTAATCAGATAGATAAACGCGATCAACGCTCCGAGGAACGTGCCCAGTACGCGCATCCAGCCCGCACGTAGCGATTCCCTATAACCCGAAACCTTCAGCACGACGATCACCGACGTGGCGGAGAGCATCGCGCCCATCCATTTCGAGGCTTCGTGAAACGGGCCGGTGATGTAGGCCGCCGTGAGGTAGGCCAGCAGCACCCCGAGGCAGGTGATTAGCCCCACCAGCGGCCGCAGACGCTTTACGTCGCGGACGAGAAGCATTCCGATTCGATTCGGTATCTGTTTCCAGCCGATAGCCATTGCCCGTTTTTTCGCCGCAGAACCGCAAGAAACGCGCCGGATTTGCGGCGTTTGTGCCGAGCGGGAGATCTCGACGAGCGAGGTTCGCGGAGTCGATAAAAGGATTTAGCAGGAATCCTTGTTGCTATCTCTACTGGGGGAGGTAATTTCCTTGCGAGTTGTTTTCGGCTTGCGTAGCAAGCTGGCAGTCCGCAGCTCTGCCCTGCGGAGGACTGCTATTTCGCGTCGCTGCATAGCCATCTCCCGCGAGCTGCTGCCTGAAAACACAAACAATGCTCCCTTAAAAAGGAATGCACCAAACAAGGATTCCTACTTGATTCGATAAAAACGTCTTGCCGAAGATAGGAAGAGAACCCGACCGACACAAAAAAGACTCGAAGCACATAACGTACTTCGAGCCTTTTGCTGATTCCCGTGATCGGGATTATTCGACAACCTCGATAATCGGACTGTCGTTGAAGCCTGTCTCCGAGGAGCTTGCCCAGCGCATCGTACCGCCGTTGGGATTCTCCAGAGCTGCATTTCCTGCGGTGCAGTTCGCGGCGCAGACGAAGCGGAACTGTACCGATCCGTCGGCGATGGCCCGTTTGAAGGTAGCCGTTGCGGTGACCTCTGTATTGGCGGTCGGCAGCGCGTGTGTGTAGGTGAATTCCGCGCCGTTGAATGTACCTGTCTGCAACAGTTCGCTGACGGCCTTCCATGTTCCGCCGTCGAGGTACTCCATGCGCCAGTACTTCTGACCCGAGCCGGAGACACGGCTTATGGCCGTGAATTTGACTTTGGTGTTGGCCTTGAAGTTTTTCACGGGAACTTCGAAAAGCCAATAGTCACCCGGCCAAGCTCCCGAAACATAGGGCTGTCCCGTTCCGCCGAGGGTACGTTTGCAATCGGGGTCGGGAGCACCCGTCGAATCGACATAGGTGTGGGTGTAAGAGAGGTAGCCGACGCCCGACACGGCCATGAGTTTGTTGTTGGTCTCGAACTGCTCGGTCGGAACCGAATAATCCGTTCCCGATGCACCGTTGAAGAACCACTTTACGGGGGCATCCAGACCCGTCATCGGTTCGCTCGAACCGCCGCCGTTACCGGCCTCTTGTGTCAGCGAAACTGCAAATTCACCTCGTTGGCCGAGTACCTCCTCGGTGACGAACGAGAACGTACTGCTGCGCTCAGCCGATGTGTTTTTGGTCGGGGTAATCGTCACGACATACTCCTTGTCGGCTTCGCCCGATTCGGGAGAGACGGTATACCAGTTGTCGGCTGCGTTCTCTTTGCTGACCGACCATCCCCAGTTGGATTTCACGGTGATCTTCACCGGTGCGGGAGTTGTCGGATCGAACGGAGGCAGTGAGTTGCTTGCGTCGAGATCCTCGCCTGCGGCTGTGATCGTCGGTGCGATAGTTTGCAGCACGTCGAGTTTCGAGGTGATGTTGGCGAACTCGCCCACGCCCTTGAAGTTCAGGATATTCGACCGCTCCAATGTCGTCGGCTGGTCGGGATATGCTGCCAGTTCGAGCGTGAATTGGTTGTCGCCGACCTCGGTCAGGGTAGCCCAGTCGGTCTTCGGGAACGAGTAGAAGTAGTCTACGTTCGCATCGACTCGGATCGCATAGGTCTTGGCATAGCGGCCGTTGGAGATGGCGTTTTGCTCTTTGAGCGAGTTATCGACATAGATGTTGATGTGCGGAATATTTGCCGACTGGGTTACCGCCAGCGTCACTTCGGTCTGCCGACCGTTGGCGTAGCGGAATACGACGGTCGTAGCGCGTGGCGCGGTGTGGTCGTTGTCGGTGACGCAGAATCGGACGATGCCGTCGCCACTACCCTCCGTCGGGTGGATTTGCAGCCATTCGTCTGCCCCGTCGGAGGCGCAGGAGATTGTCCAGTCGCAGTTGGAGCGGATGTCGTAGCGAATCAGCTCTGTGGTGTAGTCGCCCACCATAGCACCTACATTGAACCCTAATTCCGACGAGCTGCTGACGAGTTTACTCGATACGACCGCATTTTCCAAGCGGAGGTAAGGCGAGCCGGTCGACGTCTCGTCGTCGTTGCACGCCGTGAATGCGGCTGCGGAGAGCAGAAGCGCGCTCACACCCGTCATTCGCGCAATGTTACGTAAAATATCTTTTGTTTTCATGTCTCTTGTTGTTTTGGGGTGACTAATTTTCCTCGGCCGTTACGTTCGTGCGGAACGTGTGTGCCCACGGCGTGCCGGCATCTTTGGCCACAGCCTGACCGCTCCACCAGATCGGGAAGATTATCGAGTTGTCTTCGAGTGTCGCACCTTGAGCCGCAAAGGCTGCTTCGTAGTTGGCGCGGTTGTTGGCGATGGCGATGGTCGGGTAGGCGTAGCGCGCGATGAATTTGCCTTGTGAGGCGTTCAACTCGATCGTTCCCAGTCCGGTCTTACACTCCGGGTAACCCGTGCGACGCATCTCGTGGTACATCTGGAATCCGCGAACCCAGAACAGCGAGAGCCACTTCTGCTCGGCAATACGTTGCTGTGTGCCGTTCCATTTCACCTGTTCGGTCTGAAGCAGCGCGGTGATCTCCTTTTGCTGAATCTCGATCGGGGTGAATTGAATCTGGTTGTTCTCGTCGAGCACCGGATAAGCACCGTATTGTCCGAAGGCGTTCCACTTCTCGCACGAAGCCTTGATTGCAGCCTCGTAGTAGCTCTGGGCCGATCCGCTGATCCAGCCGTTGAATGCGGCCTCGGCCTTGATGAAGAGCAGCTCGTCGTAATCCAGCCACATCTCGGGACGCGTATCCCCGACGAGTGTTTCGTAGTGGAGGTATGCTTCGTTGTCGCTTAACTCGGTTTTGCCATTGTAGGTGATCGTGCAACCCGAGAGTGCTCCGATCATCGGACGAATTACGTCGGCTTTAGTACCGGCATTGTCCACAAAACGCGGTTTGATCCAGATCTTTTGGCGCGGATCGGTGAATCCGGTCGCCTCATCCCTGACCATGCCGAGCAGCTGGCTCGATACGTGGTGGTCGCTCGAAAGAGCAACGTCGTTGGGGAAGTTGGTGATGTTGAAATAGGTGCGGTAGTACTCGGCAGCACCCGTAAAGTGTACGTCGGCATTGTCCTCGTTCGACTCGAATACCGGATACTTGTCCGGGTCGGAGAGGATCGTGCTGATCTGTTCGCTGACCGAGGGCGTGAAGGCATTGTTGCGGCCGCTGACACGCATCAGCAGGCGCAGACGCAGCGTGTTGGTGAACTTTTTCCACTTCGCAAGATCTCCGCCGTAGATAGCATCTTTGGCAGGGGTGTCGAGTGCCTGCGAGAGGTTGTAGAGCGAATTGGCCCGTTCGAGGTCGGCGAGCATTGCCGTGTAGACCTCTTGTTGCGATTCGATTTTGGGACGTGTGATGCCTTCGTTAGCTCTCAGGGCTTCGGTGTAGGCGATCGAACCGAACATGTCGGTGACGAATTGCAGGTTGTAGACCTTCAACGTCAGGGCTATCGCCTGCATGTTGGGCTGCCCTTGGGCCTCCGCCAGTTCGTACATGTGTTTGGCGTTGTTGGCCCATTTGTAGCCTAAATTCCACAAGGCCGAGAAGTTCTGGTTGGAGAGGTTGTAGCAGTGTTCGCGGCGAGGTGTCGACTTCGCAACCGTTACTTGGGAGATCTCGTTGGCAATGCTGAGCATGTAGGAGGATTGGCTCGAAGAGGACGAATAGATCAGAGGCTCCAACATCGAAATCGGAGTGATCGAACCTTGAGTCAATTTGTTGGGATTGGAGTTGTAGCCCTCGAAATCGCCCGTGCAGGCGACACTCATAGCCAGCGATGCCAAAATCAGTATAGTTTTCATGTTTTTCATGGTAGTCGCTTTTTTTAGAACTGAAGTTTAAGATTGAATCCGTAGGTTCTGGTCATCGGGAAGGTGACGGTCTCGACACCCGGATAGATGTTTGTTCCGCTCACCAAACCTGCGGCTTCGGGGTCGAACTGCGGCCACGAAGTGATGCAGAATACGTTCGTCGCGAAGACACCGATCGAAGCACCTTGCAAAATGCGGCTCTTGCGAACCAATTTTGTCGGCAACTGGTAGTCCAGACGCAGCTCCTTGAGTTTCAGGAAGTCGGTGCTGAACGTGTTCGACCGACCGTTGTCGCGCACCCATTTGTAGGACTGGTAGTAGGTGTAGACGTTTTCGGTGATAGTCGTGTTCTTCTGGTAGGTGATCGTCTTGTCGGCGTTGACAACGGCGTTGACGCCATTGACTACCAAACCGTCTTCACGTCCTGCCAGCGAGTTCTTCAACTTACCTTGGTAGGAGAGTGCGAAGTTCGTAACCGAGTAGGCGTTGCCACCGACCTGTGCTGTGAAGTTGGCAGAGAGCGAGAGGCTCTTGTAGCGGAATGTCGTACCGAAGCCCGCTTTCCAGTCGGGGTTCACCTGTCCGAGGTATTCGTATTTCGACGGGTCGGTCTCTTTTACGAGGTTCGGATATCCTTTGCTGCCGACGATAACCTGTCCCGAGCAGTCGATCACGTTGCCGTTCGAGTCGGTGTAGGTCGAGCCTTCGGGAGCTGTTTCGTAGTGGCTGGCCGAGTAGAGCTGGTGCATCGCACCGCCGACGTAGGAATAGATATAAATACGGCTGCCGATCGTAGTCGAGTTGGAGGTTTGCAGCGGCGTAGACGGATCCCAGCCGTTCTGCAACTCTTTCAGCTTGTTCTTGTTGAGCGACCAGTTTCCGTTCACCTCCCACGAGAAGTTCTTGGTGCGGACGGGAACGGCGCGGAACGATACCTCAATACCGCGGTTTTCGATAAGTCCGGCATTGATCTTCATCGACGTAGCTCCGATTTCGGCACTCTGCTCGGCCGAGATGATCTGGTTTTTGGTCGTTGTTCTATACAGTGCCAAGTCGACATTCAACCGGTTGCCGAAGAATTTGGTCTCCAGACCGACCTCCCAGCTGTTGGTTCGCTCGGGTTCGATGAGCGCGTTGGGATAGGTTGTCGGCAGGGTGAATCCGCCGGGGTAGGCGGTCGTGCTGTAATCGGGGTAGAGCGAGTAGGCCGAGGTGTCGTTACCTACGCTTGCCCATGAACCGCGCAATTTCAACATGTTGACGTGGCGCGAGTCGATTTTGAACACCTTGTCGAGCAGCATGCTGAAGCTGAACGACGGATAGGTGTAAGACCACTTCGTGGGGTGCAATGCCGACGACCAGTCGTTACGGATCGTTGCGTCGAGGTAGTAGGTGTCGTCCCAGCCCAAGTTGACAAATCCATAGAGGCTATGCAATGCCTTGTTGCTGCGGTAGGGCGACGAATCGAGGGCAACAGCCGAGTTGGCAAACGAATACATGCCCGGCCCTTCGATGAGCAACTGGTTGGCGGTGATCGTCGTCGAATAGTATTTGGTACGCTGTGAGCTGCCGCCGAAGGCTGCGGACAACGAGAACCGGTCGTCGAAGAACCGCTTGTCGTATTTGAGCAGGAAGTCCGAGGTGTATTCGTAACGACGAATGGTCTTCTCGAGATACATACCTTCGGGGTTGTCGAGCGACATCTTCGGCTTCTGCTGCGAACGCCACTCGATGTTGGCATCCAGACCTCCACGCAGGGTGAGGGTCAGCTCGGGAAGAATGGAGATGTCGAGGTTTGCATTACCGAAGACGCGGTCGCGGTCGAGTTTGTTCAACTCTTCGTAGAGGGTACGGTAGGGGTTGTGACCCTCCAGACTATTGTAGATAAGTCCCGAAGTGACGTTGTAGGGATCGTCGCTCTTGCCGGAATTGTAGTTGGCCAAGGTGTAGCGGCCCTTCATATACTCATCGCGATAGGCCGAGATCGGGTTGGTGTTGTAGCCCCAGATCAGGCCATACATCGGAGAACCTTGGCTGTAACCCGACATCGGCATGTTGTCGCTGTCCTTGCGGGTGTAGGTGACTTTGGCGTTGAATTTGATGAACTTGCAGATCTTCTGCTGCAACGACAGGGCGAACGTCTGTTGGTCGTAACCGGAGTTCTCCATGATCCAGTCGTTGCGCGTGTCGGTGAACGAGAATCGTGCGCTTGTTCCTTTTCCGGTCGATCCGTCGACTGTGACGGTATTCGTCCACGTCGTTCCGGTCTCGAACAATCCGGTGAACCAGTCGTCGGCATAGACCCACGGCATGGGGGTGAACTCGCCGGTCTCCCAGTTTTTCGACATATAGAGGTAGCGCATCTTGTTTGAGTCGAAGTGCTCACCATAGGTATAACGCGAAATCTGCTGACGAACGGGGTTGCCGTCGAGGGTCATCGACCCGGGAAGACCCCACGCCGAGGCCACGCGGTTGGTCATCGACGTCGTGACGGCCGAAGGGCCGTATTCGGTTTGGAAGTCGGGCCAGTATCCAGCCTTCTCCAGAACCAGCGAACCGTTGTAGGTTACGCCGATACCTTTCTGCTCGCGACCCGATTTGGTGGTGACCAAGACCACGCCATTCTGTGCCATCGAACCGTAAAGAGCGGCGGCAGCAGGGCCTTTCAAGACCGAAATGTTCTCGATGTCATCGGGGTTCAGGTCGGAAATCGGGTTACCGAAGTCCACCGGAGCGTTCGAGTTCGCGTAGTTTGCACCCGAGCCCGAAGCCACCGTGCCGCTGTTGGTCATCGGAATACCGTCGATGACGAAGAGTGCTTCGTTCGAGCCGTAGTTGAGCGACGAGTCGCCACGCAACGTGACACGTACCGTACCGCCCGGGCCTGTACCGGCCGAAGCCATGCTCAAACCGGCGACCTTACCATTGAGGTTGTTCACCCAGTTCGACGATACCGATTTGGTCAGTTCGTCACCCGAGACTTTCGATATGGCATATCCGACCGACTTCTCCGATCGGGTCAGGCCGAGGGCAGTCACGACCACTTCGTCGATCTTCTGCGCCGAGCTTTTGAGTGTGATGTCGATCCGGGTGCGTGTGCCGACGACCTGCTCCTGCGAGTCGTAACCCAGCGATTGGAAGATCAGCACGGCATCCGAGCCGTTGACTTTGATCGAGTATGCTCCGTCCGTTCCGGCGATTGCACCGACGGAAGTCCCTTTGACGATTACCGTAGCGCCAATCAGCGGCGTTTTGCCGTCGGCATCGTATACGACGCCTGATACGCTGCGGGACTGTGCCCATGCGGTTGAGACCGTCAACAGCAGTACTGTGAGGGTCAATAATCTGCGTATGTATGTTTTCAGCTTCATAAGAATATCTGTTTTTATTTCGTTTTTGAAAAACAGCGGCAGCCCTACACAAACGACTGCCGCCGTTTGTCGTTTACTCCGCGATTTCGATTTTTGGCCCTGTAATCCCGTCGGCGGAAGTCCAGCGGCAAGTTCCGCCGTTGGGAGCTGCCAAAGCTCCCTTGCCGCTTGCCTGCCAGTTGGCCATGCAGCGGTAGCGAATCTCGATCGTCCCGTCAGCAATGGCGTTGGTGAAGGGCAGCGTTACGTCGATCGGCAGCGCGGCCGTGTTCTTGTGCTCGTGCGTGTAGGTGATCTCCGAGCCGTTGACCGTGGTGGTCAGAACGGTCGAGGCGGGTTTCCATGTGCCGCCGTCTTTGTACTCCAGCGTCCAATACTTATGTCCTGTTCCCGAGGTCTTCGCAATACCGGTGAAGTGCACCTTGGTGTTGGCCGGCATGTTGGCTACCGGAACGGTGAATTGCCAGGAGTCGCCCGGCCAGCCGCCGGTGATGTACGGTTCACCCGTACCACCGATGATGCGAACGCACTTGCCATTGGGATCTTGGGGTGCGGTGTGCGTATAGGAGAGGTAGCCCGGTGCGTCGGTCGTAATCGAAGGCATGGCGTTGCGTTGCGGCGTGTGCCAAGATGCAAAGTCAGGCGAATATTTCAGCGTGTCGGCAACCGAGAACTTCCATTGGATCGGCTCTTGCATGTTCCATTTAACCGATCCCACTGCTGCGGTCTGCTGGCTGACGATGATCTGTTCCGATGCCGGATCTCCGGTTTCGGGTTTCACGGTGGTGATGGTCAGCGTGCCGAAGCGACGAATGCCCTTGTTGTTCTCGGAAGCCTTGAGTGTTACGTCGGTTTTCACACCAGCCTTGCCCGAGGTCGGGGTTGCGCTGATCCACGTCTCGGACGAGGCGATCGACCAGTCGTGTGTTCCTGTGATTGAGAACTTCACAACCGAAGCACTTGCGCTGTCGTAGTTGACTTCGGCTTTATTCTCGGTCAACCCCTGAATCGTCAGACGCACGGCACTGCCGCTCTCCTGTGTGACGGTGATTGTCTCGATCGTTGCGCCGTCGGATTTGATTACAACGTGCCCGGTGCGGGTTTCGGGGTCGGTATTCTTGCTCACGGCGATCTGCGTGTTGTTGTAGGGGAGGCTGGTTGCCGTAACCTCGGCCGTGCCGTTGGTGATCTTCGCACCGTTGTTTGTCCCTGTGCCGGTAGCTCCGCATCTCACGCCGGCGATCGAAAGCCATTCGGCATCGCATTCGGCCGTCCATGCCCGATTGACGCGCACCGTGTAGACGAGGGTTGCTCCCTCCTGTACCACCTGACCGTCTTTGTTGAATACGTCGGCCATTGCGGTCGGATAGACTGCGTCGGCTTGGTTGAGCGTGACGCTCTTATCCAGCGGCGTGACGACGTCTTTCGGCGCAGGTGCGGTAGCACCCTTGTCGGCCGCGCGGGTCACTTCGACGTTGTCGAGGTAGAGGCGGCATTTGGCGGCATTCGACGCTCCGATCTGGATGCGTGTCGTCGCCGTGACGTTGTAGAGCAGAACCGAGTAACGCTTCCAGAACCAGACGTTGTTGAGTTGAACGCCGGTTGTGGTCTTCACCTGATCGCCGACCGTGGCATCGCCGTCGACGGTGACATACATCTTGTCGTCACCCTTGTCGACTGTTCCGCCGGCCGAGGAGTATTGTGCGGCATCGAATTGCAGCAAGAGCGTAGCACCCTTGTCGGCATCAATGGCTAACGCCGGAAGTGTGATGTAGCCCATGGTTGCCGTTACGCCGAGTTTGAGGTGACCCTCGTAGCAGGCGTAATCGACATCGGAGTATTCGTAGCCCTTCTCTTTGGCGACTGCGCCGATTGCCGAAGGTGTGCCGTCTTTGATGAGCGGAATTTGGTTACCGTTTTCGCCGTCGATATCCACGCTCGGCCACCCGTATTTGCAGTAGGGAGCAACCCAGTTTGTCGGAATCCAGTTGAAGTCGTCGGTGAAGAACGAGTAGCCTGCGGCGTGCGTGTCAGTCGGCATGAACTGCTTGAGCGTCAGCTTCTGCTCGGCGGTATTCTCGGGGAATTCCGCATCTACGGCGCGGATCGTCAACTCGGCTTTGTTGGTCTTGGCCTGCGTGTTGGCGCGGGGGGTAATGGTGAGGGTTGTCACCTCGCCGCCCTTGCCCTGCTTGGGCGAAATGGCATACCAACTTTCGTTGTCGGCCGTCAGCGTCCAGTCGTAAGAGGCTTCGACCTGAATGGTGCGTGCGGTCGTCTCGTTGGCCGTGAAGACCACGTGGTCGGCCTCTGCCCCGGTGATGATGATGCCTGCTGCCAAGTAAGCGTCCTGCTTCAACGCTACGGTCTGTTCGGTGTAGCAGGGGTGTAGCTTGTTGCCGCTATTGGCTCGGATCACGAACGATCCGGTGCGTGCGTCGGCCTCGTTGTACTGCCCCGTGACGGTGATCTCGATATTCTCACCGGCGTCACCGCTTTTCGGTGTGACGACAAACCAGCCCGCATCCTTGGTGATCTCCCAAGGGGCGTTGGTTGTCAGGGTAAATGTTTTAGGCGTTGTGGCCGAGTAGAGAAAGTGATACCCGTCCTCGGGCATCTCTGCCGTGGAGAGTGTTGGCGGAACTACCGTCTCCGAACCCGACTCGGTCTCGTCGTCGCTGCATGCACCCGCCAGAACGAGTGTCAGACATGCGAACCAGCCAAACCAGTTGTTTCGTATCTTTTTCATAGTTTTAAGGATTAATTAGTTGATTGAGGTCGTCAATGCCTTGGGGCGCGTCATGGTTTGCTTGTATACCTTGCCGAAGCGGTCGGTGACGCTGATCTCCAACGAGGTGTCGGGGGCCGATGCTGTCACGGCAAACATGTGCATGCAATAAGTGCTTGGGAAGCTCAACTCTCCGTTGTTGGTTGCGCCGCGCGGAATGTCGTAGGAGATTGAGTGCAGCGGATCGCGAGCTGTCCAGACCTGTTTGATATCAAGGGCCTTTGCTCCTTCGGTGACCGAAATATTCCAGCTTGGTTCATAGCCCCAGACGTTGATGTAGACCACGTTGCTGCCGACCGATGTGTAGTCATTCTGGCGGCCTTTCAAGTCGTTGCCAGCGGCAAATGCCTTGAGTGCCGTCGGGTCGGTTGCCCAGTGGTTCTTGACGACGTTCATGTCGTAGGTCATGAACTGTGCTGTCGCGGGCTGTCCTACGGCTTTGTAATGCCATTTGATATCCGTGCCGTTGACTTCGAAGACCTTGTATCCGGCCGGTGATCCGTCCGTGCAGACGTTGTTCTGTGCGTATTGGTTTGTCCACCACCAACTACCGCAGACGGCAGCTACGTTTTGCTCGTAGACATTGGCATAGGTGGGCGATTGGATGCTGCGGTTGACGTGGGTGTGACCCGTCAGGATGTTGACGCTGGTATAGCCCTCGAAGCAGGAAAGGATCTTGTCGACTTCGGCCTGCGAGCCTTTCTCAAGCGCGACGGTCGTACTGCCGAATATCGAATAGGAGTAGATCGGGCAGTGGCAGCCGACGACAATCGGAGTGGTCTTGGGGACATATTTCAACTCCTCTTTGAGCCATGCGATTTGCTCGTCGGTGAAGCGGCGTTCGTATTCGCGGTCGCCGTTGGCTGTGCTGGTTGCTCCCGAGTTGACGTAGTAGGTGTCATCGAGCATGATGTAGTGCACCTTGCCGATGTTCATGGCGTAGTATACCGGGCCGAGGTTGATGCGGAATGGGCCTTCGGCCAAGAAGTCGTTCGGAACACGCGCGTCGTTGTCGTGGTTGCCCATCGTCGACCAGAACTGGAAGTTCAGGTCTTTGATTGCCGTCTTGCAGTCGGGAATTGCCCACGAGTTGCTATACCAATAGCCGTCCCACGAGAAGTCACCCAGATTCAGACAGTAGACTTTCGATGCGGAGGCGTTGTAGGCTGTGGTGACCTCTTTGATGAACCCATTGGCGAACTGCTTGAGGTCTGTGTTGCGGTTTGCTAAGTGTATGTCGGTGGCAACGAGCATGGTGTGTGCGTCGTTGGCCGACTTGGAGAGTTCGAAGTCGATCTGTTCGAGCTTCTTTGCGTCGAGCGTGCAGGGCTGCCAGAATTGGGGTATTGCCTTTTTGGTCGGCACATCGTAGCCCGAAGGCAGAATCAGGAAGACAAGGTTGTTGCGTTTTTTCGATTCGAGCCAGTAGTAGCCGTCTTCATCGGTCTTGGCGATCAGGTCGCCGTCCGAAACCAGCACGTTGGGAACTCCGATCCCGTCACAGAGGACGATGCCTTTGATCGTAGCGTTCTCCTTGTCGGGAACTTTCAGGCTCAGTTTGGTTGAGCCCAGCAGTTGGGTCTCCGTGCCGCGTGTGAGTTGCAGTTCGCAACTTCCGGCCACCACCGTGCGTGGAATGACAAAGGTGATCGAATTGGCATCAACCTCGGTGATTGTTACCTCATGCGACCCCCCCCCTTGTAGAATTTGGAGTTTGTCGCTCGAGTTGAAGCCGTTTCCGCGGAGGGTGACTTTCTCGCCGCGTTCGGCGGAGATTGTAGCTGGAATCGAAAGGTTGATAGCCAGTTTAACGGTCAGCTTACTTGCGCCGAGGACTTGGTACTCCTCGCCGCGGTAGAGCACAAACCGGTAGGTTGTCTGGTCGACAACTTGGTCGGGAATCGCTACGACGAGGTTCTTTTCGTCGAGCGAAGTGAGCGTGGTCGGAATGTCCGACGCGGCGCGCAATGTGATTTGATCGCCTTCTTGGAAACCGCGACCGTTGATTGTCAGCGGCATGCCTTTGTAGACATCCATAGCCGTCGTAATCACCACATTGGAGACTAACCGGCCTTCGGGCGTAATCACAGCTTCATCCTCGCTGCAAGCCCCCGAAAAGAGGGTTGCGCAGAGAAGGAATAGCGGTGTGAGCAACGTGAAGAATTTTCTCATAAAATCTGAAGTTTTGTAGTTTTCTTGTAGATATTATATATAGGTGTAAATTTTCAGGCTCAAATATAGTTACTTTTTTAGTTCTTGAAAATTATAAATTGAAATGAAACCAATTTTATTTCAAAACAAATATAGGACATGTATTTTGTTTTTCAAAAACATTTCTATTATTTTTTTGTGAAGATTTTGAAAATCGCTAATTGGTGCATATATATAGGGATTAAAGAGGTTATATTTTAATTTTTAATAAAAACTTCCTGCCGATTGGTAAAATGGCGTTGATTTTATCCCCTGAGTATTTTCAATTTTTTGCATTTTGAATCGAAACCACTTATCATTTTTGATTTCGAAACGGAATTATCTAACGACTTGCTCTGACTCGACGACACGACAAAGCCGACCTTTGCAAGAGTCGGCTTTGTCGAAAGTGTGAATATCGGGTGGCTGCCGTGGTGTGAATTCCGCATTGGAGATTGCACGGCCGCGAGAGGTTAGCGGGGGAGCTTCAGCGTTTGCGTATAGCGGTTTCCGAAGCGGTCGGTGGCCACGACCTCGATTTTACGGGCTTGGGCATTGGGAGCAGCCGTGAAATAGAAGAACGCGGGACGTGAATCGTCCTTCGGCCTCTTTGCGCCGGGGATCTGTGCTGCCTTCTTGGTTTGTGCCGCCAAGTGGTCGAGGTAGTCGGGGTCGGCAAGCCGTTCGAGCCGCTTCATGACACCCATCTCCTCGCCGTCCTGTCGCCAAGTGACCGTCCAATGGGGGTCCCAGTTCCAGACTTTGGCTACCACCTCGTCGGGGTGCGATACCACGCGACCGGGGGCGTAGGTTTGGATCTGGTAGCTGTCGTCCTTGCCGAGTGTTTTATAACGCCACTCCAGCCCCTTGTCGGTCTCGAAGAAGAGTTGGTAGCCGCGTGGAGTACCGTCGCTGTTGAGCGGTGCACGCCACAGATTCCCCGATACCTGCGCAACGTTGTGCTCGATGGCTGTGGGGGTGACGTCGAAATTGGAGTTGATGTGCGAGTGGCCGGTGATGAAATGCACCTCGTAGTCGGTCAGGAGTGCTAACAGGCGGTCGACGTTGCCCGTGCGCACGTTGTCGCGCCAGTATTTCTGTGCCGGGGCGTGCATGGCGATGCAGATGCGCGAGCCGGCCGGCAGGAATTTCAGATACGCTTCGAGCCAAGCCACTTGCGCGTCGTCGATCCCCTCCTCGTAGACTTTGTGGCCGTGGTAGATGATGTTGTCGAGCACCACGAAGTGGGTGTTGCCCAGATCGAATGCGTAGTAGGTCGGGCCGAATATGCGGCGGTAGTTCGTGGCAGAAGCCGAGTCGTCGCTCTCGGCAATCAAGTGGTCGTGGTTGCCGATCACGGTGTAAATCGGGGCTTTTGCAGAGGCGAGTGCCTCGCGTATCGGCTGCGAGAGGTGGGGGCTATCCCAAACCACATCGCCCAGTATGAGCATCACCGGGAAGTGCGCTTTGCGCTTTGCGGCGCGGACGGTTGCGCGGAAGTCGGGCATCTCCTCTTTTTTCAGCCGGTCGAGGTGTCGCTCGGTTTTGGGTTGCGGATCACCGATCGCCAGCAGCGTGAACGGATTGGGTGTTGCGTCCAGCACGAAGTCGAAGTGGGTGCGCCCGTCTGTCGACTGGAAAAATTGGGGGACACCCTGCGGATAGGGGGCGGTGTATCCCGACGGGGTTACGACCCAGACAAAGGGTGCGTCGTCGGCGAGTTCCATTTCGAATCGGCCGTCGCTGCCCGTGCGGGCGAAGTGTACGCCGTCGGAGAGGATCACCTCCGACAGCGGTTTGCCTTTCGAGGTGACCGAGCCGCCGATTTGGGCGGCCCATAGCTGCGCGGCGCTGAGTACCAGCGCCAGTAGCCAGAAGAGTTTTAAGTGTTTGAATTTCATACTATTTATTTTTCAGTAGAGAGCTGTGTGAATGAGTTGGTGATCCGATTTTCCTGCGAGAGGATCGAGTGGGTCAGCTGCCGAATGGCTTCGGGGGTTACGGCGTGGAGCAATGCGGCGTTGTCGCGCTGGTAGTCTACGCCGTCGATAGCCCGAGTCTGCATCTTGTCGATCCAATATTCTGTCGAATGGAGGTTCTTCTCGCGCTGCTCGTCGAGCACCTTCTCGAAGTAGAGCCGTGCCTCGGTCACTTCGGCCTCCGAAGGGGCTTCGGCCGCCAGCCGCTCGATTCCCGACTGTACCTCGTTGAGCAGCATTTCGCGTAATTTGGGGTCGGTGTCGAACTTGACCGTCAGGCGACAGTAGCCGCGCGGACGCGCTTCGACCTCGTCCTGCACGCCGATGTAGTAGGTTCCGCCCTTCTCTTCGCGCACGGTTTGCATGTAGCGCGCGCCGAGGATGTAGGTCACATACCGCAACGTGGCGTAGTTGGCTGCCGTGCAGTCGAATGTGCCGTGGTAGATACGCTCGATCGTCGACTTGGGCGTTTGGTTGAGAGGTCTGGCAAAGTCGAAGTCGCGTACGCCGCGCGCCAAGGCGAAGTCCGATTTGGCGACTTGGAGCGGTGCGCCGGAGGGCAGCGAGCCGATGTATTTCTCGATGAGCGGGCGCGCCTGTGCGGCGGGCATCTCGCCGGCAAAGAAAAAGACGAAGTCGGCGGCGTTGCCGAACTGCTTGTCGTAGAGGCGGCGGGCTGTCGTCCGGTCGACGCGCTCGAGTGTCGCCCAATCCACCGGCTTCAGCCACGGGTGGTTGCCGTATCGGGTCAGGTCGGCACTGTCGCTGTAAATCGCACGGGGTGAGCGTGGCCCTTTCAATGCGCGGCGTTCCCGACTGATGTAGTCGTTGTAGCTTGCTTCGCTGAAATTCGGGTCGGTCATCAGGAGGTGCACGGCCTGCAACATGAATTCGAATTCGGCTGGGGAGGTCGCGGCTTTAATCATGGCCGATGTGCGGTCGAGCGAGGGGATGATCGTCGTGTTGTGCGCCATCAGCAGCTCGCGCATTGCGTTCCGATCCAACTCTCCGATGCTCACCGCGCGGACATACCCCTGCAACAACCGCAGGGCTGCGGCATCCTTGTCGCAGGCGAAGCCGCCGGTGTGGAGTGCCCGCATACCGACCTTGCGCGAGCCGATCACCTCGGGTACGGTGCGCCAGAAGACTCTCGCGCCGTTCGAAAGCGTCCACTCCTCGGCATCGTAGTCCGATTTGTGGCCTTTGACCAGTTGCCCCGGGGTCAGCTCCTTGGTGAAGAAGGCCCGATGCTCCCCCGAGTCGTCGACCCAAGGGGCGATGTCGGCCTGTGCCACCGAGTCGAGCAGTGCATAGATCCGTTTTTCCTGTGGGGTTGCCATGCTTTCGGGTAACGAGAAGAGAATCAGTAGATCGCGTGTCGGGATCAGCTCCCCGCGCTGCTCGTTCATCTCCTCGAGCGAGATCGCGGCCAGCTCGTCCTGCATGGCTTGGGCGCGCTCGTCGACGGTCATGTAGGGGATCTGGTGGGTGAAGTGGTCGACGTAGATCCCCGCCAAATCGGTGTTGGTTGCCCGGCGAAGTTTCTCGATCGCCAGCTTTTCCGAACGGGCGACCTTGGCTTTGGCTGCCGATAGCTCCTCTTGGCCGAAGCCGTGGCGGCGGATCTGCTCCATGTCGGTCAGCATTCCGGCCAGTGCGTCGAATGTACGTGTGGATTTGGGCAATCCGGTGAGCATGAGGGTGTTTTTGCAGGTCAGAAAACTGCCGTTCACCGCTACCACCCGCTTGTATCGGGTATCGGGCAGCTTCTCGGCTGCCGACAGACGGTTGCGCAGCATCTCCAGAAAGAGCTTGCGTTGCAGGTCGTTGCGTATCAAGGCCGTCGTAGCGCGTTCGTCGGGGGTCGGATAGCTTTGGTGGTAGATCAGCTTGACGCTGGCCATTTTGGTTTCGGGGTCAGTCATGACTCCGTAGCGCACGCTGTCGCATGCCGGTAGCGGGTAAATCTCCTTCTGTGCTGGATTTTCCGCCTTGGGAATCGTCGCCATGACGGTTTTGATTTTGCGCTCGATTTGGTCGACATCCACGTCGCCGACCACGATGATCGCCTGCATGTCGGGGCGATACCACTTGTGATAGAAGTAGATGAGTGTCTCCCGTTCGAAGTTGTTGATGATCTCCGGGCGGCCGATTACGTCGTGCGAGGCGTATTTCGATCCGGCGTATTCGATCTGTGCGACGTTGCGCGCCATGCGCGACCGCGGATCATCGCCGCGCCGCCACTCTTCGCGGATCACGCCGCGCTCCGATTCGATCTCTTCCGGCTCGCAGGCGATGTAATACGACCAGTCGTGGAGCACCAGCAGCAGCGAATCGACTACCCCCTCCCGGGTGAGCGGGACGTTGGATATGTTGTAAACCGTGCGGTCACGCGAGGTGAAGGCGTTGACGTTGTAGCCGAAGCGCACGCCGTTGGCCGCAAGGTAGGTGAACAGCTCCTTCTTGGGGAAGTGTTTTGTTCCGTTGAAAGCCATGTGTTCCAGAAAGTGCGCCAGTCCGTTTTGGTTCTCCTCCTCCTGCAAAGCACCGACGTTGTGGGCGATGAAGAAGTCGGCGCGTTGTGCCGGATTGGCGGCGTGCTTGATGTAATAGGTCATGCCGTTGGCCAGCTGCCCGGTGCGCACGCTGGCGTCCAGCGGCAGGCGTTTCGGGGCGGGAGGCGTTGCGCCCGATAATTGCAAAATGCCTACACAGAGTGTGATTGCACAAATGATCGATCCTTTTTTCATAGTCTGATTTCCCGATATGGGGTGGTTAGAGGACAAATATAGCAATAAAATGCGAAAAATAGCCGAAAAAGAGTATGCTGCATTCGGTTTTTTATTGTTTTTTCAGCTCAAAATACCTATCTTTGTGAGGTATCACACTTGTCAAAACACACAAACGAATGAAAAGAAGAAACAATTGGTTGAAACAGTTGCTGCAATGGGGAACCTTGGCGGCAATCGCCGGATTTATCATCTACGGGCTGACGTTGGGCGACTCACCCGCCGATGTGGAGGCATACTGTCCTTTTGGCGGAATGCAGGCGCTGGGCTCTTATCTGGTGCGTAATTCGCTGGCTTGTAGCATGTCTATGATGCAGATCATGATGGGCGTCGTGCTGGCTGTCGGCGTCGTGCTGTTCAGCCGTCTTTTCTGCGGCTACCTCTGTCCGCTGGGTACGGTCGGCGAAGCAATGGGTCGGATCGGCCATAAGTTCCATGTGAATGCCGATATCCGCTCCGGTAGTGTCGCAGACCGCGCGCTGCGTATAATTAAATATGTATTGCTGTTCACGATCTTCTACATGTCGGTGTCGAGCAGCGAACTTTTCTGCAAGAATTTCGACCCCTACTACGCCATTGCAACCGGCTTCAAGGGTGAGATCACCGCGTGGATGGCTGCGATTTCGATCGCCGTGCTGTTCCTCGGTTGTTTCTTCGTGAAAATGTTCTGGTGTAAATATATCTGCCCGCTGGGCGCATTGAGTAATATCTTCAAATTTACGCTCACCTTCGTCGGGGCTATCGCGCTGATGTGGGGCTTGGGACTGGCCGGCGTCGAGTCGGCATGGGTCTGGGCATTGGGCGCAGCCTGTGCGGTTTGCTATGTCTGGGAGGCCACGACGCTCAGCAGCCGTTTCTTCCCCTTGTTGCGGATCAAGCGCGACGAGCGCAGTTGTAACGGATGCGGCGCATGTACGCATAAATGTCCGTACAGCATTGACCTGAAGGATGTGACGGCGGTAAAGCACGTCGATTGTACGCTCTGCGGTAATTGCGTTTCGACCTGTCCCTCCGGATCGTTACAGGTGGCCGGATGCAAATACCTACGTTGGCTGCCCGGTCTTTTGGCCGTGGCACTGTTCGGATTGGCACTCTATCTGGGTTCTACGACCGAATTGCCGACTATCGACGAGCGTTGGGGCGAGCAGGAGCAGGTGGCTGATCTGAAAACCCTTGAAATCGAGGGACTGACCTCGGTGAAGTGCTTCGGTAGCTCGAAAGCCTTCTCGGTCAAGATGCAGAAAGTGCCCGGTGTCTACGGTGTCAAGACGTTTGTGAACCGGCATGCTGTGGTGATTACCTACGATCCGGCCGTGACCAACGAGGATGCGATCAACCGGGCGATCTTCACGCCGACGACGATGAAATTCGAGACCCCGAAACCCGCGTTGGATTCGCTCTCGGTGGTTCGTTTGGGTGTTGAGGGACTGCACGATAAGATGGACATGGTCTACTTCGGTGGCATCCTCCGCAACCTCGATGGAGTCTACGGATTCGATGCGCAGTATGCCTGTCCGGTCGATGTGAAACTCTATGTCGATCCGGCAGCGGAGCTTCCCGAGCAGCTGCTTCGTGATTCGATCGAAGTCAAAGAGGTGCACATGTTGGTGCATGGCGGTGGCACGAAAGCCGTTCCGGCACACTACAAACTCAAGGGCTATGAGCAGACCGGCGAGAAGATCTCGCGTCGCGAATTCCTCGAGATGATGTTTGCCTCTACGCGTGAACTCTCCGCGCCGTTCAAACGCAATGCCGAGACCTATGCCGATAGCCTGAAGTATCCCACGGCAGTCTACGAGGTGGTCTACCCCGGAATCGAGAAGCCGCTCATCAAGCGTAACTTCCCCTATTTCCGCGGATTCCTTGCTCTTCAGGACGGCATCACCCGATTGGATGTGGAGCTGAACGAGGCGGGGTTGCCCGTGTTGCGTCTGACCTACGTCAAGTCGATGTGGGACGACCAGAAGATCTGGAAGGAGCTTTTCAACGCTCCGGTATGGCGCGTGAAATATAAGGACGAAACGATCAAGGATGAAGAGCCGAAATTCTCTTTCAAACAAGAGGGGCACACCATCGAATAAATTACTCCAAAAGGGCTTGCTGCTGCAAACCCTTTTTTTAGAATGACAAAGTATGAAAAAACTCTTAATTTGTTTTGCCGCACTCTGCGTTTCGTTCTCGGCCATGGCCGACGAGGGGATGTGGCTGGTCAACACGTTCGAAAGTACGATCTACCCCCAGATGAAAAAACTGGGACTGAAACTCAAGCCGGGCGAGATCTATAACGAGCAGTCGCCGGCGTTGTGCAGTGCTGTGGTGGCGATCAACGGCGGCATGGGTACGGGTAGCGTGATTTCGGAAAATGGATTGGTAATCACCAACCACCACGTCGCTTACGGCGATATCCACGCCTTGAGTACCCCCGAAAAGAACTATCTGGAGCAGGGCTTCTGGGCTATTAATGCCCAAGAGGAGCTGCCCGTGAAGGGGGCGTCGGTGACGTTTCTGCGCAAGATTGTCGATGTGACCGACGAGGCGAATGCCATTCGTGAGAAGCTCGAAAAGACGGGCGACTTCGGTGCGTTCGGTACGCGTAAGATCTACGGCGCGATCGAGAAGAAATATGGCAAGCAGACCCCTTACGAGGTGTCGTGCGCCTCGATGTGGCGCGGGGAGAAGTTCCTGCTGTTCTACTACGAGACCTTTCGCGATGTGCGGTTGGTCGGAGCACCTCCTGTGTCGATCGGTGCGTTCGGTGGCGAGCAGGACAATTGGAACTGGCCGCAGCACAAGGGTGATTTCGCGCTCTATCGCGTCTATGGCGATGCGCAGGGGCAGCCGGCAGATTATTCGGCCGACAACCGTCCGATTCACCCTGTTAAGACACTCAACGTCGCCACGGGCGGCATCCGTGAGAAGGACTACGCCATGGTGATCGGCTTCCCCGGACGCACGCACCGCTACATGTCGTCGTTCGCCGTCTGCGAGAAGCAGCATGTGACCAATCCGATTGTTATCAAGGCGCGTCGCGACCGCTTGGACATTATGAAACGACACATGGAGCGCGATCCGAAAGTACGCCTGATTTATAGCGACAAATATTTCAATATCAGCAACTATGCGGATTATGCCAAGTGGGAAAATATCTGCTTGCGCCGTTACGATGTTGCCGGTATCCGGGCGGTCGAAGAGGTGCAACTCAAGGAGTGGATCGAAGCCGATCCAGCGCGCAAAGCGCAATACGGCGATCTGTTGGGGTCGCTCCAGCGCGGATTCAAGTGTCGCATCTGTGCCAAGCGTGAGAAAAATTACTACCATGAAGCGTGGATCTCGCCGAGTGATGTGCTGATGACGGCCAACCGCCTCAGTGTGGTTGTCAACCGCATGCAACGCGAGAAAATCGAACGGCTGCAAGTTCACGACAAGGAGTTTCGGGGTGTGAAGAGCAACACGCGCCGCATGATGAAGGAGGTCGATGTCGATACCGATCGCGAGGTGCTGACGCGGATGATGCAGAGCTTCACCGACAGCGTTTCGCGGGAGATGTGGGGCGAGCAACTCTGTGCGATGTACGACCGTTTCCACGGCAATGTGCCGGCTTTGGTCGAGGCGGCCTACGCCAATACCTGCTGCACGAGTCTTCAAAAACTCTGTGCATGGTTCGAAACGCCGCGCACGGCGGAGGAGATCCTTGCCGACCCGATGGTGGCGTTGGCCTACTCGGTTTCGTCGAGCCGCTTTGGCGACAAAATGGATCAATGCGACAAGCGGTCGGGTGTCGAAACCGACAAACTGGAGGGCGAATACGGCCGCGCGATCTATGCCATGCGCGAGTCGAAGGGCATTCCTCAATACCCCGATGCCAATTCGACCATGCGCATCACCTACGGAACCGTCGGCCCGATTTCACCCTTGGATGGCGTTCATTACGATGCTCAAACGACGATTGCCGGCTATACCGAGAAGTACAATCCCGAAGATTATGAGTTCCGCGTCGACGACCGCATGCGCTCGCTTATCGCGGCCAAGGATTGGGGACGCTGGGGTGAAAAAGGGACGTTGTATGTCGATTTCCTGACCAACAACGACATCACGGGTGGCAACTCCGGCAGCCCGGTGCTCAATGCCCGCGGCGATGTGATCGGATTGGCCTTTGACGGCAACCGCGAATCCATGTCGGGCGATGTCTATTTTCATCCGACCAACTTCAAGACCGTCTGTGTCGACATCCGATTTGTGATGTGGGTCATCGAGAAGTATGCCGATGCCGGCAAATTACTCGACGAGATCAAGTTCGTCAAATAAGTCGATCCTGGTTTGAATACGCCACAGGCGCGATCCCTTTCGGGTCGCGCCTGCGGTCGTTTTTCGGGGGCGGGGAAACTCGATTCGTTTTTTTTGATGAGGCAGTAATCCCTGTTTGTATCTCTATTTGGGGTTAGGTTGAGAATTTTCTGGCGAGTTGTTTTTCGGCTTGCGTGGCAAGTCGGCAGGCCGCAGCTCCGCCACGCGGAGGCCTGCTCTTCGCTGCGCATCGAGCCGTCTCCGCGAGCCGCGGCCCGAGAATAAAAAATGAAGCCCTTGTTTCTTTTTTTAATTATTGTTCGTATATTTGCGAACGATATGCAAGGAGAGATGACAAAAAACGCCTATACCGCACAAGAGGAGCAGATTGCCCGGTTCGCCAAAGCTATGGGGCATCCGGCGCGGATGGCTATTTTGCGGTTTTTGGCTTCGCAGGAGAGCTGCTTTTTTGGGGATATCCACGAGGTTTTGCCCATTGCCAAGGCCACCGTTTCGCAACATCTTCGCGAGTTGAAGGATGCGGGGCTGATTCAGGGAGAGATCGAGACGCCAAAGGTTCGTTATTGTATCAACCGCGATAATTGGATGAAGGCCAGTGCCTTGTTTGCAGGTTTTTTCGGCGATTGCAAGAAGCACGACGCTTGTTGTGGATAGGCTGTGTCTCTTTTTTGCAAGGGATGTTCGTTGTTCGGCGAACTACATTTAATAAATACGCTATGGAGATCAAAGTATTGGGAACGGGGTGCGCCGGGTGTAAGGCACTCCACGAAACGGTAAAGCAGGCGGTGGCCGAACTGGGTTTGGATGCGACCGTCACGAAGGAGGAGGACATCCTGAAGATCATGGCCTACAACATTATGCAGCTGCCGGGACTGGTGGTAGACGGGCAGGTGGTAGCCAAAGGCCGAAAGTTGTCGCTCGTCGAAGTCAAAGAACTTTTGCGGCGATGAGGCGGTTGTTCTATCTCGCGGCACTTGTGCTGCTGTCTGCCTGCATGTCGGCCTGCGGCGGAAGTCGGAATAGGGAGGCTGTCACCGAGGAACTTCCTCTCGACTGCGTGCAGGTGCTCTATTTTCATGGAAAGCAGCGTTGCGTGACTTGCAATGCCATCGAGCGGCTAACCAAAGAGGTTGTAGACAGCATCGGAAG
Organism: uncultured Alistipes sp.; assembly: GCA_964532025.1. Taxonomy (GTDB): domain Bacteria; phylum Bacteroidota; class Bacteroidia; order Bacteroidales; family Rikenellaceae; genus Alistipes. Next base: position 70,333 of record CAZHEY010000006.1, on the reverse strand, counting down.
TGATCGGATTCTCCTGCGAATTGTTGATATTACGGAAGATCAGGCACTTGCCGATCGGTATGAAGTTGCGTGGTCGTCGTTGATTCTCGTTGGCAACGGGAGGGTTGAGGACTTGACAAAAATGGGTTTCGGCTATGCCAGAAAACAACCCCAGCTCTTCAAGGCAAAGCTCAATGAAGCGATCCGCAAAATTTTAGAATAATCATGGAATGGATTCAGCAGCTGTTTGATAGCGGCACGACACCTGTCGTAATTGCTTTTTTGTTAGGGTTGCTCACGGCGATCAGTCCGTGCCCGTTGGCGACCAATATTGCAGCCGTATGTTTTATCGGTCGGGAGATCGAAAACCGGCATCGTGTTTTCTGGAATGGCCTGCTTTATACGGCGGGTCGGATTCTTGTGTATGTCGGCATTGGGTTGATCCTGATCCCGCTATTGCACAAAGGGGCAAGTGTTTACGCTATGCAAAAAATCCTTGGTCAATACGGCGATCGGATCATTGCGCCGGTGCTTGTCTTGATTGGACTTTACCTTCTTTTCGGTCATCGGCTCAACTTGCCGAAGTTCGGATTTTTGGGAAGCGGAGAACGAGTTGCTCGTCGTGGTGGCTGGGGTGCTTTGTTGTTGGGGGTGCTGTTCGCCTTGGCCTTCTGCCCAACGAGCGGCATTTTCTACTTCGGGATGCTGATTCCGATGGCCGCCACCGAAACGGGCGGATTGCTCCTGCCGCTGATCTTTGCCGTGGCAACCGGATTGCCGGTTGTAATCGTGTCTTGGGTGCTGGCATATAGTGTCGCAGGCTTGGGGAGATGCTACCGCCGGATGCAGACCGTTCAAAAATGGCTAACGCGTGTCGTTGGACTTCTCTTTGTCGGGATTGGTATTTATTATGGAATTATCATTTTTTGTTAAGACGCAATGATACAACGTTTTGCAGATTGGCTTGTGTATGGTGTTTTTGGCTTGAATGCCGAAACACATCTCGGCAGTGCCGTCAATTTTTTCTTCTACGATAGCATCAAGATCGTGCTATTGCTGTTCCTCATCAGCTTTCTGATGGGCATTGTCAACGCCTATTTTCCGATTGATCGGTTACGCCACTACCTCACGACGCGTAAGCTCTATGGCTTTCAATACCTTTTTGCTTCATTGTTCGGAGCGGTTACGCCGTTTTGCTCCTGCTCCTCGATTCCGCTGTTTATCGGCTTTGTCAAGGGCGGAATTCCGTTGGGTGTGACCTTCGCCTTTCTGATCACCTCGCCGCTGGTCAATGAGGTTGCCGTGGCCATGTTCCTCGGTGCATTCGGCCTTCGCGCTACGGCGATCTATGTGGTGAGCGGCATTTTGCTCGGCACGATCGGAGGGTTTGCCTTGGGGCGGCTCAAGTTGGAGCGTTATCTCTCCCCGTGGGTACAGCAGTTGCAGGCGGATTCCGAGGCGGAATCCCTTGCGTGGGAGCAGGCGCATACGCCGTTTTTGCGCCGCTTGCCGATCGTGGCGCGCGATGCATGGGGCATTGTGCGCGGCGTGCTGCTTTATATCCTGATCGGCATCGGCGTGGGTGCGGCGATACACGGCTTTGTGCCCGAGGGCTTTTTCGGACACTATATGTCGCGTGAAAATTGGTTTGCTGTGCCGCTGTCCGTTCTCTGCGCTGTGCCGATGTATGCCAATGCCGCGGGCATCGTTCCGGTGATTCAGGTATTTGTCGCAAAGGGCATTCCGCTCGGTACGGCAATCGCCTTCATGATGGCCGTGGTGGGACTCTCGTTGCCCGAAGCTACGATGCTGAAAAAGGTCATGACTTGGAGATTGATCGGCATTTTCTTTGGGGTAATCACGCTGTTCATCATCCTGTCGGGCTATCTGTTCAACCTGATCCTGTGACTCTTTCGGCCTTCGCCTTGGGCGGTCGTACATCTGTCGGCTAAACTCCGCAAGGGAGATTGGCCGACAGGGGTAGTGCCTTTTTTAGATAGGTAGCCGGGGAATTAGTACATCTTTTCCAGACGCGCGGCGACGGTTTCGTCGGTGATGTAGTCGTCGTACTCCATATACTTGTCGACCGTGCCGTGGGGGGTGATTTCGATGATGCGGTTGGCCACGGTGTTGATGAATTCGTGGTCGTGTGAGGTCATCAACACATTGCCCTTGAAGTTGATGAGCGAGTTGTTGAACGCTTGAATGGACTCCAGATCGAGGTGGTTCGTGGGTGAGTCGAGCAGTAGCGTGTTGGGCTCTTGGATCATCATGCGCGAGATCATGCAGCGCACCTTCTCACCACCCGACAGCACATCGACGCGCTTGTAGACCTCCTCGCCGCTGAAGAGCATTTTGCCCAAATAGCCGCGCAGGTAGACCTCGGTCGTATCCTTCGAGAACTGTGCCAGCCAGTCGATGATCGGGAGCTGGCTCTCGAAATAGGGGGCGTTGTTGAGCGGCAGGTAGGCATATTTGATGGTCGTGCCCCATGCCACCGTTCCCGTATCGGGTTTCTCGACGCCGGCGAGGATGTCGAGCATGGCCGACAATGCGCGTGCGTCGCGTGCCAGAAATACGATCTTGTCGCCCTTCTCGACCGTGAAGCTGATGTCGTTGAAGAGCAGTTCGCCGTTGATGCTCTTGCTGAGGCCGTCGACGGCGAGGATGTTGTTGCCCGCTTCGCGTTCGGGTTGGAAGATGATGCCCGGGTATTTGCGCATCGAGGGCTTGATCTCCTCGACGTTGAGTTTCTCGAGCATCTTCTTGCGCGAGGTCGTCTGCTTGGACTTGGCCACGTTGGCACTGAAACGCTGGATGAACTCCAGTAGCTCCTTCTTCTTCTCCTCGGCTTTCTTATTTTGGTTTTGCTGCTGACGCAGGGCCAGCTGGCTCGACTCGTACCAGAAACTGTAATTTCCCGAGAAGAGATTGATGTCGCTGTAATCGATGTCGATCGTGTGGGTGCAGACCGAATCCAGAAAGTGACGGTCGTGCGAGACGACCAGCACCGTATTTTCGTAGTTCGAGAGGTAGTTCTCCAACCACATGATCGTCGTCATGTCGAGGTCGTTGGTCGGCTCATCGAGCAGCAGGTTGTCCGGCTTGCCGAAGAGGGCTTGTGCCAACAGTACACGCACTTTCTCCTTGGCACTCAGGTCGCGCATGAGCTGGTAGTGCAATGCTTCGCCTACGCCAAGCCCGCTCAAGAGGTTGGCCGCGTCGCTCTCGGCATTCCAGCCGTCCATCTCGGCAAAGCGGTCTTCGAGGTGTCCGACACGGATGCCGTCCTCCTCCGAGAAGTCGGCTTTGGAGTAGAGAGCCTCCTTCTGCTGCATGATCTCCCAGAGTGGCTGGTGTCCCATGAGCACCGTGTTGAGTACCGTCTGCTCGTCGTATTCGAAGTGATCCTGCCGCAACACAGAGAGCCGTTCGTTCGGCCCGAAGGCGACGTTTCCGCGTGTGGGCGTGATGTCACCGCTTAAAACTTTTAGAAATGTGGATTTTCCAGCGCCGTTTGCGCCGATGACACCGTAGCAGTTGCCGGGTGTGAATTTGAGATTTATATCCTTGAAAAGAACGCGTTTTCCGAACTGTACCTCTAAATTTGAAACTGTAATCATGCTCGATAGAAATTAATAGGGTGCAAAGGTAGCCTAAAATCGGGAGTTTTCCACTACGAACCCGAATTGAATTTGCGCAAGGCTGTTTCTTGTCCCTGAAATTCACCTATTTTCGACCTTGTTTCTTCAAATGCGCCGCGTGTGGTCGCGGTCGTGTGCTTGCGAACGATCGCCGGGTTGTCGTTGCGGGGGCTGATTTGGCCGCGCCGTAGCCCCAAACAGGCAACAATGGGGACGAGAAACTGTTTTTTCGGGGCGAATCTTTAGGTAAAATCGGGAATGGTTGTAATTTTGTAACCAAAATTAAGGAGATCCATGTTCCGAGGCTGTCCCGAATCTATTGAAAAAGATCCTATAAAATCGAATGTTATGAAGAAATCGTTTTTCTCTATCCTACTGCTGCTGCTCACAGGGGCACTTTTTGCACAAACGCCGCAGGATTCTCTATCGCTGGCTACGGCTGCGTGGCGCGTGACCGACCTTGGAGGTGGGGCGCAATGCCGCTATGCGCAGGTGGATCTGTTTGGTTCGCGGCAGAGCATTTCGGTCGTTACCTATCCCGCGCGGCGTTTCACGACGCATCTTGTCCACCTCGACCGTGAAGCTCGAATCACCAGCGAGTTAGGGCGTGAAGCACAGGCCGAGATAGCAATCAATGGCGGGTATTTCAATGTGAAGAGCTACGAGCCGGTGACCTTTGTGCTGCTCGACCGAAAGGTGGTGGGGCATACGACTCCCGAGGAGTTGATGCGCACGAACGGCGTGATTGCCTTTCGCGATAAACGCGGACACGAGATCGACATTTTCCGATGTGACACGGCCGATTATCCGCGTGTGGCGCGTAGCTATCGCTCGGCCTTGGCTGCCGGCCCGGTGCTGGTCGAGTCGGGCAAAATCGCAACCTACCAGAGCGAGCGTTCGTTTTATACGGGGCGGCATCCCCGTTCGCTGATCGGCAAACGAACCGACGGGACGGTCGTGTTGATCGTGATCGACGGCCGCTTCAAGGGACAGGGCGACGGCACGACGATTGCCCAGACCGCCTACATCGCCTACCAGCTGGGACTTCACGATGCGCTGAACCTCGACGGGGGCGGTTCGTCGACACTCTGGACGGCACGCGAAGGGGTGCTCAATCATCCCTATGATAATCACCGCTTTGACCATGCTGGAGAGCGCGCCGTGCCCAACTGCCTTGTCGTGAAATCAAGCGGTCGATAGCCGATTTGTCGCATAGTCCGCGGCGAGGTCGGTGCTGCCGGGTTGGTATTTAAGTGTGAATTTTTTCACACTTCGAGCTTTTTTCCTTTTTATTTCGTTAGTTTTGCACGCTCTTTCCATTGTTGAAAAGAGAAAATGAGCAAAAAAATGGAAAAATTAAACTGGATGAGGCCGCTTGTGGCCGGATTATTCGTTCTTGCTGCAACAACCCGGTGTGGCGGTGATAAAACCGAGACCGCAGGGGAACGCCCTGTCGATCGAAAGCAATTCTTGCTTTCGGCATCTAACGAGATGTCGTCGCGCACGGTGCTCGACGGACTGAAAATCAAGTGGCAGAGTAGCGATGTGGTCGGAGTTTTCGGCGGTACGCTGGCGAACGTCCGCTTCACCAATACCTCTTCGACCGAGGAGGCCACGGCTGTATTCTCTGGAACACTCGAGAGCACAACCCGCACGGTATATGCTTATTATCCCTATGCCGAAGGGGTAGAGATGAGCGGTAGCTCGTTGAAAATCACCCTGCCGGCCAAACAGCCGTTTGTGTCGAACGCGACCTTCGGGCCGGGGCTGAACCCTACGGTTGCGGCTGGCGACATCACCGGCTCGCTGCTATTCCGCAATCTATGCGGGGTGATCAAGGTGCGGCTGACGGGAAACGTCACCTTGTCGAGCCTTGAATTTTTGTCGAGTAGCCGGGCAACGTCCGGTGCGGGGCTTGTTGCAATGGGCGAGTCGGGTGCTCGTCCCGTGTTGACCATGACGGCCGCCGCGGGTACGGGAACGACGTTGACCGGGATCAACCAGCCGTTGCAGTCGGGCAGCGAGCTTACCTATTATCTTGTGCTGCCGATTGGGGAGTACGCCGGATTTACACTTCGCGCGAAGGATTCGGAAGGCCATGTGGTGGAGAGTGTTGCGACCAAGACGCTGCATGTGAAACCGGCGGTGGTTACCACGCTTTCGGTGCTTGACATCAATCCGCAGGTCACACTTACGCCCTCGTTTGGTAACGAAGAGTTCACCGAGGAGTCTTGGACGTGGGAGTAATGCGTGGTTTTACACGGCGGTCGGCTGTTGTCGGCCTGCTGTTGCTGGCCGGCTGTCGGGAGTCTTTCGACGAAGTGCAGGTGGCCGATGCACAGACCGACCTGATCGTCAGCTGTGAGGTGCAGACCCGCAGTTCGCTCGACGGGAAACAGGTGCGCTGGAGCGCGCATGATCGGATCGGAGTCTTTGCCGGCTCTGCCGAAAATGTGCCTTTCCAGAATCGATCCGAGTCGAATGCGTCGACAGCCACCTTTACCGGTACGCTGCCGGCGACGGCAGCGCAATGCGTTGCCTATTACCCCTATGGCGAGCAAACTCGTTTTGCGGATCATACGCTCTACCTGAATCTTCCGGCCGAACAGCCCTTTGCCTCGAACACTTCGTTTGGCGAGGGGATGAACCCGGCCATTGCGCAGGGAAACATTCGCGAAAATCTGCAATTCAAGAACTTGTGTGGCGTAATCAAGGTGCAGCTATCCGGCGATGCCGAGGTTGCGTCGATCCGGTTCGAATCTTCCGATCGCGCCGTGTCGGGGCAGGCAAGCGTCGTGGTGAGCGATGCTCCGGAGCTGAAGATCTCCGATGCCGCAGCCGGACGTGCCGTGACGCTGACCGGAATTGCGCAGAGACTGACCTCTTCTCCCCAAAGCTATTTTCTGGTGTTGCCTCCCGGAACTTACGCCGGGTTCACGATCGTCGTGCAGGACACACAGGGCCGCCAGACCGAGAAGTCGTCGGTCAAGAGTCTGACGATCAAGCGATCTGTTATTACGACACTCGCACCATTCGAGGTGAACGAGCCGGTGGTCGTTCCCCGACGGGACACGCTTTGGGTGCGCGGAATCAATCCGCCGCCCGAACGCTGGGAGTATATCAATACGAGCTATTACAACATCCAATATATGCCGGCATACAAGAATTGCACGTGGTTCGACGTCGATAAACAATATCAGACGAGGCTGCCGGAGAATATCATTCCCGGATTTCACTATTCACCAGCTGATTACAATATGTGTTGGGCGGCAACAACAAGCAATTTGCTGCACTATTTCCTCGAATATTATCATGATTTACTGATCAGGATTCCGAATTATCCCAATCGAGAGTGGCGCTATTGGCTTGTGCGTGATTTGAACGGCGATTCCAATGGCCACATTTCTGAAATTCTTGAAGAGTTCAAAAAATACTATCGCGATGCCGGCAATATGACTTCGGTTGGTTATCTCGATTTCCTATGTGGCTTTGGTAAAACACCCGGTTATATGAATCATATCTTTGGTGCTGATGAGATCGATGTGCTGATGAGTGTCAAACCCTATCCGAGTCTTCAGACGCTTAGCACTGAGGTGCGACGGATCATCGCAACCGACGGTACGTTCTCGTTTTCTGTGCAAGTTCCCGGCGGTGGTCACGCTATAACTGGCTGGGGAGCAGTCTTTTCAGAGTCTGGAATGGTGGAGCGAATTTATGTAACTAACTCAGATGATCAGGCTGGATTGCGCTCACTTGACGTAGTTGAGCGAGATGGAAAAACCTTTTTTGAAGTGTCGAAGGCTGGAGGTTTTTGGGCTATCAATAATTTGCAACTTTTCGAATCGCCCGAGGCACTGATCCGCTCAAAGATCGCAAAGGCCCGGCGGTAAATGGTCTCGATCCTCGAGCTTGTCGAGAGGTCGCTGTGTCTTGTACTCGATCCTCGAGCTTGGTCGAGAGGTCGCAAAGGCGGTTCTCGATCCTCGAGCTTGTCGAGAGGTCGCTGTGTCTTGTACTCGATCCTCGAGCTTGGTCGAGAGGTCGCAAAGGCGGTTCTCGATCCTCGAGCTTGTCGAGAGGTCGCAAACTATCTATATAGGTGTGTGGCTGTTTTCAGTCAGTAGCTCGCGGGGGACGGCTATGCAGCAACGCAAATAGCAGTCCTCCGCAGGGCGGAGGTTTGCCGACTTGCACAGCAAGCCGAAGACATCTCAACCAAAAACTTTTGCGACCTCCGAGGCAAGATAGAGGATCGAGGGCAAGCGTTTGCTACCTCTCGTCGAGATCGAAGCCCAAAGCTGTACTTCTTGCGACTGCCCCCCCCCGCCAGCCTTGCAATCGCGCGTGGGCACAAAAAAAGCGACTCTTTTCAAGTCGCTTAGTAGTGGATAGGGGATTCGAACCCCTATGTCGTGCGTGAGAGGCACGTATCCTAACCCTTAGATGAATCCACCATTTTGGTTTTGTGGTGCAAAGATAACGCCTTCTTTTGAATCTCCAAAATTTTTGGGCGAAATATCTTAAAAAAATAGGTCGCGCGGTTTATCGACCCGCTATAAAACAAAAAAGGTTTGAGTCTTCACGACTAAAACCTTTTCTTTTGGCGGGGAACCACCCCCTCCAAAAAGAGGTTTAATCGGAGGTATTCGATCGTCGAAGCGAGTACCGCCTCTGGATCTTAGCAGCGACAAATTTCGCCGCAACCTACCGATTTCCTCAACCAACCTAAAACTACTAACCTAAATGAACCTTAAAACTTCTCTGCAAAGATAAGGGCAAAATCCTTATTATGCAAATATTTTACGAATATATTAAATATATTTAACAATTTGGTAACATTGTAAACTGCCGAAAATAGCGCAATGCGGCTTGTAATCGTCAGTGCCGTAATATGTTAATTGCTGAAATTGGAATTTCTGCTTTGTAACTTAATTTTCACACAAAAGTAGCATGGAAACCTCCCTGCAACCGATTTGGGGTGCGAAAACGGCGAAGAACGGCCGCGTAATTCCCTGCCGGACGTATTACATTTGAGTTAAATTTGGCAGCTGCCGACTGCAACATCCGCAAATCTGCGTATTTTTGACACATATAATAATATACTCATGGCAAAATACAAAATTCTGGTGGTCGATGACGAAGAGTCGCTGTGTGAAATTTTGCAATTCAACCTCGAAGTCGAGGGGTACGAGGTCGATGTGGCATACAGTGCCGAACAGGCACTGACGATGCACCCCGAGCGTTATTCGCTCCTCCTGCTCGATGTGATGATGGGGGAGATGAGTGGCTTCCGTATGGCGCAGCTGCTCCGGTCGAAACCCGAAACAGCACAGCTCCCCGTGATCTTCTGCACGGCGAAAGACACCGAAGACGATACGGTTGTCGGGCTGAATCTTGGCGCGGACGACTACATTGCCAAGCCCTTCTCGATCCGCGAGGTCTTGGCGCGTGTGCGCAGCGTTCTGCGCCGCTCGTCGTCGCAGCTGGCAACCCCCGCGACGATCACCTACGAGGGTATCACGATTAACCTCTCGCGTAAAAGTTGCACGATCGACGGGGGCGAGGTCTCGTTGACCAAGAAGGAATTCGAGATTTTGGCGTTGCTGCTCGCCAACCGCGGGGTGATCTTCTCGCGCGAAGAGATTCTCCACCGGGTCTGGAGCGACGAGGTGGTCGTTCTCGACCGCACGATCGACGTCAATATCACCCGTCTGCGTCGCAAAATCGGCAAATATGGCGATCACATCATCACCCGTCTGGGCTATGGCTATGGTTTTGAAGAGTAAAATCTCCTACCACCAGCGGCTGTTTCTGCTGCTGCTCATCTTCTCGTGGACACTGGTTGCCTGTTTTGTCGCGTTTCAGTATGGACGCGAGAAGCATTTCAAGGCCGAGCGTCTGGATGCCCAGCTGCAACTCTTCAACCTGCGGATGCTCGAGGCGTTGGCCAAAGGCGATGCGCCGGGGGATGCGGTGCAGATTCACAGCGCACCGTTCGATCACCTGCGTATGACGCTCATCGACCGCTCGGGGCACGTGATCTACGACAATACGCTCGACACGCCGCCGGCTGCGAATCACCTTGCCCGTCCCGAGGTGGCGGCGGCTATCAAGCACGGTACGGGATTCACCATTCGTCGGCGCTCCGAGAGTACCGACCAGACCTATTTCTATTCGGCCATGCGCGGCCCGAACTGCATCGTCCGTGCGGCCGTTCCCTACTCCGTGTCGCTGACCGAGGTGTTGGCCGCCGACCGCGATTTCCTGTGGTTTATGCTGGGTGTCACGTTGCTGATGAGTGTCGCCGGGTACTTTGCAACCCGCCAACTGGGGCAGAACATCACGCGGTTGAATCGGTTTGCCGAATGTGCTGAGCGTGGCGAACGCATTGACGCTTCGGTGAACTTTCCGCACGACGAGCTGGGGGCAATCTCCACCCACATCATTCGGCTCTATGCCCGTCTGCAACAGACCACCGCCGACCGCGACCGCGAACATGCGTTGGCTTTGCATGAGGAGCAGGAGAAGATTCGCATCAAGAAGCAGCTGACCAACAACATCAGCCACGAGTTGAAAACACCCGTAGCGGCGATTCAGGGCTATCTGGAGACGCTGCGCGAAAATCCCCAACTCGACAGCGAACGCCGCATGGATTTCCTTGCCAAGAGCTTGTCCCAAACCGGGCGGCTGCGAAGCCTGTTGTCCGACATCTCGACGATCACGCGCATGGACGAGGCGAGCCACCTCTTTCAGCGTGAGCGGGTTGTGCTCAACGAGCTTATTGCCGAGGTGGTCGCCGATCGGGCTTTCAATCCGGCCGATCAGCAGCTGGCGATCGAGGTTGACTTCCCGAAGCGCGCTGAAGTCGTGGGCAGCCCCTCGCTGCTGGCTTCGATCTTCCGCAACCTGACGGACAACGCCACGGCCTACTCCGGAGGCACGAAAATCGAAATCCGCCTGCTCTCCGACACCCCGAATCAATGCACCATTCTCTTTGCCGACAATGGCGTTGGGGTCGATGCCGAGCACCTCGAACACCTCTTCGAACGTTTCTACCGTGTCGATAAGGGGCGTTCGCGTAAGTTGGGCGGCACGGGGCTGGGGTTGGCAATCGTCAAGAACGCCGTGAAGATGCACGGTGGCACGATACAGGTGCGCAACCGCGAACGTGGTGGGCTGGAGTTTCTGTTCTCGCTGCGCAAATCCGAATAGCGGCTTCACACAAATGTAACGGGGACGACATTATCGAGTCATGTCGTCCCCGTATCTTTGCACTGTGAAAACCGGAAACGGCTTCACAAAGTTGGTTTTAGGTTACATAAGTAGGTTAGTGGGAGATGCAGTGACGTGATGTCGCGGCATCTTCGGTTTTTTTATGCCTACCGCTCCATGTCGTGCAGGTGGATTTCGAGCGCGCGCACCGAAATCTGAATCTCCCAGATCGAGACCCCGAGCGATCCGATCAGCAGCAGTAACGCCACGCCGAAGACGTAGGCCGAGAGCAGATCCCAACCCACATAGATCGAAAACATCGTCACCACGCACAGGAACAGGCTCGTTACGCCCAGAATCTGCATCGTCCGCGTCAGGTGCAGTCGGCGGCGGAGGTTCTCGATCTGCGCACGCGTCACCTTCGAGGGGTGCTGCAAATGTTGCTCCTTGAGGGTGCGCACTAACTGTGCGTAGGAGAGAAATCGGTTGGTGTAAGCCAGTAGAATCAGCGATACCGCCGAAAAGAGTAGTGCCGGTGTGGTCAGGGTGAGTTGTTCCATGATACGATTGTATTGAACTGCAAAATTACACAAATATTTCGAATCGACCCCCTCTCTTGCGGCTGAAACGCGAAAATGCGGCGGGGCCCGGAGGCAGGATGCGCGTCCTCAAGCACTCCGGGCCACTTCGCCGCACCGTGTTTGCTGCTCTGTCAATGGTCGGCCTCGACGAGTTGGTGCTTGCGATTGAAGGTCAGCTCCAGCCCGTTGTCGAGTTCGATGATGTGGGAGTGCCCTTCGCGCTCGATCGACAGAATTTGCCGTGCCGGATAATTCTTAGCTACGAATTGTGCAATCGGTTGCGGAATCAGCTCGGCCGGAATAACCCCGCGCGGTCGGTTGATCTCGGTCCATGCGCCGCGCGAATCGAAATCGAGAATCGTGCCGTCGACCAAGGTCACCTCGTAGCTTGTCGGCATCTCCAACTCTTTGGTCGCCGAGGCCACGCTCACGTCGCCAAAATATTTCTTGACCAATTCGCGCGCTGCATCGGGCAGCTCGTGCAGCTGCACCGAGACGTTTTTGCTGTCGGCCAGCACCGCTGTGACAAAAAGGCCGGCGAACAAGATACTCATCAGAATTTTTTTCATAATAATATAGGTATTAAATGGTGGAATCTACTCCTGCAAAAGCAAGGCCAACTCCGACCCGAAAGTGGTAATAATGCACCCGACGACGGGAAAAGTGCAATTCGGATTTGTGCATTCGGGATTTAGATCGTACCTTTGCGCCTTCCGAAATACAACAATTATAATCTTATATCGAACAATTTATGGAATCCAACAAAACCTTTATCGACGGGCTGTGGAGCAAGGAGATCAATGTCACCAGCTTCGTATCGACGAATATCACCCCTTATGTCGGTGACGCATCGTTCCTTACCGGAGCTACCCAGCGCACCAAAGCGATCTGGGGTCGCTGCCTCGAGGCGCTCGAAGAGGAGCGCAACCGCAATGGAGTTCGTTCGCTCGACAACGCAACGGTCTCGACCATCACCTCGCACAAGGCCGGGTACATCGACCGCGAGAACGAGTTGATCGTCGGTTTGCAGACCGACGAGCTGCTGCGCCGTGCGATCAAGCCGTTCGGCGGCATCAATGTGGTGGCGCGTGCCTGCAAGGAGAATGGCGTGGAGGTCGACGAAAAAGTCAAGGATATCTTCACTCACTACCGTAAAACCCACAACGACGGGGTGTTCGACGTATATACCGAGGAGATTCGCACGCTGCGTTCGCTGGGCTTCCTGACGGGTCTGCCCGACAACTACGCCCGGGGTCGTATCATCGGCGACTACCGCCGTCTGGCACTCTATGGAACGGATCGGTTGATCGAAGCCAAGACCGCCGACCTGCACAACCTCACCGGCCCGATGACCGAAGCCCGCATTCGCTTGCGCGAGGAGGTGGCCGAGCAGATCAAAGCACTGGGCGAAATCCGCACCATGGGCGAGTACTACGGTCTCGACCTGAGCCGGCCGGCGCACTCGGCACAGGAGGCTGTGCAGTGGGTCTATATGGCCTATCTGGCGGCGGTCAAGGAGCAGGACGGTGCAGCCATGTCGCTGGGTAACGTGTCGTCGTTCCTCGACATCTTCATCGAATACGATTTGGCTCACGGCCAGATCGACGAGACCTTTGCACAGGAGCTGATCGACCAGTTTGTCATCAAGTTGCGCATGGTGCGTCACCTGCGTATGCAAGCCTACAACGACATCTTCGCCGGTGACCCGACGTGGGTGACCGAGGCGATCGGCGGACGCTTCAACGACGGCCGCACGAAGGTCACCAAGACCTCGTTCCGCTTCCTGCAAACGCTCTACAACCTCGGTGCATCGCCCGAGCCGAACATGACCGTGCTCTGGAGTCCCGACCTGCCCGAAGGCTTCAAAACCTTCTGCGCCAAGGTATCGGCCGACACCAGCTCGATCCAGTACGAGAACGACGAGCTGATGCGTGAGGTGCGCAACTCCGACGACTACGGTATCGCTTGCTGTGTCTCCTTTCAGGACATCGGCCGTCAGATCCAGTTCTTCGGGGCGCGCGCCAATCTGGCCAAAGCGTTGCTGCTGGCGATCAATGGCGGACGCTGCGAGAACACGGGAACGCTCATCGTCAAGGGGATTCCGGCTTTGTCGGACGATACGCTCCACTTCGAGGAGGTGATGTCGAACTACAAGAAGGTGCTGACCGAAATCGCCCGGATCTACAACGAGGCGATGAACATCATCCACTACATGCACGACAAATATTACTACGAGAAGTCGCAAATGGCACTCATCGACACCGATCCGCGAATCAACCTCGCTTATGGCGTTGCCGGTCTGTCGATTGCTATCGACTCGCTCTCGGCGATCAAATACGCCAAGGTCAAGGCGCGTCGCAACGAAATGGGGCTGACCGAAGGCTTCGACATCGAGGGCGAATACCCCTGCTTCGGCAACAACAACGACCGTGTCGATCACCTTGGAGTCGATCTGGTCTACTATTTCAGCGAGGAGCTCAAGAAGCTGCCTGTCTATAAAAATGCACGTCCGACGCTCTCGCTGCTCACGATCACCTCGAATGTGATGTATGGCAAGAAGACCGGTGCTACGCCCGACGGACGTCTGAAGGGGATGGCCTTCGCTCCGGGTGCGAACCCGATGCACGGACGCGACAAGAGCGGTGCGATTGCTTCGCTCGCTTCGGTTGCCAAACTCCGCTACCGTGACTCGCAGGACGGAATCTCGAACACCTTCTCGATCGTGCCCAAGTCGCTCGGCCCGACCGCCGAGGAGCGTGTGGAGAATCTGGTGACGATGCTCGACGGCTACTTCACGAAGGGGGCACACCACCTCAATGTCAACGTCTTGAATCGCGAAATGCTGGAAGATGCCATGGTACATCCCGAGAACTACCCGCAGCTGACGATCCGCGTGTCGGGTTATGCGGTGAACTTCACCAAGCTCAGCCGCGAACACCAGTTGGAGGTAATCAGCCGCAGCTTCCACGAGCGGATGTAACGATTCGAAAACTGAAATAAGCATGCTTCGCGTACACTCCTACGAATCCATGGGAACATTCGACGGGCCGGGTCTCCGGCTCGTCGTTTTCCTCCAAGGCTGCAACTTCCGCTGCCTCTATTGCGCCAATCCCGACACGATCGAAAGTGGTGAATCGTGTGGTTCTCCGACCGATCCGGCCGAGATTCTGCGCATGGCCGTCGATCAGAAACCCTTCTTCGGGCGACGCGGCGGAGTCACCTTCTCGGGTGGCGAACCGACCTTTCAGGCTGCCGCGCTTGTTCCGTTGGTGCGCGCCCTCAAGGCCGAGGGCATCCACGTCTGTCTCGACACTAATGGCAGTGTCTGGTCGCCGGCGGTGGAGGAGCTCTACGAACTGGTCGATCTGGTGTTACTCGATGTAAAACAGGCCAATGGGCAGCAGCATCGGGCGATTACCGGGCGCAACAATGAGCAGACCCTCCGCACGGCCGCTTGGCTCGAAGCCCACGCGAAACCCTTCTGGCTTCGCTACGTCCTCGTTCCGGGGTGGAGCGATGCCGAGCACGACCTGCGGTTGTTAGGCGAGCAGCTCGGCCGATACACGCAGATCGAGCGGGTCGAATTGTTGCCCTACCACACCCTCGGAGTCCATAAATACGAGGCCATGGGCTGGGAATATCGGCTGCGCGAGGTGGCTGAGAATACCCCCGAACAGCTGGATCGTGCCGCTGCGCTACTGCGCGAATATTTTGCCTTGGTGGTTGTGAATTGACCCACGCGCGACCACCTCTTTCTCCCTCTTTCTACGCTTCGCAAACCGCTTGACAAGCCCGACTTTTGGGGCTTGTTGCGGCTGCGTGCGCTGAAAAAGGGGTAACCCGGGTTACGGATTGTGATTTATAATGAATATGCTGCTGTTTGGTTATAAACTGTAAGCGCAAAACGAAATATACCTCCAATTCGCTATGAGGTGGACGAATATGTGGGCTAACGCTTTGAAAATGCTGCATTTTGAACAAATTAGCTCGATCCGCAGCCCGATTGACGCCGTAATCGACGGCGATGAAATCGGTGCAAAAATGCCCGATTTGAGAAAAACGACCCGAATGTAGGTTGCAATTTGAAATATTTTCTAATTTTTTTTACATTTTACAAAAACGCCTCAGTTTGGAATGAGGTTATTAAAAATCTTTAGTAAAATCGAGCCAAAAACAACCCGCTCCGGCCGAAAAAGCCTAATTTTACCCCAGATGACTTTTTAAGTTATTTGAATAAATAAATAAAATTAAATAGTATATCACTCGTTTTTACATTTTTGTGAAATATTATTTAATTTTATTCATTTCCTGTGTAACAAATTGAAATTCGCGTTTAATGCGCAGACAGTCATTTGGTTGCATGCGCTATACCATGCTCTATTCTCCCGAAAATAAACGCATAACACACTTTTGCTTATAGTTTTAGCCTTTTAGTTATTTGGCTTTTTCATTTTAATTCTTTTTCTTTGTTCCGTAAGAAAGTACAATCCCTTATGCAAAAAACAAAAACTCTACTCAACATTTTCGCACTTTTCCTATGTGCCTTCCCTATGATGGCCATAGCTCAAGGGGGAGGAAAGGTTACCGTCCGCGGAGTCATCACTTCGGCGGAAGATAAGCAACCTCTGATCGGTGCCAGTGTAATCGCCGGGCCAACCAATGGCGTGACCACACTCGCAGACGGAAGCTACACCATTGAGGTGGCAGCCGGAACCGTCTTGAAAATCCAGTACATCGGCTACAAGAATGTCGAGCGGGTAGTCCCCGACGGCACGATGTCGGTTCGCTTTGACTTCGCCCTCGAGAGCGATGCGCAGCGGCTCGACGATGTGGTCGTTATCGCCTATGGTGTCCGCAAGAAGGGCACGATCGCCGGCTCGGTGTCGACGGTGAAGGCCGAAAAGGTGGAGAATACTCCGACGGCAGCCTTCGATCAGGCGTTGCAAGGTCAAGTACCGGGTCTTACGGTGCTCTCGAATTCGGGAGAGCCGAGTGCCGCAGCGGCAATGACCATTCGCGGTACGAACTCGATTAACTCGGGTACTTCTCCGCTCTACATCCTCGATGGTATTCCGATCTCGGCGGCCGACTTCAACACGATCAACCCGGCCGATATCGAAAGCCTTTCGGTGCTCAAAGACGCTTCGTCCACCTCTATCTATGGTGCGCGTGCGGCCAACGGCGTGATCGTCATCACGACCAAACGCGGTCAGTTTGCCGAGCGACCGAAGATCAACTACCGCATGCAGATGGGTTTCTCGCAGATCGCCTACGGCAACTGGGATCTGATGAACACCGACGAGCGCATCCAATACGAACAGGAGCTGGGACTTACCGCCGGTAAGAATTACAACCTGCTGCGTAAAACCAATGTAAACTGGCTCGACGAGGTCTTCAACTCGGCGGCTATGCTTCAGAACTACGAACTCTCCGTAGCCGGAGCAACCGATAAGACCAACTACTTTTTCTCGGGTGGTTTTTACAGCCAAGACGGTACGGCTACCGGTTCGTCATTCGACCGCTATTCGTTCAGAACCAATGTCGAGCACCGCGCTGCTCCTTGGCTCAAGGTCGGCAGTAACATCATGCTCAACTATCAGGAGATCACCAAGGCCGACGAAGGTGCGTATACGCTCGTGACGCCGATTTCGGCTGCTCGCTTCATGATGCCCTACTACAGCCCCTACAAGGCCGACGGCTCGCTGGCTTCGGTCAACGACCATTCGTGGAAGGGTACGGGACAGAACCCCTTGGAGTGGTCGAAGTACAATCCGCTTACCTACAAGAAATACAAACTCATCTCCTCGCTCTTCGCCGACTTCACCCTGACCAAGGGGCTGACGCTCCGCGCACAGGGATCGGTGGACTACTCGCATACGACCGCATTCTCGGTCTCCTATCCGAGCTACATGCCCAACCTCGGTTCGGGAACGGCCGGACGTAGCTCGACGGACGGTATCTCGCTGGCAGAAACCATCACGCTGAACTATCAGTTCCGTGCCGGTGACAAGCACTCGTTCAACTTCCTGCTCGGTCAAGAGGGCTCGGACTATCGCTATGAATCGTTTCAGGTGATGGCGAAGGGTCAGAACAACGACAAACTCACCAACGTCTCTTCGGGTACGCGTGTCTCCTCGTGGGGCGACGTTACCGATGCGGACTACGCGTTCCTTTCGTTCTTCGGTCGCGGTGAGTACAACTACGACAGCCGCTATTATGTGGACTTCTCGGTTCGTACCGACGGTTCGTCGCGTTTCGGAACTTCGGGCCGTTGGGCACAGTTCTGGTCTGTCGGTGCGATGTGGAACTTGCGCAACGAACAATTCATGGAGAATTCGCGCAGCTGGCTGACCAACGCACAGATTGCAATCAGTACGGGTACGACCGGTAACTCGTCGATTCCCAACTACGAACACCTCGCACTCGTATCGGGTGGCTTGGACTACATGGGCGATGCCGGTGTAGCACCCTCACAGCCCGGAAACGAATCGCTGGAGTGGGAGAAGGTCTGGACAAGCAACCTCGCGTTCCACTTCGGATTCTGGGATCGGCTGAATGTGGATCTGGAGCTTTACAACAAGAAGACCACCAACATGCTTATGGCCGTTCCCGAACCGTATTCCACCTCCAACGGCTTCGGCTACAAGTGGAAGAATGTCGGTGCCATGGTCAACCGCGGTGCGGAGTTGAACCTCACGGCAACGGTGTTGTCGCACAAGGATTTCCAATGGATTCTCAATGCCAACGCATCCTACAACAAGAACAAAATCACCGAGCTGTATAGCAATGTCACCGAGTTCGAGATGTCCAATACCAACACCAAGTTGGTCGTAGGTCATCCGGTCGGCGAATTCTATATCAACCGCTATGCGGGTGTCAACTCGGCCAATGGCGATGCGCTGTGGTATACCAAAGACGGCAAAATCACCAACAAGATGAGCGACGACGATAAGGTGCTGGTCGGCAAGAGCTACGAAGCTCCTTGGCAGGGCGGTTTCGGTACGACGTTCAACTGGAAAGGGTTAGCTCTTTCGGCTCAGTTCAGCTGGGTTGCCGACCGTTGGATGATTAACAACGACCGCTATTTCGACGAGAGCAACGGCCGCTTTGCAGCTTACAACCAGTCGAAACGTCTGCTTACCCGATGGAAACAGCCGGGAGACATCACCGACATCCCGCGTAACGGAGTCTATACCGAATTCGATAGCCGACTGTTGGAGGATGCTTCGTTCCTGCGTCTGAAAAACCTGATGCTCAGCTACACGTTCCCCGCCAACCTGATCAAGCGCACGCGCTTCATGAGCGGTGTCAAGCTCTATGCTCAAGCGCAGAACCTGCTGACGTTCACCAATTTCTCGGGTCTTGATCCGGAAGGTACAACGAACATGTATGCCGCACAATACCCCATGGCTCGCCAGTACACATTCGGGCTTGAAATCACTTTCTAAAACAGCAGATAAAATGACATTACGTACTATAAAAATAGCTTTTACGGCATTTGCGGTGGCGTTGTCCATGACTTCATGTCTGGAAAAAATCCCCGGATCGTCGATTCCCGAAAAGAACGCGATGAGGACTTTTGCCGATGCCGAGCAGATGCTCACGGGCATCTATGCCGGATTCAAAAGCGCAGATCTTTACAGCGGCCTCTTGACGCTGTGCCCCGATATTCAGGCCGATCTGGTCTATGCTGTCGACGGCTATACGAACACCTACGGCAATATTTGGCAGTGGGATATCCGCTCGACCAACGCCGAGATCGAGTCGGTATACGCGGCTCTTTACAGCCAGATCGGACGTTGCAACTTCTTCCTCGATCGCGTCGAAGAGGTACGCAATTCGCTCACCGACGACAATGAGATCGAGAGCCTCGACCAATACACCGGTGAGGTCTATTGCGCTCGTGCGCTCTGCTATGCGGAGCTGATCAAATGCTTCTGCAAAGCCTACGACCCGGCCACAGCAGCCAACGAACTGGGTGTTGTGCTGGTTTCGAGCTACGCCAACCCCGGCGAGGCACGCCGTGCTACGCTTTACGATTCGTATCAGTTCGTGATCAAGGATCTGGAGCGCGCCGAGGCGTTGCTGGACGAGGACGACGATGAATTCGGCAATGAGTACCTCTCGGCCGGATCGGTCGAGGCACTGCGTTCGCGCGTGGCTCTCTACATGCAGGACTGGCAGACGGCGATCGACTATTCGAGCAAGCTCATCGACCGCAAAAGCAAAGTGTATCGACTGGCCGATGCCAAAACGGCCTACACGACCATCAACAACATCACATATAGCTACTACGACTACTTGTGGGCTTACAACGTTTCGTTTGAGACAATCTGGCGTATCGGCTTCACCACGACCTCCTATGGTGGGGCGTTGGGCCGGCCGTTCCTTCAGATCGAGACGGACTACACTTATTTCTACCCCGACTATGTGCCGGCAACGTGGACACTCAATGCTTACGAAGAGAATGACCTGCGCTACAACGCACTCTTCGCCTCGAAAACCACGGGTTATGCCCACGGTCTGACGTGGCCGCTGATGATGAAGTACTACGGCAACCGGAATTTCATCAACACCAGCAACATCTTCCAGGTCAGCATGCCGCAGGTGTTCCGTCTTTCGGAGCAGTACCTGATTCGTGCCGAGGCTTATTGCAACTTGCCCTCGCCCGACTATGCCAAGGCATCGGCCGACTTGACGACCCTGCGCGCCGCGCGTTATCCGAGCGGTATGGGTTCGCTCAGCGTATCTGCCGACAACTGGCTGGAGCGCATCTCCGAGGAGCGTATGCGTGAGCTGTATATGGAGGGTTTCCGCCTGCAAGACCTCAAGCGTTGGAAGAAGGGCTTTACGCGTACTCCGCAATTAAATTCGCTCGTCGACGGCAGCTCGCTGAAAATCGAGGCTTCGAATCCGCTGTTTGTTTGGCCGATTCCGCAGCACGAATTGAATGCCCCCGGTTCAATGATTGAGCCTAACGAAAGTAATAACTAATCGATTATAACACGAATAGATATGAGAAAATTCATTAAATCGTTGTTGGTTGCAGGAGTGCTTGCGAGTGCATTCGTCGGCTGCAAGGAGGAGTACAAAACCTACTCTGATGCCGAATACGTGCTCTTTCAGGATACACTGACAACCGTCGCCGTAGAAAAGGACAAAGCGTTTTTCGAGGTTCCTGTCATCTCGACAGTCACCCGCGACTACGACCGCACGGTCGGCGTGGAGGTCATCGATAACGGAAGCAATGCAATCGAGAAACTGCACTATCAGCTGGAGTCGAACTCCGTGACGATCAAGGCCGGCGAAACCGTCGCCAAGCTGCGCATCTATGGTAAATACGACCAGATCAAGGTTACCGACTCGCTGCGCTTCCAGCTCCAGTTGGTCATGCCCGATCAGTTGGAGATGAGCCTCTATGGTAAGACGACCAATATCTTGATGATGAAGAGCTGCCCGTTCGACATCAATAACTTCACGGGTTACTGCGTTGTC
The DNA here is from genome assembly GCA_964532025.1 of uncultured Alistipes sp. Classification (GTDB taxonomy): domain Bacteria; phylum Bacteroidota; class Bacteroidia; order Bacteroidales; family Rikenellaceae; genus Alistipes. The sequence continues at coordinate 49,422 of CAZHEY010000006.1, read as the reverse complement.
ACGTCGATGTTCCTCTACAAATACTCGACGAGCTACCAGCGACTCATCTACACCGAGAAACACCCCACCGAGCCGAATACGATCATCTGCCACAACTGGCTCTACGACGGCTACGATGTCACCATGAAACTCGATCCGAGCGATCCGCTGTCGCCTCGGGTTACCATGGACGAAGATCAGGTCATGAGCGACGAGGGTTCGGTTTTCGGCGTTGTGCGCGGTGACGATAAGATCCTCGTGACGACAAGTCCTTCGCCCTACTCTTATTTCTATGGCTGCCAGAAATCCGTTGCGCTGTGGTCGTTGATCTATGTCGAGAAGATGGGTGTGTCGATCGGTACGGTCGGCAGCTTCTACAACGTCATGGAGTGGGTCAGCGACGAAGAGGCCGACCGTCTCCAACGAGAAGAAGGCATGTAATAACAAACAAGAAAATATGGTTTATTCTTTCATTTTTATAGTTAAAATTTAGGCTGATGAGAACTTATATGACAAAATTGACGGCAATTGCCCTCGCCATTGCGAGCGTGTTTGTCACAGCCTGCTCCTCGGATGAAGATACGAAGATCACTCCGAACTTTGATGAGCAGAAAGACGTTACGGCAACTTTGGCTGCCGGCGAAACCACTACCTTTACGATCAAACCCAATGCGGAATGGGCACTTTCTTTGCCTACGACACAGGCCGGAGCGGAGTTTTGGATCGATAACGACGGGCAGAAAGCCTATACCTTGCGCGGCGTTGCCGGCGAGTTCTCGGTTACGGTTTGCAGCTCGGATGCCGTTCAGTTCGACAAAACTCCGACCTGCGACGTGATGCTGACAATCGGCAAAACCGAGCAGAAGATCGGTACGTTGACGCTTACCCCTGCGATTCGCGAATTCGCTGTTTTCTCGTGCCTGATGGACGAAGACGGCCAGTTCACCTACGGCACGGAGGAGGGCTATACGTATAGCTACAACGCAACTCCGGTTACTTCGATCGACCTCGTATGGCCGAATGGTTTGAACGGATATAGCATGCCGATTGATGTGAAAGCTAACTTCGACTGGGAGTTGACCGGTTATCCCGATTGGGTCAGTGCCCCCGCCGTTTCTACTGGTGAGGCAAACCAGCACAAGGAGATCCGTTTGGGAACTGAACTTTCGAAATACCCGTTGAATGGTGCAACCGACGAGCTGGTATTCTGGGACAAGAACAACCACGATGCAACGATGCGTCTCCCCATTGTAATCCCTGCTTGCAAAGACCATCTGGTAATTAGCCGCATCAGCGAGACGCTGGATTTTGACCTTGATGGATATGCCGATGGATTAACTGGGACTGTCGACGTAGTAAACGGTACAATCAGCAGCGCGAAAGGTGCTAAATTCTTTGTGCTGAAGAAAGAAGGAAATTGGTATTATCCGGAGGATGAAGAAGTTGCTTGGGTAACTCTGAAAGAAGAGGACCCATGGGATGACTCTGCCAATGCGGATGTGATTCAGGAGAGACGCTTCTCGGTGAAGGTTACGGAGGCCACTTCTACCCGTCAGGCTGTGCTGATTGCACTGCCCAATTCTTTGGCCGCAGGCGTTAATTCGCGTGCCGACCTCCTCAATTCGGACGGAGATGCCATTCTTCCCCAATACGAACCCTACATCTTCTCGAATCTGACACAAGGCGGATCGGAAGGTCTCTCCTTCGCATATCCCGATTGGGTTTATCATGCAACGCTGGAAGAGCTTACCTCCGGCCCTGATTTCGAACCTTATGCCGAATTCGGCAAACCGGTCTATCTCTTGACCTATGCCAGCGAGGGCGGAAGCAACAATGCGCTCAAAGGCCCTGCTTTTGCCAACTCTCACGTTCAGAAGGGTGGCGACTGGTTGAAGACAGAGGGCGCAAGCGATAATTTCTATGTGTTTATGGATTCGCAGGAGAAGCCGAACGAAGCCAAGGACGGTGTGATCTTCTACAACGATGACGGGGGAAGTATCGTGTTTATCTTAGTCTGCAAATATGCCCCGTCGACTTTGTAAGACGGCCTGATACACCATCCGATTCCCGCTCCATGCGGGACGGGAATCGGATGGTTCTTTACAGAAACGAACTATAATAATTGAAAGAAAAATAGAATTGTTCAGTATGAAACTTTCGAGATTTTCCGTATTCGCACTATTGATGCTCTTCGCGACGTCGCTTTTGGGCGGCTGTTCGTCGGACGAGGGCATTGATAACCGCGACCACGACTACGGATACATCCAATTTAAGCTCTACAAACAGGCCTCTTACGAGGCTGCCGAGGGAGATAAAACCCCGACATCGAGAGCAACCACCACCCAACTCGACTATCTGGCCGATGCGTGCAAGGTGGAGATCACGTTGCTTTCCAACGGATCGACCATTTCGCAGACCCTGACGCTCTCGGCGACGAGTAGCGAAGCTGCCGAATATGGACTTCGCAGCGGAAAGATCAAACTTTTGACCGGAGACTATGAGATCGTCAACTTCACGTTGTACGACGCTCTGGACGAAATCCTTTATAACGGAACGACCACCGACAACCAGATTCGGATCACCGCCGGAGGCTTGACCGTACACGACCTGACGGTCAACGTTGAGCCACGCGGCAAGGTGCAGTTCACGATCACCAAGGATATTGCGGATTTCACCCAGACGCCGACCCGTTCGAGTGCCACGCGCGAATATACCTTCGACGAGGTTGCCTTCGTCGACGTCACCGTGCGTAACACCACCAACAACGAGCGGACAACTTTTGAGCGTCTGCCTTCGAAGTTCAGCATCCATTTCGACGACGATGAGGATACGTTCGGTTACCAGACCTCCTCGTCGGCTTGCGACTCGCTGCTCTCGATCAAGGCTGGCTCCTACCGTCTGGTGGGCTACAAGACCTACGACGAAAACAAAGTTTTGCTCGAAACAAACGATTCTCCGAAGAGTTCGACCTTCACCGTCCTCGACAACAAGACCACCAAGGCCAACGTTCCGGTGACCCTGCATGAGGCCGACCAATACCTGCGCGACTACTATGCTCTCTACGAGATCTGGAAATCGCTCGACGGCCAACGCTGGTACTACAACGGTGAGAACTGGGGTCACGGTGCTAACTGGGACTTCAACAAAGACCCTGACTTGTGGGGCGACCAGCCGGGTGTGAAACTCCACTCGAACGGACGTGTCGCAGCGATCGACATCAGCGACTTCGGATTCCGCGGTGTGCTGCCCGCAGCGGTCGGACAGCTCACGGAGCTGATCGAGCTTTATCTGGGTACACACAACGACAAGAACCTGATCGACTACGATCCTACGGTGCAGTTCGGAATCTCGATGAACGGCGGTAGCCGGACGCGTCTGGAGCGTGCCAAAGAGTATATGAGCATCATCCAGCCGATCACGCAGATGTCCGAGCCGATTGCGCGCGCCCTCGCGGAAAAGAAGATCAAAATTCCGGAGATCGCGCTCTATGAGAAATATACCGAGGATCAGATTCGCGACAAAAAGACCGGTCGCCAATTACCGATCCAACCTTACGATATGATCCACGGCAAGCTCTGCAACGGACTCAAATCAATTGACCCGGCAATCGGTAAACTGGAAAAACTCGAATACCTCTATCTGGCCAACGGCGAGCTGGAGAGCCTGCCCGATGAGTTGGCAAATCTGAAGTCGCTCACTGACCTTGAGTTATATAATTGCTCAAAAATGACCAAATTCCCGTTGGTGCTGGCCAAACTACCCTCTTTGGTTTTGGTCAACTTCGCCAACAACGCACAATGGTCGTCCGAGGAGGTTTATGCCGGATTAGACGCTTTGGCCAATGGCGCATCGAAAGAGAAAATCCAGATTTTCTACTTCCGCGACAACCGCCTCAAGGAGCTTCCCGAGTCGTTCAAGCAGATGAAGAAACTGAGTCTGCTCGATATGGCCTACAACGAATTGGAGACCATTCATCCGCTGGGCAAGGGGGTCGCACTCGTGCAACTCTTCCTTGATCACAACAAACTCACCGAGCTGCCCTGTGATGCCGATGGTTACTTCATCGGCTACGACGACTTGGAGACCATCTCGGCTACCTACAACGAATTTACGAAAGTCCCCAATATCTTCAATGCGAAATCGGTCTACTCGATCAAGTCGGTCGACTTCTCCCATAACCACATGGACGGATTCGAGGGCGAGGACGACGGCTCGTTCCGTGGTATCAATATCGAGACTTTGACCATTGCCGGCAACAAGGAGTGGACGAAATATCCCAAATGCCTCTCCGATTCCGAATCGAGAATCGCTTATCTCAACGCCAGCGGTTGCAACCTCTCCGAGTTCCCGAAGGGATCGTTTACTGGAAAGAACGTCTACCAGCTCACTTCGCTCGACTTGACCTACAACCGGCTCTCCGACTTCCCGAACGGCGAGTTTACGGCCGTCAACCTGCCTTACCTCTACGGACTGGATATTTCGTATAACCGCTTTGCTTCGTTCCCCTTCGAACCGCTCAATAGTAGCTACCTCACCGTCTTTGCGATCCGCGGACAGCGCGATGCGAACGGCGAACGTTGCTTGCAGGAGTGGCCTACGGGTCTTTATCAGCACAAGGGCCTTCGTGGTTTCTACATCGGCTCGAACGACCTGCGCAAGGTGGACGATACGATCTCTCACTTGATCTACTATCTGGATATTAGCGACAACCCCAACATCGTATTCGATGCCTCAAAGATCTGCTACTATTATAAGGCCGGCGCTTATTTCCTGATTTACGATAAGACGCAGAATATCAAGAATTGTGATTACTTGTTTCAATAGAGCAGCATAGACTATGAAAATATATCAAGCAATAACCCTTATTATCTCGGCCGGCGCGCTCTTTCTCGGATGTACGAAAAGTGATCCGACTGTCGGCTTCTCAACCGATCAGAATAGTTTGAAAATCGGTGCCGACGGTGGTACGAAAACCGTAAAGGTCAGCTCGCCGGATCAATGGATCGCTACGGCGAACCGCCCCTGGATCACCGTTTCACCCGCCAACGGCAAGGGATCGACCGAATGTTCGATCCTCATCGACTCGACCCTGATCGGCTCGGAGCGCACGGGTAGTGTCCGCATCCAGAACCAAACCACGTGGGAGAACCAGGATATCAACATCACGCAGGAGGGCTACGGCTACTCCATTAGCGTGTCGAATCAAGCAGTCGAAGTGGCTAACTATGCCGACTATGGCAAGCGCGGATTCGATGTTTCGGTGATGTCGAACGTTGATTTCGATGTCAAAGTTCCTGACGATGCCGGCTGGCTCACCTACACGAAGCCCGATCTGACACTCAATCGCGGCATGCGTCCGCGTGAGTGTGTCGTGCACTTCGAATGGCGTATCAACTCGCAGCCCAACCCCCGTCTGGCCGACATCACCTTCGAGCCGAAATCGGAGGTCACCTTGGTCAAGCAGGACAAACTCAACGTCAAGCAGGAGGCTGCCGAGGCGATCGAGATCGGCCGTGCCGGTGACTCTTTGGCATTGCTGGCTATCCAACGCTCGCTCAACTGCTGGTACGAACTGACCGATGGGTCGGATGCGCTGGAGAACTGGGAAGGTGTCGAGGTATGGACGAAGAAGGATGCCGGATATACCCCCGAAAAAGAGGGCCGTGTGCGGAGTGCTTCGTTTACACTGTTCGGAACGAAGGAGGGTCTTCCCTACGAGGTACAATACCTCACGGAGGTCGAGGAGTTGACCTTTTACGGTAACACAAATACCTTCTTGCTCAACCTCACGCCGGGCGACTACATCACCAAGCTTACGCAGTTGCGTCGTTTGAAAATCGGTGCTTACGGTTTGGTTTCGTTGGGTGACAACTTCACGAACCTCAAAAATCTGGAGTCGCTCGATTTGGGTGGAAACAATTTCCAGACAATTCCCGAGGAGATCAACCCCGAGAATTTCCCGAAACTCCACCGTCTGTTGCTTGCCTCCAACCAACGCCATGCGATCTATGACTTGAGCAATACGGTACGCACCAAATACGGAGGTTTTGCCGATGAAAAAGGTTTCCCGCGGCGTCTGCTCGAATGGGAGAAGCTCGATACGCTGGTTCTGTCGGTGAACTACTTGCAAGGCGAGTTACCGTCGATGGATGACTACCAGAAATACACCGAGGCCGACATCATCGCTGCCGATACCCTGCCGCGTGAGTTGATCGGCACGCCGAAGGTGTTGCCCAATATGCGTAACTTCACGATCAACCTCAATCGTCTTTATGGAAACATCCCGGATTGGCTGCTTTACCACCCGGCTCTCAATCGGATGTTCCCTTTTGACTTGATCTTCAATCAGGAGGGAAAGACAACTGACGGTAGAGGCGCAATCTTCGACAACGAACCGATCTCGTTGGATTACTACTACAAATTCTATGAGGGATACAAAACCCCGCCTACGCAAATTGACTAAAACGCAAAAACATTAAGCGACAATGAAGATGAAATATATATGCAGTGTGCTGGCCGTAACCCTGTTCGCAGTGGCCTGTACCAAGGATATGGAGCAACCCAAGCCTTCGACCGAAAAGCCTTCGACCGAGGATACGGCCGAGTTTGTCGGCGGCGAGATTCTGGTGAAGTTTTCACCGGCTGTCGGCGAGATTCTCGAGCAGGCCGCCATGACGCGCAGTGCTGTCACTCGCTCGGGTGTGGTGCGTGTCGACGATGTGTTGGCTGCCTTCGATACCTACCAGATCGAGCGCATTTTCCCCTACGACGCAAAGACCGAGGAGCGCACCCGCAAGGATGAGATGCACCTCTGGTATGTCGTGCGTTTCGACGAGAAATACGATGCTGCGGAGGTTGCCCGTCAACTTTCGGCTTTGGGTGAGGTCTCTAACGCTACGGTCAACCGCACGATCAAACGTGCATACAACGGCAAAGCAAAACCCCTGACTCGCGAGGAGATGAACCGCATGAAGACAACACGTGCGGCAGCCTATCAATACAACGATGAGCTGCTTTCGGTGCAGTGGAACATGGTCAACCGCGGCGATATGTTTGCCGATAAGTCGCTCGTTGGTGCTGATGCCGGCTGCGAAGAGGCTTGGAAGCTGTGCAGCGGAGACGAATCAATCATCGTCGCCGTGCTCGACGAGGGTGTCGACTTTGAGCATCCGGACTTGAAAAACAACATGTGGATCAATCCCAACGAGGTATTCCACTCGCACAAGGACAACGACGGAAACGGATATGCCGGCGACGTCTACGGATATAACTTTGCGCAGAATACGGGCGTGATCACCTACGAAGATGTGAGTGATACGGGGCATGGAACGCACGTGGCAGGTGTCATCGCAGCCCAGAACAACAACGGCATGGGTATTAGTTCGATTGCCGGTGGTAATGGCAACAAGGGTGGTGTGAAGATCATGTCGTGCCAGATTTTCTCGGGCAACTTGGCTCCGAATACGCTTGCTGAGATCAAGGCGATCAAATATGCGGCCGATAACGGAGCTGTCATCCTCCAGTGTAGCTGGGGTGTCGTTTCGGGTGCTGCAAACTCCTATCTTTACGGTCCTCAAGGCTATCACAATGAGGATGAGTGGGTCAGCTACAACCCCTTGGAGAAGATTACAGTTGACTATTTCCTCCACAATGCCGGTTCTCCGACGGGTGTCATCGAAGGCGGTTTGGCTGTTTTTGCCAGCGGTAACGAGAATGCCCCGATGGCCGGATTCCCCGGTGCTTACTCCGAGTGCATCTCGGTGAACGCCACGGCAGCCGACTTTACGCCGGGTGTCTACTCTAACTACGGCGAGTATTCCAACATTTCTGCCCCGGGCGGTGATGTGGACTACTATTACGATTACGGCGAGGGTGCTAACCGCGGTAAGATCGGCTCGATCCTCTCGACCATGCCGCTGCACATCAGCGAGACCGGATACGGCTATATGGAGGGAACTTCGATGGCCTGCCCGCACGTGTCGGGAGCGATTGCCCTCGGACTCTCCTATGCCAATAGCCTGCGCCGCCATTACACGGCCGACGAGTTCAGGAAATTGCTCTACCAGACCTGCACGGAGATCGATTCCTACATGACCGGAACCAAGTTCTACTACACCTACGTAGGTGAGTTTGGTGACACCGCGCCGCGTCAGTTGGTACTTGCTAACTACAAAGGCCGCATGGGTGGTCAGGTAAACACGGCGCGCCTGCTGAAGGCTGTCGAAGGAAACGGTACGCCGATGTCCTTCCCGAACCTTTATGTGCAGCTCGATGCGCAGGTTACGGCCGTTCCGGCTTTGTACTTCGTCAACGGCGAGTCGATGACCTACACCGTACAGGTGGCCGACAGTTCGGTTGCCACGGCAGCTATGTCGGGCAATAAGCTGACGGTCAAGGGTGTCAAGACCGGCACGACTCAGGCGACGATCACCACCAGTGGCGGTACGACCCAGAAATTCACGATCACGGTTCGCAAGACGGCGAACGATAACGGCTGGTTATAGGTCAGAAGTCGCGATGAAGAGGGGTTACAGCGCAAGAAGAGGTATGCGATACGTCGCAGTTCTCGCAGCAATCTGCTGCGGGATCTGCCACGCGTCGGCTCAATTACGTATTCTTTCGCAGGAACAACTTGAGGCTGTGGGCAATCCGAGATTGGCCGACGGTGCGCAGTCGCTGCGGTTTAGCCGGACGAACATCGACCTTGGAACGATCGATGAGGATGCTGCGCCCGTGAAAGTCCGCTTCGAATGTGTCAATGTTGGGCATTCGCCGTTGGTCATTACCCGCGTCACCACCTCGTGCAGTTGTCTGACGGCCGAGTACGACCGGCAGCCGATTGCCGCCAACGACCGTGCGAAAATCAGCGTGGAGTATCGACAGAAGGGGCATCCCGGAGTCTTCTCCCGGCAGATTTTCGTCTACACGCAACTCTCGGCCTCTGCTCCGACGGCGGTTTTGACGCTCTCCGGAGTGGTCGAGCAGGGCGCAAATCGCTTTGCGGATTATCCCTATCCCAAGGGGGCTTTGCGTCTGCGGCAAATCGAGGTGCATTTCGATGCAACGAGCCGTGAACGACAGGTGCAGCGCATCGCGTTCGCCAACACCGGCACGACAGCCGTCACGTTGTGTGCCGATACGTTGCTCACGCCGCCCTATGTGACCTTGCACACCGACCCGCGCACGGTCTTCGCCGGTGCTATGGGCGATCTGGTTATCACGCTTCGTGGTGATCTGCTGCCCGCGACACCGCCCAAGAACCTGCCGCTGCTGTATCAGGGAGTCGATGCCGCCCCTTCAGCACGTACTTTGAAACTATATTTAGACGGTATAAATTGAAAATAACAAATTGAAATATGAAAAACATCTTCAGAATTCTTTTCGCAACCCTGTTCGCAGTCATGGCGATTGCCTGCTCCGACGAGAAAGAAGCCGTTGAACCGGAACTCGATGTGAACAATGCCAACATTGCCGGTACATGGGAGCGCACGTCGTGGAACAACGAGCCTTCGGCCGACGGGACTTATGTCTATATCACCTTCGACCGCAAGGAGCAGACCTTTGTGATGTATCAGAATATCGACAGCTTTGACAAACGCAAGGTCACCGGTGCGTATGCCATCGATATGCACGAAGAGTTCGGTGCGATCATCCGTGGAACGTATGATTACGGCAACGGGGACTGGGGTTCGCGTTACATCATCACCAACCTGACCAAAGACCGTATGGTCTGGACGAAGGCGAACGATCGGGGCGATGTCACGGTTTATACGCGTAGCAGCGTGCCCGACGACATTGCGAATAGCACCGACACCGAAGAGTAGCGACTTCCGATTTGCTCAAAACGCCTTCAGAAAAAATCTGAAGGCGTTTTTTTGTCTGTCGGAATTGACATCTTCCGATTTTTGCGTTATCTTGCCGAAAAATACGAACGAATGACACAATCGCTCCATTTTACGCGCTTCTCCTCGCCCGAAGATCTGGGTTGGAACGAAGCCATGAACTTATACCACAGCGCATTTCCACCCATGGAGCTGCGCACCGAAGCCGACCACCTGCGCGCGCTCTCCGACCCCGATTTCCATGCCGACGGCATCTGGTCGGGCGACCGGTTTGCCGGGCTGATCTACTATTGGCAGACGCCGGTTGGCTATTATATCGAACATCTGGCCGTCGCACCCCAGCTACGAGGTGGCCAGATCGGCTCGAAGGCACTCTCGGCATTCTGCGCCGATAGGCGTGTGGTGCTGGAGATTGATCCTCCGGTTGACGAGATTTCGATCCGCCGCCTGCATTTCTATGAGCGTCTGGGTTTTATGCAGAATCCGCAGGAGTACATTCACCCCTCTTACCAGCGCGTGCATGCGCCCTATCGGTTGGTGCTGATGAGCTATCCGTCGCTACTCGAAGCGGACGAAGCCCGCACTTTGGCGGACTTTATACGCGAACGCGTGATGTGTTATTCGGAGCACCTTAACCTCGCATTGCCAAAATTACCGTAAGCGACAGCACGGAGATCAACACCCAGAGTATCACGCCCAAGATCAGCGGGCGCGCCCCGACCTTGCGAATTACCTCGAGCGACAGGCCGCCGCCGATCAGGAAGAGTGTTGCCGAAAGTCCGGCGTGCGACAGGGTCGAGAGGCTGCGTGTCAGCAGGTCGGGGAGTGCGACGTAGGTGTTGATGAGCATGGCGACGACGAACCAACCGATGAACCAAGGGATTCGGATCGTCACGCCCTTGCGCCGAAACACCCACATCGAGACGATCGACAGCGGAATGATCCAGAGTGCGCGGGTGAGCTTCACGGTTGTCGCCACCTGCAACGCCTTTTCGCCGTAGGCTGCGCCTGCGCCGACTACCGACGAGGTGTCGTGAATGGCAATGGCTGCCCATGTGCCGAATTCAACTTGCGACATGGCGAGCCAGTGTCCGATGATCGGAAAGAGAAAAAGTGCTATTGCGTTGAGAACGAATACTGTAGCCAGCGACAACGAGGTCTCGTTCTCGTCGGCGTCAATCACGGGTGCTACGGCTGCAATGGCACTTCCGCCGCAGATCGCCGTGCCCGAGGAGATCAGGTAGGCACTCTTGCGGCCGACGCGCATCAGTTGACCGATCAATACACCGGTCACCATCACCGTGGCAACCGAGACGATCGTAAAGGTGATTCCCTCGCGGCCTGCTGCCAGCGATTGGTGAAAATTCATGCCAAAACCCAGCCCTACGACGCACCATTGCAACATCTTTTTGGAGAGTTGCTTGCTCAATTTGGAGTAGGGGTTTCCCCACAGAAGCGCAAAGGCGATTCCGGCGAATAACGATACGGCGGGTGAGAGAAAAAATGCGGCGAGAAACAGGGCTGCATATCCGATTTTGAGAAGTTGTGACGATTGCATACGATAACTTTTGTTTGTTCGGATGCAAAGATACGACGGATTGCGCTGATCTTAAAGATCGAATGGGTTATATCCGATAACCATAAGTTATCGCGAGGCGATCGCGAAGTCTATAAATTGCCGAGCCAAAGCCGCTGTTTCGGCTTCGGCATGGACGAAGGCAAAGTCGCGGGCGAAGGTAACGCCCTCCAGATCGACAATTCGCAGCGTTCCGCTGCGCAATTCGTCGACCACCGAGATCACCGAGACGATTGCCATGGCGTCGCTGTTTCGCACGAAACGCTTGATCCCCTCGGTCGATCCCAAGCGCATGACAACCTGTAATTGCGGCAGGCGAATCCCTTGTGTAGCCAACGCCGCGGCGATCACCTCCAGCGTTCCCGATCCGTTTTCGCGCAGGACGAGTGGAACGCGGGTCAGGGCTTCGGGAGTCAGCGACTCGGTGCGCGCCCAACTTCCGCCCGTGCGTACCACCAAGACCAGTTCGTCGGGCATGAAGAGCGTGTAGTGCAATCCCTGCCGCCGCGACAGGCTCTCCACCACGCCGAGGTCGATCTCGTGTGCCTCCAACGCTTGCTCGATCTGGTCGCTGTTTCCCGAACGCACCAAGAGCCGCACTTCGGGGAATCGCGCCGTGAATCGTGCCAGAATCGGCGGCAGCAGGTATTGGGCAATGGTCGTGCTCGCCCCAAGACGCAGTTCGCCCTCGACGCGGCTGCTGCATAGGCTCATCTCGTATTGCAGATTGCGGTAGTCCTCGGCAAGCCGCTCGGCCTCGACAAGCAACACTTCGCCTGCGGGGGTCAACATCAGACGACTGCCGCGGCGGGTGAAAAGTTGGAGTTTGTAACGGGATTCCAGCTCGCTGATATGCTTGCTGACAGCTGGTTGCGAGATATAGAGCTGCTCGGCGGTTCGCGTAAAGCTCAACGTCCGGGCGGCGGTGATGAAGACCTTCAGGCGGAAATCATCCATAGCGAATTTAGCCCAAATAGCCGTCGGCGGCAAATTCAGCCACCGACCGTTTGTAGTGGTCGATCGTCTCCTGCATGGTTTCGAACGACTTTCCGCCGGCCGCATTCTTGTGGCCGCCGCCGTTGAAATATTTGCGTGCAAAGAGATTTACGTCGACATCGCCGCGCGAACGCAACGACACGCGGATGAATTTGCGGTGGGCCAGAAACATGGCCGAGATCTTCATCTTCTTCACCGTCAGGGCGTAGTTGACAAATCCTTCGCTGTCGCCCTGCTGGAATTGGAATCGGCGCATTTCGTTCTCCATCAACGACATGTAGGCAACCGTCCCGTCTTGGATGATCTCCATTTTGCGGTTGATCGCGTAGCCGAACAGTCGGGCACGTCCCTCGGTGTAGGAGTTGTAGACGCTGTTGTGGATCTCCGGAATCCGGATGCCGCACTCGATCAGCACGGCCACGGCGCGAAACAGCTCGGGCGTCAGGAACGAGAAGGCGAAATTCCCCGTGTCGGTCATCATCCCGACGTAGAGCGACTCGGCCATCGGCTTCGAAATCGCCTGCACGCCGCACATGGCTTCGATGATCGCATAGACTACATAGCAGGTGCTCGACGCATCGGGGTAGGAGAACAGCAGGTCGAAGCCCTCGTCGGGCGAGAGGTGGTGGTCGATCAGTACCCGACGTGCGGTGGTGTTGGCCGCGATCGTGTCGCTGAGAATCTCAAGCCGCGAAATTGAGTTGAAGTCGAGGCAGAAGATCATGTCGGCCGACGCAATAGCCCGGGTGGCACGCCCCTCGGTGTCGGTTTTGAAGATCACAATCTCCTCGATGCCGTCCATCCAATCCAAGAAGTAGGGGTATTTGTTCGGCACGATGCACGTCACCGTGTGTCCCATGCCGCGCAGTACCTTTGCCCATGCCAAAGACGAACCGATGGCATCGCCGTCGGGGTTCGTATGTGACACAATAACAATTTGTTGGTTCTCGCGCGCAAGCATCGCACGCAGACTTTCGATATGTTGTTCCGATAGTTCCATCCGGTGTTTTTTCTTTATGAAGATTTACAAAGATAGCAAAAAAACGAGGATTATTCTACTTCAGTCCTCTGCATTGCGCGAATAATCGGGAAATTGGGGTCGCGGATCAGCGTGATTGCTGGTCGGCGGCGTATTTACGACACCACGTGGCGATCCCACATTCGGTGCATTTGGGAGCGCGCGCCGTGCAGACGTAGCGGCCGTGGAGAATCAGCCAATGGTGGGCGATCGGCAGCAGATGTGAGGGGATGTTTTTCTCGAGTGTCAGCTCGGTTTGCAGCGGGGTCTTTGAGTTGAGCGTCAGCCCAATGCGGTTCGAAACGCGGAAGACGTGCGTATCGACGGGCATCACCTCGCGTTGCCACAGCACAGCCCCCAATACGTTGGCCGTTTTGCGCCCTACGCCGGGCAGCCGCTGCAAGGCATCGAGGTCGCTCGGCACTTCGCCGCCGAACTCCGTGCAGAGCATGCGCGCCATGGCTGCGAGATTTTTTGCTTTGTTGTTGGGGTAGGAGATGCTTTTGATGTATCCGTAGATCTCCTCCTGCGTGGCTTGCGCCATGGCCTGCGGTGTCGGGTAGGCTTCGAAGAGTGCCGGGGTGGTCATGTTGACCCGCTTGTCGGTGCATTGCGCCGAGAGTGCCACAGCCACCAGCAGCTGGTAGGGATTTTGGTAGTGAAGTTCACTCTCTGCCACGGGCATGTGCTGCTCGAACCAAGCAATCACCCCGTCGTAACGCTCTTTTCGTGTCATGATCGGATCGTCTTATTGTGTCGGAATGCGATTTTCTTCACCAGCAGCCCCGCCCCCTCCGGACAGAGTAGCAGCCGCGGACAGCCACATAGATCCCGCCACCAGCGACGCAGGTATTCGCCGACAGGCCCGTTGTGCGAGAGCACCCACAATGCCACGGAACTGCGCCGCCGCAGGATGCGCAGCCGGTTGCGCCGGTCGCCGTAGTGGGCATCGAACCAAAGGCTGATCTCCATGAGCGAATCGCAGAAGGCGATGCGCCCGAGGTAGTCGGAGCTGTGGCTCACACTGTTCGACAGGCGGCGGTGGATCGCCGTGATAGCGGGCAGGTGGCAGATCCGGCTGCAAACCGAAAACCAGAGCCACATCGGTGCATCGTCGGTTTTCCATTCGGGATGCGTTTCGGGGCGCACCTCGTCGTAGTAGCGGGCGATCAGCTCGCGCCGAGCCACGGTGGCACAGTTGGTGATCGTCAGGCTGTATAGCAAGTGGTCGAAGTCGGTGTAATATGCCGGATGATCCGGCTCGGTCTGCCCCGATGTCTGGTAGAAATTCAGGGCGCGCGTATAACACATGCCGCAGTCGGGATCGGACTCCAGCAGGTCGACCTGCTGCTGCAATTTTTGTGGGTCGCACCACCAGTCGTCGCCGTCGCAGTAGGCGACGTATCTCCCCCGGCAGGCATCGAACGTGCGGCGGTAGTTGGCTCGCCAGCCGACATTCTTGGTCGCGGCAATCAGCCGCACGCGACCCGGGTAGTTGGTGACATACTCCTCGCAGATAGCTCGCGTGGCGTCCGTGCTGCAATCCTCGCCCAGCACCAATTCCACCTCGAAGGTGGTCTGCTGCGCGAGAATGCTCTCTATCGCCTCCCGAAGATAGACTTCGTGGTTGTAGGTGGTCATGCAGACCGACACCAACGGCTGTGTTTCCATCGTCTGTTAGAGTTTGGTTAGTTTGGCAAATTTGGCCAGCAGCGTCTTCTCGCCTGCCCCCTCGAATGCAACGACCAGTTTGTGATCCGTGGCCAGCGTTTCGATCCGCTGCACGATCCCGACGCCGAACTTCTGGTGCTCGACGCGTTGGCCGACCGTATATTCGCTCGGCGAGGCAACTGCGCTACTCTCCGCCGACCGAACCCCGAGACGGCGCATGCTCTCGGTCGAGGGACGCAAGGGCTGGACGATCTGCGGATTGGGTGCTTGGCTCGTGCGCTGGGGTTGTGTTGTGCGCGAAAACCGGCGTGCCGTGCCCGATTCGCCGTCGGCCGGACGGCTGAATTCGCCGCCGTTGCGTGTGCCGTATTTCGAACCGCCGCCCGATTGGTTCTGCTGCTTGAAACGGTAGTCGAAGCGTTTGCGCAGGGCGTCGATTGCCGTGCTGCCCTCCGCCGAATCGCTGCGCGACGCACGCTCTTCGCCGAAATCAGCCTCGGTTTCGATATATTTCGGGTCGATCTCGCGCAGGAAACAGCTTGGCCGCGAGAACTCCATGTTGCCCCATTTGAATCGCATCTCGGCATAGGAGATCGTCGCCGCAACCTTGGCGCGCGTCAACGCTACGTAGAACAAGCGACGCTCCTCCTCGATGCCGTCGGGCGACTCGGTAGCACGCTGCGAGGGGAAGAGATTCTCCTCCAGCCCGACGATATACACGTATTTATACTCGAGACCCTTGGCCGAATGGACGGTCATCAGCGTCACTTTGTTCTGATCCTCGGGGTCGTCTTTGTCCATGTCGGTCATCAGCATGACGTTCTGCAACCACTCCTCGATTGTCGCCTCCTCTTCGGTGGGTCGCTCGCCGTTGCGGATCTCGGCATCGCGCTGCTCCTTGAAGAGTTGCATCGAGTTGAGCAGCTCTTCGATGTTGTCCAGTGCCGAGGTGGCCTCGGGCGTATTCTCGGCACGGTATGCGGCGATGATCCCCGACCGCGAAGCGATCTCCATACCGAAATCGTAAAGACCTTTGTCGACCCGTGCCAGCGACAATGCCCGAATCATGCCGACGAACTCGGTCACCTTGCGCACGATTGCTCGTTGCATGGAATCGGTCACCGGCTCTTCGACCAGCGCATCGACCGCCTCCCACATCGAGACTCCGCGTTCGGCGGCCAGCTGGGCAATGCGCAGCACGGTCGTCTCGCCGATGCCGCGCGTCGGGTAGTTGATGATGCGCTTAAACGCCTCGTCGTCGCGCGGGTTGACCACCAGCCGGATGTAGGCCATCAGGTCGCGGATCTCCTTGTGGTCGTAGAACGACGAGCCTTTGTAGATGCGGTAGGGGATGCCCCGGCGGCGCAGGTTGTCCTCCAGTACGGCCGACTGGTTGTTCGTGCGGTAGAGAATCACCACCTCCGACCACAGATCCTCGGCGGCGCGCACCTTGTCGCGCAGGTCGCTGACGACCATTTCGGCCTCTTCGCGGTCGGTGTAAGCCTTCAGGATTCGGATCTTCTCGCCCTGCTCACCGGCCGAGAAGCAATGCTTCTCCATACGTTTCGAGTTGCGGACGATCACCGAATTCGCCGCGTCGACGATCGTGCGTGTCGAGCGGTAGTTCTGCTCGAGTTTGAAGACCATGGCGTTGGGGAAATCCTTCTTGAACGAGAGGATGTTCTCGATCTTTGCGCCGCGGAACGAGTAGATCGACTGTGCGTCGTCACCCACCACGCACACCTTCGAATGGATCTGCGAGAGGCGGCGGATGATGACATATTGTGCGTAGTTGGTGTCCTGATACTCATCGACCAGAATGTAGTGGAACAGCTCCTGATAGCGCGCCAGCACATCGGGGCAGTCGCGCAAGAGGATGTTGGTCTGCAACAGCAAGTCGTCGAAATCCATTGCCCCGTTGCGCTTGCATCGCTGGCAGTAGATGTTGTAGATGTTGCCGAATTCGGGAATCTGCGCCTGCCGGTCTTCGGTGGCGTAGGTCGTGTTGGCTAAATAAGCCCCCGGGGTCACCAGACAGTTCTTGGCGAAGGAGATGCGCGAGGCAATCAGGTTGGGTTTGTATCTCTCGTCGGCCAGATTCAGCTCGCGCACGATTGTCTTGATGAGGTTCTTGCAGTCCGACGGCTCGTAGATCGTAAACGAATCGGCGAAGCCGATGCGTGTCGCATTCTCGCGCAGAATCCGTGCGAAAACCGAGTGAAACGTACCCATGCGGATATATCGGCTTCGGTTGTCGGGGATCATCTGCGCAATGCGCTGCCGCATCTGCTCGGCGGCTTTGTTGGTGAAGGTGAGCGCCAGAATGTTGAACGGGGCTACGCCCTGTTCGATCATGTAGGCGATGCGCGCCGTGAGTACGCGCGTTTTGCCCGATCCTGCCCCGGCAATGATCAGCGAGGGCGAGTCGTAATTGACTACTGCATCGTGCTGTGCGGGGTTTAAGCCGGATAAGATAGGTGATTCTTTAGATTCCATGCCCGCAAAGTTATAACAAATCCGGAATTTTACCAATAAATTTGAGCGCCCTTCGGGGGGCGCTCAAATTAGAAAAACACGAGGAAAATCGTAGCCTTAATACACGACACCCCACTTTGTTTCGTATTTAACCCCCTCGTCGGTTGTAAGTCGAATCGAAAGGGTATGCGGCCCGGGCTTTGTAGGCGGATGCGTAAAGCGCAGCCAAAAGCCACTGGCAGGCAACAAGGTCAAATCAGCTGGCTTTAGCTCCGAGACAAGGCAGTCAATGGGATAATACGCACCGCCTGTCGGGTGCTTTTGCTTATAGCCGCTTTGGATATAGGGTAGGGGCGTATTGCTCACAAAACGCGCGATATCGCCTAACGAACTTCCAGCCGGATGCTGCGAGTCCCACTCTGCGGAACTCCAAACATCGAACTCGGTAAAATCCCAATAACAACGGCAATCATAATCGTATCCCCAATAAATTTTGACGTTGCGATTGTAGGTTAGGTCTTGATGTTTTTCGCAGACCGCATCGTAAATTTCTTTTTCGGCCCCGGTGGATTCTATTCCCATTTTCCCGGTGCCCTTGATAAAGATGCCGTACGAAAGATTGTCATCCGGCAGAGGCCCCATTTGATTATGGGCACTCCTTAAGTAAATCGTATCGAGTTTATATGGAGAATAGAATAATACAAATGAGTTGGTATAATAGTTCGTATATGGGGAGCTTGGGCAGGCGCACAACAAGAGTGTAGTCAACAGAAACGCTGCTTTAGTGGCTGAAAAAATATATTTTTTCATAAGCGGTTGGTTTGGGGTTTCTACAAATATAATAAAAAATTGGCTATCCGGTAGCAACTTCAACCAATATTTTCTAAATTTGCAATATTTTTGTAGACCCGTCGTTAGCTAAACAAATAGATCTGAAATATTATTATATAAAAAACAATGAGCGAAGTCATTAACATCAAGGAACTCAACGAGCGCATCGAACGCGAAAGCGTCTTTGTGGATACGCTCCGCAATGAAATGGGCAAAGTCATCATCGGCCAGAGTCACTTGGTCGATACGTTGCTGATCGGCCTGCTGTCCAACGGCCACATCCTGCTCGAAGGTGTGCCGGGACTGGCCAAAACGTTGGCGATTACCACGCTGGCCAAAGCCGTCAATGCCAACTTTTCGCGTATTCAGTTCACCCCCGACCTGCTGCCGGCCGACCTGATCGGTACGCTGATCTACTCGCAGAAGAACGAGGAATTTGTGGTCAAGAAAGGCCCTGTGTTTGCCAACTTCGTGCTGGCCGATGAGATCAACCGTTCTCCGGCCAAGGTGCAGTCGGCGTTGCTGGAGGCCATGCAGGAGCGTCAGGTGACTATCGGTGAGACCACCTACCCGCTGCCGCAACCCTTCCTCGTGCTGGCTACGCAGAACCCGCTGGAGCAGGAGGGGACATACCCGCTGCCCGAGGCGCAGGTCGACCGTTTCATGCTCAAGGCGAAGATCTCCTACCCCAAGAAGCAGGAGGAGCGCGATATCGTTCGCATGAATCTCAATGGCAACGGCATGCCCGAGGTCAACAAGGTCATCGCTCCCGAGGACATCATCAAAGCCCGCAAGGTGGTTGAGGATGTCTATATGGACGAGAAGATCGAGAAATACATCATCGACATCATCTTCGCGACTCGCGAGCCGGCCGAATACAACCTCCAGAAGTTGCAGAACCTGATCTCTTACGGCGGTTCGCCCCGTGCGTCGATTTCGCTGGCCAAGGCCGCCCGTGCCTACGCCTTCATTCGTCGCCGCGGCTACGTCATTCCCGAGGATGTGCGTGCCGTCTGCCACGACGTGCTGCGTCACCGTATCGGGCTGACCTACGAGGCCGAAGCCGAGAACATCTCGACCGAGGAGATCATCACCGACATACTCAACAACGTAATCGTACCCTAACGATGCAGGAGACAGAGAACGATATTCTCAGACGAGTCCGTAAGATCGAGATCAAAACTCGCGGTCTGTCGAACGAGATTTTCGCCGGAAAGTACCATACGGCTTTCCGCGGACGAGGCATGTCGTTTTCCGAGGTGCGCGAATACCGCGCCGGAGACGATGTGCGTGATATTGATTGGAATGTCACGGCTCGTTCGTCGAAACCCCACATCAAGATCTATGAGGAGGAGCGCGAGTTGACGATGATGTTGCTGGTCGACGTCTCGGGATCGCGCATGTTCGGTTCGACGGATCGGCTGAAGAAAAACATCATCACCGAAATCGCCGCTGTGCTGGCCTTTTCCGCCGCGCAGAACAACGACAAGGTGGGGTGCATCTTCTTTTCCGACCGGGTCGAGAAGTTCATCCCCCCGAAGAAGGGGCGCAGCCACGTGCTGATGATTATCCGCGAACTGATCGAGTTCCGCCCCGAATCCCTCGGCACGAAGCTCTCCGAGCCGGTGCGTTTCCTGACCAACGTCAACAAGAAACGCTGCACGACCTTCATCCTCTCGGACTTCCTCGATTCGACGAAGGATCATGCGGCACTCGAAGACGCGCTGAAGATCGCCGGCGGAAAACACGATCTGGTCGGCATCCGCATCTACGATCCGCGTGAAGCCGAACTGCCCAACGTCGGAATCGTCGAACTCAAGGATGCCGAAACCGGCCGCAAGGTTTGGGTCGACACCTCGTCACGTGCCGTGCGCGAACACTACGCCACTTCGTGGCAGGAGCGCGGCGAGCAGATCGACCAGACGCTCAAACACAACCGGATTGATACGGCACTGATCCCCACCGACGGGGACTATGTGGCCGAACTAATCAAACTTTTCAAACAGCGATGAAACGATTCACATTTTTAGCGACCCTGCTGTTTGCGCTCTCGGCTGCGGCTCAAAACCAACCGACTATCCGGGGCTTTGCCGAGCCGGATAGCATCGGTATCGGCGATCGGTTCGACTACGTGATCGAGGTCGAGAAAGACCTCGTGCAGGTGGTTGAGTTCCCCGAATTCGCCCCCAAGGACGGAAAACTCGAACTGGTGAAGAGCCTGCCCGTCGATACGCTCGAACGCGACGGCCGCCACCTGAAGCTGCGCAAACGTTACCGTCTGGCTGCATTCGAGGAGGGTAAATACAACCTCGGCGCGGCACGCGTGCTGTTTGCCGATAAGAACATCGTCGATACACTCTCCGGCAAAGACTCGATCTATCTGGAGGTGACCACATTCCAGATCGACTCCACTTCGCAGTCGATCTACGATATCAAAGGGCAGAAGAATCTGCCGTTCCGCTTTTCCGAGATCCGCGGCTACATGACCGTTGCCGGGTGGGTTCTCGTGTTGCTTGTCGGGGTATTCTTTGCCCTGCGCTACTACTTGGCACAACGCGGCAAGCGGTTTGGCGACCTGTTCAAACCCACACCGCCGCTGCCGCCGCACGTGGCAGCCATTCAGGCTCTTGAAGCACTCCACAACCAGAAACTTTGGCAGAATAGCCGCCACAAACAATACTACTCTGCCTTGACCGACATCCTGCGTACCTACATCGCCGGACGCTGGTCGATCAGTGCCATGGAGATGACCTCCGACGAGATCGTCGAAGCCATGCGCGAAGTGGAGCTGCCCGACAAGGCGTCGATGGATCTGGTCGCCATACTGCGCGATGCCGATCTGGTGAAATTCGCCAAGGCGATGCCCGAAAGCGAGCAGAACGAAGCCGACTACCTGAAGGCGTATTACTTTGTCGAGGAGACCAAAGAGGTCGACGACGAAGAGCCGGAGGATGAGTCAGAATCAAAACCCCGGAAGTGATGCGTAAACTCTTATATATTCTATTCTTGTTTGCCGCAGGCAGCCTCTCGGCGCAGCAGATGCCCGAGCGGGGCTTGGTGCGCAAGGGCAACCGCCAGTTCAACAAAGGCAACTACGAACAGAGCATCGGACGCTACGAGCAGGCGATACAGGTCGCTCCGCAACAGTTCGAGGCGATGTACAACCTGGGCAATGCCCTCTACAAAGCCGAGCGTTTCGACCGTGCCGAGCAGACCTTGGCGCAGGCGGCTGCCGATTCGCTACGCAACGAACAGGAGCGTGCCGAAACCTTCTACAACCTTGGCAACGCCCAGTTCAAGCAGAAAAAATACAAGGAGGCTCTCGAGAGCTACAAACAGTCGCTGCGTCTGAATCCGGCCGATCAGGAGGCTAAATACAACTATGCCTACACCAAACACCTGCTCGACCAGAACAAGGACGGTGGCGGTGGAGATCAGAATAAGGATCAACAGAACAAGGACGACCAGAATAAGGATCAGCAAAATAAGGGCGATCAGAACAAAGATCAGCAGAATAAAGGCGATCAGAATAAGGATCAGCAAAACCAGCCGCAACCCGACAAGGGCGATCCGAAGCAGCAGAAGGAGCACGATGCTCCGCAGCAGGCCGAAGGCAAGATTTCGCCGCAGGAGCAGCAACAGATGCTCGATGCGATTCAGGCTCAGGAGGATAAGACCCAAGAGAAGCTCAAAGAGAAACAGGGCGTGGTTGTCCGCGGTAAGAAAAACTGGTAACACTATTTAATGAAAATTATGCATTTCGCATCTCCATATTACCTGTGGCTTCTGACGCTGCTTGTGCCCATGATCGCCTACTACGTTTGGCGAACTTGGCAGGGTGGCGCGGCCATCCAGATTTCGACGGTCGCCGGCGTGTTGCGCGCCCCGAAAACCGCTCGCTACTACCTGCGTCACCTGCCTTTCGTGCTGCGTGTTGCAGCCGTGGCATTGCTCATCGTGGCACTCGCGCGTCCGCAAGGCATCGAACAGAATTCGCACACCAATACCGAGGGTATCGACATCATGCTGGCCATTGATGTCTCGGGGTCGATGCTCGCCCGTGACTTCAAACCCGACCGCATCACGGCGGCCAAGGAGGTTGCCGGATCGTTCGTCGCCGACCGCTATGGTGACCGCATCGGATTGGTTGCATTTGCCGGTGAGGCTTTTACGCAAAGCCCCCTGACGACCGACCAGAGTACCCTGCAAACCCTGCTGGCGCGCATTCGTAGCGGTCTGATCGAGGACGGCACGGCGATCGGCAACGGTCTGGCCACGGCGATCAACCGCCTGCGTGAAAGCGATGCCAAGTCGAAAGTCATCATCTTGCTGACCGACGGCGTGAATAACCGGGGCGAAATTACACCGCTGACGGCGGCCGAAATCGCAAAGGCACAGGGCATTCGCGTCTATACGATCGGCGTGGGTACGGAGGGCATGGCGCCCTATCCGGCACTGGATATGTTCGGCAACATGACCTTTGTCAACCAGAAGGTCGAGATCGACGAGAAAACCTTGAGTACGATCGCCGAGCAGACCGGCGGAATGTATTTCCGTGCGACCGATAAGGCCAAGCTCAAAGCGATCTACGATCAGATCAACAAATTGGAAAAGAGTAAGGTGGAGGTGTCGGAACACATCACCTACCACGAGCTGTTTTTGCTGTGGGCACTCCTCGCCTGCGGACTGCTCCTTGCGGAGTTCCTCCTCTCGAACCTCTTATTGAAACGTATTCCGTAAAACCAAGCATCATGTTTAGATTCGCTAATCCTCAATATCTCTGGTTGTTACTTGCCATTCCTGCGCTCTTTGCGCTCTTCTGGCTGGCGGCTCGTGCGCGCCGCAAGCGTCTTGCGCGTTTCGGCAATCCGGTGTTGCTTGCCGAATTGTCACCCGAAGTCTCGAATGGACGCATTCTGCTGAAATTCATGCTCTTCGTTGCCGCTGTCACGCTCGTAATCCTTGCCGCTGCGCGTCCGCAATTCGGATCAAAATTGCGCGAAGAGAAGGCGCAGGGCATCGAGATGATGTTGGCCGTCGACGTGTCGAATTCGATGCTGGCCGAAGATTTTGAGCCGAACCGCCTCGAACGCACCAAATATGCCATAGGTAAGCTCTTCGACGGGTTGCAGCAGGATCGTGTCGGCTTGGTCATCTTTGCCGGCGAGCCGAAGGTGCAGCTGCCTATCACCTCGGACTACCGCATGGCGAGGGCTTTTGTGCGGAAAATATCCCCCTCGCTGGTCTCCGTGCAGGGCACGGCGATCGGCAAGGCACTCGAACAGGCCATGCTGTCGTTCTCGGGCGATGCCGACCAGAATCAGAGCCGCGTAGTCGTGTTGATTACCGACGGCGAGAACCACGATGACGATGCTTTGGCGGTTGCCGAACGCGCCAAAGAGCTGGGGATCAAAATTTTCACGATAGGTATCGGTACACCCGAGGGTGCTCCGATCCAGATCGACGGCGAGTTTATCAAGGACGAAAACGGTGAAATGGTGGTCTCGAAACTCAACGAAGAGATGCTCTCGAAGATCGCCGAGGTGACGGGTGGCGCGTATGTCCGTTCGACAAAACAATCGATCGGACTCGACGAAATCGTCAAGGAGATCAATGCCATGGAGCAGTCGGAACTGTCGACAATCCGCTTTGAGGAGTTCAACGAACAGTTTCAGTATCTGCTGCTTGCGGCACTCATCCTGCTGCTGTGCGAATTTCTGTTGCTCGATCGACGCAATCCGCTTTTGGCCCATTTCAACATCTTCCGCGAGAAATAACTGGCCGAACTGCGTCCGATCCTTGATTATGTCGCGAGGAAGCTATGCGCTTGCTTGTTCTCGATCCTCGATTGTGTCGAGAGGTCGCAAAGGTCTATCTGTTCACGATCCCCGAGCTTGTCGAGAGGTCGCAAACTCTCTTCTGGTTGACGCTAAGGTCGTTAAATAGCTTTGCTTCCCACTTGCCTAATCTCGAATGTGAATAGAAATCCTGTTTAATTTCCCATGTATCTGAAGTTTTGTAAGTTCGGTATATTAACACTATCTTTGCAATAGTCACTTATAAATACAGGTATATGAAAAAGATTTTTTTAGTAGCTGCCGTACTACTGGCCGCCGCATGTTCGAAAGAAGAGGGAGAGAACGCTAAAATGCAAATTAGCGAATCGGCCAAAGAGGCTTTGGTTGGCAAATATCCCCAAGCCACGGACATCACATGGACGACTGTCAACAACTACGTTGTGGCGGGATTTAACGTGCCATTCAGCCGCACTTCGACAAATGTGAGGATGAACGCATGGTTCGACAATAGCGGCAAATGGTATATGACTGAGAGTGATGTCCCTTTCGCGGAGCTTCCGAACCCTGTCAAAGTTGCGTTTGCAGCAAGCCAGTATTCACAATGGACCGTAGATGATGTCGACCGCCTCGAACGCAACGGCACAGAGATCATCTATGTCATCGAAGCCGAACAAGCCGAACAAGAGATTCACCTCTACTATTCGCCTGATGGCGTGCTTGTCAAAGAGTTGCTTGATCTCGATGACGGCAAGGGCGATGACGACGATGGCGACGATGATTACGAAGATTATATTCCGGGGCAAGTGGCGCAACCGATTTTGGACTATCTGCAAGCACATTATCCCAAAGCCCGTATATTGGAAATCGAGAAAGAGGACAACCACACGGAGGTCGAGATTCTTGACGAAACAACAAAACGGGAACTGCTTTTCGATGCAAACAACACATGGATTTGCACCAAAACTAAAGTCAGCGAATCCGAGGTGCCGGCGACTGTTGCGCGGGCTTTCGCAGACTCTGAATATGGGGACTACACTATTCGCCATATCAAATACTACCAAACTCCCGATGGAGATTACTTCCGCTACTCGCTTAAATCGAATAAGGGAAACCGAAAGATAGACATCACGCTGAATGGCCAACTGAGCGTAGTAGAAAAAGGAGATTCGTCTGATGACCATTACGCAGGAGCACTCAGCAAAACAGTAACGGACTTCATCGCGAAAACCTATCCGGGAGCTAAAATAACCGAATCAGAGTACGAGAAAGGGTATCTGGAGGTCGAGATCTTCCATGCAGATAGAGAGAAAACCGTGCGCTTTTTCGCCGCCGGCAAATGGATCGACACCTCATGGGAGATTCGTAGCAACGAGTTGCCGCAGGCGATTGTCGACATATTAGCAACATCCTATGCCGCTTACGAGATCGACGACTTGGAGTTTTTCCAAAGCTCGGCAGGCGACTACTACGAAATCGAATTAGAGAACGACGACAAGGAACTTACGCTGCAAATCCAAGCCGACGGAACTATTCTATAATAAGGCTGATTTCCCGATAATATCGAGGTCCGACTCACTTTTAAGCTATTGCACAAAAGTCAGTCGGACTTCTTGTTTCAATATTGTCCCGTTCCGAAATCGTGTTGCATAAAATGCAAACTCTCCCTGTCTCCCGTGTTTTCAGTCAGCAGCTCGCGGGGGCGGCTATACCGCAACGCGAAATAGCACTCCTCCGTAGGGCGGAGGTTTGCCGGCTCGCTGCGCAAGCCGAAACCCCATTGCTCCTGAAAACAGTTTGGTTTTGCCACACCCCCCCCCTCCACCATTAAGACAGACTGATGAGGTAGGAACGAGAGATAAAACAAAAACCGCGTTAGATGATCTCTAACGCGGTTTTTAGTGCCCAGGACAAGACTCGAACTTGCACGAACGTAATTGTTCACTACCCCCTCAAAGTAGCGTGTCTACCAATTTCACCACCTGGGCTTGACTCCCGAACTTGGACTTCGGGAGTGCAAATATAGGCACTATTTTGAGAACTGCAAAATTTTAAGCGTAAAAATCGCCTATTGCAGATTCATTTCGCGCAATAGATAGCCTGCGCCGCCGATTCGGTCGATCACAAACAGCACGTAGCGGATGTCCACAGCGATGTTGCGGCAGATCGAAGGATCGAATGCGATGTCGCTCATCGTCGAACGCCACGTGCGGTCGAAGTTGATGCCGACCAGTTCGCCGCGGGCATTGAGTATCGGCGACCCGGAGTTACCTCCCGTGGTGTGGTTTGTCGCCAGAAAGCAGACCGGCACGGTATACTTTCCGTTGAGCTTTGTGCCCCAACGACCATACGCTTTGGAGGCATACAGATCGCGCAACGTCTGCGGAATGTCGTAGTCGTAGATTGCCGGATTGTCCTTGGCGATGATTCCGTCGAGTGTTGTCAGTGGCTTGTGGTACTCGCCGTCGGCATATTCATACCCAGCCACCGTGCCGTAGGCTACGCGGAGTGTGAGGTTGGCATCGGGGTAGAAGGCTCGTTCGCGATCCCATTCGCGCAGTCCTTTTATATATAGGGTGTAGAGTTCATTGAGCCGTCGGCTGTTGAGGTTGCGCAGCGACTGAGTTCCCAACATCCACGTGATGTGGCTCATCATGCGCTTGCTACTCTTTCGCAACGCATGGTGTGCCGTGGTGTCGGCGTTGTGCCAGATCCCGTCGAAGAGCCGTTCGGCATAAGCCTCTGTTGAACCGTATTTCGCCACGCCGTCGAGAAATTCGGGCGTCTGGTAGGGCTGCGGACAGCGTGCCGCATACTCGCCGATCAGATAGCGGAACAAGGCGCGCTCGGTTGTCTCGCGTGCGGCAAAGCACGCCTCGGCTCGCTCCTCCGGGGTGTAGGCGGCCGGCAATGCTTCGAGGGTCTCGCGTGTGATTTCGCGGGCGAAGTAGGGGGCGATGATGCGTGCATATTCGGCCTTGAGCTGTGCTACAACCTCGCGGTATTCGGGCTTCTGCTCTGCCCAGCGTGCGAATTGCTGCTCGTAGTCACGCTTGGTGCTCACGATGTTGCGGCGGTTGATCCCCAGCACCTCGCCCTGCCATTTCTTCCACGCATTGGCTATCGAAGCGTGCTTTGCGGCGTAGTGGATGCGCAGCGCAGGGTCGGATGCTTGGGCGGCCGAGATGATGTTGAGGCGGCCTGCGCGGATGTCAATTTTTGCCGGATCGGATTGCTCGGCGATGTAGGCCACTGCGTCGGAGAGGATGTACTCCTGTGTGTTGCCCGGAAATCCGTAGATCATCGTGAAGTCGCCCTCGGCAACGCCCTTTGTCGAGATTGCGAAATGGCGTTTGGGGCGGTAGGGCACATTATCCGGTGAGTAGGCGGCCGGCTTGTTGTCCTTGCCGGCATAGATGCGGAACATCGAGAAGTCGCCCGTGTGGCGCGGCCAGATCCAGTTGTCGGTGTCGCCGCCGAATTTGCCGATGGATGAGGGTGGTGCTGCAACCAGACGCACATCGTCAAATTGCTCATAGATAAATAGAAACAGCTGATTGCCGTAGTACATCTGCTCTACAACGGCCTTGTATCCTCTCCCCTCGGCCTCGGCTTTGCGAATCACCTCTTGGGTGGTTTCGCCTGCGTGGATGCGGTCGGTGACCTCCTCCATGCGCACCAGAAAACGAACGTCGAGATCCTTGTTGGGCAGCTCCTCGGCGCGCGACATGGCCCAGAATCCGTCGGTCAGGTAGTCGTGCTCGACGGTCGAGTGGCTCTGTATGGCATCGTAGCCGCAGTGGTGGTTGGTCAGCAGCAGCCCTTCGTTCGAGATCAGCTCACCCGTGCAGCCGCCGCCGAAGAGCACCACGGCGTCCTTCATCGAGGCTTGGTTGATCGAGTAGATGTCTTCGGCCGAGAGCCGGAATCCCTTGGCTCGCAGGTCGCCGATGCGCTCGGAGATCAGGCTCGGCAGCCACATGCCCTCATCGGCAAGGGCGGGCAGCGCAACTAAAAAGGTCAGTAGGGTCAGTAGGATTTTTTTCATTGTGTGATGAATTTTTCGAGTTCAACATATACTTTCTGAATGGGCAGCCCCATGACATTGTAGAACGACCCCTCGATGCGTTCGATCGCGGCGTAGCCGATCCACTCCTGAATACCGTATGCTCCGGCCTTGTCGTAGGGGCGGAAGGTGTCGACGTAATGGGTGATCTCCTCGTCGGTAAGCTGCCGGAAGCTAACTTGGGTGGTGGTGGTGAAGCTCCGCTGGTGTGTGGCGGCACGCAGCGTCACGCCGGTGGTGACCAGATGCGTGCGTCCGGATAACTTCTTTAGCATGGCGCATGCCGCGTCGTGGTCTTTGGGCTTCCCGAGAATCTCTCCTCCGCACCATTCGGCATTGCCCCCGACGATCACCACCGTGTCGGCTGTGAGCAAAATCTCGTTTGCGCCGAGAGGTGTGGGGTAAGCCTTGCTTTTGAGCACCGAGAGGTATTCGGAAACCTCCGTAAGCGGCAGGTCGCTCGGATACACCTCCTCGCAGTCGTATGCCGGAGTCACTTCGTAGGGCAGCCCGACACCGCTCATCAACTCCCGGCGTCGCGGTGACCGAGAGCCTAACAGCAACCGGTAGTTTTTTAGTTTGTCATTCAGCAACATGGCTTCTTGGGTTTAGCGTATGTCGAAGTTTAATAACTCGCGCCCTTCGAGTGTGGCGCGTAGGTTGTCGCCGCTCTTTACAGCACCCACCCCGGCCGGAGTCCCCGTGTAGAGCAGGTCGCCGATGCGCAGGGTCATGTACTGCGAGACGTGCGCGATCAGCCGATCAACCGAAAAAAGCATCGCCGCCGTCTCTCCGCTCTGGCGACGCTCTGCGTTGATGTCGAGCGAGAAATGCAATTGCTGCACCGCGCCACCCAACTCGCCGAGCGGCACAAAGACCGGCGACACGGCTGCCGAATAGTCAAATGCTTTGGCCGACTCCCACGGCAATCCGCGCGCTATGGCATCGCGTTGGATGTCGCGCGCTGTGAAGTCGATTCCCAACCCCACCTCGTCGTAGTAGCGATGTGCAAATCGCTCCGAAATCGCCTTTCCGACGCGGTTGATCCGCACCACCAACTCACATTCGTAATCCACCTCCTGCGAAAATGCGGGGATATAAAATGGGTCGTTGTTGCGCAGCAGTGCCGTGTCGGGCTTCAGAAACCAGATCGGCTCGGCAGGAATCGTTCCTCCGTCGTGCAGCTCTTCGATGTGTTGGGCGTAGTTACGTCCTATACAAATAATTTTCATCTCTTTTTTTCGATTTTATAGGGCAGCTTTTGCCCTGCCTCGTTCTCCTCGAAAGGGAGATACTTCGGTATATCCCTTCCGCGTCGCCGATCGTTACTTTCGATCTGCGGTCAGCTCCTCGACCATGCGTCGGGCAAATCGGTCGCTGGCTCCTGCTGTGCCGATCTCCGCACGCAGCTCGTCGAAATCGGCGAGCATCTGCGCGCGTTTTGCGCCGCCGACAACGATCGCTCGCAGTTCGCGTTCGGCACGTGTGATGTCGGCATCGGACTGAATGATCTCCGTGACCGCTTCGCGTCCGAGGTTGAGGTTCACGAGCGACACCCACGGCACGTTGAGCACATAGGGCTGCAACTTGACCTGAAACCACAGCGTGCGGTAGACGACCACCTCGGGGATACCCAACAGGGCGGTTTCGAGCGTCGCCGTGCCGGAGGTCACCACGGCTGCTTCGGCGGCGTGAAGCGTTTCGTAGGTCTGGTCACAGACGTAGCGGATCTCGCTTCCACCCATATATTGCTCATAGAGCGAACGATCGAGCCACGATACGCCGGCCACGACAAACTGATATTCCGGGAACTTCTTCGACAACGCGGTCATGAGCGGCAGGTTGTCGCGAATCTCGCCCCGGCGGCTTCCGGCCAGACAGGCGATGATCGGACGGTTGTCGAGCGAGTTGCGGCGGCGAAATTCGTCGGGCGTGGGAAGTGTCGTGCGTCGTGCTTCAATGGCATCGACCAGCGGATTGCCTTCAAATATGGGGGTGATTCCCTTGTTGGCGAAGTAGTTGCGCTCGAATGGGAAGATGATGTAGAGCCGATCGACATAGCGTTGAATCGCCCGAATGCGCCATTCGCGCCACGCCCACACCTTCGGGGCGATGTAGTAGAAGACCCGGATGCCGTGCTCCTTGGCCCACCGAGCCATTTTCATGTTGAATCCGGGGTAGTCAACCAGAATCAGTACATCGGGGGCATAGGCTGCCACATCGGCTTGGCATTCGCGCATCTGCCGCCGGATCGTCCGCAGTTTTTTGAGCACCTGCACGATCCCGAAAAACGAGGTTTCGCGGTAGTGTTTCCGCAAATTGGCCTCCCCGCCGGCTGCCGCCATACGATCTCCGCCCCAAAACCGGAATGCGGCTTCGGGATCGGCTTTTTTCAACCCCTCGATCAGGTTTGCACCGTGCAAATCGCCCGAAGGCTCACCGGCAATTAAGTAGTATTTCATGCCTTTTCGATTTTAGAAGGCCTCTGCGACCGTGGCCGCAGCAAATTCTTATTTCTCTTCCAGTAAATCCGGTCGTAGTTGCAATGTTCGCTCGTAGGCTTGCTCGTCCTGCCACTTCTCGATCTCGGCGAAGTTTCCCGAGAGCAGGACATCGGGCACGCGCCAGCCGCGGTACTCGGCCGGACGGGTGTAGACGGGCGGTGCTAACAGGTTGTCTTGAAAAGAGTCGGTCAGAGCCGATGCTTCGTCGCCGATCGCCCCCGGAATGACGCGCACGACCGAGTCGGCGATGATGCAGGCCGCCAACTCGCCCCCGGTGAGCACGTAGTCGCCGATCGAGATCTCGCGCGTGATCAGGTGCTCGCGGATGCGGTGGTCGATACCCTTGTAGTGACCGCAGAGGATGATGATGTTGCGGAGCGTCGAGAGCCGATTGGCCTCGTGCTGGTTGTATTGTATGCCGTCGGGCGAGGTGTAGATCACCTCGTCGTAGGTGCGCTCGGATTGCAATTTTTCGATCAGCTCGAAGACCGGTTCGCACTTCATGACCATTCCGGCTTCGCCGCCGAACGGATAGTCGTCGGTGGTCTTGCGTTTGTCGTGGGCATAGTCGTGGAGGTTGTGGATGACGATCTCGACCAACCCCTTGTCCTGTGCTCGTTTGAGTATCGATTCGTTCAGCGGCGAGCTGACCAGCTCCGGAACGACCGTGATAATATCAATGCGCATGTCTGAAAATAATGTCTTTTGTGCTGTCGGCCGTCAGCGGAATCTCCCGGCCGTCGGCCAGTGTCGATCCGGTGTAGCCCAATGCGGTGAAGAGTGCCGTGATCTGCGGTCGGTTTTCGCCGCCTGTTTCGATCAGCACCGTGGGGTGAAAGCGTTCGAGCAGCGGCCGCAGTTCGTTCATCACCACCACCTCGTACCCTTCGATGTCGCACTTGATGAAGTCGAGCCGGGTGAGTTTGCCGAAGAGCTGGCTGCCGCGCCGCATCTCCGCGGTGAATTCGCAGGCGGCCTGTGTGTTGCTCTCGTTCACAAAATTCTGCCCCGTGCCGAAATAGCCGCTCTCGCTTGCCGAGTTGTTGGCCATGCGGATCGACTTGTCCTCCGTGCCGAGGGCGTAGGGTAGGATCACGGTATTGATGCAGCGGCTCAAGTTGTCACTCAGTACCTTGCGAATCGGTGCTACCGGCTCAACGGCGTAGACCTTGCCCTCCGTGCCGACCAATCGGGCCAGCGTGCGGGCGTAGTAGCCGAGGTTCGCGCCGATGTCGATACATACGTCGCCTTTGCGCACCAAGTGCGATAGGTGGTAGACATACTCCGTCGCCGGGGCGGTACGGCCGATGCCGAGACGTTGCCAGAGGAAAAACAGCTGGCTCACTGCCCGTAGATAGCCCTCTAACGAGAGTGTGCGGTAGAGAATTTTATGGAGAAGAGTTTTCATCAATAGGTAGTATTTACGAGATGTGAATCGTAACGTCGCACGCCGCTCCCGAATTCAAAGGAACGTAAAGGCATCGGCTTTCTCAATTCTTGTAATTCACCTGTTCATTCAACACCTCGACAATAAACGGATTATACAGTACCTCGTGGCCGATTGTCGACTCCGGGCCGTGACCGGGATAGACGTGTACGTCGTCGCCCAACGGAAGCAGCTCGTCGAGGATCGAACGCATGATCCAGGAGTAGTCGCCGCCGGGAAGATCCGTGCGGCCGATGCTCTCGCGGAACAGGGTGTCGCCCGTGAAGAGTGCCTTCGACTCCGGTTCGAAGAATGCCACGTGGCCGGGAGTATGACCCGGTGTGCGCAGGATGCGCAGGACGCTCTTCCCGAATCGAATCTCTTCGATCGACTCCAGATCGGTGCCGATTGTGGGCATGCTGCCGACCTTGACGCCGAAGATCGAGCCGCTGGTCTGGGCGTTGTCCAGCAGAAACTGATCTTTGGCCGAGAGGGCAAAGGGAATCGCGTAACGCTGGCGGAGGTGCTCTACGCCCAGCGTGTGGTCGAAGTGGCCGTGGGTATTGGCGGCCAGAACGGGTTTGAGGTTGTGCTCGGCGATGAAGTTATCGAGTGCGGCATCCTCGCGCGGCGAGGAATTTCCGGCGTCGATCACGATGCACTCGCCGCTTTCGTCCCAGAGGACATAGGTGTTTTCCTGTATCGGATTGAATTGCAGACAAGCTATTTTCATATCATGAAATCTATTGGATGCAAAGATAGTATTTTTGCCGGATTTTACCTATCTTTATCACCAAATCGGAACGCATCTTTCTGCTTTGAGCCTGCGCCGCCGGCTTTTCGATGGCGCGACCGCCGACAATGTACGGCCGCCGGTCGATCGAAAACGATCGCGATGCGGTGGGCGGACGGCTTGAGCCGGGTGGCGTCGGGGTGGGGTGATCCCGCCCTTTGACGGCGATTCCGAAGCACAGAAAACGGATCGATTGATTCGGGCATAAATCTTGCCCGTTAGAGGAGAAACAGACCGATGAATGGAATTTTGAAATGGGGCGTTGCCCTTGTAGCCCTTGCTGTGTGCGCGGGCTGCTCGCTGCTGAAAGTGGCTGTGGCTACGGGAGATCCGCTCTCGAAGGAGGCGATGAATGCGCGCGTGATGACGCGTGGTTTTTACTACGATCTGGCCGCCGAGGTCGAACGCGCGGCCGATTCGATCGTCGCAGCTTCGGATCGTCCGGCGGTGCGTATGGCCGCTGTGCGGTGGAAAATCCGGACAACGCGAGCCGGTATCTCGGCCGTGATGCAGGACATCCCCGATGTGGCACTCTCCGACCTGTGGATCTTGTGCCGGCGGATGCAGACGACCTTCGAAGGGCTGCCCGATTCGCTGCTCTTTGGCGCGCAGAGCGACATTGCCCGACGGGCTGCCGATCGACTCGATGGCCGGGTGGTGCGTCTGGCGCAGAACCTGCTTTCGGACAGCCGCTACGAGCTGATGAAACGCTTTGTTGCCGATTATGTCGCGGCGAATCCCCTCTCGGAGGGCGATGAGGACGCGAATACCACCCTTGCGTGGCTCGAATACCTGCAACGCAACGGGCTTGAACACGAATATGCAACCGGCTCGATCGCCGAAGTGCTGGCCGATGTCAACGACCGCGTGAGTGGGCAGACCCGCCAATTTTCCAATACGATCAGTTGGTCGAAAGACCTGTTGGAGATGCAGTTTCAGCAGGATAGTCTGCGCTCGGAACTGCGCGCACAGCTCGATTCGTTAGACCGCAATTTCTCGCGTATGGTCGTCGTGGCCGAGCACCTGCCCGAAATCTCGGACGCGGTGCTCAGTGAACTCAATGCGCAGGCTTCGCAGCTCATCCGCACGATGAATCAGGCTGTCGACAACGCCTTCGAGGGGCTCGATCACCAGCGTAGTGCGCTGCAAGGCTATGTCACTTCCGAACGCGAAGTCTTGGTCTCGGAGCTTCGAGCTTCGGCTGATGATTTGCTTCAAACAGCCATTGATGCCGTCCCGGGGCTGATCGGGAAGGTGCTACTTTACCTCGTATTGACGCTAACTATCCTCATCGGAGGCCCATTTGCTTTGGGCTTCTGGTTGGGCGGGGTGCGCCAACGAGCAAAAAAATCGGCCGAGAAGTAGAAAGTGCCGTTTTTCCGGAGGTAATATCAGATTTTTTCGTATCTTTGGTAACCTATGGCCGGAATCTATTTTCACATCCCCTTTTGTAAGCGCATCTGCGCCTATTGCGACTTCTATAAAAGTGCCGACCGGCGTCGTTTGCCGGAGGTGCTCGATGCCATGCTTCGCGAACTCGATCTGCGGCGTGATTACTTGGGCGACGAGCCGGTCACGACGCGTTACTTCGGTGGCGGGACGCCTTCGCTGCTTCAGCCGCAGGAGGTTGGCCGGCTGATTTCGCACGCGGCTGCGCTGTTCGATTGCTCGGCGGTCGAGGAGACGACCCTTGAGGCGAATCCCGACGACCTGACACCCGAATACCTGACTGCGGTGCGTGACTGCGGTGTCAATCGCTTGTCGATCGGCATTCAGTCGTTCGACGACGACTGCTTGCGGCTGATGAACCGGCGGCATACGGCGGCGCAGGCTGTGGCGGCGGTGCAGGCAGCTCAGCAGGCCGGATTCGATAATATCACGATCGACCTGATCTTCGGAGTGCCGGGCTTCGGCGGCGAAAAGTTGGAGCGTTCGCTCGATCGAGCCGTTTCTTTGGGCGTGCAACATGTTTCGGCATATCATTTGACCGTCGAACCGAATACCCGCTTCGGCCGAATGGCTGCGCAGGGGCAATTCACGCCGGTCGAGGAGTCGGTGAGCGAGCAGGAGTATGCGAGCGTACACCGTCGGCTCGCTGCGGCGGGATTCGACCACTACGAGATCTCGAACTACGCCCTGCCGGGCTTCCGCGCGCGGCATAATGCGGCCTATTGGCATGGGGTGAAATACCTCGGAATCGGGCCTGCCGCCCATTCGTTCGACGGTCGTGAACGCCATTGGAACGTCAGCTCGGTCGAGGAGTATTTGTGCGGCAAGGCTGCCGAAAGCGAGCAGCTATCCGTGCGCGATTGTTGCAACGAATACCTGCTGACGCGCCTGCGGACGGTCGAGGGGATCGACCTTGCTGATTTTGAGTGCCGTTTCGGATCGCAACGCCTTGCCGTGCTGCACGCTGCGGCCACTCGGTGGGTCGATGCGCAGGTGGTGACCCTCGCACAGGGGCGTATGGCCATTCCTATTGAGCGGATGTTGCTCTGCGATGCGGTGATCGAGACCCTATTCGAAACGTAAGCGCAAACGCAACTAAATGGAATTGAAATGTTAAGTTATTATTAAATTTTTTTACTAATATGGATTCGAATTGTTTGTCCTAAATATAAGTGTTACCTTTGCGGCCGAACAAATCGTTTCTTCGAAAATTACAAATAAAGATAAAGATGGGTAATGCAAAATTAACTCCCGACTTCCTGTTTGAGGTGAGTTGGGAGGTGTGTAACAAAGTAGGTGGCATCCACACCGTGATCTCGACCAAGGCGCAGACCGCCCTGCGGACGTTCGGCGAACACTACCTGCTGATCGGCCCGGATCTCTCGCGTGAGGGGGTAAATCCCGAATTCGAGGAGGACCCCAACCTGCTCAAAGCATGGCGTCAGTCGGTCTACAATGAGGGAATCCGCATTCGGGTCGGCCATTGGAAAATCAAGGGCGAGCCGGTGGCAATTCTGGTCGATTTTTCGTCGCTCATCCCGCGCAAGGACGAGATCCTCGGAAAACTCTGGGAGGAGTACCACGTGGATTCGATCTCGGGTCAGTGGGATTATGTCGAGTCGGTGTTGTTCGGCCATGCCGCCGGACAGGTGATCGCCTCCTATGTCAAGACGTTCTGTGCGCCGACCGATAAGATTGCCGCTCATTTCCACGAATGGATGACGGCCGCAGGCGGACTCTATCTACGCAAATATGCCCCCTACGTGGCGACACTTTTCACCACGCACGCCACGGTGGCCGGTCGCTGCATCGCCGGGAATCACCTGCCGCTCTACAACGATCTGACCAAATTCAACGCCGACGAACTGGCACGCCGGTTTAACGTCATGGCCAAGCACTCGATCGAGAAGATGGCGGCGACCTATCACGATGCGTTCCTGACTGTCAGCGACATCACGGCCAACGAATGTAAATTCCTGCTCGGACGCGAGCCGGACGGCATCACGCCCAACGGTTTCGAGAACGACTTCGTGTGGTCGGGCGAGGAGTATTACACCAAGCGCGACGAGGCTCGACGGGCGATGATCTCGGTGGCCGAAGCGTGTCTGGGCGAGAAGTTTCCGACCGATCCGCTGATCGTCGGGACGAGCGGCCGCTACGAGTTCCGCAACAAGGGAATCGACCTGTTTATCGAATCGCTGAAGAAGTTGGCGGCCTCGGATCGCCTCAAGCGCGACGTACTGGCCTACATCACCGTGCCGGCCGGCAATCGCGGCCCGCGGCTCGATTTGCAGGCTCATCTGGCCGATGCGTCGAAACCCATTGATGCTTCGCAATACAAATATTCGACCCACCTCCTCGAAAACCAGACGTGGGATCCGATCGTCAATGCCCTGAAGGGAAGCATCCTCACCTCGCCCGAGTCGAAGGTGAAGGTGATCTTCGTGCCGACCTACCTGAATAAGGCCGACGGCATCTTCAATAAAGACTACTACGAGTTGTTGGTGGGTATGGATGTCACCGTATTCCCCTCCTATTACGAGCCGTGGGGCTATACGCCGCTGGAGTCGGTGGCTTTCTCCGTGCCGACCGTCACCACGACGCTTGCCGGTTTCGGCCTGTGGGTCGACAAGCAGCGTGAGCATGCCGGTGTTGAGGTGATTCACCGCGACGATTTCAACGATGCCGAGGTTGCGGAGCGTATAGCCGAAAATCTGCTGCGCTTCAGTGCGCTGGACGAAAAGCGGGTCAGCGAATTGCGCGCTTCGGCCAACGAAATTGCGGCAACGGCTCTCTGGGAGCACCTCTATGCTGCCTACGAGCAGGCTTATTCGGAGGCGGTCGAGAGTTCGGTCATGCGTACCAATCGGGCGGTGCTCGACGAGGGAGGCTCGAAAACCGAGCAGATCAACTTCGTGCGTCAGCAGCTCTTTGTCGAGAAACCGACGTGGAATCGGATGATGATCGACAAGACCCTTTCGAAGCGGCTGCATGCCCTCGAGGAGCTGTCGCGCAACCTCTGGTGGTGCTGGAATCCCGGTGCGCGCGACCTGTTCGAGTCGATCGATCAGGCGTTGTGGACGGAGTGCGAACGCAATCCGATTGCGCTGCTCGATAAGCTGAGCGTCGAGCGGATGAAAGAGCTGGAGCAGGATGCCGAATTTCTGGCACAAATGGATGCGGTCTATACGCAGTTCCGCGAATATATGAACGAAAAACCCGATCCGAAGACGACGACGGTCTCCTATTTCTCGATGGAATACGGTCTGCATTCGTCGCTGAAGATCTATTCGGGCGGATTGGGCATTCTGGCCGGTGACTACCTCAAGGAGGCATCGGATAAGAATGTTCCTATGGCGGCCGTGGGGCTGCTCTACCGTTACGGTTACTTCACGCAGCGTCTTTCGGCGCAGGGGGCACAGGAGGCCACCTACGAGGCGCAGAACTTCTATAAGCTGCCGATTTCGCCCGTGCGCGATGAGGCCGGAGGCTGGGTGACCGTCACCATCGCCTTCCCCGGACGCACCCTCTCGGCGCGTGTTTGGAAATGTCAGGTCGGCCGCACGGATCTCTTCCTGCTCGATGCCGACTTCGAGGATAACTTGGAGGAGGATCGTCAGATCACGCACTACCTCTACGGCGGCGACTGGGAGAATCGCCTCAAGCAGGAGATCCTGCTGGGTATTGGCGGTATCCGCGCCCTGCGTAAATTGGGAATCAAACACGAGGTGTTCCACTGCAACGAGGGCCATGCGGCCTTCATCGGCGTGGAGCGGATTCGCGAGCTGGTAAGCCGCAAGAAGCTCTCGTTCTCGGAGGCTCTGGAGGTGATCCGTTGCTCGTCGCTCTTCACGACCCACACCCCTGTGCCGGCCGGTCACGACGCCTTCCCCGAGTCGATGATCCGCCAATACATGTCGCACTATCCCGATGTGCTCGGAATCACATGGGAACAGTATATCAACCTCGGACGCACGAACCCCAACGATCCGAACGAGAAGTTCTCGATGTCGGTGTTGGCCTGCAACCTCTCGCAGGAGGTCAACGGAGTGTCGTGGCTTCACGGTGAGGTGTCGAAGGAGATTCTGGGCAATATGTGGCCGGGCTACTTCAAGAACGAGCTGCATATCGGCTACGTCACCAATGGCGTGCACTTCCCGACGTGGGTTGCCACCTCGCTGCGCCGCCTCTATGCCCGCTACTTCGCCGACGGATTCGAAGGCCACGTCTACGACATTCCGGCATGGCAGAAGGTCTGCAATATCCCCGATGACGAACTTTGGGAGGAGCGCATGAAGCTCAAACGCAAGCTCATCGGCCATATTCGCCGCCGTTACAGCGATCCGAATCAGGTGCGGCTCGACTCGCCGCGCCAGATGTTGCAGGTGATCGACGGCATCAAGCCGGAGGTGCTGACGATTGGTTTTGCCCGTCGTTTCGCAACCTACAAGCGAGCTTACCTGCTCTTTACGAACCTCGATCGGTTGTCGGCAATCGTCAACAACAAGGAGCGTCCCGTGCAGTTCATCTTCGCCGGCAAGGCGCATCCGAACGACAAGCCGGGGCAGGATCTGATCAAGCGCATTGTCGAAGTGTCGGCCATGCCGCAATTTGTCGGGAAGATCGTCTTCCTCCAGAACTACGACATGGAGCTGGCGCGCCGCATGGTGCAGGGAGTCGATGTCTGGCTCAACACCCCGACGCGGCCGTTGGAGGCTTCGGGAACATCGGGTGAGAAGTGCGTGATGAACGGCGTGATGCAGTTCTCGGTACTCGACGGCTGGTGGGTCGAGGGCTACAAAGAGGGTGCGGGTTGGATGCTGCCTATGGAGCGCACGTTTGCCGACCAGCACTATCAGGACGAACTCGATGCCGAGCTGATATACAACACGATCGAAGAGCAGATCGTGCCGAAATACTACAACCGCGACAAGGAGAACATCCCCCACGAATGGGTGGCTTCGGTGAAGAAATGTGTGGCCGAGATCGCGTCGAACTTCACGACCAACCGCATGCTGATCGACTACGAGGAGCGTTTCTACAACAAGCTCGCAGCGCGCAAACGCACGTTGACGGCCGATGCCTACCAGACCGCCCGCGAGATCGCAGCGTGGAAACGCAAGGTTTCGGCGGCGTGGGACAAGGTGCGTGTGGTAGACGTGCAGCGGATTCAGATCGACAAGAGTGCCGTGTGCGTCGGGTCGAACTACCATTTCGAGGTGACGATCGACATTGCCAACCTCCAACCCGAGGATATCGGAGTCGAGATGGTCATTGCCGGCCAGATTGTCGGAGGGCAGAGCGTCAACGTCACGCGGACGATTCCGCTTGTGCGTACCAAAACCGACGGCTCGCTGGAGACCTATGCCCTCGATTTCGTGCCCGAGGAGGCCGGAACATTCGATGTGGCACTGCGTGTGTACCCCTCGAACCCCCTGTTGCCGCACCGCATGGATTTCGCGCTGGTGAAGTGGGCGTAGTTAAATCGGAAGCATATAAAAGCTGAAAAATGTGATTTTTCAGAAATAAGATTGCTTTGATTTGTAATTTTTAGTATCTTTATAGGACGAACCGGATAGATAAGGAAATCATGTCAGCACTAACCTTTGACAAAAGCGAATTAGGAAACTTGGAGTATTCGCTCCAACGCGAAATGCTTGCAACAGACCGTATCGGCGGATATATGAGTACGACGATCGTCTGCTGCAATACCCGACGTTACCACGGATTGATGGTAGCTCCGATCGACGACAGCGGCCAGACTTACGTACTGCTCTCGTCGCTCGACGAAACGATCATCCAGCACGATCAGTCGTTCAATCTGGCGCTGCACCGTTTTCAGGGTGCTTACGAACCGCGCGGACACAAATATATTACCGACTTCGGGTATACCCCGACCCCGACGATCACGTATCGTGTGGGTGGGGTGATTCTGAAGAAGGAGATGCTGTGGATTCACAAACGCACGCAGTTGATGATCCGTTATACGCTCGTCGATGCCCACTCCGAAACCCGGTTGCGCCTGCGTCCGTTCCTCGCTTTCCGCAACAAGCATGCGCTTACGCATGCCAACATGGAGGCCGACGGGCACTCCTATCCGGCAGTGAACGGCGTGAAATGCCGACTCTACGGGTCGTTCCCGTGGCTCTATTTGCAGACCAGCAAGCCCGATGTGGAGTTTGTGCCTGCCCCCGATTGGTACTACAATTTCGAGTATCAGCAGGAGTTGGCTCGCGGATACGAGGGGCATGAGGATCTGATGACTACCGGTTATTTCGAAACCGAACTGAAAAAGGGTGAGAGCATCATCTTCTCGGCATCGCTCGACGAGATGGGTTCGACCAAGACCATCGAAGAGGTTTTTGGCGGCTCGATAGCTCGCCGTACCCATAAGGTGGACTTCGTGAGCTGTCTGGAGCATGCCGCGCGGCAGTTCCTGATCCGCCGTCCGGGCGGATGCACCGAGGTGGTTGCCGGCTATCCGTGGCACGGAGAGTCGGGACGACAGACCTTTATCTCGCTTCCGGGCATCACCTTGCGGCAGAACCACAAGGAGGATTGCATGGATGCACTCGATACGCAGGTTCGCGCGATGCACGACGGGATGTTCTCCGGCTCGGCATCGGCGGCTGTGGCGGTTGATGCGCCCCTCTGGTTCTTCTGGACATTGCAGCGGCTCGGCGCACAGATCGGCGGTAAGGCGGTCTGGAAACGTTATGGCGCGGCGATGAAGCAACTTCTCGAGAGCTACCGCCGCGGCGTGGCCGGTCGGGTGGTGCTGAACGACAACGGCCTGATCTGGGCCTCGTCGGACGAGCGGCCGCTGACGTGGATGGATTCGCGCGTCGACGGGGTGGCAGTAACGCCGCGCAATGGCTATCAGGTTGAGGTCAATGCCTTGTGGTATAATGCCGTATGCTATGCGTTGGAGCTGGCTCGCGAATCCGGTGACAAAGCCTTCGTGGCTGCATGGGAGGCTCTCCCGGCGCAGACGGCTGCCGCATTCGACGCACTCTTCCGGCTCGACGAAGGCTATTTGGCCGACTACGTGGGTGCGGAGGGCGTCAATCGCTCGATCCGTCCCAATATGATTTTGGCCTGTGGGCTTCCGTATAAGATAATCGGCGACGAACTTCGGCTGGAGGTGATCCGCACGGTGCGTCAGCATCTGTTGACTCCCAAGGGATTGCGTTCGCTTTCGCCCCGGAATCCGAATTACAAAGGCTCGCAGGAGGGAACTCCCGCCGAACGCGATTTGGCGGCGAAGAACGGTTCGGTATGGCCGTGGTTGCTAACCTTCTACGTGCAAGCCTGCTTCGATATGGACGGCGCGGCTTTCCTGCCGCAGGCCGAGGAGGCTCTTGCCGGATTCGAGGACGACATTCAATCCTACGGCATCGGTTCAATCGCCGAGTTGTACGATGCCGATCCTCCGTTTGCTCCGCGAGGGGCAATTTCGCAGGCTTGGAGTGTCGCTGCGGCGTTGGAAATCAACGGCATGGTTGACGAACGAAAAGTAGCCGCAAAGCCGCAAGGCACGGTGGCAAAAAAAGCAACGACGGCGAAAGCCAAACCGGCAGTTGCAAAAAAAACTGCGGCTGCAAAGAAACCGGCAGCTGCGAAAAAACCGGCAGCGACGAAAGCCAAGTCGGTTAAATAGAGTGAGTTTCGGATGGCTCGAATCCCGACTGCGGCGACGCTGCGTGGGGTGGAGGCTTCGAAATGGGATAATAATTGTAAACTTAAAATAGCGATATGAGAGTCTTAATGTTTGGCTGGGAATTTCCTCCCCATATTGCGGGCGGTTTAGGTACAGCCTGTTACGGAATGACACGTGGGCTGGCACGCAACGGCGTCGATGTGACGTTTGTGATGCCGCATGCGTATGGCGACGAAGATCAACGCTTCACGCGTGTGATGAATGCGTCGGAAGTAGATGCTCTCTATGGTTCGACGGGAAGTGGCGCGGACGATGTGTTGGAGAAGATGTCGTTTATTCAGATCGACTCGAATATGGTTCCCTATATCTCGCCGGAGGAGTACCTTACCTACCATGAGCAGTATGTCAAATCGGGCGAAAAAACTTGGTCGACAACCGATGTGTGGAAACAACGCTACAATTTCTCGGGGAAGTATGGCGCGAACCTCATGGAGGAGGTTGCACGTTATGCCGTGGTTGCGGCGCAGGTAGCCAAGGAGTTGGAGGGGCAGTTTGACGTGATTCACGCCCACGACTGGCTCACCTACTATGCCGGAATTGCCGCCAAACGCGTCTCGGGAAAACCGTTGGTTGTCCACATGCACGCCACCGAGTACGACCGCAGCGGGGAGAACATCAACTCGCAGACCTATGCGATCGAACGTGCCGGAATGCACGCGGCCGATCGGGTGATCGCCGTGTCGAATCTCACGCGCAACATCATCATCACGCGTTATGGATTGCCGCCCGAAAAGGTCGTCACCGTGCATAACGCCGTGCGATTTGCCGAGAACGGAGGTGCAGTTCCTACACGCGGCGTCGACGACAAGATCGTGACTTTCCTTGGTCGTATCACCTACCAGAAAGGGCCTGATTACTTTGTTGAGGCCGCGGCCAAGGTACTCAAACGCGTGCCCAACGTGCGCTTCGTCATGGCCGGTTCGGGCGATATGATGAACCACGTCATCCGTCGTGTGGCGCGGCTGGGTATTGCCGACCGATTCCATTTCACCGGATTTTTGCGCGGTGAGGATGTGCACAAGATGTTTCAACTTTCGGACGTTTACGTCATGCCGTCGGTCTCCGAACCGTTTGGAATCTCGCCGCTCGAAGCCATGCGCTCGAACGTGCCGGTGATTATCTCGAAGCAGAGCGGTGTGGCCGAGGTGCTGGATTACGCCGTGAAGGTCGACTATTGGGATGTCGATGCGCTTGCCGATGCAATCTATGCCCTGATCCGCTACCCCGCACTGTCGGAGATGTTCGCGTCGAAGGGTCTTGAAGAGGTCGCCAACCTCAAATGGAACGACGCGGCGGCCAAGATCAAGGCGGTCTATGAAGCCGCTATTGCCGAGAATCAGAATACAAAAAAATAAGGACTATGAAAACCGTTTGTTTATATTTTCAGGTGCATCAGCCGTGGCGGTTGAAGAAATACCGCTTCTTCAGCATGGGCAAGGATCATAACTATCTGGATGATCTGATGAACCGCTCGATCATGCAGAAGGTCGCTCGGCAATGTTATTTGCCGATGAATGCGCTGCTGTTGAAGCTCATAAAGGAGAATAAGGGGCGATTCCGCTGTTCGTTCTCGATCACGGGAATTGCCGTCGAGCAGTTCCGCGCCTTTGCCCCCGAAGTCCTCGATTCGTTCAAGGAGCTGGCCGCTACGGGATGTGTGGAGTTCTTGGGCGAAACCTATTCGCACTCGTTGGCTTCGTTGGCCTCGAAGGAGGATTTCACCGAGCAGGTCAAGTTACACACGGCGATGCTCAAAAAGGAGTTTGGCGTGAAACCTACCGCTTTCCGTAATACCGAGCTGATCTATTCCGACGAGATCGGGGAGATGGTGGCCGGTATGGGCTTCCGCACGATGCTGGCCGAGGGCGCAAAGCATGTGCTGGGCTGGAAGTCGCCCAACTACGTGTATGCCAATGCTATCGACCAGAAGCTGCGGCTGTTGCTGCGCAACTACAAACTCTCGGACGACATCGCTTTCCGCTTCTCGAACCGAAGCTGGGATCAGTGGCCGCTGACGGTCGACAAATATGCACAATGGATCGCCTCGGACGAGACTCCGGGCGAGGTGGTCAACCTGTTTATGGATTACGAGACCTTCGGCGAGCATCAGACGGCCGATAGCGGAATCTTCGAATTCATGCGCGCACTGCCCAAGGCGTTGCTGGCCAAGAAGAACGATCTGGAGTTTGCAACCGTCTCCGAAGCTGCCAAGAAATACCAACCGGTTTCGGTGCTGCATTGTCCGCACGTGATGTCGTGGGCCGATGAGGAGCGCGACGTGACGGCATGGCTCGGCAACGAGTTGCAGAACGAGGCGTTCTCGAAGCTCTATGCCCAGAAAGAGAAGGTCGAGGCGTTGAAGAATGCCGATTTCGACTACGCGTGGAGCTTTATGCAAACCTCCGACCACTTCTACTACATGGCGACCAAATGGCTTTCGGACGGGGATGTACACACCTACTTCAATCCCTACGATTCGGCCTACGATGCCTTTATCAACTAC
This sequence comes from uncultured Alistipes sp., assembly GCA_964532025.1. Taxonomy (GTDB): domain Bacteria; phylum Bacteroidota; class Bacteroidia; order Bacteroidales; family Rikenellaceae; genus Alistipes. The sequence goes on along the minus strand of CAZHEY010000006.1, from coordinate 4,778 downwards.
ATGAACATCCTCTCGGATTTCATCATCGAACTCGACAAGGCCGTTGCTGCAAAAGCGGCAGCCAAGTGTGTCGAGGCATAGCGAACCTCGCTAATCTTCTGAAAAGCCGGACTTTCAAAATAGTCCGGCTTTTTATTTTGCGAAATCGGGCGTGGAGCGGAACAACGAATGGTTTATTTGCATACATTTGGCCTGTTCAAAAACAACTATGCATATACATGAACAGTGTATTTCTACTTCTTGACAGTCTGAACGACTGGACTCCCTATTGCGATACCGATTCACTCATGACGGTCGCGGACTACCTCGAACACCGCTACGGCGAACGTACCCCCAAGGTGGTCATTAACCTGAGCAACGACTACTCCTACAACTCCGAAGGCTACTACGCCTCGTTGTTGGCGCAGGCTCGCGGTCACCGGGTCATTCCGGGGGTCGAAACCCTCAATAAGCTCGAGGCCGGTGCGGGATTCCGCATGGATCGCACCTTGCAGAAGATCTGCCACCAATGGATCACGCGCAACAACATCACCGACGAGGTCTGGCGCATGAACATCTACTTCGGGGCGTGCAAGGAGAAGGGGCTGGAGAAGATCGCTCGCTATATCTTCGACCTCTATCCGTGTCCGATCCTTCAGGTCGTGTTCAACAACCACACGCGCAACCAGATCGAAGCCGTGCAGCCCCTCTCGTTGCGGCAACTGACCGACGGCGAGCAGGACGACTTCGCCAATGCCCTCGACAATTTCAATAAAAAAGTGTGGCGCACCCCGCGCACCGCACGTCCGGCGCGTTACAGTCTGGCGATTCTCTACGACCCGGCGGAGAAATTTCCGCCCAGCGACAAGGATGCGATGAACAAATTTCTGGAGATCGCCCGCCGCATGAATATTCATGCCGAGCTAATCACCGAGGAGGATGCCGCGCGGCTCATGGAGTTCGACGCCCTGTTTATCCGCGCTACCACCTCGATCGACCACTATACGTTCCGCATGGCGCAGAAAGCCGCCGTCAACGACATCGCTGTGATCGACGATCCGGAGTCGATCATCCGCTGCACCAACAAGGTCTATCTCTGTGAGTTGTTCGAGAAGGCCCGCATCCCGACACCGGCTTCGCGGTTGCTTTTCCGCTCCGACAACAGCACCTTTGCCGAGATCAGCGAACAGCTTGGTGCGCCGTTTATCCTCAAGATTCCCGACGGTTCGTTCTCGGTGGGCATGCACAAGGTGGCCAACGAAGAGGAGTTGCGGGCGGCTCTCGATGAGATGTTTGTCCATTCGTCGGTGTTGCTGGCACAGGAGTTCATTCCGACCGATTACGACTGGCGGATTGGCCTGCTCGACGGCGAGCCGCTCTTTGCCTGCAAATACTACATGGCCAAGGGGCATTGGCAGATCTACAACCATGCGCACGACGACACGGGGAAAAACCTGTGTGGGGCGTGGGATACGATCCCGATCTACAACGTGCCGCAGCATGTGCTCGACACGGCCGTCAAGGCGGCGGCGCTGATCGGCAAGGGACTTTATGGAGTCGATCTGAAGCTCATCAACGGCAAGGCCAAGGTGATCGAGATCAACGACAATCCGAGTATCGACCACGAGGTGGAGGATGCTGTGTTGGGTGACGAACTCTACTACCGCATTCTCAACCACTTCATTCGAGAACTCAATCAGTTGCATGCCCAATGACGCCGGAGGTGACCATACGGCGTGCTACGGTGCACGATCTCGAGGCGGTGGCGGCGATCGAAAGAAGCTGCTTCGAGCCGGGCGATGCCTTTTCGCGTCGGCAGTTGCACTACCTCGTCACCCGCTCACAGGGCGGTTGCCGGGTTGCTTGTCGTGGAAACGAGGTGGTGGGCTACCTCTCGTTGTTGGCTCGGCGAACGGCGCAAAACCTGCGGATCTACTCCGTGGCCGTAGCTCCCGAAGCCCGTGGGTTGGGCGTTGGTCAGCAGCTGGTCGATGCGGCGGTGGACGCAGCGCGCGAACTGGGGCTGCGCACGCTGACGCTTGAGGTGCGCACGGACAATCGGCCGGCGATCGCGCTCTATGAGCGCAACGGCTTTCGCTGCGATAAATTACTGCGCGGCTATTACCACGACGGCACGGACGCCCATCGGATGTCGCTGAAGGTGCAGTAGATCAGGCGGCGATAAATTCCATTCGTGGATTGAGCACAATTCGGTTGTGCGTTGGCGACCTCTCGACGGAGCTCGAGGATCGAGGACAGGCGTTGGCGACCTCTCGACAGTGCTCGAGGATCGAGAACCTGACTTTCCTCCCGAGCTTTCCTTTCGTCCGGGTTGAGTCCAATCTATTGTGAAAAAATCCATTCGATCATCGAGCTTGTCGAGATGTCGCAAAGTTCTGCTGTGATGTTTTATCTGCTTGGCACAAGAGATGTTTGCGCCAAGAACAGGTATTTGCGACCTCTCGACGGAGCTCGAGGATCGAGAACCTCTATTTGCGGATCAAGCAGTAATCTTTGTTGGTGATTTTCTTTTTAAGAAAGCATTGTTTTGTTCTCAGGCAGCGGCTCGCGGGGACGGCTCGAAGCGCAGCGAAGAGCAGGCCTCCGCGTGGCGGAGCTGCGGCCTGCCGACTTGCTGCGCAAGCCGAAACCAACTCGCCAAGAAATTTACAACCAATCTCTCGGTCGATTCGCACCAAACAAAACAGGGCTGCTCCGGAAAGGAACAGCCCTGCTCTTGTGTGATACGTTGCGGAGAACCTACTCTTCGTCGGTGTCGGTGTAGGCTTTCAGCAGTTTGTCCTGCACGTCGGCCGGAACTTGCTCGTAGGATGCGAATTTCATCGTGTAGGTGGCCGATCCCGAAGTCAGCGACGACAGGGTGGTCGAGTAGCGGTAGAGTTCGGCCAGCGGAACCAGCGCGTTGAGTCGGTCGAATCCCTTGTCGGACTCCATGCCGGCAATCATCGCACGGCGGTTTTGCAGGTCGCTCATCACCGCACCCATGCAGTCGCTCGGCACGAGTACCTCGATGTTGTAGATCGGTTCCATGATCTTCGGTGCGGCGTTGCGGAATGCCTCCTTGAAGGCGTTGCGGGCGGCGAGTTTGAAGGAGATCTCATTCGAATCGACCGGGTGCATCTTGCCGTCGTAAACCACTACGCGGATGTCGCGTGCGTAAGAACCCGTCAGCGGGCCTTCGTCCATCTTCTCCATGATACCCTTCAGAATGGCCGGCATGAAGCGTGCGTCGATAGCACCGCCGACGATTGCCGAGCAGAAAATCAGTTTTCCGCCCCACGGCAACTGCACCTCTTCCTTGTTTTTGACGTTGACCGTCAGATCGCCCTTGCCCGGAATCTTGTAGTTCTTTGGCTCGGGCATCCCTTCGGTATAAGGCTCGATAATCAGGTGTACCTCGCCGAACTGACCTGCGCCGCCCGATTGTTTCTTGTGGCGGTAGTCGGCCTGTGCGACTTTGGTGATCGTTTCGCGGTAGGGGATACGTGGCGAAATGTAGTCGTAGGTGATTTTATTCTCGCTCAGGATGCGCGATCTCAAGAGGTTGAGCTGATGCTCACCTTGACCCTGTATGATCGTTTGCTTCAGCTCCTTGGAGTATTCGGCCAGAATGGTTGGATCTTCGAACTTAACGTCGTTGAGGATCTTGCCCAACTTCTCTTCGTCGGCCTGCTCCTTGCACTTGATCGCGGCGCGGTAGCGCGGTTCGGGGAAGACGATCGGTTCGACGGCCATGGACGTGCCGACTGCCGTGAGCGTATCGTTGGTGCGTGTGCCTTTCAGCTTGACCGTACAGCCGATGTCTCCGGCCAACAGTTCGGTCACCTTTATGCGGTTTTTACCCGCTACGGCGAATAGCTGCGAGAGTTTCTCTTTGTTGCCTGTGCGGTTGTTGATCAGCTCCGAGCCTTCGGAGATCTTGCCGCGAATGACGCGGAAGTAGTTGATCTCGCCGATGTGCTGCTCCAACTGGCTCTTGAAGACAAACGCCACGGTCGGCGCAGCTTCGTCGGCTTCGATCTCCTCCCCTTCGGTCGACAAGAAGTTGGGGGCTTTGAGCGGGCCGGGGGCTACGTTGATGATGAACTCCATGAGGCGTTTTGTACCGATGTCGCGCTTGCCGCTGGTGCAGAAGATCGGCATCAGCTCCCGTTTCGAAAGGCCGATTTTCAGACCCGAACGGATGTCGTCCTGCGTGAGTGTGCCCTTCTCGAAGTAGAGTTCCATGAGTGCCTCGTCGTGTTCGGCTGCCAGTTCGACCAGCTCTTTGTTGAGCAGTTGGGCCTTCTCGAGTTCGTCGGCCGGGATGTCGAGTTCCTCGCGGTGGCCGTCGTTGTCCTTGAAACGGTACATTTTCATCAGCAGCACGTCGATGAACGCATTGAATTCGGCCCCTTGGTTGATCGGATATTGGATGATTACGGGTTTGACGCGCGACGAGGCTTTGATCGCCTCGAAGGCGGTTTCGAACGAAGCCTTATCGCCGTCGAGTTGGTTGATGACACCGATCACGGGTTTTTTCAGGATGCGGGCATAGCGTGCTTGGATCTCGCTGCCGACCTCCCAGCCCCCGTTTTGGGCGTTGAAGAGGAAGACGCCGACGTCGCCGACTTTGAATGCCGAAAACAGATTTCCGCAGAAGTCGTCTGATCCCGGACAGTCGATGATGTTCAACTTACGATCCATGAATTCGGTGAAGAGGAGTGTCGAATAGATCGAGCGTTTGTATTCGTGCTCGATATCCGTGTTGTCCGAGAGCGTGTTGTTCGTCTCGATAC